>CANIVU010000039.1 GCA_947470805.1 Acidobacteriota bacterium | reverse complement strand
GTTCCATTGGCCAGGCGCCAGCAGTTCGGCCAGCCCTTCCATTCCTGTTTCTCAATAGTGACTGACATGAAGTTCCTCGGTTATTTTATGGCAAGCACCGCATCAACGGGCGCTCCCGTCACAACGGCCCGCGTCTCCCGAAATCCCGCAGCTCTGCACAGCGCGTCATACTCCGCCGCCGTCCGCTCTTGGCCCTCCGTGCACGTCAACATATTCAGCGATTGCATCAACGCCCGCGTCGGCCCCGTCCGCGTCTCGTTCACCAGCATCTCGCAAATCAGCAACCGCCCGCCCTCGGGCAACGCCGCGTAGATCTTCGCCAGCAGCGCGTGAATCTTAGGTTCCGACCAATCATGCAGAATCCGCGCCACCGCGTAGCAATCGGCCTCCGGCAGCGGATCGGCAAAGAAGTCGCCGGCCATCGTCTCCACGCGCCCACCCGTAATTTCCCGCGTCAGCGGCACCACCTGCGGCAGGTCGAACACCGTCGCCCGCGCCCCAGGATACCGGTCCAAAAATGCCAGCGCCAAATGACCTGTGCCGCCGCCCAGGTCCACAAAGTGTTCAACCCCGCTCAAGTCATGCGCCGCAATCGCCTGCGGTGAACTCAACATGCCGAACCCGTGCAGCCCGGTCAGAAACGTCCGCATCGCCTCATCAGTCTTGAAGAAATGACTGAAGATCGGCCCCTCCATCCCAAACGCCTGCGGCCACCGGTGCGAGCCTTCCCGCACCGCATCCGGCAAATGGTCCCATAGCTTCCAAAGGACGTTCGACGAATACAGCGCATACCCCGCCAACGTGTCCGGGCTGTCGCGCTTCAAATACCGCTCCGCCTCCTCCGTGTTTCCATAGACGCCATCGGCCTTCGTCAACAGTCCCAGGGCGACACAAGCATCCATCAACAGCGCCACCGCCCGCCCATCGGCCCCGGCCCGCGCCGCAAACGCCGCCGCCGTCGTGGGTGTCGCTTCAAACACGCCCAACTCCAGAGCCGCGAACATCGTCTTCGAGCGTCGAAACGCCTCAATCAAATCGGGAACAATATGTGGTGTCATGCAGGTCGAAAGTGGTCCCAGCCCAGCGGCTCCAGCCGCTGTCCATGATATGTAACTACGCCCGCCGGGCCCGCGGTAATCAAACCAATCACCCGGCACTTCTCCGGCACCGCCTTGCCCTTCGGCAGCGTGAACAGCAACTCGTAATCCTCCCCGCCATGCAGCGCATGCTGCAGCGTTGCCCCCCTGGCAATCGGCACATCCGTCAACTCAGCCCCGCACCCCGACGCCACGCAAAGCCGCGTCAAATCCTGCGACAATCCATCGCTTAAATCCATCGCGCACCGCACACCCTGCTCCCGCAATAACTGCCCCAACTCCAACCGCGCCTGCGGCACAAACCGCCCTCGCGTATCCAGCGCCAACGCCGCCTTCCCCAACGGCCCGCTCACGCAAATCCGCTCCCCCGCCCGCGCCGCCGATCGCAGCAACGCTCGCCCCCGCGGCACCTCCCCGCACACTATCACATCACACGAAATCTTCGCCGTACTCGAAAGATCCCCCCCGGCTAGCACCACCCGGTACTTCCCCGCCAGCTTCGTAAACCCCGCCAAAAATCCATCCACCCACTGCGTTGCCTCCGCAGGAAACGCTAGCGAAAGCAGGCAAAACAGTGGCCGCGCCCCCATCGCCGCGCAGTCCGATAGGGACCGCGTCAGCGCCACATGCCCCACGTCCCTTGCATCCGCGTCCCACGTAAAGTGAATCCCCTCGTGCATCATATCCACCGTGAAGATCAGGTCCGCCTTCGTGCCCTTCTGCCGGAACACCGCACAATCGTCCCCGATCCCGGTAATCACGCCGTTCCCCTCGGCAATCCCCAGCTTCCGCAACCGCGCCGCAATCCCGTCAATGATCTGTGCTTCGCTCAAGCTAACATTGTAGGGTCATGTTGCGACTCTTATTGCTGGTTTCTTTGATGGCGGCTGCCCTCCACGGCCAAGGACGGAACGAACCCCGCGGGAAATCCGGCGAGTTCGATTTCTACCTCCTCTCCCTCTCCTGGTCCCCCCAATACTGCTCCTCCCCTGCCGGCGAGCGCGACAACACCCAATGCGGCGGCCAGCGCCAATACGAATTCGTTCTCCACGGCCTCTGGCCGCAATATGATCGCGGCTGGCCCCAGTTCTGTTCCACGTCCCAAACCCTCTCCAACGCCCTGGTCGAAAAGATGATGGACATCATGCCCAGCCGTCGCCTCATCCGCCACGAGTGGGACAAGCACGGCGTCTGCACCGGCCTGAGCGCGGCCGACTACTTCGGCAAAGCCCGCGCTGCCTTCAGTGGCGTCAAGGTTCCCAAGTCGTTCCAATCCCCCAAAACCGCTCGCACCGTCAGCCCGGCAAAGATCAAGGACGAAATCCTGGCCGCCAATCCCGGCCTGGCCAAGGAAGCCGTCTCCATCACCTGCGCCGGCCGGTTCCTCAGCGAAGTCCGCGTCTGCCTAGGCAAGGACATGAAGGGCCGCGCCTGCTCCAACGACGTGACCCGCCAGGCCTGCCGCGTACCCGAAATCATCGTGCAGCCTGTCCGTTGATCCTTGTAACGCATTCTTGAGCCAACTGTGATGAAGACGCCATTTGGCGCGGCTAGATTGGACGCTGACTCCATCTATGCAACGACCAATCCGATTCATCCAGACGGCCGCGTTCACAATACTCGCCGGCCTCTCCTCCTACGCGCAAACCACCGCGCCGAATGTCCGTTTCGCGCTGCCGGAACGCACCCGCCTCCTCCAGGGCCAACTCATCGATCTCGTCGTCGAGGTCCGCAACGCCCAATCCGTCAGCAACCTGAAAGTCACCGCCGGCTCCCTCGACCTCACCTCCAAATTCTCCGCACCCGCGAAGACCGAACTCGATTGCGACACCTCGTCCGACTTCGTCCTCCGCGCCAACCTGCAGTCCATTGAAACCCCCGGCGACATTCCCTTAACCGTCACCCTCACCGCCGATGGCGCCACCGTCACCGACACTCGCATCCTCTCTGTCCGCGAATTCAACCTCCCCGCCTCCCAGCGCCGCAACATCGTCCTCTTTATTGGCGACGCCATGGGCACCTCCTACCGCGACGCCGCCCGCCTCGTCGGCCGCGCCACCCTCGACGCCAATGGCAAGAACGCCTTCCGCGAAGGCTTCTTCGATGACCTCCTGGAAATGGACAAAATGCCCGTCACCGGTATGTCCATGACCTACGGCTCGGACTCCATCGTCCCCGACTCCGCCAACACCGGCACCGCCTGGGCCACCGGCAACAAGAGTTTCCTCAACGCCGTCAACACCTTCGCCGATGGCAACGACTGCCGCTGGCGCTTCAACGGCCTCCAGAACGCTTCCACCCTCGGCTTCATCACCGATAACCCGCGCGTCGAAAACCTCTGGCAGTATCTGAAGCGGCGCTATCAGTACCGCACCGGCATCGTCACCACCGCCGCCGTCACCGACGCCACTCCCGCCGTCGAAGGCGCCTACGTCGGCTTCCGCCAGGCCCGCCTGGAAATCGCCCGCCAGTTCCGTGAAAACCCCATGCTCGGCGGCCGCCCGGCTTTCGACGTCATCCTCGGCGGCGGCACCGATCCCTTCACCGCCGCCGGCCGTCCCGATGGCCGCGACCTCATCGGCGAGTTCCGCTCCCTCGGCTACCGCTACGTCACCACCGCCAGCGAACTCAAGGCCCTGAACTACGGCCAGCCCACCATCGGCCTCTTCAAAGGCTCCACCGCTCCGGCCCCGAATTCCAACGGCATCACCACCGCCGCCGACGTCAACATGGACGTTGCCTACGACAAACTCGGCATGCAGCGCCCGGCCTCCGAACCCCTGGCCAGCCTCGGCGCTTTCACCGATCAGCCCATGCTCGACCTCATGACCGGCAAGGCCATCGAAATCCTCTCCACCAGCTTCTCCCAGTCGCCCTTCATCCTCATGGTCGAAGCCGCGTCCATCGACAAACAGTCCCACCCCAACCAGGCCGGTGGCACCATTTGGGACGCCATCGAAATGGATAAGTCCATCGGCGTCGCCCGCTCCTGGGCCGCCAAACGCAGTGGCAAGGACACCCTCATCGTCGTCACCGCCGACCACGATCAGTCCATGCACATCATCGGCGTCAGCAACACCCCCGATGCCGAATACTTCAACCGCGCCAAGTCTGAAAAAATCCAGTACAAAACCGCCGCCGGCGACCAGGACTTCACCGTCTACGGTGACTCCTACTCCAACGCCCGCGCCGGTTTGCCCTTCATCAACACCAGCACCACCGCCTCCAACAACGGCGGCGTTGCGGGCATGCCCGGTACCTTCGCGGCTGTGAATTCGGCCGCCAACCCGGCCTCCAGCACCTACTCCACCTACTTCGGCAGCACCGCCTACCCCATGGATACAAAGACCGGCTACCCCACCAACAGCGGCACCGGCCTGCGCCGCCTGGCCGTCGGCTTCCGCACGGGCGACCACACCGGTTCCTCCGTGCCCGTCTCCGCCGAAGGCCCCGGTGCCTACCTCTTCACCGGCTACATGGACCAGTCGGACATCTTCTTCAAGATGGCCGCTGCTCTCTCCACCGACACCACCGATGGCGACCGCCTCATCGACCTCCTGCAGAACAGCAAGGCTCTGCCGCGCACGGTCGGGAAGTAACGATGCGAGGACTGCTACTGGCAGCAGGGGTGTGGCTCATCGCCGCGCCCCTGCTGCGCGCCGAAACCCCGCTGGCCGCCGCCGAGTTGCTCCGCTACACCCTCGACGAAACCCCGGCCCAGCTTTCCCGTCGCCTCGGTCCGCCCGTTCAAATCGCCGAGTCCGATCCCCGCTTCGTAACGTGGTTCTACCAGACCGATGTCGTCGACGCCCACGAACATTCCCACCTCCTGCTCTTCCGCAAAGAGGACGGCAAACTCGCCGGCGTCACTCGCAACTTCCACATCCCGGTCAATGTCGACGCTCTCTTCCCCGAAGCCAAGACCCGTACCCACTACTGGCCCAGCGACGCCGACCGCCAGTGGAGCGTCCGCGTGCGCGTGCTCGGTGACGACCGCGTTGCCGTTGCCATGGGCGTAAAGGCCCCGGGCCAGACAACCAATCAGGTCATCATCGCCCGCCGGACTGCCCTGCGGACGTTGCTTCCGTGGTTGGACGCACAGTTGGCTACGCCTCTTCCCAACCGCGATTAAGAATATCGTTCAGCTTCTGATAAACGGCGGCCTCCAAAAAGCGGCCGCCGTTTAGCTTTTGCAACAGGTCCACAACCTGCCGCTGCAAGTGCGCATCGCTCAATCCGGCAAACGCCTCCGCCGGCGGCAGCTCCGCCCCTGCGAAGAACGAGTGTCCGAACCACCGGCAAAAAAGCAACTCCTGCGCGGAAAGGCGGAACGGAATCGGTTGCAGCGCAGCGGGTAGGCTAGGCAGTATCGCCGGTGCTGTACCCGCTGTAGGCAGAAACCATATCGCCTGCGGATCCATGCGGACCCGATGGCAGAAACGCGCTAGCCCTGCCACTCCGGCCAATATGTCGGCCATTGAGATTCCCGCTACGGCCTGGGCCGGCGGGAAGGGTAGCAGTCCCGGTGGAATGTCCACAGCCAGATGGGAGCGCGGCACAACGAGCCCATAAATCAGCGGCGCCTCCATCGGTTGATTCATCGATGTAACAGTAGCGCCCGAATGTCACAGTTTCATTTCGCCTTTGTGGCAACGGCGTTTCGCTTCTCTTGCATAACGCCTTTTCCGCAGACATGTGTACTGGGTTCACGAAATTGTCACGCCAAAGTAAGAATGCTGTAGCCTTCGCCTCCTAGACTGCCATTCATGCGATCTATTGTCCTTCTGGCCTTGGCGGCCGTTAGCGGGGTTCTGTCCGCGCAGAGCCTGACGATTCTGAATGGTGCGAGCTTTCGGACCGGCCAGCCGGTTACGGCCGGTTCCTGGGCTTCAGCCTACGGCGCGTTTGGTAACGTAACGCAGACCGTGGCCTCGGCCTCCCCGATCCCGCAGACGCTCGCCGGCGTCACTGTCACCGTCAACGGCGCCGCGGCGCCCGTCTACTTTGTCTCAGCCGGCCAAGTCAACTTCCTCGTCCCCGCCGCCGTCACCGCCGGTGTCCGCACCGTCGAAGTCAAGACCGCCGCGGCCACTCTCACCGGCACCGTACGCGTCATGTCCGCCGCCCCCGGCATCTTCGCCAACAACGGCGACGGCGCTATCTTGAACCAGGATTCCTCCGCCAACAGCAACACCAATCGCGCCCGTCGCGGCCAGGTCGTCCAGATCTACGCCACCGGCCCCGGCGCCCTCACCCGCCCCGTAGCCGACGGTGCCGCCGCTCCCAGCAGCCCCCTCGCTCTCACCGTTTCCACCCCCGAAGTCTTCATCGCCGGCGTCCCCGCCACCGTCCAGTTCAGCGGCATGGCCCCCGGCTTCGCCGGCCTCTGGCAGGTCAACGTCACCGTTCCCGATAACGCCTTCATCTCCGGCCGCGTGCCGTTGCAGCTGTTCATGGATGGCGTGGATTCGAACGAGGTAAACCTGTTTGTTCAGTAAATTCGTTCTTTTCCTGACAGTAAGCCTCGCGGCGTGGAGTCAGGCGCCGAAACCGGGAACAGTCACCGGCAGCGTCCTCGATAGCCAAAGTGGCCGCCCCATCTCCGGTGTAGCCATCGCCATCAACGGCACTTCCGATGACCGCAACGTCACCGGCAGCGATGGTACTTTCACCATCTCCGCTCCGGCCGGCACCTACACCTTCCGCTTCAGCGCCTCCAACTACCAGCCCGTCGACGTCACCGATGTCGCCGTCAAGGCAGGCGCCACCACCGAACTCAGCACCCTGCTTTCCAACACCGCCAACGTCACCAAAGTCGACGTCGTCGAACGCGTCGGCGCCGTCGAAGCAACCGCGGAAGCAATGCTCAACGAACGCAAGCTCTCCTCCACCGTCAGCGACAGCATGAGCCGCGAAGAACTCGCCGGCGGCACGTCTTCCGACGCGGCCGGTGCGCTGCAAAAAGTAACCGGCGTCAGCGTCGTCGGCAGCGGCTTCGTCTACGTCCGCGGCCTCGGCGAACGCTACAGCGCCACCCAGCTCAACGGCGCCATGATCCCCACCACCGAGCCCGAAAAACGCGTCGTCCCGCTCGACATGTTCCCCGCCGGCATGATCGAAAACATCCGCATCATCAAGTCCTATTCCGCCGATCTCCCCGCCGAATTCTCCGGTGGCATGGTCCAGATGAAGACCATCGAATTCCCCGTCCAGAAGATGTTCAACATGACCATGAAGACGGGCTTCAACACCGCCACCACCTTCGCCGATGGCCTCAGCTTCCCCGGCGGCGGCGCCAAGGATTACTTCGGCTTCGGAGCCGGCTCCAAGGGCATCCCGGCCGCCATTCCCGACTCCGCCCGCCTCATCCCCGGCCAGTTCACCCAACAGCAGTTGCAGAGCTTCGGCCAGGCCTTTTCGAACAACTGGGAACCCACCGCCGTGAAGTCCACCCGGCCCAATATGGATTGGTCCGCCGTCGGTGGCGGCACCTTCGGCCGCTTCGGCATCGTCGGCTCGCTCAGCTTCTCCAACAAGAACCAGACGCAGAAGGAACTGCAGCGCTACCTCCGCCAGGGCGCCGGTTCGCCCATCATCTTCACGGACTATCCGGACTACCGCGAATACGCCGAAACCGCCAAGCTCGGCGCCGTCTTCAACGTGGCCGTCCGCTTCACGCCGCAAAACAAGATCATCTTTCGCAACACCTTCACCCACGACGCGGAAAAGTCCACGCGCGAATTCAGCGGCTACGACGGCGGCGTCGACGGCTTCCTGAACTCCCAGCGCTTGCGCTATGTGGAGCGCAGCCTCTTCTCCACCGGCGTCGAAGGCGATCACGCCATGCCGACGAAGCACAATTCGCTCATCCACTGGCAGTTCACCTACTCAGATTCCAGCCGGAACGAACCCGACCTGCGCGAAGTCTTCCGCAACAAACTGCCCGACAATCGCTACATCTTCGCCGCCACCGGCTCCTCCGGCCTCCGCTTCTTCAGCGATCTCAAGGACAAGATCTACGAACCCCTCGCCGACTACAGCATCCCCTTCTTCAAGGGCTCCATCTCCGGTCTCTTCAAGACGGGCGTCCGCATCACCAAGCGCCAGCGTGACTTCTCCGCCCGCCGCTTCCTTTACGCCCCGCAGCAGTTCACAACCCTGAACCTCTTCCTGCCGTCCAACCAGCTCTTCGCCGCCTCCAACATCCGGCCCACCGGCTTCCAGATCACCGAATTCACTCGCGCGACGGACACCTACAACGCCGACATGATGATCTACGCCGGCTACGCCATGGTGGACCTGAGTCTCGGCGCCCGCTGGCGTATCGAAGCGGGCCTCCGCATCGAAGATGCCGACCAAAAAGTCACCACCTACGACAACCGCATCCCCAACGCCAAGCCGGTCCTCGCCGGTCTCCACAACCGCGATGCCGCGCCCTCGGTGAACCTCATCTACGCCTTGAGCAAACGGCAGAACCTGCGCTTCTCCTACAGCCGCACACTCTCCCGCCCGGACTTCCGCGAGCTCTCGCCGTTCGACTTCAACAACGTCCTCGGCGGCTTCGTCGTCGCCGGCAACCCCAACCTCGTCCGCGCGTCCATTCAAAACTACGACGCCCGCTGGGAAATGTTCCCCGGTGGCAATCAGGTGGTGGCCGTCAGCTTCTTCGCCAAGAGCTTCACTAACCCGATTGAACAGACCATCGTCCCGTCGAACGATCTGCGCCAGACCTTCGTCAACGCCAAGGGTGCGCGCAACATGGGCCTCGAATTCGAAGTCCGCCAAAACCTGGCCCGCTTCCACAAGCGCCTGCAGGAGTTCTCGGTCAACGGCAACTTCACCTTCGTCGATTCCAACATCGACATCAAACCCGAAGACGCCACCATCGTCACCTCCCAAAGCCGCCCCCTTCTGGGCCAATCGCGCTTCATCTACAACGCAAGCGCCCAGTGGCGCCGGCCCAAGTGGCACAGCGACGCCCGCTTCAACGCCAACTACGTCTCCCGCCGCATCGCCAGCGTCGGCACGTTCCAACTCCCCGACATCTATCAGGAGGCGAATACCTATCTGGACTTCGTCTACCAGTACGTCATTGGCGAAAAGGGCAAGTGGTCTCTGCGCTTTGAAGCGGAGAACCTTGCCGACAACAAATACCGCTGGACCCAGGCCAACATTATCCAGCGCGACTACCAGCTGGGCCGTACCTTCCAGGTCGGCGTTAGCTATTCGATTTTCTAAAGAAGTACGAGAGGAGCAACCATGCGAGTGCAATTGACACTGACACTCGGCCTGATCGCCGCATCCTGCCTGTTGGCGGGTGCCGAGGCCGAGACCACCGTTTCCCGTGAGGCCACCATTCTGGGCGGCCCCCGGACCCGGGTTTCCATGTATATCTGGAGCGATAAATACGTCTACCAGGAAGGCCAGAAACTGACCCTCCGCTGGACCGTCAAGACCAACGGGGACCGCTACCCCTACACCGTCTTCGCCTACCGCCAGAACAACCAGAACGGTAAAAAGTTCTACCTGCCCAACGGCCAGGAGACCGCCACCGACGTCAACGGCAAGACCGAAGAAACCGGCTATGACGCCGCCCCTCTCTCCGATACGGCCAAGACGGTTCTCATCGGCGACGGCGGCCGCTTCCCATCCGTCACCATCCCCAACGAACTCGGCATGCACACCATCGTCGTGCAACTCCGCGACTACACGGGCACCCGCGTCGTCAAGACCTCCTACATGAAGATCGGCGTCGTCAAAGGCACGCAGACCGTGTCCGGTGAAATCGCCACCAGCCGCACGCTCACCAACGACACGCAGTGGAACCTCCAAGGCATCGTCACCGTCAAGGGTGGCGCGGTGCTCACAATCGAACCCGGCACCTTCGTCGTCGGCCAGCCCGGCACCACGCCGCCCTCCGCCCTCCTGGTCACCCAGACCGGTAAGATCATGGCCAACGGCACCAAGTCCCGGCCGATTATCATGACCAGCTCCCAGCCCTTCGGCCAGCGCCAGCGCGGCGATTGGGGCGGCATCGTCATGTTGGGCAAAGCCCCCATCAACGTCGGCGGCAATATCCCCGGCAGCACCGGCATCTGCCCGGCCGATGGCTGCAAGAACGCCCCCGGAACGTTCTACATTGAAGGCCTCGTCGGCAACGCCGACAGCGTCTACGGCGGTACCGACCCCAACCATAGCTGCGGCGAGCTCCGCTACGTCCGCGTCGAATACGCCGGCACCATCATCTCCCCCAACAACGAGCTGAACTCCTTCACCTGGGGTGGCTGCGGCAAGGGCACCGTCTCCGAACACCTCCAGGCCATCTACGGCAAGGACGATTCCTTCGAATGGTTCGGCGGCAACAACGACGCCAAGTGGCTCGTAGGCGGCCTCGGCGCTGACGACTTCACCGACTACCAGCTCGGCTACACCGGCCGCGTCCAGTTCGGCCTCATGTACCAGAGCCCCGACGCTCCCGGCAACCGCGGCGTCGAAGGCGACAACAGCGAATACAACCAGGCCGCCGAGCCGTTCTCCAACCCGACGTTCTTCAACATCAGCTATTACGGCAGCGGCATCCCCGGCTTCGACGAAGCCAACGCCCCCGGCCTCTTCCTCCGCCGCGGCAGCCGCGGGTCGTTCAATAACCTCGTGTTCTCGAACTACTTCAGCGCCTGCATCAACGTCAGCGACGCCACCACGCAAGCCCAGGCCGACTTGGGCAACGTGACCATGAACGGCATCCTCTGCCACAACACCAACATCGGCACCAAAGGCGCCATGACGCTGGCCGGCCAGATCCCGGCCGCCTACGACCTGCAGTACGCCCAGGGCCAGAAGGGCAACGGCGCCGGCAAGAACTTCCTCATTGCCGACCCGCTGGCCGCTCGCCCCTTCGAATACTCCGACCCCGACTTCATGGGCCTTGCCATGAGCCCGCTCAACCGCGTGGGTTGGGTGGCTCCTCCGGACGACGGCTTCTTCGATCAGTCGGCTCGCTTCATCGGCGGCATCGGCGACGAGGACTGGACCGAAGAGTGGACCTGCTGGCTGAACGATCCGGACATCAAGGTCAACTAAGCAATCGACAACAACCATCGGCCCCGGACTTCGGTTCGGGGCCGTTTCATTTTGGGGGCCGGAAACGCGCTAACGTAGGCGATATGCTGCCTCGCCGAACTGTACTTCTGGCGCCTGTGACTCTCGCCGGGGCAGCCACGCGAACTATGAAGCTAAGCTTGCACCAATTCACCTCCGCCGGAGCGGGGTACGCGAAGTCCCTCCAAGGCTGGGCCAAGGCCGGCATCACCCTCGTGGAGCCAGTCTCCGGCCTGCTGGACGAGTTCCTCAAAACCGGCACCCTGGCCGAGGCCAAACGGATCATCGCCGACAACGGCCAAACCGTCGTCTGTGCCGCCCTGGGCGTCACGGGGCTTTGGGAGCCCAACCCCCAATTCGCCGAGCACCTGGAGGCCTTCAAACGCCGTTGTGAGCAGTTCAAGGCGCTGGGCGCGCCCGTGGTCTATTCACCCTGCGTCACCTCGGCCAAGTTCACCGCCGACGACTACGCCCGCGGCGTCGAAAACATCCGCCAGGTGGCCGACGTCGCCAAGCAATTCGACCTCAAAGTGGGCGCGGAGTTCGTCCGCAACTCCACCTACCTGGCCTCCCTCCCGACGGCGCTCCGCCTCCACCGCGCCGCCGCCCATCCCAACTTCGGCATCATCTTCGACTGCTACCACTTCTGGTCCGGCCCCAGCCGCATGGAGGACATGGACGACATCCGCCCCGGCGAGATCGTCCACGCCCACCTGAACGACACCCCGGACATGGCGCGAGAGTTGCTGGACCTGCAGTCCCGCGTGGTCCCCGGCGACGGCGTGGCGCCGCTCGACCGGATCGTCCGCAAGCTCGTCGACCGCGGCTACAAAGGCCCGATCTCGGTCGAGCTCTTCTGGCCGAAATATCAGCAGGCCGACCCGTTCACGCTGGCCAGCGAGATCAAACGGAAGTCCGAGGCGCTGTTCCAGCGCGCTGGAGTTTAGGGCATGAAACGTTTGGCGCTGTACTTAGTGGCCGGGCTGGCGTGGGGCCAGGGGTGGACACAGTGGGGGCAGAACCCCCGCCATACCGGTGCGGTGAACGTGGCTGCACAGCGGCCGGAGGTGATCCAGGGCGACTTCCTGTATGACCCGCTGGCCGATGCCATGCGCGACGACAGCAACGGCAACCTGCTGGTGCATTACATGGCGCCCATCGTGGACGGCCAGGACGTGTTCATGATGACTCGCGAAGGCGAATGGCGCTCCTGCCAGGACTTCCTCCAGCCCTGTGGTACGGCGCTGTGGAGCCGGATGCGGTGGAACGTGACCCGGCTGCAATGGGAAGGCGGCAAGCTGACGCCGAAGTGGACCACCGACTCGCAATGGAAGCCAGCGCCCGATACCGGCAGCCGGTGGGAGCCGGTGTTCCATCCGGTGCTGGTGGGTCGCTACATCTATGCCCCGTCGAGCGCGGGGATGGTGATGAAGATCGACCGGGATTCCGGACGCGTCATGGAGCAGATCAACCCCTTCGGCGAGGAGAACCCCAACATGTACGTGGCGGGTCCGATCACCGCCGACGAGCAGGGCAACCTGTACTACAACACCATTCAACTGGCGCCGGCGAACCCCTGGACCACCGAAGTGGCTGGGGCATGGCTGGTGAAGATCGGCGCCGATGGCAGTATGGCCCGGGTGTCGTTCGGGCGGATGAACCGCGAAGCGCCATCAACTTGCCTGCAAACCTTCGCGAATGCGGGTAACGCGGCGCCGCTGCCGTGGCCGCCCACGCCAGACGCTGTTCCGCCGAGCGGGCTCTGCGGCCGCCAGCGGCCAGGGCTGAACGTGGCGCCGGCGGTCGGAACCGATGGCACCATCTATACCGTCAGCCGGGCCCACTTCAACTCGAGCTACGGCTATCTGGTGGCGCTCGATCCGAACCTCCGGGTGAAGTGGATTTCTTCGTTGCGGGACCGGTTGAACGACGGCTGCGACGTGTCCCTGCCCGCCAGCGGAACGCGCGGCGTGGACCCGACGACGAACTCGCTGCCGGCTGGGCAGGTGCTGGACCAGTCCACCGCCTCCCCGGTGGTGGCGCCGGATGGCGCCATCCTGTACGGGGCGTTCACGGGCTACAACAACTTCCGGGGACACCTGATGAAGTTCAGCCCGGCGGGCGATTACTTGGCCGCCTACGACTTCGGCTGGGACACGACCCCGGCCGTCTACCCGCACGACGGGACGTACTCAGTCCTGCTGAAGGACAACCACTACGGAGCGACGTCCTACTGCGGGAACGCGGCGTTCTGCCTGCCGGACGAGAAGCGCTACGACCTGGTGAGCCTGGATGCCGGGCTGAAGCGGGAGTGGGGCTTCCGCAGCACGAACACTCAGGCCTGCGAGCGTCTGCCCGATGGGACCACCCGGTGCGAGACGCAGGAGGAAGGCTTCGAGTGGTGCGTGAACATGGTGGCCGTGGACCGGGACGGAGTGTTGTACGCCAACAGCGAGGACGGCAATCTCTATGCCATCGACCGGAGCGGCAAGCTGGTCGGCAACCTGTTCCTGAAGGTGGCGATCGGAGCGGCGTACACGCCGCTCGCGATCGGTGGGGACGGACGGATCTACACGCAGAACGCGGGTAGCCTGTTCGTGGTGGGGGCGCGTTAGCGGATCGCCACCGTCACGTTGGATTGGCTGATTGCGGTACCGACCGTGATGACCACCGGTTGGTTACCGACGGGGGCATTGGCGGGAATGCGGAGGTTGGCCTGCATCACGCCGGAGACGATGCCGGGAGCGGCGCCGGCGTATTCCACCACGGCGGGCATGCCGCCGATGGTGGCGGTAACGGCCAGTAGCGGACGCTTCAGGAGCGTACCGTCACGGGGGGTGACGCGGCCGTCCTGGCCGCCGGGTGTCGTTTGGCCTTCGCCCGTCAAGTAGACGGTGACGACAGAGTCCCGCGGGGCGGGATTGGTGGCCGTGTTGATGGTGCCGTTCTGGTTCACCATCGCGCCCTGTGTGGAACCCCCGATGGCGAAGATGCCGGGGGCGGCGTCAGCCACGCGGAGCTCGAGAATGGAGGACACTTGGCCACGGTAGATGACCGTCATACGCACGGAGAGGCGGCCGTAGACATCGTACGGGACGATGACGTTGACCTGGGTCTGGGACGTGTAGAGCACCGTGCCGGGGAGGTTGTCGAAGAGGACCTGGGTGTCGGAGAGTGTGGGATCAACGAGGCCGACGGCGTTGAGGACGAAGGAGGCGGGAGTGGCCGGGCCGAGGTTGGCTCCGACGATGGAGATCAGCTCACCGGGGGAGATGGGGCCCGGGAGGAAGCTGGCGCCGTTACCGACAGCGCTGATGGCCGGGAAGGCCAAGGCCGTGACGGTAAGCGAAACGGCGACCATTTGCGGGCTGTTGCCGGCGCCGGGGGCGGTGATGGTGACGGTGCCGTTGTACGTACCGGCGGTAAGGCCCGCTGGGTTAACGGCGAGGGAGAGCGTGGTCGGCGCGGTGCCGCTGGCCGGGCTGGCGGTGAGCCACGAGGCGCTGGAGGTGGCGGTGAAGGCGATCGAGGGCGCGCTGGAGGAGAGGGTCACGATCTGCGCGGATGGCGTGGCCGCTCCCACCTGGTAGCTGAAGGCAACGGTGGAGGGGGTTGCGGCGATGGTCTGCTGCGCCCCAACCGTGAGGGTGACGGGAAGATTAATCGGGCTATTGGCCGCACCCGTAGAGGTTACGGTGACGATGCCCATATAGGTGCCGGGAGCAAGGCCGGAGCCGTTGACGTTCACGGTAACAGCGCCGGGCGTCGCGGCGGCCGAGGGGCTGACGGAGAGCCAGGAGCCGATGGCGGAGTTGGCTGTGGCGGAATACGCCAGGCTGGGACCGTTACTGGCGATGGCGATGGTTTGGGCGGGCGGCGGGTTGCCGCCCTGGGCCTGAAGGAACGTCAGGCTGGCGGGGCTGGCGCTGAGGGTGCCGGCGCTAACCGTCAGAGAGACGGGAATGGTAATGGGGCTGTTCTGCGCGGCGGAGGTGATGGTGATGGCGCCATTGTAGACACCGGGCAGGAGACCGAGGGGGTTCACCTGGACGGTGACGTTGGCCGGGGTGGCGGTGGTGGAGGGGCCGACGGTGAGCCAGCCGCCGGTGCTGGTGCTGGCGACGGCGAGATTGACCGGGTCCCCGGTGCTGGTGAGAGAGAGGAACTGGGGAGCGGGGAGCGCGCCGCCGCCCTGGAAGGTGAAGGCGAGGGAGGGCTGGCTGACGTTGACGAGCGCGCTATCGCTGAGGACGAGCGTTAGCGGGATAACAAGAGGGCTATTGGCGGCGCCGGGGGCGGTGAGGGTGATGCGGGCAGTATAGATGCCCGGGATGCCGGCGGCGAGGATGGAGGGGATCATGCTGACAGCGAAGCTGCCGGGGGTGGTACCGGTGGTGACGTTGACAGTGAGATAGCCGGTGCCGGAGATGGTTTCGGCGTAGATGGACCAGTTGAATGGAGCGCCGGTGCTGCCGACGTTGACGACCTGGGCGCCGGGGAAGTCGCGGCCGCGCTGGTAGTTGAAGGTGAGGCCAGTGGTGGAAACGGTGACGATGGGATTATTGGTAATGGTGAGGGTGACTGGGACAGATTGCGGGCCGTTGCCGGCGCCGTTGCCGGTGACAGTGACCGAGCCGGTATAGGTGCCAGGGGCGAGGCCGGCGGGGTTGATACCGACGCTGATGGGATTGGGCGTGGTGCCGAAGACGGGGTTGACGGTGATCCAGTTGCCGGCCGATTGGGGGGTGACGGCGAAGTTGATGGCAGTGCTGGAGCTGGCTGGGGTGACGACCTGAGGCGTGGGGTTGGCGCCGCCAATTTGATAGGTGAACTTCAGAGCATTCGGGGCGAGGGTGAGCAGCGGACTGTTGCTGATGGTGAGTGTGACCGGGATGGAGAGCGACGCGCCAATGCCCGAGGGGCTGCCAATGGCGATTGTGCCGTTATAGATGCCCGGTGGGAGGGAGGAAGGCTGCTGGACGCCGACGGTGAGGATGGTGGGGGTGACGCCGGTAAGGGGCGTGACGACGAGCCAGTTGCCGCCCTGGCTGGTGCTGACGGTGGTACTGAAGGGGCCAATCCCGCCGAGGAGGGCGATGTTGATGGTCTGCTGCGGGGGGTTGGCCTGACCTGTCTGGTAGTTAAAGGTGATGGACTCAGGCGCGGCGGTGAACTTAGGGGTGCCGGTGACGTTCAGCGTGACGGGCAGTTGGACAGCCGTGCCGCCCCCGGTGGAGGGGGTGAGGACAACGAAGCCGTTATAGACACCGGGTGCGGCGGCGCTGAGAAATGCGGAGGAGGCGCTGACGGTGATATTGGCCGGAGTGGCGCCGCTGGGGGGACCGACTTCGAGCCAACCGGCGCCAGTGACGGTGAGGGCAGTGGCGGAAAAGCTGACCGATTGACCGCTGGCGGTCACCGACATCGTTTGTGGCGAGGGGAATACGCCGCCGAGCTGGTAGTTGAAGGTGAGGGACGCGGGGGCGAAGGAGAGCTGGGCGGCTCCGCTCACGATGAAGGTGACGGGAATGGTGACGGGAGTATTGGTGGCGCCGAAGCTGGTGATCTGAACAGTCGCAAAATATGTACCGGCCGCGAGTGTGGCCGCATTGGCGGAGACGAGAATGGCGGAGGGCGTGGAGCCGCTGAGGCGGTCGACAGTGAGCCAATTGCCGCCGCTGGGGCTGGAGATGGTGGTGGATACCTGGTAGCCGAAGGCGGCGTTGTTGGTATTCACGGTGACGGCTTGGGAGACCGCGGCGGGATTACCCGGGGAGGAGCTGAGCTGGATAGCTGTGGTGTTGACGACAATGGCGGATTGGGCGTGCGCAGGCGTGAGGGCGCAGAGGGACAGCGCGGCGAGGATGAGCGGGGCGGTGCGGAACGAGTTCATTTCTTCTCCTGGTTCGGACACCAGGAGAAGAGCATGTGGGTGGCCGTTTAGACGGCGGCTTCGAGCATTCGCATGAACTCGGCCATGAAGAGATGGTTGTCGTGCCAGGTGCGGCCGCTAACGAGATTGCCATCGCGTACGCAGCCTTCGTTGACGAAGGTGCCGCCGGAGAAGGTGACATCCATTGCGCATTTAGCGACGGTGGCGACGCGTTTTCCGCGGATCACGTCGGCGGCGGCGATGATTTCCACGCCGTGGCAAACGCTGGCGACGGGTTTGTTTTCCGCGAAGAAGTGGCGCGTGATGGCCATGAGGTGCTGGTCGTAGCGGAGATATTCAGGCGCGCGCCCGCCGGTGATGAAGAGGCCGATGAAGTCGGCTGGATTGATATGAGCGAAGGCAACGTCGGCCGCCATATGGTAGCTGGGGCCTTCGCGGGTGATATCCCAGCCGGGCGGGATCTCGTGCATAACGAGGTGGTAGAGGCGGGCTTCGGGGCCGGCGACGACGACTTCGTACCCTGCTTCCTTAATGCGGAAGAAGGGGTAGAGGGTATCCATGGCTTCGGCGGCGTCGCCGATGACGATGAGGACTTTGGAGGGCATGATTTTCGCTCCTCGCTATTGTCGCGCTAAATCCGAACGTTCCGCAGGGGTTTTCGACCGGGCACGACTCTTTGGAGGAGTTTACCGTCGAAGTAGTTCAAGGCGTAGGCGGCATAGCTGCGGACCAGGGGGTCGCGCGAATCGAGGTAAGGAGCAAGCAGACGCAAGGCGGGTTCGTCCCGTTGGGCGAGGAGCGACGGAAGGAAATTGGAGAGGAGTTCGACGGTGTCGAGGCGAGGCGCGGCGGCCAGGCGTTCCAGCCAGGCGCGGCGTTGGGCGGGGGTGTCGGGTTGGATCTCGATGGGCGTCCAGGCGGATTGGAGATGGATTTCCCGCTCCCGGCTTAGTGGAAGAAACCTGTACTCGGTGTAGCGGAACTCATAGGTCCCGGGGCGATCCAGGGGATAGACGAGATGTAGAGGGAGGCGATGGAGATACTTCGGCGGTACTTCGCCCGGCAAGCCGACTGTCCGGCCGATATCGGGAAGAACAAAAGGCAGTAGGGAGAGCATCGGCAGATCCCGGCCCTGCGAGCGAACTTCCAGCACGCCGGGCCCGGTACCCCACGGCTCAGTGTGGAACGGGTAACGCAGCCAGCCCTTGCCCCATGGCTTTTCCACACGCAGCCAGACGGGCATGCCGGCGAACGCGGACTCCGGGAGAGAAAGGACCGGCCGATTGTCACCGAAATGGACGGGTACGACCGCGCTGGCTTTACCTTGGCGGACCACCTGCACGTCGACCATTTCGTTCGCCCAAGGTTGGACGGGAAGGACGAGATTGATCTGACCGGGCATGACGGCGATGAGGCGCGCCTCAATTCCGCCGACGAGAACGCGGGTTCCGCAGAGTTCGGTTTTGTAGGTGGCGGGATCCGAGGCGTTTTTGGCGGTGCATCCATGGGCGTCAGCTAAGTCGGCGCCGAAGATCCACGTGAGTAGGCCTGGGAGCAGGGGGTGCGGTTCGGCGGAACCGTGTGGGCGGACGTCTTCGGCGCGAAAGCGTGGGACGGGCTGGGAGAATGCGAATGCGCACGACAGGGTGGCGAGAATGGCGGGTAGCCGGGTCACTGCGGGTTAGACACCGGCTTCGGTGCTGAGGGTGCAACTTACAATGAAATTTGCGAGACGATGAAGCAGCAGGACGTCAATCCGTTTCTCCGGCAACGGTACTTTAACCGCGCCTCGCAAACGAGTTGGCAGGCGTTTGCGGCACATCGGGAGCAGGTGACGTCGCGGCTGGAGGCTGAGGCGACAGGGTCGCTGTGCGTGCTGGGCGCGGGGAACTGCAATGATCTGGATCTGGTGCGGCTGACTGCGCGCTGGGAGCGGATCCGGCTGGTGGACATTGACGCCGAGGCGATGCAGGCGGGAGTGGCGAATCAGTTTCACAGCGCGGGGGGAATGGGACAGCGAGAGCGGATCGAGTTTTCAGCCTGTGACCTGACCGGTACGTTGGAACAGTGCCATGCGGTGGCGCAGGTGCCTTCGAGCGAGAATTTTGCGCGGCTGCGCGGGGCGCTGGCGGGACTGCCCGCTGTCGGGCAACTGGGCGGTCCGTATGCCGCGGTGGCGTCCACCTGTTTGCTGTCGCAATTGATTACGATTCTCCAGCGAGCGGTGGGCGAGGCGCGCCAAGAGTTGCGGCCACTGGTGGAACTGGTCCGGCTGCAGCATTTGCGGACGGTAGCGGAGTTGACGGCGCCGGGGGGCACGGCGGTGTTGTTTACGGACTTTGTTTCGAGCGATACGCACCCGGAACTGGTGGATGCGCCGAAGAGGGTGATGGAACGGGTGGTGCGGGAGCAGCGGTGCTTCACGGGGATGAACCCGTTGCTGATTCAACGGTTGCTGGGAGAGGCGCCGCTGGCTTCGTACTGGGCAGAGCCGCCGGCGATGTCCGAGCCGTGGGTTTGGGATCTCGGGCCGCGGAGTTACCTGGTGACGGCGATTACCTGCCGGCGGCGTTGAGGCCGGCCGTGGCCATCTTTTGGATTTGTGGATCGGGGTCCGATTGGGCCAGGCGGAATTCGGCGGCGGCCGCGGAACGGTTGCCTTGGCGCAACAGCGCCGCGGCCAGATTGAGATGGGCCTGGCCGAAATCGGGACGGAGGCGGATGGCCTCCTGAAAGTGCGCGATCGCTTCCGGCGCCTTGCCGGCTTCGGCCAGAAGGCGGCCGAGGAGTTCGTGCGCCATGGGCTGATTCGGATCGGCATCGAGGGACTTCTGCAAATGCACGCGCGCTTCCGCGAAACGGTTCATACGAACGAGAGTGACGCCGTAGCTGAACTGGTTAATGGCGGCGTCTCCGGCACGGGCGAAGTGCCAGATGGCTTGTTCCAAATCCCCCCGGTTGGCGAACAGGTAGGCCAGTTGCGCATGGGCAGCGGGCAGGGCGGGACGGAGGCTGAGGGCAGTGCGGAGTTCGGTTTCGGCTTCGGCGGTCTGACCGGTCTCGGCGAGGACGGCGGCGAGGCTGGCATGGCCTTCGGCCAGTTCGGGATCCTGCGCGATGGACTTGCGGAAGGATTGAATAGCGGCGGGTTTATCGCCTAACTGCGATTCCAGCAGCCCGAGATTGAGCCAAACATCGGGCTGGTTCGCGTCGATCGCGAGGGATTTGCGCAGGGCTTCGAGCGGCTCCTTCGTTTGGCCGGCGGCACGGAGAGGCATGGCGAGGCGAGCCCAGAGGCGGGGGGAGCCCGGCTGCATTTCCAAAGCAGTGCGATACGCGGCGGCCGATTCCTGCGATCGCCCGGCGCGTTGGAGTGCGTCGCCCAACTCCATTTGGAACTCCGGCTGGGCTGGCTGGCGGCTGGCGATTTGGGCCTGCAGCCGAGGGATTCCGGCCGCAAGATTGCTCTCATGCATGACCTGGGCGACGGCGGTGTAGAGTTCATCCCCATCGCCATAGGGGACGACTTCGCCGCGGTACTCCCACTGGGGGCCGTGGCGTTCAGCGATCGGAGCGAGTGGGTTGGCCGGAGGGCGGCGCTGGATCCGGTGGTCGGTGACGACGGCGTGGACGACATCCTCCGTACGGCGCTTGGGCATGTGGCAGTTGATGCAGTTCGTGGCGGCGGCGGGGTGGGAGGCGGCGGGGAGTTTGGCGGACTGGTGGCAGCTGGCGCACGCCTTGTTATAGCCATCGAGGCCGGCTTGGCCGTGGCGGATGTCGTGGGGGTTATGGCAGGTCCGGCATTTCAGTTCGCCCTGGCTTTGGAGGAAACACTTGGACTGGCGCAGCCGGTAGACGGAGCTGACGATTTCGAATTTCTCTTCACGGCCGGCGCCGGGGGCGTGATCGAAGGTGAGCTGGAACGCGCTGAATGGTTCGCCGGGGCGGTAGGAGAAGGGCGCGCGATCGTAGCGGCGGATAGCGTTGGGCAGCAGGCGTACGGTGGTTTCCAGATGGCATTGCGCGCAGACATCCATTTCGCGATCTTTCGCGAGGCGGGCGGGGTTAACGATGGAGGCGCGGATGGCGGCGGGCTGGGCATTGGGCTGCTGGACCGCGCGGAGGTGGTTGCCGCCGGGGCCGTGGCAACGTTGGCAATCGATGCCTTGGGGGAGCGGGCCCTTGAAGACGGGTTCTGCGCCGGTGGGCTGATTCGCAGGGTAGGCGTTGTGGCAGAACATGCAGTCGTAGCCGATCTTGCGGCCGATGGGGGGATCGGCTGTATCGAAGCCAGGGTTGAGGGCCCAGGTGCCGCCGGCTTCGGCGTACCAGGCAAGGGGGAGTTCTGTGAGGGTGCCGCGGGTGGTACGGTGCAGGTAAGTCCGGACGTGATTGCCGGAGCCCATGACGAAATCGATCTGGGCTTCACCTTCGCTTTCGCGGCTTCCCTTGGCGCCGATCTGCCACCAGCGTTGGAACCAGGCTCCATTGCGGGCGACCATTTCGTACCAGGTGGCGGAGGCGGGGTGGAAGTAGGGCTTGGGATTGGGAACGCTGGCGGCGGTGGGGACGAAGAAGGCTTGCGCCATGCCGGTTTTGGCGTAGCCGCGTGCGATAGCGGCGTGACACGGGGCGCATGTGCGCGCGTCGACATAGTCGTTCGACGCCACGGGGGTGGCGGGCTCGCGATGGGAGCACGAGGTTAGCGCGACGAGGAGCCATCCGGTGCGTACGACCCAGGATGTGGAGAGGCGCCGTGTCACACGACTTTTATGATAACGGGTGGCGGGCTAGTTCTTTTTCAGGTATTGATCGAACCAGCGAACCATTTCACCGACGTAGTCCGGCGGGTTGATGGCGCCGGGGAAGGTGGGCCCGTGGGCAGCGCCGGGGATGCGTAGGAACTTCACGGGGACGCCGGCGGATTTGAGTTTGGCCTCCATCTGTTCGCTTTGCGAGATGTTGACGCTTTCGTCCTTGTCGCCATGCATGAGGAGGAAGGGCGGGTCGTCCGGGGTGACGTGGGAGATGGGGGAGGCTTCAACGTGGGTGCGGTATTCGGTGGAGGTTTTGTCGTTGGGGAGCGGACGGGTCATCCCGAGCAGGAACGAGCCGTTGGTACCGGTAAGGAAATCGATGGGGGCGGCACGGGCGACGACGCATTGAACCTTGGCGCTTTCGCGTTCGACGGGGTCGGGATCGTTGGGGAGGCCACGTCCGTCGAGCGTGCCGAGCATGCTGACGAGATGGCCGCCGGAGGAGCCCCCGGAGGCACCGATTCTATTGGGATTGATGCCGAATTTGGCCGCGTTGTGGCGGATGAAGCGGACGGCGCGTTGGACATCTTCGACAGGTGCGGGGTAGCGGAAGCGGGGGAGGGAGCGGTGGTTGACGCTGAAGACGGTGTAGCCGGCGTTGGCTAGGGCGGTGGCGTAGAGCTTCGATTGGCCGTTGGATTTGAGTTCGGGAGCGGAGTAAGCAAGGGGAGTGGTCCAGCCGGAACCAGAGACATAGATGATGCCGTAGCCGTTGGGGGCATTGGGCTTGTAGACGTCGAGAAGAAGGGCGGCGCCGGAGTACATGCCGTAGGAGATGTTGGATTGGATCGTGAAGTTATCGGTGGCGATGAGTGGAATGGACAGGGCGAGTAAGACCGGGAGGCGCATGGGGGGAGTTTATCAGGTGGCTTGGTTGGGTACACTGGTGCGGTAGTTTTGTTATGGCCGAATTGACCCCTGAGCGCTGGCGGCGCATTGATGATTTGTTCCAGGAAGCGGCGGATATGGCGCCGGCGGACCGGACCGCGTTTTTGGAGCGCGAGGCGGGAGGGGACGAAGAACTGCGAAAGACCGTCGAAGCCATGTTGGAAGGGCTGACGGGGAATTTGATTGCGCCGGCGATTGAGGCGGCGATCATTGAATTCAAGGGTCCCGGGGTGCTGCCGAAATCGTTTGAGGGGCAGCGGGTCGGCGCGTACCAGGTGTTTGAGTGCATTGGGAAAGGCGGGATGGGGACCGTGTACCGGGCGACGCGGGCGGAGGCCGGATTCGAACAGAAAGTGGCGATGAAGATTCTGCATCCCGGCATTGCCGGGGGGCGACTGGCACACCGGTTCTATGCGGAGCGGCGGATTCTGAGTTCGCTCGAGCATCCGCATATAGCGCGACTGATCGACGGCGGGGAGCACGACGGACTGCCGTATCTGGTGATGGAGTACGCCGACGGCGTGCCGGTGCACCATTACTGCCGGGATCATAAGTTGGACACGCAGCAGAAGTTGGAGCTGTTCCGGAAGATCTGCCAGGCGGTGCAGCACGCGCACCAACGGCTGATTGTACATAGCGATTTGAAGCCGTCGAACATACTGGTGCTGGCGGATGGGACGCCGAAGTTATTGGACTTCGGCATTGCGAAACTGCTGGACCCGGATGTGCTGGAGGACGGCCCGCTAACGGAGACGGGATGGCGACCGATGACACCGGAGTTTGCGAGTCCGGAACAGATTCGGGGGGAGGCGATTACGGTGGCGTCGGACGTGTATTCGTTGGGCGTCATTTTGTTCTTGTTGTTGACGGGGGACCGGCCGTATCAATTGAAGAATCACTCGGCGGCGGAGGTGGAGCAGATCATCGGGACTGCGCCAGTACCGGTGCCATCGACGATGGTGAAGGAAGACACGCGGCTACGGCGGCTGTTACAGGGGGATTTGGACAACATATTGCTGATGGCGCTGCGGAAGGAGCCGGAGCGGCGGTATCAGAGCGTCGCACAGTTTTCCGAAGACGTTCGGCGTCATATGGCGGGGCAGACGGTAATTGCGCGTCCGGACACGGTGACGTACCGGGTGCAGAAGTTTGTGCGGCGGAACCGGCTGGCGGTGGTGCTGACCGCGGCGCTGGTGGTGACGGCCGGGATTGGCGGTTTCTTTACGGTACGGGAGGGGCGGCGGGCGCAAGACCGGTTCCGGGAGGTGCGGGCGCTGTCGATGAAGGTACTGACCGATTTCGACGCCGAGGCGCGCAAGCTGGCGGGCAACCAGAAGCTGCGCCAGGTAATGGTGGACGAGTCGCTCCGCTACCTGGACAGCCTGGCGGCGGAGGCGTCCGGCGATGCGACATTGCAGCAGGAGCTGGCTTTGGCGTATCACCGGATTGCCGATATTCAGGGATATGCGCGGATTTCGAATCTGGGGCGGCGGGATTTGGCGATGTTGTACCACCAGAAGGGATTGGCGATTGAGGAGGAGTTGCGGCGGCGCCATGGGGACAACCCGGAGCTGTTGAAATCGATGGCAATCGGCTATGCGCGCCTGTCGGATGTGTACGCGCGCGCCGGCAAGCCGGCCGAAGCCGATGAGGTGTTGGAAAAGGCGGTGGCGCTGGCGAAGCCTGATGATCCGTCGACATTTGTGCCGACGCGGATCCAGATGGCGCGACGGCGCGCCATGGTGGGCGACAATGTGGCGTCACTGCGGTATCTGGAGGAAGCGCAGGGGCCCGCCGATGCGTGGGGGGAGCTGTCCTACCGCATGTTGCTGCGCGTGGAGCGTTCCGAGACATTGCAGTTAATGGGGCGCCCCGAGGCTTCCCTGGCGGCCGCCCGCGAGGGCCTGGCGATTGCGGACAAGAACCGGGACAAGAACGCCGGAGACGTCATGTTCGCGCGCCGGGAAAGTTTCCTGTGGAGCCATGTGGCGGCGGCGTTGGGCTCTCCCGGAGTGATCAGTCTGGGGCGATGGTGCGAGGCGATTCCCCACAAGGAGAAGGCCCTGGCCATGCGGCCGTATGATGCCACCGAGGGGCCCGTGAAAGCGGGACTGGGGCTGGAGTTGTTGCAGACGCAGGCGTTGTGCGGCAAGGGATTGAACGCGGCGTTGGTGAAGGAGGTCCAGGGTTGGCTGGGCGGCCACGCGGAGGGACTGGCGGAGTTGGAACAGGCCTTGGCGGTGGATGAGTTTGCGCATGGGAAGAAGGCGGCGGCGCGGGCGCGAATGCTGGCCCTGGCGGAGCAGTGGAAAGGCGCGGCGGGGTTTGGGGCGTTGGAGATACTGGCGGACTTCGCCTGGGCGGATGGCCAGCGGGTGAAGGCGTGGGAGTACCTGCGAAGGGCGCGGGAGTTGCGGGAGCCTTCGTTGACGGAGAACTCGTATTTCCTGTATACGCGGCGCTTCCAGATGGCGCAGAATCTGGCGCGGGCGATGCAGTGGGGGGATGCGGATCCGGGGCTGCGGACGGCGTTGCGGCGCGTGGTGGGGACGTGGCCGGAGTGGAAGTTGGCCGAGGAGTTGGAGGCGATTCGGCGGATGGGGGGAGGAAAAGACCTGAAACCATAGTATTCTCCAACAGTCGAGATGTTGCGTAGTTCCTGCGCAACAGGATTATCTCAACCTTCACCATGTTGTATTGATTGCTTCCTAAGGATCTACCACTTTAGCTGCGAGATGGAGGGGCCCTTGAGGGGTGCCAGGATGGTAATTCCTGCCAGAATTAATACGGCGTTGGAGACACGATCTGCAAAGGCACTCCGTGGAGGTTCGGCAGATCGCCGATGACCACTCGTGCGCTGCACCTATTACGGCGTGATATTCTACTCAAATATAAAGCGAGGAGCGCCCATGCGTGAGCTGATTGAATGGATCGGAAAGCAACCGCAACAGGTAATTACGATACTTGCAGCATTGATTTCAGGATTGTTCGCGATAATAGCCACGCTATTCGCGATCATTCTTTGGCCGCTCTTGAAGGGGAGTGGCGAGAAGATGTGGGATACGCTCAAGGGGTTAGTCACTCGTAGGACTTTCGAGAATAGCTATCTGGATTGGCTTGTGAAAGAGCATCAGTTTCTGCCGATTCTTCCAACAACTCTCGTCCCAGTCACTGATCGACATAGTCAGGAACTCGACACCCTTTACGTCTCATTGACGCTAACCAGTGAAAATGAAACGAAAAAGGAAGTTACTCTCGGTGCCGCGCTCGGGAAATCCAGAAAACTAGTTATCCTGGGGGATCCTGGAGCAGGCAAGACAACGATCCTGCGTTTTTTGGCTTTAACGTTTGCCCGAGCAAGAAGAGGGTGTTCTCCCTACCGAGAGGAGTTGAGCTCGGTCGAGAGCAAAAGAAGTGTAGCCGCGGCAAGAAGACGGCTTAAAAACGAACTGAATTTTCCTGACCGCCCACTTCCGGTATTTGTCTACCTTAACAGGTTGCGTGATGTCGATGACTGGGCGAAAGACAAGAGCCTCCTTGACGCGCTTAGGGATGAATTCAGAAGCGTAGACAGCCTTCGAGAGTTTCCGGCAGCGTTGTTTGAGAAGAAATTGCGTCGAGGTGAATGTGTATTTCTTTTTGATGCATTTGATGAGTTAGGAAGTCAAAATGCACGTGAAGCTATTTCGAGGAAGATTGGTGAACTAACCAGTTCTGTTCCCGCCGGCAATCGCTTCATACTTACGAGTCGAATAGTCGGATATACCGGCCAACTAGGCTCCTATGGCTTCGAAACTATCACAGTGGAGCGCCTATCGTGGGGACTCATCGAACAACTAGTTAAGAAGTGGTATGACTCGCTAAAGGAACCGGCGCTTGCCACTCAACTTTTGGACACGCTAAAGGTTAATGTCAGAATCTATGAACTTGCTGTCAATCCGATGTTGCTCTCATTAATTGTTTTGGTTCAGTATGTCAAAAGACTGATTCCTGACAGACGCCACATTCTCTACGATGAATGTGTGAAGATCCTAGTTGAACGGCGGTTTGCACCGCCAAGTGTTCAGGAAGAGTATAATCAGGTCGTTCCGGGAGACGAAGTCATAACGATTCTCCGAGCTCTCGCGGAGTTCCTCCACAAGCGCCATCTCAGAGAAGTATCTCGATATGAGTTGGAACACTCGGTTCTTCCGGAGATTCTCAAGTCCATGCCTACAAGCCGTGCCTCGGCTATCTCTTGTTCTAAAATATTGAGCAACATCGAACAACGAAGTCAACTACTGATTGAACGGGGGTTGAGCGAGGACGGCGCGCCGCTGATGGCGTTCTCCCATTTGACATTCCAAGAGTATTTAGTTTCCACCTCGATGAAAGAGCAGATTAGCACACGAGGCGAGCATGTAACGAGTTTGGATCTCCTAAGACTCTATGAGACGGACGCAGAGTGGTGGGAGGAAGTCGCCTTGTTGTACGCGGCGCAGTTGAGCGGAACCGGACAACAGTCCTTCCTCAACCGGCTTTTTCCTGAACAGAACAATGCAGCCTCAAACTCGTGACCTCCGGCTTCGTTTGGCGGCGCGTTCACTGATTGAATGGAAGACGCCGCGTACGAATCCCCACTACAAAAGGGTTTTGAGCGCCTTGCTTCAACGCCACACGCTTGCGGCTGGCATGGGCTTCACGGCGAAAAGCCCCATTTTATCGTTGGATGATCGCGAATCGGTTTTGTGGTATTTGTCTGAATCGTTTGAAGAAAACGTCAAGATTCCCCGCGTTGATCCTAGGCAGGCGAGAAAGATGCTGAGGCTCATTTGCGAACCTACTTTGGCATCATGTGGGTTAACCAATGCGGAACCTTATGCAAAGATCTGGGACGCGATCTATTCATCTGACCACGAGCGAAGATCGTGTGGCCTGCAGGCGTTGGTCGCACTTGCCCTTCGAATTCCCGACATAGCAACAAAGACGCTGGCGGAGCCTGGTTCGGCTGTTTTGGGTGGCATGATGCGCCGCTTTCGTCGTGTCGCAAGACTATATCTCTACTCTGATTCGGTGAACTCAAGCTCGGTGCTCGCCCAGTATCAATATCAATTGTTCGTTAGGAAATGGAGTAGCATGGAGCCATTCGCTCTTGCTGTTCGGGAATTTCCAAAACTGAGTGACGTAGAAGAGATTCAAGCGCGACAACTCGAACAAATTAGTTTTGTGCTTTCAGTCAGGTTCTTGTTGAGCCCGGTTGCGATTGTGATGACCAGCCTAGTCGTTTTGAAATCTGTTCTTCAGATTGTTGAACGAATTGGTAGCCCCTTCGGCATATCTAGGTCCACTGCAATAGATACAGTGGATCGGGTTCTCTCAGTTGCGGCTAGGTCGGAGGACATTCCTTTCTCGAATGCTACACTGCCACGCAAAGTTAGGCGAAAACAAGAAAGGATCGAAAAACGGACGCCTCCGGGCTTAGAACTGGGCGACCTCAATCTTTCGCTTGCACGATTAGCGGGGTTCGAGAGCGGCGTTCTGTCTCATATACTTCGCCTTCACTCGGAGTCGTGGGCGCCCTTAGCATTTTCAGTAACAAAAGTCGCTTCAGAACGAGTTATCCAGGAGATCCTTCGGGACCTAAGGTCGCCTGAGATAACACTCTTCGCAAAAACCTTGGCATTCTGGTGGCTTTGCCGGGTACAAGTTACGAAGAAAACACCGTCACGGCTCTCTAGATTCACTGGTGGTTAATGCTCAACGCGGTTGATGTTCGATGCAGCTTGAATCTGCACAAGGGAATGACTAGCGCGCCAGCCGGAGCCCCAGCCACGGGTTGCGGCGGGTGGGACGCTCGCTGTGGCGGAAGGCCGGATTGAGATACTCCGGACTGTCGGCGTAGGCGCCGCCGCGGACTACTCTTAGATCGTCCTTGGTGCCAGGGGCTTCGGTATAAGGGTAGGGCTTCAGGATCGACTGGCACCACTCCGCTACGTTGCCTTGCATGTCGTGGAAGCCCAGTTTATTGGGACGCTTCGTTGCTACCGGTTTGGGCGTGTAGGCAGTTGACTCTTTGAAGACTCCGGCGACGCCGTTCGCCGTGTTGGCGCGGTACCAGGCCTGGTCCTCCAACGGGCCTTCGGCGGGCGCGGCCGCTCGCTCCCATTCGGCTTCGGTGGGCAGGCGAAAGCTTCCTTGCGTCTTCTCGTTTAGTTTCGCGATCCAGGCTTGGGCGTCCGCCCAGGAGATGTTGTGGACAGGGAGCTTTGGTCCCTTTACCGGGCTGGGGTTCTCCAAACCCAGTGATTCCCATTGCTGCTGTGTGATTTCGGTTTTGCTGAGATAGAACGGCTCCGTGTGCACGCTATGCACCGGGCGCGTGGCGGGCCATTGGTCGCTGCCGATGTCTATATCGGCGGCGGGGACTAACAGGAGCTCGATGCTGGTTCCCTTTACGCGAACCTGCATGGGGTAACCGGACTCCTCGTCGTATGCGGTGCCAATGATCTCCAACCCCGGCATCTCCGGGCTCTGGCGACGTCCTGCCATCTGGGCGCGGCTGGCGGCACGACGGTCGGAGGGGCGGGCTTTCGCGGCGGCCAGGTAGGCTTCCTTCGCCTTCGCCCAGTCTCGGAGTGCGGCCAGACGGTCGCCATCGCTCATTTTGGTTTTATAGGTTTCCTGGGCGGGGTTGGCGGTGGTTTGGGTTTGGCGGAGTTGACGGTCGTTCGGATTGGCGAGCGCGTGGGGATGATGGCACGATTGGCAGTTTTGCGTCTGCTTGGTTTTGGGGCAGCCTGCGTTATGGCAGGTGGCGCAGGTGGGGATGGGACGGTCGGGCTTGACCTGGTTACGCTCGTTGGCGACGTGGGCCGCGCTGGGGCCGTGGCACGCCTGGCAGTTGGTTTGGGCGGCCACATGTTTGGCGGCGACAGACCATTCCAAGACCTGGGCCACGTGGCACCGGGAGCAGACGCCGGCTTGTTTGAGTTGGGGGGATTGGGCCGCGACAGTGAGCGCGAAGACTAGCCCTGCCAGCGTTGGTCTAACCATTGATAGTGTTTCGGAAGCCAGCGTTGGTCTGTTGCCTGGGCGACCTTGGTAGCAGCTTCGAGGACGTTGCGTTCCGCGCGGCTCAACTCCAGATGGCGGTTGAGGCCGGAGAGATTGTCTTCGAGCGTCTCCTCTTCAAACATGCCGGGCATGGCGGCGGTCATGAAGGGGCGCGAGTAGACGAAGCGCAGAGCAGCCTGGCACAGGGTTTCTTCGGGGAGTTGCTCGAGGCTCTTCGTTAGATCCGCTACGACCGAGGGCAGTAGCGGACGGTACTTGGCCTGATAGAGCTGGACGAAGTCGCGTTCGGGGCTGGTGTTCTGCTTGGCTTTGGGATCCATCTTGACGATCGATCCGGCGGCCAGAGGCTTGATGGCGATCAGGCCGACGCCGCGGCGGGCAGCTTCGGGGAGGAACTCGGCGTAGTCGGCGCGGGCGTGAATGAAGTTGTAGGGGAACATGAAGTAGTCGATTCCTTCGAGTTCCTTGAGCGCGCTGAGCATCATGCCTTCGTCATGCGTTGAGATGCCGATGGCGCGGACTTTACCGGCTTGTTTTGCTTTGCGAAGAACGTCCCAATCGGAGAGGGCTTTGGCGTCCACCGATTTTCCTTCGCTGAGATAGATGCGGTAGAGATCGACGTGACCGAAGAGGCGGGCGGCGTTATCGATGTTCTCTCCGACGAATTGCGGGAACTGTCGGCAGAGGGAGACGAGTGCGCGTTGGCGCTGGTTGTTGCCCTTCAGGACCTTGGCGAGCGGGTTCCACTGGCCTTCGTTTTCGTAGGTGTCGATGAGGTTCACGCCGCGATCAAGGGCGCGGGCGATGAGACGGTCGCGACGGGATTGCCCTTCCTCTTGGAGGACGTTGCCGTTTTCCACCTTCTTCTTGAAGCGAGGGTCGGTGTGAGAGCCGAACGACAGGAGCGAGACGTTGATATCGGTCTGGCCGAGTTGGCGGTAGATCATTCCGCCGCGGCGAAATTCGCGCACTTTGGGAAGAGTGTCGGCGTAGGATTGGCGCGCCGCTAACGCGGCCGCGAGGAAGGCGCGGCGTGAGGAGCGAGGGCACATTCTGAGGGTGATGGTATCACTTCATGACGACGTCCCGGACCTTGGTCCAGCGGGATTTGCCGGCGGGGCCTTCGATTTCTAATGTGACGATGTATTCGCCGGCGGCCTTGTAGATGTGCACGGGGTGTTGTTCGGTGGAGGTTTCGCCGTCACCGAAGTGCCATTTGTGGGCGGTGATTTGGCCGGTGGATTTGTCCTGGAAGGCGACGGCGCGGCGATCGTAGTCGAGCACCTGGAACGTCCAGTGGGCGGCGATGGGCTTCTGATTCTTCGGCTCCAGCGGCATGAGGCGGAAGGCGACGAGGTCGCTGGCGTTGCCGAACATGCTGGTTTTGTGGGAGAGGTTCCAGAAGGCTTCGTTGTCCTTGGCGTCGACGTCGTCGTAATCGAGGACGGCCCAGGACATGCCGATGATTTTGTTTTCGGTGAGTTGGGAAACGACGGCGCGCGCCGGGCCTTCGAGAGGGGCGTAGTCGAAAGGCGTGATCCAGAATTCGAGGGTGAGCTTGCCGGATTCGCCATGTTTGAAGTTGTAATCGTAGGCGGCGTTGGCCCATGGGAGTTCCTTGATCCAGGGCTGGCAGCCCCAGACGAAGGCCCAATCGCGGTCGGGAGCGGGGGTAAAGATGTGATAGTTCTGCGCGTGAACGCCGTGGAAGGTTTGGAAGGCTTCGCCTTTATCCAGGTCCTTGTGCGGGTGAAGGGAGGAGATGAGCGGGCCGCCGGAGAGGTCGCCATCGACGACGAGTTCGAAGATGTCGTTGTGGCGATCGGCACGGCGGAAGTCCCAGTAGTCGTCGGTGGCTTCGTAGAGGAAGTAGAGGCGGTTGAGGCCTTTGACCCAGCCGACTTTGACTGTGACGTCGAGATCCTTCTTGTTGATTCGGGAGTTGTGGACGGTGTCTTTGAGTTGGTCCATGCCGATGGCGTAGGATGCGGGGACCTGGGCCCAATCGTTGGCTTTGCCGTCGATCATGGGGATCTGGTTGGCAGGGAACTGGTAGATTTTGAATTCGACGCCGGGGCGTTCGAGGGCCGATAGGGTGGTGACGGCGAGGAAGAGAAGCAGGCGCATGGTTAGGCCTTTTGGAAGATTTCGCGGAGGCGGGCGAGGACGATTGTGTGTTCGCCGGGTTGCATCATCCAGGGAGAGATTTTGAGTTTACGGTCGCCAAAGGCGGAGACGGCGATGGAGGGTGTGCCGTCGCGGAGTTGTTTGGTGACGTCGCCGGTTTTGTAGGGGAAGGCGGATTCGGACCAGGTGACGAGAACGTGTGGGACGTGATTGGCGATGGGGGGAACGTAGCGTTCGGTGGTGACGCCGTTGATAGGGGCGAGACCGTCGCGGATGTGTTGCACGCGGGCTTCGAGTTCTTTGTATTCGGCTTCGTGATCGGCTTTGAGGTAGCGTTCGAGAGCGGTGAGGAGGCCGATCAACTCTTCCTTGCCGACCTTCATATTGCGGCCGATGCCGGCGAAGGGCGTGAAGCCCGGGGTGGCGGCGGCGATCAGATCCTTTCGGCCCATGAGGATGCCGGAGGACTGGGGGCCGCGGATGGCTTTGCCACCGGAGAAGGCGACGAGGTCGAAGCCTTCCTTCTGGTATTGGAAGAGGCGTTCGCGGGGCGTGGCGTCGGAGGCGGCGTCATTGATGGTGGGGACGCCGCGGCGCTTGCCCACTTCGATCCATTCCTGGCGGGTGATTTTTCCGTCGGGCTCCATTTCGTTGTAGAAGAAGAGCATGGCGGTGCGGGGGTTGATGGCGCGTTCGAGCTCTTCTTTGGTTTCGACCCAGATGATCTTGGTGCCAACGAGGAGCATCTGCTGTTCGTAGCCGCCGCGGTGGGATTTTTGCTGGACGATTTCGTTCCTGAGGCCGGTCGTGTCGGGGAGGTTTTTGAGCGCTTGCGGGTTGCCGAGGGCGACGCAGGCGACGGTGCCCATGGTGATGGCGGAGGCGCAGCCGTTGGTGACCATAGCGGCTTCGGCACCGAGGAGCTCGGCGATGCGGGCGCCGACTTTGGTTTGGAGTTCGGAGAGCGGGACGAAGCAGCGGGCGGCTTCGGTCATGGCTTTGAGGGTGTCGGGGTGCATCAACGAGCCGCCGAGGTGGGTGACGACTCCGACGCCGTTGATGACGGGGCGGATGCCGAGGGTGGCGTAGACGGAGGGGGTTGGTGGAGGGGCGGCTTGTGCGGCGGTTGCGGCAGCGGCAGTGGCGAGGAGGGCGCGGCGGGTGAGTTCGTTGTCCATGGGGGCTGGCGGACAGTTTAGTAGATTTCGTGAGCTGGTGGAGCTTGGGAACTTCCCAGACAATTCCTGGGTGACTGTCACCCAGGAATTGTCTGGTTATTTGGGGAGAGGTTTAGCGCGTTCCTGGAGCCAGGGAGCGATGGGTTGTTTTGTGCCGGGCGGGGCGCCGTGGTAGTTGAACTCCTCGCTGTACGGTAATTGGTGCCTGGCACCAATTAATTGGGCGAGGTCGGTGAGGAGTTCGGTGACAACGGTTTCGTCGACCTTTGCTGTGGACTTGCCGGCCTGTTCAAGGCGCTGGCGGACGTGTTCCGCGTAGGCGTGATTGGTGGTTTTCAGTTCGGCGGCGGCGGCTAGTTTGGTTTGCAGCGTCTGGCTGATGTCGATGGCTTCGAGGCGGGCGCCGTTGTGGCCGCCTTCGCCGGGGCGGTAGGGGCGGCGGGCGCTGTAGTAGTAGGTCTCCGGGACGCCGTGGCCTTTGATACCGATGCGGGTTAGCTCTGCAAGGAAAACGGCGCTGTTGGAGTAGTTCGTTTCCTCGGCTGCGCGGGCGGTCCAGAATTGGTCCCAGTCGGGGTCGTAGTGGATGAAGGGGTCTGGCAGGAATAGCTTTTGGGGTTTGAAGAAACGGATCAGCGTCGATAGCTGGTTGCGGAGTTCGTTGCTGGAGAGCTGGCTGAGTTCGCCGGACTTGTTGTTGAGGTTGATCAACTCCGTTACGCCGAGTACTTTGGCGGCGCGAATGGCGTCGGCATTGTTGGCCAGGCGCGTTTCGGCGGGGCCGAGGTTGAGGCTGACCTTTTCGTCGTTGCCGACCTGGATGACGTAGACCTGGAAGCCTTCGGCGATGAAGCGGGCGAGGGTGCCACCGGCGCCTTTGATATAGTCGCCGCCGGTGGCGGTGATGGCCACGATGGTCTTGGGCGATTCCTGCGCATGGGCCACCACGGCGCAGAGGAGGATTTTAGCGAAGATATTTCGTGGGTATGCCATATTCGATCCCTGCGTAGCGGAACTCTTCGGCTTGTTTGTAGGCGGTGCCTTGGGCGCTGATGGCGGCGAGGCCGCGGAGGTTTTCCTCCACCAGTTTGTCGATGGATTGTTGGGTGATGGTGTCGAGCAGCGGGAGGCGGCGGCCTTCGGCCTGTAAGGTTTGCTTGAGGCGGGTGGCAGTGGCGCGGTTGATGGTGCGGAGTGTTTTGGCGGCGGCTAGTTTGGTTGCGAAGGTCTTCGAGATGTCGATTTGGCGAGGCTGTGGAGTGAAGGTCGCGGTGGATTCGGGTTCGCGGCGGCGGGGGTCGGTGGGCGGGGCGTAGTAAAAGACTTCGGGGACGATGTGGGGCGGTAGGTTGGCGGCGGGGAGGAAGTTCGCGTAGCGGGCGCAGTGCCAGGCGTCTTCGGCGGCGGCGCCGACGTAGTAGCGGTCGAGGTTGCGGTCGTGTTCGGTATGAGGGTTCGGGAAGAAGAGAGCGGTGGGGCGGTGGTGGCGGATGAGGAAGATGATGCGGTCGCGAATGGTGGTGTGGGGGACATCCTTCAGTTCGGAACTGCGGTAGCCGAAGGAGATGGTTTCGGTGATTCCCAGCAGTTTGGCGGCGGTTTCGGATTCCTGGCGGTTGCGGTGGGCGGTTTCTTCGGGGGTTAGGCCGACGGATTCCTTTTCGTCGTTGCCGACGCGGATTAACACGGCATTCGCCCCGTTGGCGATTTGGGCGGCGATGGTGCCGCCGGCGCATTCGAGCCAGTTGGCGTCGGAGGCGACGATGAGGACCGTGGGCTTGGGCTTGGCGGCCAGGAGCTGGAGGAAGACGCGGCGGGCGAGGATCATGGGAGTTTCCTCGCGTTGGTTTCGATGTAGTTCTTCAGCCCGGGGAGATGGTACGTCGCGTCCATGTAGTAGAGATCTTCGGCGTATTTGACGCCGGCCTTGGCGCCGATTTCGCGGGAGTTGTGGTTCATCCACCAGTGGAGATTGAGGTCGCTGGCGTCGTCGTCGGTGGCGGTGTCGAACTCCGGGATGTGCTGGCCTTGCGCGGCGAGGCGTTCCTGTGTGGCGCGGCGGATGCCGGGGCTGTGATAGACGTTGCGGTGGGCGGCGATGGCGCGTTCCTTCTTTTGCACCTGGGATTCGTTGAGTTCCAGGGCGACGTTGGAGATTTGACCAAGGCCCCAATCGAGGCGGCCCTTGCCGTAGAAGTGGCGGGCGGCGTGGGGCTTGAGGCCGAGCGTGAAATGCTCGGGGTGGACGGTATCGAGCCCGGCGAGCCAGTAGGCTTCGACGAGGGCGCGGGCGACTTGGCGGTGGTCGGGGTTCTTCTGGTAGTGCTCCCAGGGGTTGTGGCCGAGGACGACGTCGGGCTGGTATTTGCGGATGAGGAGGATGAGCTGTTCGCGGAGTTCGTTGAGGGGGATGGGGTTCATGAAGTCGTTTCGCCAGTTGAGGCTGATGACTTCGCTCATGCCGAGGATTTTGGCGGCGTCGCGAGTTTCCTTGAGGTTGGTGATGTCGTTGACGCCGTAGCTGTTGGCGCCGTCCTTTTCGTCGTTCGATGCGCGGATGTAGATGGCTTTGTATCCGCTTTCGACGAAGCGGGCGATGACGCCGCCCATGCCGTAATCGGTGGTGTGGTCGTCGTGGTGGGGCTGGGCGATGAGGACGACTTTGCCCTTGGGAAGCTGGCCGAGGGGTTGAGCGATGACTGCGCTGATGCTAAGGGCGAGGAGGAGGCCGAGGCGCATGGGATGAGGATATCGCAGCCGGGAGGTTAGCATGGGGCGTGCAGGGAGAATAGTGCGATGCGCCTTCTTTTGTTTGCTAGTTTGCCTTTGATTGCCCAGTCCTACTTGCTGACCACGCTGGCGGGTGGCGGCGACGAGGGCGGGAAGGGCGACGGCGGATTGGCGGTTGATGCGCGGCTGGTCGGTTCACGGGCGATGGCCTGCGACCCATTGGGGAATTGCTTTATCGCCGAGACGGATCGCGTGCGGCGCGTGGGGACCGATGGACGGATTTCCACGTTTGCGGGGACGGCAACGATGCCGCGGGATATTGGCACCGATGCGCAGGGAAACGTCTACGTGCTGGAGACCAGCGGGTCGTTTCGGATCCTGAAGTTTTCAGCGGACGGGGTGATGCGCGGGGTGATTGACCCGGGGGTGTTTATCCAGGAGATTGCGGTGGCGCCGGACGGGACGGTGTTCTGGCTGACTCGGGAGGGGCTGGTGCGGCATCGTTCGGACGGAACGCGGACGCTGGCTCCAATCGGGAGCGAGTTTCTGCTGCAGGGACTGGCGTTGGACAGTGCCGGGAATGCATATGTCTATGTGCCATCGCGGGGTGAGTTGCACCGAATTGACACAGCCGGCGGCGACGTGACACAGGCGTTGCCGATGGGCGACCCGTACCAGTTGGCGGTGGATGGCGCGGGGAACCTTTTTTATTCGGCGGCGGATGGGCAGAGCAGCGTGCGCCGGGATCCGCAGGGGCGCCTGACTAGTTTTCCGGCGACGCTGTTCTTCACGCCGAACGGGAGGGGCGGGCTGTATGTGCTGGCGCAGGACACGATTGTGAACGTGGAGGCTTCCGGGGTGCGCACCGTTTACGCGGGCGGGGGAGGGGGCGACGGCGGGCCTCTGTATAACGCCACGTTTTCCGGGCGGGACCTGGTGAGCGACCGGGCAGGAAACCTGTACATCACCGATACGCTGACGAAGAGCGTCCGGAAGATCAGCGCGACGGGGGTGGTGAGCACGGTGGCGCGGGGATTTGCGGGCCCTTTGGGCATTGCGATGGACGCGGCGGAGAACTTGTTCGTGGCGGACGCGGCGGCGCACCAGATCAAAAAAGTGAGCCGGACGGGGCAGGTGACGGTGGTGGCCGGGACGGGGGTGGAGGGTTCTGGCGGCGACGGCGGTCCGGCTTTGCAGGCGGGGCTTTCGTTCCCGATGGACGTGACGGTGGACGGTGATGGGGCGCTGTATTTTACGGACGCGCGGACGCGGGTGCGGAAGATTTCGGCGGATGGGAAGATTGCCACCCTGGTGGGCGCGGACCGGTTGACGGGGGCGGAATCGGTGGCGGTGGACAGGCAGGGAAATCTGTACATTGCTGACACCTATGGCGCGAAGATTTTGCGGCGGACACCGGGCGGGGAGATCACGACGATTGCCGAGGGATTTGAAGTTCCCTCGGGGCTGACCGTGGACAGTGCGGGGACGTTGTATTTCTCCCAGGCTGTTCTGGGCCGGATATGGAAAGTGGCGCCGGGCGGGAAGCCGGTGCTGGTGGCTGGGAACGGGAACCGCGATGGGGTGGGCGACAACGGGCTGGCGACGCAGGCGAGCCTGTTGGGGCCGTATGGGATGACGCTCGATCCGGCGGGGAACCTGTTATTTACTGATCATCGGTGCTGCACGACGACGTTGATCCGGAAGCTGGAGGTGGCGAATCTGTTTCCGCGGAGTATCGTCAATTCTGCGACGTTTCGCTATGCGCCGATCGCGGCGGGGGAGATTCTGAGCGTGTATTGGATTGGTGTTTCGACGGATGGTTTGAAGGTGTTTTTTGACGACGTGGCGGCTCCGGTTTTGTACGCCGATGGGCGGCAGGGGAACGTGATTGTGCCGTTTGAGGTGGCGGGGCGCGAGGTAGTGGCGATGCGGGCGGAATCGGCGGCGGGGCGGACGAACACTTTGTATTTGCAGGCGCGACCGGCAGCACCGGGGCTGTTTCCGCCGATTGTGAATGCGCGGGATGGACGATTAAATTCGCGTGCGAATCCGGCGGCGGCGGGGGAGTATTTCAGCCTATTCGCGACGGGTTGCGGACAGACCAATCCGGGTGGGAAGACGGGTGGCGTAGCCACTGATGTATTGAAGCGGGTGAGCCAGACGGTAACGGCGACGGTTGGCGGACGGGCGGCGGAGATGGCCTATGCCGGAACGGCACCGGGGCTGGTGGAGGGCGTTTGCCAGATCAATGTGCGCGCGCCGTTGAGCGCGACCCTCGTGGAAGTAGTGCCGGTGGTGGTGACTGTGGGCGGCGTGGAGTCGGCACCGATTCCGGTGGCGATTGGAGGCCCGCCGGTTTAGGCGGATCGGAGTCAGGGGTTCGTGGCTTGGGGATTGCCTTCGAGGAGGCTGAGGTTGTAGGTTCTTTGGGCGCCGGTGGCGAGTGGGACGGCGGTGATGAAGTGCTCTGTGGTGTTGGGTTGGGCTCCGAGGAGGATGAGGGTGGTGTCGCCGGGGAGGACGGATTGGATGACGGTGAAGTGGAGCTGGGTGGTCCAGAGGGCATTGCCGGCAGGGCCGGCATTGCGGGTGAGTTGTTGGTCGTTGTGGTGGAGGAGAACGCTGTCAGGGTTGTGGAGAAGCAGGGGTTCGGTTTTGGTTCCGAGGAGGCCGGGGTTTTGAAAGTCGGCGGTTAAGGGTGTGAGGATGTTGTTGATGCGGCTCCAGAGTTTGCGGGGGGCGGGGCGGTCGAGGTCGGGGTAGAGGAGGTTTTTGTCGCGGAAGAGAGCGGCTTCGGAATCATCCAGCAGACCGATCCAGCGGCCGGGCATTTTGAGTCCGCGGGAGCGGAAGACGTAGGAGGCGGTTTTGGTGTAATAGGCGGGGGCGGCGGGGTTTGGGGATGGGATTGCGGGGGTGGCGACCGTGCCATCGGGGAGGCGGATGGAGAGCTTGCCGGCGTCGGCGCGGAGGATGGCGGGGCCGGTGGTGAGATCCGCAGTTGCCGTATGGAGGCGTAGGCGGCTGAGAGGGGTAGCGGTGTTGGCGTCGAAGGTCCAGAGATCGGTATAGGTTTTGCGGTCGACGAGTCGGGAATTGTCTTCCGAATCCATGCGGTAACGGGGGTGGTATTGGGTGGTGAGAAGGTAGAGCTGATCGCCGATGCGGAGGGGCGGGCCGGCGGGGATGGCAGGTTTGAGTTGCCAGCCGTGATTGTCGTTGCAGGCGGCGAGGAGAAGGACGGCCGCGAGGGCGAAACGGGTCATGCGCGGGATTTGTGGACGTGTTGGGCAATGTTGTGGACGGTGTCGAGCCAGACGTTCTGGGCGCGGGCGTAGGCGATGAGTTCGGCGAGGGCGTCGAGGTTGGTCATCTGGTTGCGGTTGGTGAGGCCCATTTCGTGGCCGGCGAAGATGAGCCAGCGGCGGTCCTTGATGGCGGCGTCGAGCTGGGCCTTCATTTGGGGGAAGGTGAGGTTGTCGAGGCCAGAGCCCATGAGGGCGGAGAGGTCGCAGATGGTGGGGTCGTTGGCGGCTTCGTCGAGGTAGCCGCGGCCGGTGACGAAGCGTTTGGCGATGAGGGGAACGTAGGACTGAGTGTTCGCGCCGCGGCCGACGAATTTCTGGCCGCAGGGGTAGGCGAAGCTGGTGGGTTTGACGCCGAAGGTGGTGACGATTTCGTCGGTGGCGGTGTCGAGATCTTCGGCCATGCGGGTGAGGGTGAAGTCTTCGAGGGCCTTGTTTTTGGCGAAGGCGTAGTTGCCGGTGCAGGCGTGGGTTTTGGTATGGTGGGCGATTTCGTGACCGGCCTTGAGGGCGGCTTTCCAGGCTTCGAGGCGCTGGGTGTAGGCGGAGGAGAGGACGTAGAAAGTGGCCTTGGTTTCGAGCTTATTGAGGAAAGGGATTCCGGCGTCGACCTGGGAGACGCGGGCGTCATCGAAGGTAAGGGAGAGGGCGGCGGTTTTGCCGTTGGGCCATTGGAATGTCTTGGTTTGGGCGGCGAGGGGAGTAAGGAGGAAGAGGCGGCGGGTCATGGGATAATTGGATTATGGCTCAGGATATCTTGAGTGACGATTTCGCGCGAGAGGCGGCGCTCGCCGGACGGACTGCGCGGCAGGAAGCGCTGGACGCGGGGCTGGCGGTTGGGTGGTTTGATGAAGCCACGCAACGATACTACATTGAGCAGAACGGGAAGCGGTTTCTGGCTGAAATTGTAGATGGGGCGTTGCGGCCGGTAGCGGAAGTTGCGGTGGTCGACGCGGCGTAGCGGATGCAGCCCCGATTTGTATTGCTGGGCGGCCCGAATGGGAGCGGCAAGAGCACGCTGGTGCGGCGGATTGACCCTGCGGGGTTGGACGACATCATCAGCCCGGATACGATCCGATTAGCGGATGGCAGTTTAGCGAGCGTGCTTCAGGCAGGGCGAATGGTGATTCAACGGACGGCTTCGCATTTGGAGGCGGGGCGAGGGTTTCTGTTGGAGACTACGCTTTCGGGGAACCGGGAGGCGCGAGTGAGGATGGGCGGACATGCGGTGCCGGAGGAGGATATCCGGCGGCGGTACTTTCGGAGCCTGGATAACCTGCGGGAGATTCTGCCGATGTCTCATGCGGCGGCGTTGTTTGATAACTCTGGTGAGGGGCACCGGTTGGTGGCCCGGTATCGGAACGGGTCGTTGGAGTGGCGGGCGACGGATGGGCCGGGGTGGTTGTCACGGGTTGAGTAGACGGGTGACTTCGGCTTCGACGTTGAAGGGTTGGCGGTCGAATTCGAAGCGGGCTTCGAGGTGGAAGGCGTGGGCTTCGAGGGGGATCTTTTCGTAGGCGCGGTGGGTGAGCAGGCCCTGCACGTAGTGGCGGGCGAAAGCGGAAATGCCGAGCTGGCGGTATTGGACGACGTGGACGAGTTCGTGGAAGAGCAGGCTGATCGACATGGGCTCGCGGGTAACGATGAGGTCACCGAAGGTGATGGCGGCGGTGAGGGAGAGATCGGGGTAGCTGAGGCCGAGTTTACGGACGAGGCTGGTGAAGGGCGGGTGGGGTATCGGCAGGGGGTCGCGTTGGTGGACGCGGACTGTGTTGAGGATGGCTTCCGGGAAGTAGGGGGCGAGACGGCGTTTTTGTGCGGTGGGGAGGGCGGCGGCGCCTTCGATGAGGCGGTGATGGTTGCGGGTGATGTAGGCGGCGACGGGGAGGGCGATGAGTTGGGCGAGCATCGGTTTCGCGATCTTGCGGAAGGTCGTTTACCACTGGGCGGGGTGGTACGCCAGGAGGCGATTTCTTGGGTTATGTTCCGGGTGTTTGGAGGTGTTTCGCGGGGGGATGGCGGGTTTCTTGGGTTACCCCGGAACGAGTCCCAGGGGGGAAAGCCTTTGTTTGCAACAACTCTTGGGTTATTTCCACCATTTCGGGCACTTGGAGGCCGTTTTCGGCCCCTTGGCGGGCGGTTGCCACTTGGGAAGGTGGCAGAGTTTGTTCCGCCGGCGCGGGGGGAGTAAGTCAAAAGGGCTTGTTCTGTTGGATGCAGAACAAGCCCTCACTCTTTCATTATACCAAGTTGTCAAGGAACGGATGGCAGTTGTGGAAGTTAACCTATTGATTCCATGAGAGATCGAGTGTTGTGACTGACGCTTTTTTGCGGCGAGGAATTCGGGGGGACGATTGACACCGGCAGCTGGCGGCGTAATGATGCGCGTATGTTCCATGTGATGGCGAAGCCGACGGGCGCGATCTGTAATTTGGACTGTAAGTATTGCTTCTTCTTGGCGAAGGAAGAGATGGGCCGGGAGCGGATGGGCGCGGATGTGCAGGAGAGCTACATCCGGCAGGTGGTGGAGGCGGCGAAGGGGGCGCCTTCGGTGACCATTGCCTGGCAGGGCGGAGAGCCGACAATTATGGGCCTCGATTTTTTCCGGCGGGCGGTGGCTTTGGCGCGGAAGTATGCGGGGCCGGGGACGACGGTGGAGCATACGTTTCAGACCAATGGCACGTTGGTGGATGAGGAGTGGTGCCGGTTTTTTGCGGACAACCGGATATTGGCGGGGTTGTCGTTGGACGGGCCGCGGGAGATTCACGATGCATATCGGGTGGACAAGGGTGGGCGACCGACGTTTGAGAAGGTGATGCGGGCGGCGCGGTTGTTGCAGGCGGCGGGGGCGGAGTTCAACATTCTGTGCACGGTGCATGCGGCGAATGGGGACCGGCCGTTGGAGGTGTACCGGTTTTTCCGGGATGAGGTGCGGGCGAAGTATTTGCAGTTTATTCCGATTGTGGAGCGGGTTGGCGAGGCTGGGGTGACGGACCGGAGCGTGGGGCCGGAGCAATGGGGGCGGTTTTTGAACGCGATTTTTGACGAGTGGGTGCGGCGGGATGTGGGGCGGATTTATGTGCAGCATTTTGATTCGGCGCTGGCGTGCTGGCACGGGGCGGGGGCGGCGTTGTGCATTCATCAGGAGACGTGCGGGCAGGCGATGGCGCTGATGCCGAATGGGGACGTTTATTCGTGCGACCACTATGTGGAACCCGCGTATTTATTGGGGAATATCATGCGGGATTCGTTGGTGGAGATTGCGGCTTCGCCGAAGCAGGTAGCGTTTGGGTTGGACAAGCGGGACGGGTTACCGCGGTATTGCCGGGAGTGCAGTGTGCGGTTTGCGTGCCAGGGGGAGTGCCCGAAGAGCCGGTTTTTGACGACGCCGGATGGAGAGGCGGGGCTGAACTATTTGTGCGCGGGCCACAAGTTGTTTTTTGGGCATATTGATAAGCCGATGCGGATGATGTCGGGGTTGGTGCGGGAGGGGCGGGCGGCGGCGGAGGTGATGGGGATGTTGGCGGAGCAGGAGCGACAGAGGAAGATGGGGATGCCGACGCGGGCGCGGGCGGCGTGGGAGGTGGGGCGAGGGTGACGGTTGACACCGCCGGCGGGGATGGATATGATTTGCGGCGCTGCATTGGAACGGGGACCAGGACAGAGATGTTTGCTTTTACTCCCGTACTAAATGTTTAGAAACGCAAATTCACTCAGGAGAGCAAAATGGACGATTCGATATCCTCATTACTGTTTACGGTAATTAGCTTGGCGTTGGTGGCCGCGGTTATGGCCGGAGTCTGGAAGGTATTTGTAAAGGCGGGAAAACCGGGCTGGGGTTGCCTGGTTCCGATCTACAACATCATTCTCATCCTGGAGATGGCAGGGAAACCCATGTGGTGGATTGTGTTGTTGCTGATTCCGCTGGTGAGCCTCATTGTGATGGTACTGGTGAATATCGAGATCGCCAAAAAGTTCGGCCAGAGCACTGGATTCGGGGTGGGGCTGGCGCTGTTGCCGTTTATCTTCTACCCGATGCTTGGGTTTGGGAGTGCGCGGTACCAGGGCGGCGCGGCGGCGTAGATTTGCTTGTGTGGCCGGCCGCCGGATCCTACCGGGACTGGTGGCCGGCCGGCTCCGGCAGGAGCCAATGACGTTCCTTCGACCAGCCAAGGAACCTTCGTGCGTGGGCATCGTCGTCGAAGACTTTTCCCTCCGACGCCAATACCAACCCTGTGAACGCGGGCCGGAATCGTAGCTGAAAATCCTCTGGCTGTTCCTGGAACTGCGATTTCGCCCACTCGAGGAAAGCGGCCAGTTCGGCGGGAGTGACGAAGGAAAGGAAGTACAGCATTTGCCGCCAGGCGTAGGCGGTGTTCTTCAGGATTACGAGGCGGGCGTGCCAGTCGCGCGTGTCGGTTTGTTGCCGGCGGAAGATCCAAGTCAGGCACGTTCGGGCCATGGCGGGAAATCTGTCGCGCAGTGTGCCGGTCAGGCCCAACTCACTGCACAGAACGGCCAGGTTCTGGGTGGTCAGGATCTGCTGCTGCTCGATGACCATGCCGTTCCTGACCGTGTCCCAACCAACTAGCGAAACACTTGCGCGGTGCACGCAAAGGTCGGCAAACGTGTTGGCAGTCGGCCGTGCAGAGGCCTGACGCAGTGCCGAGGGGAGCGCCTTGATGGCGGAGCAGTCGATCCGATAGTAGGTGGCGTAGAGGGTGCCGTCCAATACGGCGGCGGCTCGCTTAGCCGCATCGACGAACTTGTCCGAGAACCTTCCCATGAAAATGTCGGCGGCGACTTCGTCCACGAGAGGGAGGTCGAGCTGTGCTCCCTTTGCCAGTGCGCAAAGTTCCTGCAGCAGTTTGTTGGGAATGATGGCGTAGGGGAACGACGTCAGGGTCAGGGTGGTGGCCTCCGCGAGCGTGTTCTTCGCGCGGTCCTGCGCTTGTGCCGTTTCGTCTCGCAAGGGCTCCATTGCTTTGATCCACGGCAGTTCCTCGATTTGAACCTGCTTTTCCAGATTCAAAAGCAGCAGGGAGCGCCGCTGCCGAAAGGCACGGTAGATTGCGCGGTAGAGCCACTCCAGTTGGGGGTCGGCGAAACTGGCGGAGCGAATTGCAGAGGTGATCTGCGGCAGCAGCCTTGCCAGCGTGTCGCCGGAGGTGATGAAGCCGCGTTCGACCAGCACCTCCACCGTCTCATTGAGGCACCGCTCGATTCGTCTTCTGACCGGCAAGGGCAGAGGCGTTCCCGCTGCCACGCCTTTTACAGTGGACTCGATGGTGGTGATGGGGCCACAGAGCGGGTCGACATCATCGACGCCTTCGTCCTGGGGAAGAGCGGAGAGGCGTGGCAAAACGGAGACTGCGACGGCGTGGAACGTGGGAGCGGCCACATCGTTGGCTTGTTTCTGCCGGGCCGTTCCGCAGACTGTTGAGCCGGGTGTGCCGCGTTTTTGTTGGTACTGTGTGAGGATCAGCCGGATGCGGCCGACTTCTTTTCCTGTGAGTGAGGCTGGGTCGGATGCGCACTTGGCGAGCAGATCCCGCAGTTGCCGGTAGTGCTGATTGGGCCGATCCATCTTTCGGCAGAGGGTGTGAGCAGCTCGCAGCTCGGTGAATTCGTCGAGCAGTTTCTTTGCGCGAGAGGGCCAGTCACGTGGGAAGATTCTGCACGGCCAGGTGTCCTGTACTGTTTCCTGGAAGAGAGCTACGACGCGGTCGTGAAACGGAGCCCACACATTGACGGATTCCTTTTGCGCCAGGATGCGTTCGTTGGGCCGAATGGTTTGGAGCGCGTGCGCCGACTCGGCGACCGTTTGGAGATGTACGCGCGTCTCCAGACGGCGTGGCTCGTTTCTTGGAACAGGGTAGAAGCGGAGTTTTGAGAAATGCGGGGCGAGCTGTTCGAGGAGAGAGCGAGCGGCTTCGGCACGGCCGTTTTCGGCAAGCCACGCGACGGTAAGAAGGGCACCTTCTTCCGGGAGTTCCACGTCGTAGCAGCGATTGGCCAACATCTGACAGAGCTGTGCGAGGCCTTCGCCGCCGACGAAGTGTGCGTTGAGTGCCGCTCGCTCCGCGCCAGTTTCAATATTCGGAAGGGATTCGAGGAGCCTGACTTCGTGCGGCCGGAGCGGGCCGGCGGCCAGCAAATTACCGGTGGCGAAACCGCCTGTCACGACTTCCGGCGTTGCCCAGGTGGGAGCGTCGGGGATAGGCGTGCGCGACCCATACGCCAAGTGTCCGGAGAGGATGTTCCGGAAAACCATTTGCCATTGTCGAAGGCGTTTCTCCGCCCGTTGACGAATGGTCGGATCCGGGTGCTCCTCGGCCGCGGTTAGCGCCTTTGCCAGTTGATGTTCGGCATAGCCCGGATTGACGCCGGCGGCTTGCGCTCCGTTCTGTTTGTCTTCGCTCATGCAGGTTCGGAAAACGTGGATCCGGGGGCTGGATTCGAACCAGCGCCTTCTCGGTCCTAAGCCGAGCGTTCTACCACTGAACTTCCCCGGAAAGATCAGCTACTCACTGGTGAGCATACCAATCCTGGTGAGTGCTGGACCGTCTCAGGGCAGTGATCTCATGGATGGGGCCCATACGTTTGCGGATTCCTGTTGCGTTGGTATGAGGTCGTTTCGGCCTGGAGCTGTTCTCGGGCGTGAGGCCGACGGAGTTCCGTTGCCAAGCACGCCGTCGTACGCCGCCCTCTTGAAGAGCATCAAGTAGCGGATTCAGACGGCGCAGGTGCGGGCGGCCGTCGCCGTCAATCAGTAACTGATTTTGCTGTACTGGGGGATCGAGAGGGAGATTCTTTCGCGGCAGGCGCCGGAGGGTTGGAGGAAGAACGTCATCCCTCGTCTCTCGCGGGACCTGGCCTCGGAGTTCCCGGATATGAAGGGGCTTTCCCCCCGGAACCTCGGGTACATGAAGGCTTTCGCGGAGGCTTGGCCGGAGGAATCAATTTTGCAACAGCTTGTTGCAAGATTGCCGTGGGGGCACAACGTGCGCCTTCTCGACCATGTGAAGGACTCACTGGAACGACAGTGGTACGCTCAAGCCGCCATCGATCACGGCTGGAGCCGGAGCGTGCTGGTGATGCAGATCGAGGCAGGGCTGTATCGCCGGCAGGGAAAGGGGATCACGAACTTCACCACAGCACTGCCGGCTCCGCAGTCCGCTCTGGCCCAGCAGCTTCTGAAAGACCCTTACAACTTCGACTTCCTGATGCTCTCCAAGGACGCCGGTGAGCGTGACTTGGAGAGCGGACTGGTGGCGCATATCCAGAAGTTCCTTCTGGAACTCGGTACCGGTTTTGCTTTCGTCGGGCGCCAGTATCTGCTTGCGATCGCCGGCGACGACTACCGGCTGGATCTTCTCTTTTATCACCTGAAACTTCGTTGCTTTGTGGTGATCGACCTGAAGACCGGGCCGTTCCAACCGGAGTACGCCGGCAAGATGAACTTCTACCGTGCCGCGGTCGATGACATGCTCAAACACCCCAGCGACAATCCAACCATCGGGCTCATCCTGTGCAAAGGCAAGAAGGAGCTGGTGGTCGAGTACGCACTTCCCAATCTGGCAACGCCGAGGGAAGCCTGCCATCGATTGAGGAGATCGAGGCGGAATTGGGATCATCGTCGGCAGACGGGGAGTAACGGCGATCGTCAGACGAGATGAGCTGGGGATGCTATCAGTCGGCGGGAAGAGGAGTTGTTGAAGCAGGGTCGCTGACAGTTCGCGATCATGATCCCTTATTCGAGCTTCGCGCTGCTGACGATTCCCGTGGAGTCTCTGGTGACGGCAGGCCACACTATTCCGGCAAGCAGCGAGAGAGGAGGGGACTTCGTGTAGCAGCAGACGAGCACCGACATCGCCGCGCCGTATATTCTTGATTGACACGGCGCGCATTACCGGTTCGACCCACACGGAGTGACGGGCGCGTCAACCTCAACGCTCGAATTCAAGGGAGGATCGCCATGAATTCCGAAACCAGCCGTCGTTCTATGTTCCGTGCCGGATTCGTATCCCGTCTGTCCAGTCTGTTGGGGCTGGCCGCTCCAGCGGCAGTTCCTATTCCGGTGCGCGGGTCCGGTCCGTCGGTCTACCAGCGCTTCGGCGTCGAACCATTCATTAACTGCACCTCCACGTATACGATCAATGGCGGTTCACGCCAACTGCCGGAAGTAATTGCGGCCGTCGAACAGGCGAGCCATTACCACGTCAATATCGACGAACTCATGTCGAAAGTGGGTCCACGATTGGCCGAACTGCTTGGGGCCGAGGCCGCGATAGTCAGCTCCGGGGCGGCAGGCGCGGTGACTTGTGGCGCCGCGGCGTGTATTGCGGGTGGCGATCCCGAAAAGATGCAGAAGCTGCCGGATATCACAGGGATGAAGCGCGAATGCGTGGTTCCCAAATGGTCACGCAGTTACTACGATCATGCCGTGCGCGCGACCGGCGCGACGATGATCGAAGTGGAGACGCTGGCCGAGCTGGATCGTGCGCTAGGCCCTCGAACCGCCCTCGCACACGGCCAGGCCAACCTGCTCGCAGAAGGAAACAAATTCTCACTCAAACAGTACGTCGACGCCTGCCACAAGCATGGCGTCCCCGTTCTCATCGATGCGGCTGCTGATCTTCCGCTCAAGCCCAATCCGTATCTCGCCGCGGGCGTGGACCTTGTCGCATGCAGCGGAGGAAAGATCGTACGCGGTCCGCAGACGTCGGGGCTTCTCTTCGGACGCAAGAACCTGATCCAGGCTGCCTGGCAAGTGAGTTCGCCCCACATCACCTTTGGACGCTCAATCAAAGTGAGCAAGGAAGAAATCATCGGCCTGGCTGTGGCAATAGAGTCTCTCTTTTCCACTCGTAGCCGCGAAGCGGAAGACCGCGAATGGCTGGGCTGGTTTCAGTACGTCAAGCTGCGTCTCGATGAGGTGCCCGGCGTCACAAGCCGGGTCGTCATTCCCAAGGAGAAGAGTTACTATCCGACGTTGCAGATCGATTGGGACCCCGAGGTGATTGGCCTGGAAAACTGGGAACTTGGCAAGCGCCTGCTTGACGGCCAACCGCGTATTATGACTCATGCCGAAGGGGAAGGCCACGGCTTTGTGCTCCGCCCGGCGGCCATGTATCCCGGCGAGTACAAGATCGTTGCCGAACGACTGCAGGAAGAGTTCCGCAAGGCACCACGAGCCAAGCCAAAGCCGGCGAGAATACCTCCGGCGGCCAACTTGACCGGCCACTGGGAGCTCGACATCACGTTCCTGGCAAGTTCGACGAAGTGGCATTTATACATCGACAACGACGGGAACCAACTTAAAGGGGTCTACCGCAGCCCGGTGGTACCCGAAGGAACGCTCATCGGGACAATTTCTGGCGATCGCGTCGAGATTCGTTCGAGCGGGCGACACGAAGGCATGGATTTCAATTACGTTTTCTCAGGCAAAGCGCAGGAAGGAAAAATGGAAGGAATGGTGGCTCTTGGCTGGGAAGATGGGTCAGTGCGGTGGACAGGACGGAGAGTGGGATCGACAGGTTAGGCACGGGACTCGCCGTGGCGACTATGCAATGGATTGAGGGGTTGCTGGCGGAGAATTCTGCCGAGCGAGCGGGTGGTCGGGCTGACGGCCGGATCGAATTGGAGATCAAGCGTCGGCTGGTGGATGCCCTGGCTAGCGGGAGCGGGTGCCTGATAACGTGTTTTTGAGGGCGCCACTCGCCACATCATCAGCGGCAATCAGCAACGAGCTCTTGTACGTCGCGTCAGCTAACGCCGCCTGGCCTTCAATCGGACGCCGCCGATGTCCCCACCGCGCAACGGTCGGCACCCGCAAAATTCGGCCAACGGCAGAAACATCAATGGGTCTCAGCCTCCGGACCGTCGCCTCTCTGGTCGCGCCGGCACATCTGCCGTACCCGGCACCACGTGAGTCAAATCGTCGGACAGGATAGACGGCGCCCACATCGTCTCGATGTGCTCCACAACCAACTCAGTGCCGCGTGCGTGGCTTACGAACGGTCGCGTCCTTGGATCGTACATTGCGTCTGTGAGGTCTCGAGCCAGTACGACGTCGAAGCCAAGGCGCGTCATCTGTCGTGTGCCGAACCCGCGGTTCAGGATACAGATGTTCGTGTGGACCCCCATCAGCACGATCTTGTCTATGCCCTCTTGCTTACAGAAGTTGTATACCTCCTGGCCGCTATCGCTCACTCCGTCGAAGCCCACGATGTCAATTGCCGGGTGTTCGCGGGTCCACGGGTAGGGCGGGCCGGTGAACGTTTTCAAAATCGGATCGTCACATCCTCCAGCGGAATCGTCAATGGGGAAATCGCGCTCTTCGGCCGGAACCCGCGGGCAGCGATTGATAATCGGGAAAGGGGATGAGGCAACAGGCGCATTCCTCATTCGCTCTCGCCATGGAGTTCCGTCGTAGAACTTCATCGTGTCGCTCGGCGCATGGATGATCATAATGCCCAGACTTCGGGCGGCGCTGACGATTTGATTCATTCGGGGCGCCATCAAAGCGACACGCTGCGCTGACATTCCGCACGTGTGTGAATCCCACATGTCGCAGATGATGATCGCAGTGCGTGCAACCGGCCACTGCAATGTTTGCTCAGCGGGTCCGGTCTCTTTCGTTCGCCGGCGCGCACGGAGACTTAGGGTCCCTGGGACCTTGGGCCGATTGGGAAGCGCAGCTAGCTGAGGAGAGGACGCAGCTGCTGCCAGCATCATCGCTGAGGGAATAGATCGCAGAAAGGACCTTCGGTCGACAAGCCTCATTTCAAGAAACCTCCGCTGCTGGGCGTTTGCATCGCAATTCCATTCTTGCCAATCACTGCGAGTCTACCAGTACAGAGGGATCGCCGCCGGGTGAGGGGGGGGCCTATTTGGCGGCGACGCAAATTGCCGCAGACGCGATGGGTGGGCGGCGAGAGGGTCCAACAAATGAGCAGATAGAGCCAGCTCAAAAACGCATCGATTCAAACGCCAGCTTGTAGTTGAAGATGAGTTGCTGGCGTCATGAGGAGATCCGATTCGGGATCACTATCGCGCGCCGACCCAGATGGGGCGTGGTCAGAATCTCACCGTCCTGCTCGACGCTCATCCTGTGCAAAGGCAAGAGGGAGCTGGTTGTCGAGTACGCACTTCGCAATCTGGCGACGCCGATGGGGATCGCGGAGTTCCGGCACCTGGAGGGGCTGCCAGCAGAGTTGAAGGGAAGCCTGCCATCGATTGAGGAGATCGAGGCGGAACTGGGATCGTCCTCAGCGGACGGGGAATGAAGGCGTTGCTTTCCGGGTGAATCGATTCCGGCGGGCTGGGCGGCGGTGCGGGGTGAATGGGATCAGGCGACTGCGTCGAGGCCCTTGCGCTTGACCAGAGACAGAAGTTTCAGGGATGCGCCGGAGGGCTTTTTTTCGCCGCGTTCCCATTTGCTGATCAGGCTGGTCGTTACGTTCAGGTAGTTCGCGAACACGGTCTGGCTGACGTGTTCCCTTTCGCGGATCTCTTTGATTTCGTCGGGCGCCAGGTCCTGGATTGGCGTGAGGCATGTCTCATCGAAGCCACGCATGGTCCGCTTATCGATGGCACCGATTTCATGCAACGCTTCCATGGTTTCGTGGATGGACGCGAGCGCTTCACTGCGATACTTCTTGCTCATTTTCTGTTACCTCGATGAGTTCTCCGTTTTGTACGAACGTGTCGATGGTTGTTTCCGGCAGGGATAGAAGGTGCTTGGCCGCTTCCTTGAACGCATCTTCTTCGCGATCGGTCAGGTTGCTTTTTTTGCTCTTGGAGAAACCGAAAACGAAGATGGCAAGAGCGCCTTGCCGGAAAAAGATGATCGTGCGGTAGCCCTTGGCCTTTCCTTCACCGGGCCGCGCAACTCGCTGCTTTATGACGCCGGCGCCGAGATTGGCACCTACTACATCGGTGGTGGCGCGTCCTACTGCTTCCCGCAACGAGGCGTCAGTGAGGTTCTCCTTTTTTGCAAAACGCTGAAACCATTGGTTCTTAGGGATCCGCCAATGAGACCTCAATCCACTGCGTTTTTACTATAGTACCGAGTGTCATAGTAGGAGTGGTTGTGGCTGGCTGTGTTCCAACACGAGCCCGCCGGGGAGTTCCTTGCCGAAGGCGCGGTTGGAGTCGGATTGGGGTTGGAGGCAGGTGGCGTTTGGGATGGACAAGCGGGCGGATTGCCGCGGTTTTGCAGGGAGTGTCGTGTGCGGTTTGCTTGCCACGGGGGAGTGCCTGAAGAGCGGGTTTTTGACGGCGCCGGGTGAGGAGGCGAGGCTGGATTATTTATGCGCGGGGCAGACGTTGTTTTTTGGGCATATGGATAGGCCGATGCGGATGATGTCGGCGTTGGCAAGAGAGGGGCGGGCGGCGCCGGATGTGATGGGGATGCCGATGGAACAGGAGCGTCAGAGGAAGATTGGGATGCCGACGCGGGCGCGGGCGGTTCGGGAGGGGGCGGGCGGTAAGGCCAATGATTGAGTTCGCCCGGTAATAGGATGGGCGGTGCATCGCAGGGGTTGTTGAGCCGTCGGAAGCGATGGCTTATTCGGCGGTACTGGGGAGACGGCTCCATTTGAGGTGAAGCGGTTCACGATGGAGGTGCTCGCGGATAGGATTGCGCGTTGGGATTTGCTTTGGTCTAATTAGGCGTGGCTTGACCGTTTTCGGCGGTGGAACAATGGAGGGTGCTTGATATGGGTTTATTCGATCGGCTGAAATTCTGGGACCCAAAGGCTCTACTTCGGAGCACAGTGGAGGTCACCCACGAATCATTGATTTTGACAATAAAGCGCTCACCCGACAAGGACCTTCATTTTTGGTTGGCCCAAACCTACCGAAATCGTCCAGGTTACGGAAAGCTGGACCCGATGTTGCCGTTTATTCGAACGACTGTACTTTCTGTCTGCGAACCAGCGAAGGCGTCAGTGCCCTTAGGATGCCTAATTTTTGTATCGGAGCAGCCGAGTTTGGAGCACTTGGTTCAGCCGTACTTTTCGGAAGCGCTTGCGCCGGCCATTTCTCATATTGTCGACGGGACGTTTTTGAGTGAGTGGGAGAAGCGAAATCCTTGGTCGGCATCTAATGTATTGGGCCTTCGTGAGTCGATTGCAGCGACGTACAACACGTGTGAGGACTCGGGCAAAAACAAGCTGTTTGCTCCTTATTCGCCAGTTCAAGACTGAGGGGCGTCAACTCTACTGACTATTGCGAATCTATCGCTTTTGTGTGGGAATTAGCTATGAGACATTTCACGACTATTGATTGTTAGTGTTGTATAAGTGCCGCTGGCCGATCTTAACCGACACTCCGTAAAAAGAAAGGCTCTTTTTGGTAGATGGATACGATAACGGCTCGACAACTTGTGGAAGATAGCTTAAGTTTGGTCGCAGATCGTGACAGAGAGTTGCTTGTCGGTAACTTAAGTGAGCGCTGCATAGCTGCGCGGCTTGCAATGTACCTTCAGCATGCATTCGCCGACTTTGAAGTAGATGTTGAGTACAACCGGGACGGCCACCACCCAAAAAGGCTTGGCATCTCAGAGGATTGTGCGAATAGCCGGGACGCCGATGGTAACGCTCTCGTTGTACCAGACATCATCGTCCACCGGCGGGGACCAAAGGGTCCGAATGTTCTCGTGATTGAGCTAAAGAAAACAACGAATCCGATCGGCACCGGATGTGATCAAGAACGCCTCCTGGCATTCAGACGCACTTTCAAGTATCAATTCGGCGCACTTGTCGAGTGTGAAACAAGAGCGGGATCTGAACCAGCAATGACGTTGCTGGAGTGGATCGACGAGTAGGCGGTCGCTGAAAGTTGTCATTCCGGACGACCGCGGGCCGAGAACTTATCTTCACTGCCGCTTAAAGGCGCTATATCGATATGAGTGGATTCTTAGTCCACTTGTATATTGTATAGCGGTGTTGTTAACTATTCTCCAGCACCAACCCGCCGGGGAGTTCTTCGCCGAAGACGCGGTCGAAGTCGGACTGGGCTTCGCCGCTGAGGAGGGCTTCCAGGTCGGTATCGTTGGCAATTAGTTTGCGGACGAGGCCGGTGGTTTGGGCGTTGACGTCGAGGGTGACGTTGCCGGTCTTTTGGGCCAGGCGGACCAACGTTTCGGTGGCGTTGGGGACCTTGGCTAGGGACTCCACCCAGCGGCTGGCGGTGCTGGCGGGGAGCACCTGGTTCATGGGCCCGTAGAAGAGCTTGCGGGAGCCGATGCGGGCGATGCACCAGAGTTCGCTGGCGGCTCCGTCGTTGTTTCTTAGCTTCTTTACGAGGGCGTCGCCGAGTTCGGTTCTGGTTCCGGCGGGGAGATGCTCCAGGCTGCTGGCCGTGCGCCACATTTCGCGCTGGAGGCTGGTGTTAATGCGCTGCACCTTCTTATTTCCTTTGGGGAGGAGGTATTGGGCGATGCGCTGGTAGATGTCGGCTTGTTGATTCTTGTTCAACCCGCCGGCGACGCGGCCCCAGAAGATGTACCACTCGCGTTCCACTTCCACCTGGTTACCGAAGGCCATGCCGGCGGCGTAGATGCGGCGGGCCTGTTCGATACGCAGATCGTCGCCGGGGTAGCCGAAGCCGGGGCGGAGGCAGAGGCCGCAGAGGTTCAGCCAGCGGATCTCGTGTTGGGCCGATTTCTTGCGGCCTTCGGCGAGCTCCAGGAACTTGTCGGCCAGGGAACGGATGAGGTCGCTGGGCCAGGAGTTGCGGCCCAGACCGAAGGTCTGTTCCAGCTTGGCTGGGAGCTCTTCGGGGGCGCCGGTTCCGGTGGGGGAGAAGACAGCTTCGACCAGGGCGATGCCGGCGACGCGGGCTTCGTCGCTGATGACGGCGGCGGCGCGGCGGGCGGTGGCGGCTTTCTTCGCTTTGCGGAGTTCGAACTGGAGACGCCAGCGGTTATCGCTGACCTTTGAATCGCAGTAGATTTCGAGCGTCCCGACGGCGGTGAGCTTGGCGCCCAGTTTGACGGGCACCAGGCGTTCGCCTTGCGGTTTGCCGAAGCGGATCAATGCGTTTAACGGCGCGTGGGCGTGGAGTTCGCCGGCTTCGACATCGGTGGCGGGGAACTCGACGACGGCGCCGAGTTGATCTTCGGTGCGGGTGAGGGAACTATACAGGCGGAAGCTGACGGGCTTGTTGGCGACCAGTTGCAGGCCTTCCATATCGAGTTCGAGCGAGCTGCCTTCTTCGGTGCCGCGCGGGGCGAGGCAGACCGTCTTTATGGGCTCCGCACCTTCGCCGATGCCGATGAAATAGGCGCGGGGCAGGCCGCCGCGGACGAGGACGCCGGTGCCGGTGGTTTTGGCGTTGGCGTAATAGGCGGCGCCAACGGCGACGGCGAGATCTAGATCGCGATTTTCAAAGATGGCGGGGCGCTTGCCAAACCAGCTTTCGAGCACGTCGGCGACGCGCTGGCGGAGGATTTCGGGAATGAAGAAGCCGCCGTTGAAGAGAATGGCGTCCGGTTTCACGTCGCCGGCGCCGGCGAGGAAGGCGGCGAGGTGTTTTGTGACGGCCGGGTCGGAAACGTAGGGCAGGCCGAGTTCGCGGAAGATGGAGCGCTTGTCGTCGCTGGGACGGTCCGACAGTTCGCACTTGGGCAGGAAGCCATCGAGCGCGAGTTCCAACGCTTCGGCGCGGGTGATTTCGGTACGGAGCGTGCCGCCGATGATGGAAGAACCGCTGCCGAGGACGGTGATCTCCACCTTCTCCACGGCCGGGTTGTTCAACATCCGCTCCTTGGCGCTGGCGCACTGGCGGCGAAGGGCGGCGCGCTGGCGGAGGGAGAGCGGCTGGCCGAGCTTGGCTTCGACGAGCCAGGCGAGGGTGAGATCGAGATTGTCGCCACCGAGGAGGAGATGCTTGCCGACGGCGGTGCGGGTGAATTCGACGAGGTCGCCTTTGCGGGAGACCTTGATGAGCGTGAAATCGCTGGTGCCGCCGCCGACGTCGCAGATGAGGACCGTCTGGCCGTCGAACAACGTCTTCTGGGATTCCGTGAGGTGGTTGGCGATCCAGGAGTAGAAGGCCGCGGCGGGCTCTTCGAGCAGGGTGATGTTTTCGAGGCCGGCTTCGCGGGCGGCTTCGACGGTGAGTTCGCGGGCTTCTTCATCGAACGACGCGGGAACGGTGAGGACGATGTCCTGCTCGGCCAGGGGGTGTTGCGGGTTGGCAGCGTCCCAGGCTTTGCGCATGTGTTCGATGAACTTGCCGCTGACTTCGACGGGAGAGAGTTCGCGGGCGGATTCCTGGGTGTCCCAGGGGAGGATTTTGGCGCGGCGGTCGACATCGGCATTCGACAGCCAGCTTTTTGCGGAGTGGACGGTGCGGGTGGGGGTGAGAGCGCCTTGTTCGCGGGCGTAGGCGCCGACGTAGTTCTGGTCGCCGAGATAGAGAAAGCTGGGGAGGGTGCGGAGGCGGTCTTCGCGGCCCTGGGCGACGAATTGGGGGATGTCGAGGACGTTTATCGTCTGGTCGTCGTCGGACGAATCCATCCAGGCCAGGGCGGAGTTGGTGGTACCGAGGTCGATGCCGATCTTCATTGCGTTTGCTCGCGAACGTTGAATTCCAGTTTCCAGCGGTTATTGTCTTTGGCGACGCACCAGAGCTCCAGCACGCCGGTGGCGGTGACGTCCGCGGCGAGGGTGACGCGGGTGACCGATTCGGCGGCGGCGGGGAGGTGCACTTCGATGGGGGAGAGCTCTTCGACTTCGGGGGGGATGGGGTCGAGGATTTCGCCGGGTTTGTCGGCGTGGCGGGAGACGGAGGAGAAGAAGCGGAACTCGGCGGGTTCGCCGGTGAGGAGGCCGAACTCCATTTTGGGGAGTTCAACGCTGGAGCCTTCTTCGAGGCCGAAGGGCACGACCGTCAGCGCCTTCATGGGGGCGGGGATGCCGGGGACGGCGGGCATGGAGGATTCGATGCCGATGTAATAGGTCCGGGGGACGCCGCCGCGGATGCGGATTCCTTTGCCCTGGCGGGCGAGGCCGTAATAGGCGGCACCGCGGGCGACAGCGTGCATGAGGTCTTCGCCTTCGAGGACCAGGACGGGTTTTTCGAGCCAGCCGTTGAGGGTTTCGACGATGCGGCGGCGGACGATTTCACTGTGGAGGACGCCGCCGTTGAAGAGGACGTGGGTGGGGGCGCCGGCTTGTTGGACGAAGCGGGCGAGGTGGGCGGTGATGCGGGGGTCGGACGCGTAGGGCAGGCCGACTTCGGCGAGGGCGGCGCGTTTGGATTTGGCGGGTTGTTCGGACTTTTCGACGGGCGGGAGGAAGCCGTTTAAGAGGACCTGTTCCAGGGTTTCGCGGCGGAGGGTGGCTTTGATGGTGCCGGCGATGAGGCCTGTGCCGCGGCCGAGGATGGTGACGGGTTCTTCGGTTTGGGTGGCGTTTTCAGCCAGGAGTTTTTCTTTGGCGGCGCGGCAGCGTTGCCACAACATGTGGAGCTGCGCGGCGTCCAGTTTGGTGTTCTTGGCGGCCAGTTCCTGTTCGACGGTGCGGGCTAAGGCCAGGTCGATATTGTCGCCGCCCAAGAGGATGTGTTCGCCGACGGCGACGCGTTCGAGGGTGAGTTCGCCCGCGGCTTCGCCGACGGCGATGAGCGTGAAATCGGTGGTGCCGCCGCCGATATCGATGACGAGGATTTTGTCGCCCGAGTGGACGCGTTCGCGCCAGTCTTCATGGCGTTCGAGCCAGGCGTAGAAGGCGGCCTGGGGTTCTTCGAGGAGAACGAAATTGGCGAAGCCGGCGCGGCGGGCGGCGTCTTCGGTGAGAGCGCGGGCGGAGGCGTCGAAGGAGGCGGGAACGGTGATGAGGACTTGCGCGTCTTCGATGTCGCCGAGGGATTGGCGGAGATGGGTGAGGTAGGCGGTGGAGGCTTCGAGGGGGGAGACTTTGGTCACGCCTTCGGGGGCGGTGAGGGGGAGAAGGGGGGCGGTGCGATCGACACCGGAGTGGGATAGCCAGCTTTTGGCGGAGTGGACGAGGCGGCTGGAGTTTTCGACACCGCGGCGCTTGGCCCATTCGCCGGTGATGTATTTGGGCGCGTCGTCCCATGGGAGGGCGGTGGTGCCTTCGGCGAACTCTTTGGCGCCGTGGATGTAGAGGGACGAGGGGAAGAGGCGCTCTTCGCGCAGCTCGCCGGGGCCGGTGAGCTGGGTGATGGGGAGCACGTCCACGGCGGCGCCGGTGGAGGTAGCGATGGCGCAGTTCGTGGTACCCAGATCGATACCGATGACGGTGCCGTTTGCCACGGGTTACTCGACTTCGATTTCGGCGGGGGCGATGATGTTCAGGTTGACCGAGGAGTTGACCTTGGGGAGGTCGACACTGGCTGCTTTCCAGCCTTTGTGGCGGAGGAGGCCACCGGGGGCGCGGCCTTCGGCGGGCACGTTGCCGATGAATTTCAGGCCTTGCTTGGCGTCGGAACCGGCGGCTTCGGACTTGGTGTAGGTGCCTTCGACGCCGTCGATGACGGGGGCGAGCGAGACGCAGCGCTTGAGGGCGACGCCGCACTGTTCGTGGAGCGTGCGGACGGCGGCGCCGACCTGGTCGTCGGAGTAGGCGGCGATGTCTTCCATGAGGAAATCGACCAGGCGGGCGTCGCGCTGGAGGATGCCTAATAGTTGGAGGGCGCCGTCAGAGGGTTTGACCTCCGCGACTTTGGGGGCGGGCTTGGGGGCTTCGGGCTTTTTGACTTCCGACGCCTTGATGAAGCCATAGGCTTTGGCGACGTCGGGCGGAAGCTCACCGCCGAACAAGATACCGAAGAAGCTGCTGAACGCGTTACCAATACGAGACAAATTCTTTTACTCCGAAACTACCAGGATACAACCCTGGGGCGGGGCGGGGCTTGGAGATGCGCAATGATGCGGTTTCGAACGGGTTCCGGGAGATCGTCCCAACGTTCGATTTTGGGATCAGCCGCCGAAGACCATCCTGCCCAATTGGTCACCGAGCCGTTTGGCAACGTCCGGAGCTTTTTCTTCGCGGAACTTCTCAGCGAGATCGAAGAAGGCGTGTTGTTTTCGCTTTTCGGCTTCAATCCCGTTTGCGGGCAGAACTACCCTTTGATGGACAAGCTTGGGCTTAGCGGCTTGCATGGCATCATTGTGCACCAATTTGACGCAATGTCTATGGCGTTAGGGTAGAGGGGTACCTTTGTTCGGAGTCTAGGACGGATGGCCGACATCGCGTGGAAACGATAGCGCGGCTGGGGCGGGGAGCATTTCGTGAGGTCAAATGGCACGGCCGGCTGCCACGTACGAATCCGCGGATGCCGTTACAGTTGACCGTGATCTGTCAGATCGGCACGCTACAAATATTTGTAACAATTTGATTTAGACTCGTTTGGAACCAGGCAAAACCCTACAGCGCCATCTTTCTATTGATCGGTTATGATGGGGACGAGGACGGTTGGGCATGTCGGAGCAAGTTCAATCTATCGTTGAAGCCGTTCGGAGTTTGGACGCTGCGCAGCGCCGGGAATTGACGGCCGCTCTTGCGGCGATTGCGCTTCCAGAGCCAGATGCCCCCAACAGCCGGAAGCAACTAGTTGATTCAATCAGGGGCAAGTACCGGCACATTCCGACATCGAGTGAGTCGTTCATGAGCCGTAAGAGGGAAGAAACGGTCCAGGAATCCCGACTGTGATTTTCGTTCTTGACGCAAGTGCGATGATTGCCTATCTTCGGGATGAACCAGGCGCCGCTGCCGTCGCCGAGGCTCTTATCGACCCCACGTCGAAGTGTCATGCTCATGCGCTCAATCTTTGTGAAGTCTTCTAAGACTTTCACAGGGCTTCTGGTCGACAGGAGGCTCTACAGGCGATTTCAGACTTGGCGCAGGTTGGCATGATATAGGACGCAAATCTCTCTGCGGTTGTTTGGCAGGCGGCTGGAATCTTGAAATCCAACCTCCGTCGTGTCTCTTTGGCTGATTGCTTCGCGATCGAATTGGCGGCGCGCCTGAGGGCTACGATTCTCACGGCGGATCATCATGAATTTGATGTTCTCGCCGAGCAGCCTGAATATGCGATCCGGTTCATTCGCTAGTTCAAACAGCCGCGCGAGCAGTGGGCAGCGGTACTATCTATCTCACGGCGCGCCGATGGCGAAGAGCGCCGAGGCGGTGCGGACATAGAGACGCCCGTCGGCAACGGCTGGGGTGGCGTAGATCGGCTCTTCGAAGTCGTTTACTTTCAATAGCTCCCATTCGGCGCCGGGCTTCAGGACGGCGGCTTTGCCCTGTTCGCTGAAGAGGAACAACTTGCCATCGGCGGCGATCGGGGAGGCGTAGTAGCTATCGATGGCGCCGGTGACGCGGGCCGATTTCTTGAGTTCGCCGGTGGCGGCATCGATGGCTGTGAGGATACCTCCGGTTTTGATCGTATAGAGCATTCCGTTCAGGTATAGCGGGGAGGGTACTTCCGGTACCATGCGGAGCGATTTCCAAGTGACGTGGGTGGCGGTGAGGTCGCCGCGGGCGTTGCCGGGTTTGACGGCGATGGTGACGTTGTTGGCTTCGCGGCGGCCGCGGTAGAAACCCCATTCGCGGGCGTCGAGGACGCCGTCGTTGTTCAGATCGATGGCGGACCAGCTGCCGCCGTGCTTGAAGGGCGGAGGTAGTTCGTCGTTGGAAAGCTTGCCGTCTTTGTTGGCGTCGGCTTGCTGGATGGCTTCTTCGAACGGAGGGAGGGGCTTGGCCTGTCCGGGGTCGGCACCGGGGGCCCAGCCGGTGGCGTAGATGGTGTCGTTGTTGACGACCGCGGTGGCTTTGATCTGCCAGGAGAGGCCGCGGACGGTCCAGCGCTCTTTGCCGTCTTCGAGGCCGTAGGCGGCCAGGAGGTAGGAGCCGGGGACGATGACCTGTTCTTCGCCATTGGGGGTGCGGAAGAGCGAGGGCGTGGCGAAGCCGTGGACGACGGAGGGGCGGGCGGTTTTCCAGAGTTGTTTGCCGGTGTCTTTGTCGATGGCGAGGACGAAGGATTCGAGGTCCTGATCGCAGACGAGGATGAGTTTATTGCCGGCGAGGATGGGGGAGGCGCCCATGCCGTGGAAGTTGGCGAACGGGGGAAGGGGGAGGCGCCAGCGTTCGTTGCCATCGGGGGCGTAGGAGATGAGGCCGAAATCGCTGAAGAAGACGTAGACGTTTTTGCCGTCGGTGACCGGGGATGGGCTGGCGGGGTTGTTGAGCTGATGGCGCTTTTCGACGCGGGTCTGGGGAATGGCGCGGCGCCAGAGGATTTGGCCGGTTTGGCGGTTGAGTTTCAGAGTGAGGAGTTGGGAGTTTTCGGCGGCGGTGAGGAAGATGGCGTCATCGGTAAGGACCGGGGACGCGGCGCCGGGCGGGAGGGGCGTGCGCCAGACGACGTTTTGTTTGGGGCCGAACTCGGCGGGGAGATTGGTTGCGTTGGAGACACCGGAGCCGTTTGGGCCGCGGAAGGAAGGCCAGTCGGCCGCGAAGCCGCAGACGGCGAACAGCAGGACGGTGAGACGCATGGTGCTGAAGATTTTATCGCTCTATGATCCCGGTTTAGGGGGAATGGCGTAGGTAGTGTGTGGAGGCATACTCTTATGCGTTCGGCGCTGTTGGTTCTACTGCAAGCGGGGTTGTTGTTCTCGGCGGATACGGGGCAGAGGAAAATTACCGGCGACGGGGTGGTGCGGGAGACCGGGAATCCGGAGCGGAACGCCTCCATGGAGTTGCAGAACGGGTCATCGGTGAATTTTACGATTCCGTTGATCACGCGGGCGACGCTGTTTAACGGCGAGTTCGGGTTCTTTGTCAAAGTCCCGAGTGGGGCGACGGAGCTGCGGCTTCAGTTGATTACGAGTTCGGACATCGATCTGTACGCACGTTTCGGCGTGGACGTGGCCATCGGCACGGGCGGCGCGATTATTGCCGACCATTCGACGGAGCTGATCACGAATAAGGATTTGCATATCGGGCTGTCGGGTTCGCCGGGGTTGCGGGCCGGCACCTATTTCATCGCGGTAGCGGCGTTTAACCCGCAAGATCCGAATACGGGCACCATTAAGGTGACAATCAGCAATCCGAACCCCACGCCGGTGAACGATTTGGCAGTGACGCTGGGGACGGAGGACAACAGTAGTTGTCCGGCGACAAAGAAGATCCCGGTGACGGTGAAAGACTCGGCCGGCGCGTTGATTTCCGGTTTGACCGGAGCCAATTTCGCGCTGACGGAGGGGACGGTTGCAAAGTCAGGAACCGTGACTTGTACCGGAACGGGGACGTGCACGATGGCGTATGCGCCAACGGATCCAACGAGAACCGCGGACGTCACGGTGACCGTTACAATCAACAACCGCACCGGCAGCGCACGGAAGACGGTGGGTGCCTGTACGGCTCCATCGACGGGTGGGAAAACAGCGACCGGACTGAAGTTGGAGATGGGTGCATTGAGCAGCGCGAGTGTATTCACGTGGAATAACCAGGGTTGGTCGACGCTGGCGGACGGTTGGTGGACATTGGGCGTTTCCATGCCAGACGCAGCGGCGGGGCTGTTAAACAACGTGAGCAACAAGAGCGTGAATCTGCAGCCCGGCACGTACTACCTCTATACGGAGCCTTCGACAATTGGCAGCCACGCGCGGGTGACGGTGACATGGAGCGACGGGACAACGGAAGAGGCGGTGTTTGCGACGGCATCGTTTGCGAACGCGGCGACCTGGACGCGAGCGAGCGGGTCCAGCGGTTTGAGCCTGGGTGCGGCGGGGCTAACGAATTTGAACAAGGTTACCGTGGGCCCTACGGTGGCGGCTGGAGGGGTGGCGGACTACGTGTACCGCTTGGACATGAGCGGAACGGGCAGCGGAGGTAGTGGCGGGGCGTTAACGGTGACGGTGAGCGCGGAGGACAACTCGGCCTGTCCGGTGACGAAGAAGGTTACAGTGTCGGTTATCGACGGTTCGGGCCAAGCGGTGACGGGTTTGAACTCGTCTAATTTCACGGTTACCGAGAACGGCGTTTCGCGGCCGGTGACGCTGGTGAACTGCAGCAGTTCCGGCGGCGGAACGTCGGCCGGGAGCGGTGCGGCGGTGGCGATTGTGATCGACACGAGCGGTTCGTTGAGTGCGACCGATCTGGCGAACGAGAAGACGGCGGCGGTGAACCTGGTGAACTCGCTGGGGGCGAGCGATCAGGTGGCGGTGTACAACTTTGATTCGGGCGTGACGAAGAAGCAGGCGTTCACGACGAACAAGCAGCTGGCGATTACGGCGATCAATTCGCTGGCGATCGGCGGCAGCACGGCGCTGTACCAGGCGGTGTTCATGGCGGCGACGGACATTGCCGCGATAACCGGCCGGCGGGCCATTGTGATGATGACCGATGGCGGCGACAACCAGGGTGGGAAGACGATTGACGAAGCCATTGCGGCGGCGAAGGCGGCCAAGGCCCCCATCTACGCGGTAGGTTTCGGCACGGGCATCAACGAGACTGTGATGCGGCGCATGGGCACGGAGACGGGCGGCACGTTTACGAAGGGCGCGACGTCGGCCGAGTTGCAGGCGTTGTTGCAGACCGTGGCGACGAATATTACGAGCCAGTGCGAAGTCTCCTATACTCCGGCGGACGCGACGAAGGAAGCCGATGTGGTGGTGAACGTGTCGTCGAACGGGCGCACGGGCAGCGGCACACGGCGCGTGACGGCTTGCCAGGGAACTGGCGGGGGCGGCACGGGAACCGGCGTTGGCTGGACCGTGACGCAGGGTTGCAACTACTTTGTGACGCCGCTGACGGCATCTTCCGTGGCGGCACAGACGACCGGCATCATCCGTGTGACCACCGCGGACAATTGCGAGTGGAACGCGCACAGCGAGGTGAGCTGGATCCGGATCACGGCGGTTCGTAACGCGAACGGCAAGGGATCCGGCGCGGTGGACTATCTGGTTTTGGCGAATCCCGATCCGGCCGTACGGAGCGGGCGCGTGATCACGGCGGCGCAAGCCACCAACGTCACGCAAGCGGCGGGCGTGTCGTGCGCAGTGACACTATCGCCGGCATCTGCGCGGGTGGGCCCGGGAAGTGGCGGCAGTACAGTGCTGATTAACTCCGTAACCCCCACCTGCGCCTGGACAGCCAAGAGCAACGACAGCTGGCTGAAGATCACCGGCGCGGCGAGCGGCGCGGGACCGGGGCGGGTGGCGTTCACCTATGACACTAACGCAACGACCAGCGCACGGAACGCGACGATGACGGTGAACGGACTGACCTTCACGTTGACGCAGGACGCCGGGAGCATTCCCGGTACGCCGACGGTGACGGAGAACGGCATTGTGAATTCGGCGAGCGGCGTGCCGCCATCGTTGCCGGGCGGTGCGCTGGCGCAGGGATCGTTCTTCACGATCTTTGCTTCCGGCGTGGGCCCGACGCCACCGCGGCAGGTGGAGCAGTTCCCACTGCCGACGAATCTGGGCGGGACGCTGGTGCAGATCCGGCAGGGATCGCGCACGGTGGACTGCTACCTGGTGTACACGTCGAGCACGCAGATTAACGGGATCATTCCGTCGAACGCGCCGCTGGGCGATGCCGAGATGATCGTCACCTACAACGGCAACGCCAGCCGGGCTGTGGCGGTGCGGATTGCGAAGAATAATTTCGGCATCTTTGCCACGAGCCAGGGCCGGGGGCCGGGTATTATTCAGAACTACATGACGCAGTTGGAACAACCGTTGAACACACGTTCGGCGACGGCGAAACCGCGGCAGGTAGTGATTCTATGGGGCACCGGAGCCGGACCGATCACGACGCCGGACAACGTGGCGCCACCGGCGGGGAATCTGCCGTTTACTTTCGAGATGACGATTGGCGGTAAGCCGGCCAACCTGCTCTATAACGGTCGCGCGCCCTGCTGTTCCGGTGTGGACCAGATAGTGGCCGAAGTGCCGGCCGATGCGCCAACGGGCTGCTTCGTTCCGGTGCAAGTGAAGGCAGGCGACGTGTGGAGCAACGTGGTATCGATGGCGATTGATACCAATGGCCAGACGTGCGCTGACGCGGCGAACCCGACGTCGACACTGACATCAACGGGCGGCAAGATCGGCGTGGTGATGTTGACGCGGCTTTCGGCTACGTTGAACACGGCCACGCAGGGCGAACAGAAGCTGGACGCCGATCTGGGTATTGCCACCTTCCCGAAGATGCAGGCGGGTGGCGATCTGGGCTTCAACATGATGACCTCCCTGCCTCCGCAGGGCACCTGCCAGGCCTACGCGGGCGTGCGGGACATCTCCGACTTGCTGGGCGGGGCCCTTGGCGGGCCGCTGCAGGAGACGGGCGGCGCGACCATGTTGGACGCGGGTGTGTCGTTGAAGGTGAGCGGTCCGGGCGGCAAGTCGGCCACGATGGACCGCTCCGATAACGGGACCTATATGGGGATGTTGGGCGGCTCGCTTCCGCTGCCGGGGAATGCGGCGAACATGCCGCTGGATCCGGGCACATATACGGTGACCGGCAGTGGCGGCAAAGATGTGGGCGCGTTCAGCGCGAGCATCGCGCTGCGGCAAAGCGTCAGCTGGACAAATCGGACACAGTTGGCTTCGATCGACCGCAAGATACCGTTCACCCTAACCTGGACTGGGGGGACGGCCGGAGAGTCGCTGCTGGTGCTGGGTTACGGCACGGATCAAAAGACCAAGGCCAGCAGCGGCTTCCTGTGTGCAGTGCAAGCGGGTGCGGGGACATTCACGGTTCCGGCATCGGCAATGGCGAACCTGCCGGCGGTCGGCGCGTCCGGGGACTTGAGCGACAAGTTCGGATTGCTGGGACTGTTCAGCTTCCGGGCGAACGGGGTCGCAACGCCCTTCCAGGCGCCGGGGCTGGACATCGGCCTGCTGATGGGCGCGCAGCTGGAAGCCCGCACGATTGAAATCAAGTAGACCGGCGGTTCCCACGGAGGCAGCTTCCTCCTATACTCGAAGGAGGAAGCTCTCCGTAGGAGCCATTGCGATGCCGGCGCCCGACAATTTGACTACTCTACTGAGCGCATTCGCGCACGGAGAGCAGGGCGCGGCTGACGAACTGATCCCGCTGGTTTACGAAGAGCTGCGGCGGATTGCTCACCGGCGACGCTGGCAGTGGCATGAGCCGGAGTCACCGGACACAACAAGCCTGGTGCACGAGGCGTACCTGCGGCTGGCGAGCCGGGAGGGAGAGGCATGGGACAACCGGGGCCACTTCTTTTACTTTGCTTCGGTGGCGATCCGGAACATCCTGGTGGACCACGCAAGGCACCTGCATCGGGGCAAGCGTGGAGGCGGCTGGAGGCAGGTGGAATTGACAGAAACGACGATCGCCAGCGAGCAGAAGAGCGCGGAACTGCTGGAGTTGGACGAAGCCCTGGAGCGATTGGCGGCCAGCGAAGAGCGGTTGGCACGGATTGTGGAGTGCCGGTTTTTCGGCGGACTGACAGTGGAGGAGACGGCAGAGGCGCTGGGAGTGGCGCCGGTAACGGTGAAGCGCGGTTGGGACACGGCGCGGGCATGGTTGTTTCAACGCCTGCGCGGAGGGAAGCGCAATGAAGCTGGAGCGGCTGGATAACCTGTACCACGCGGCCCGGGAGATGCCGGCGGAGGAGCGGGAAGCGTTTCTGACCCGGGAGTGCGCGGGGGATGGGGAGCTGGCGCGTACGGTATTGGCGATGCTGCGGAGCGAGGGGGAGGCGTTTGCCTGGTTCGCGGAGGCTGAGAGTTCGTTGGGGCTGTTCTGGGAGGAGGTGGCCCCGGTGCAGATCGGGCAGTACCGCGTATTGCGGGTATTGGGGCGAGGCGGGATGGGAACGGTATATTTGGCGGAGCGGGAGGGCGAAGAGTTCCGGCAGACGGTGGCAGTGAAGTGTATGCGGCGGGAGGGGGCGGAGGTGTTGCGACGGTTTCTGGTGGAGCGCCGGATTCTGTCGCGGCTGGAGCATCCTGGGATTGCCCGGCTATTGGACGGGGGGCGAACGGAAACCGGTGAGCCGTATTTCGTCATGGAATATGTGGCCGGGGAGCCGCTGGCGGCGTGGGTGGCCAAGGGCCCGTCGCTGGCCGAAAAGCTGCGGTTGTTCCGCCTGGTGGGGGAAGCGGTAGAGTATGCGCATCGGAACCTGGTGGTGCATCGGGATTTGAAACCCAGCAACATTCTGGTGACTGGGGATGGGCAGCCGAAGCTATTGGACTTTGGGATTGCGCGGCTGTTGGACGAGACGGCGGAGACGGGGCCAGCGCCATTGACACCGCGGTATGCGGCGCCGGAGCAGCGGAGCGGCGGAGCGGTGACGACGTTGACGGACGTGTATGGGTTGGGAGCGTTGCTGTATGAGCTCTTGGCCGGGAGGAGGCCGGAGGGGGGCGGGCCGCCTGCGGGCGTGGACCGGGATCTGGCGCAGATTGTATGCAAGGCGTTGGAGCCGCGGCCAGAGGACCGGTACCGTTCGGTTACGGAGTTGCTGGACGATCTGCGGGCGTATGAGATGGGGCTGCCCGTGCAGGCGCACGGACTTGGATGGATGTATCGGGTGTCCAAGTATGGGCGACGGCATTGGATAGGCGTGGGATTTGTCGCGGTGTTGTTGGCTGTTTCGACGGGGCTATGGATGCAGACGGTGCGATTGGAGCGGGAAGGCGCGCGGGCCCGATTGGCGGCGCACGTCGTGCCGGAGCTGTTTGCGGGAGTGAGCATTCACGAGGCATTAGAACGAAACCTGCCGGTGCTACGGAAGAGGTGGGAGGGGCAACCGTTGGTCTGGGCGGACATCCTTGAAGCCGGGGGACATGCGTGTGTACTGGCCGGGGAGCGGGAACGGGCGAAGGCCTTGTTCCGAGAGTCACTGGCGATCCGGCAACGGGAATTGGGACCGGCCCACGCGGAAGCGTTGGAAACGCGCGCGCATCTGGAGGCGGTGGGGCGTTAGGGCTGTTACCCTACGATCCATGCGACGCTTTTCGTTGGTCCTGGCGCTGATCAGCGCGGCCTTTGGGCAGGATTTGGATGCGGACTTTGCACTGTCCGTGAAGCAGTGGACGACGAAGCCGGAGTTTTCGTCGCCGCTGGTGGATCATCTGCCGCTGGTGAAAGGGATTCCGACGCCGAAGGATGTGTTGGGATATCACGTCGGTACGCCGAAAAAACTGACCGATACGGTGATGGTGCGGCGCTACTTTGAGGCGCTGGCGAAGGCGTCGAAGCGGCTACGGATTCTTGAAGTGGGGCAGACCGACGAGGGGCGGCCGTGCTGGAGCGCGGTGATTGCGGATGAGGCGACGATGGCGTCGTTGGATACGTACAAGGGGTATTTGGCGAAGCTGGCCGACCCGCGGGGGATGAGTGAGGCGGAGGCGCGTGCGGTGTTGGACAAGGCCAAGCCTGTGTATCACATCACCGGCGGGTTGCACTCCAGCGAGACGGGGCCACCGGAGATGCTGATGGAGTTGGCGTACCGGCTGGTGGCCGAGGACGGAGCGCTGTTTGACGGTGTTCGCAAGAACCTGATCGTGATGATCACGCCGCTATTGGAGCCGGACGGGCGGGACCGGTATGTGGAATGGTACCGGCGCTACAAGGTGCAGGAGGAGAGCGAGGAGGACCGTCTGCCGGGGCCGCCGTATTGGGGGAAGTACATTTTTCATGACAACAACCGCGACATGAACTACTCGCAGGTAACGATGCGGAACTGGCTGCGGGCGTACCTGGATTGGCATCCGCCGATTGTGCATGATCTCCATGAATCTGTTCCGTTCCTGTATACGTTTAGTGGCCAGGCGCCGCAGAACACGAACCTGGATCCGATCCTGTACGCGGAGTTGCCGTGGTTTGCGAACTACGAGATGACGAAGCTGATTGGCTATGGCATGCCGGGCGTGTGGACGCACGCGTTCGTGGATATGTGGTCTGTTGGGTATTTGGGCTTCATGGCGTCGAACCACAACGGCATGCTGCGGATGTACGAGACGTACGGCAACGGCGGCGCGAACACGATGAAGCGGAAAGTGCAAGGGGAAGGGGACCGGTTCGCCGCGGCGGAGCGCCAGTGGTACCGGCCGCTGCCGGCGTACAAGGAGGTGGAGTGGTCTCTGCGGAACAACACGAATTACATGCAGACGGGCGTGTTGTCGGCGTTGGAGCTGGCGGCGGCGCATCCGCGGGTGATTCTCGAGAATTTTTATAAGAAGTCGTTGCATGCGGTGGAAGATGGGGCGAAGGGGGCGCCATATGGGTTTGTGATTCCAGCGGGGCAGAAGGACCCGACGCGTGTGGCCTGGGTGGTGAATACGCTGCGCATGCAGGGCATTGAAGTGGGCGCGCTGCGGGAGGCTTGGAATGGGTATGGAGCCGGTTCGTTTGTAGTGAAGCGGAACCAGCCGTATGGGCGATTGGCGAAGAGCCTTTTGGAGAAGCAGGTGTTCCCGGACGCGAATTTGCGGACCTACGACGACACGGGTTGGACGATGGGGTTGACGGCTCTGATTGACGTGAAGGAGATTGCGGATAAGGCTCTGTTGGATGTCACTGTAACCGCGGTGGACCGGGCGGAAGTGAAGGGGCGCGTGGAGGGGACGGGAGCGCTGTTGGCGGTGTTGCACAACGGCGAACACGGGTTGATTACGCTGCGATACCGGTTGAAGGACGTGAAGTTTGAGGCGGTGGAGAAGGCGTTTACCGCTGGTGGTTTGACGGTGCCGGCGGGTTCGTTTGTGGTGGCGGATTCGGCGAGATTGCGGCGGGAGGTGGAGGGGTTGGGACTGCGCGCGGTTGCACTGGAAGCAATGCCGGAGGTGAAGCGGCATGTGGTGGAAGTGCCGCGAATGGCGATGTTCACCACGTGGGGAAATACGCAGCCGGTTGGCTGGGTTCGTCATGCATTGGATACGTACGGCGTGGGGTACGACCTGATCTACAAAGAGCGGGTGAAGAAGGGCGCGTTGCGGGCGGATTATGACGTGCTGCTGATTCCCAGCCAGTACGGGAGTGGGAAGGCGCTTGTTTATGACATTGAGCCCGCGAAGATTCCGCTGGCGTATCAGGGAATGTACGGACAGACGGAGGACATTACCGGGGGCATGGGGCTGGCTGGCGCGCTGGAGATTGAGAAGTTCGTGCGGGAAGGTGGAGTTGTGATTACGCTGGGGGGTTCGAGCTTCTTCCCGGCGGAGTTCGGGTTGACGAGGGAGGTGGAAGCGCGGCGTACGTCACCTGCTTTCTATGCGCCCGGGCCGATTGTGGAGGCGGAGGTACTGCAGCCGGCGCATCCGGTTTTCTATGGGTACGACAAGAAGCGGCTGCCCGTGCGGTATGCCGCGGGACCCGTTTTCTCCGTTCCCGATGTACAGAAGAGCAAATGGACGGTCATGAAGTTTACCGGGACGGAGTTGAGCGGATTGTTGAAGGGAGCTGGAGAGATCCGCGATAAGGCGGCCATTCTGGACGTCCCTGTGGGGAGGGGCCGTGTTCTGATGTTTGGGACGAATCCTTGTTACCGGTGGCAGAACCACGGCGAGTTTCCGATGCTTTTCAATGCGATTTTGCACGTTCGGGCGCAGTAGGGAAGATGGAGTCTTTGCACTACGCCGCGCCGGAAAGACCTTAAGCACGTGGGCGTTCCCTAAGCAGGTGGCCGGAACTAACTCAGGCAAACAGCGGAACCCCATGGGCGAAGATGGCTTGAAACACTAACTTTCTTCAACATCCATAGATCCAGTCCGAAGAGGTAGATGGGCGAATACAAATTCGCCGTAGATCGTACTCGAACAGGATTTTGGATATGAAACTGTCATTACTCCAGGCCAACCGAACAGCTCTCGGGCTATTCGTAGCGATGGTCGGATCGACCATCCCGGCTTACGCTGTAAACCTCTTGACGGCGACACCTGGCTCCGTCACTCTTACTTGCAGCACGGCCACCGGACCGGGCACGGCTGCGAACGT
>CANIVU010000038.1 GCA_947470805.1 Acidobacteriota bacterium | reverse complement strand
GGGACGCGCGCTTTGGTTGCCGTGGGATTGGAGGACCCGGAAGAAAGCGATATCCGTGCGACGTATCTGGAACTGCTTACTCAGGCACTTTCGGGGTTGGCTCGATTCCTCACTGGCAAGGCGGGTACGGAAGTCACTCTGGAGTCCGGTGCTGAGTCTCCATTGCCGGTTTCCAGCAAAGCCGCACCCTTCCATTGTTTGCGTCTCGCCAGCCCTACCGGCTTTGCGGCCGATCTCTTTGTGCGGATTGAGCCTGTTGTCATTGAAGCTCTGCTTCACGAGGAGGCCGAGTCGGCGCAGCAGGCCGCGGCGCCGGTGGCGGTGGAACAGAAACAGGCCCAACCACAACGCGCAGCGGCTTCCGCGAGCGCTTCCGGCGGTGGCTCGTCCCATCCTCCGCCCCCTTCGATGGAGCTTTTGCTTGACGTTGAGATGCCGGTGAGTGTTTCCTTCGGGCGGACCAACCTGCTCTTGAAAGAAGTAATCAAGCTCAGTACGGGCTCGATCATCGAACTCAACCGTACGATCACTGAGCCGGTGGAAGTGATCGTCAATAACTGCGTGATCGCCCGTGGCGAGGTTGTCGTGATCGAGGGCAATTACGGTGTTCGCATTCAGCAAATTGTAAGCCGTTCGGAACGGCTGAAGTCCGTGGATTAGAGAGATCAGGAGCGAGATATGCCATTTTCGGTAGAGCATCCAATCGCCTATTACGGCGCGCTGGCGGCGGCAATGGGTGGCTGCTTTTATCTGTTCGTGGCCACTGCGGCGCGAATGGAGTCGATGAAGCGGAAGCTGGAACACCGCGTCTCGGAAACGGAACGCCAAACTGGAGTGTTGGGTGGGCAAATGGCGAACATGGAAACCCGGCTCGGCGAGTGGGCCGGACGGACCAAGGCGGTGGAGGAGACCGTGGCGAGTCTGGCGGCGGTTCGCCGTCCGCAGATTGTGTCGACCGGTGTAAATGCCAATCAGAGGACGCAGGTCTTGCGCCTGGCGCGACGCGGTGACCGGCCGGAGCAGATCGCCGCCGAATTGCATGTTCCGAAGAACGAGGTCGACCTGCTGTTGAAAGTTCAGCGGGCCGTTGTGCGGGCTTTCTAGGGAAAAGCGACGGGAGGGTAGCGTCCCGCCACCCTCCCGTCTCCACGCATCAAACCGGATTCTCTAGAACTCGAAATCCTGTGGGCGGCTCACGGTAGTGCCACGCGCCGGGGCTGGACGCTCGTCGTCGAGCTGGATATCGAGGGTCATCTCGGATTTCTGACGAACCACGGTGACTTTGAGCGGTTTGCGGTACTTCGCAGAACGGATCGCACTGGTTATGTCGCGGGGTGAACGAACCCGGGTATCTTCAACCCGAACGACGACATCTCCCGCTTTCACTCCGGCCTTCGCCGCGGGCATGTCCTTGGCCACGCCACGAACGAGTACGCCCTCTCTCACTCCGAAGAACTCTGCTAGTTGCTCTTCCACTGCTTCGCCATCGATTCCGAGCATTCCGCTGCGCCACCCCATGACGGCATGGGGGACATCGGGCATGCGGACTTCCGGCATGTTCTTGAGGCGCTCACGGACCCGGGCCAACTCCTGCTCCACCCGATCGCGGTCCTTCTGCGACATGCCGAAGACGGAGTTCTGCCGCTCCCCAATCGTCGCGCTCAAGTGCTGGTTGGATCCGCCACGAACAATCTTCAACTTAACCACGCGGCCTGGGGGCGTTTCGCGGACAAAGCGAACGAACTGTTCGGCACCTTCCACGCGGTTGCCTTGGTATTCCAGGACGGCGTCACCGGCCTTGAGGCCTGCCTTTTCCGCCGGGCTGCCTGCATCGACGCGCGTGACTTCGACGCCAGCTTCTTCCTTTAGTTTAAGTTCCTTAGCGCGATCGCCCAGGATCTCTTTGACTCCGATCCCGAGATAACTGACCGACCCGCCGACCGTCATCATTTTGAGCTGACGAGGGGGCTCGGGAGGAGCGGGTGGCGCCGGCGGAGCGGGTTGGGCCACAAGTGGCAAAGTAAAGAGCGCCGCGGCCGCGGTAGCGGTCCAGGCAGCGCGACGTGATTGGGTACAGGCAAACATTGTTTTCGATTCTCCCGGATTGCGATTCCGACCATTTCGGCCGGGTGGCCCCGCGGGCTTGGTCGGCTCGCGGGGGGGCACCGTGTCGGCGCTTTTTGAAGCAACCGGTTCTGGCTGCTTCCTTTGTTCAGACGGTACAGTGTCTGTTTTGTCACGCAAAATGCTTCGTTTCTGCATGATTTCTGATTCGAAATGAACGATTTTCGCGCACTTTTCGACGTGTTTTCGCCGGGCTGACGGCAGTATGAGCCCGCGCGAACTCGCAGCGCGATGTTGGCGGATTCGTTCGCCCATTCGCGGATGGCGGCGCGACGGTCCTTGCTCTTGTCGAGGGTCGATTGCGGTCGAGTTGTGACGACTGGCGAGGTCGATGCATCGAGAATGGTCACCCGCTGGTGGACGATCGGGGCCAAGTCGTCAAGACAGGCGCGAGGGCTCGCGGCGGGATGTTGGCGGATTCGTTCGCCCTTTCGCGGATGGCGGCGCGCCGGTCCTTGTTCTTGTCGAGGGTCGATTGCAGTCGAGTCGTGACGACTGGCGAGGGCGATGCATCGAGAATGGTCACCCGCTGGCGGACGATCGGGGCCGAGTCGTCAATAGAAGCGCGGGCGGGAGCGCTGGCGTCAGCGTTGTCGCTATCACTCCTCCCTGGGCGGTCGGCAGGCTAGAACGTTTCGAGAGAGGCGTTCATGGCGCGGAGCGCGGTTTGACCTCGCTGACGAATGTAGGTGTTCTGTTCGCGTCGCATCATGTCCTGCAGGACCCCGGCGAGTTCAGATTCATTGCGCCGGGTGGTCACCAGGAGATCAATGGTCTGCGTCCGTACGGTGGCGCTCTGGTCGGCGAGCAACACCTTGGTGAGGGCCGAGCGGACTTCCTTTTGGCTGGCGTAGGGCTTCAATGCTTCCAACGCCTTCAACCGGACGCCTTCATTCGGGTCCGATTCCAGGGCGCGGACGAAGGCCTTGCGAACATCTTCCTGGGCGCTGCGCGTCTTCAGATATTCGACGGAATCGACGCGGAGGGCCGGGTCGTCCGGGTCCCGGGTGGCGGCGAGGAGCATTTCGCGAATGCCTCGGTCGTCGACGCGGCCGGCGAGTTCCTTCTGGCTCACTTCGTCGTAAACGATACGGACGCGGCCGTCGCTGGAGGGTTCGATGAAGCGGACGTTGCGGACGGAGGCCGAGGCGGGCGTTGTCGCCGATTCCGGTACCGGTGCGAAGCGCGCGCCGACGAATCCGGCTGCCACCAGCGCCATTGCCATAGCGGGTTTTGCAACCCAATTCCAGTTGCTGGACACGCCGGCGACGGGGCCGAACCAGCGGCGCCAGAACGGCTGCGAAGGAGCGGCGCCGGCGATTACGGCGACCTGTTTGCGGAGATCCTGGCGGCAGGCGGAGAGAAGTTCCAGGGATGGCTCAACGGCGGCTTCATCGGCGGTGGCGTGAAGCGCGGCCAGTGCGGCGCGTTCTTCCTGGCAGGCGTCGCACGACTTCAGGTGCAGGTCAACGGATTCCTCTTCGTCGAAAGAGAGTTCGCCGTAGGGATAGAGCACCAGAAGCGGGCGGATTTCATCGCAGGACAGATTGGAATTCATGGGCATCATTCCTCAGGCGTAATCTCCCAGCGCCGAGCGCATTTTCTGCGTGGCGCGGAAGAGGCAGTTCTTGGCGGCCTCCTCGTTGGTGCCGAGGGATTCGCCGATGGCGCGGAGGCGGAGCCCCTGGTAGTGGCGCATTTCGAAGACCATGCGTTCGCGGGGGGTGAGATCCGCGAGTGCCCGGTCGATGCGGGAACGCAGTTCGCCCGTGAGCAGACGGCGCTGGGGGTTGTTGTCGGCCCGTTGTTCCTCGACGGCTTCGAGCAGGTTGTATTTGCCACCGGAGGACTCCAGAACGGGCGACTCTTCTTTGCGGACCTTCCGTTTGCGCAGATGGTCGAGGCAAATATTGGTGACGATCCGGTAGAGCCAGGTGGGAAAGCTGCAGTCGAAGCGGAAGGAGTGAAGGTTACGAAAGACGCGGAGAAACGCTTCCTGATAGACGTCTTTGGCCTCTTCGGGCGACCGCAGCAGGTTCATCGCAATACGAAGCACGTTCTGGTCGTAGGACTGTACAAGAGCGGCGAAGGCGTCCTGATCGCCCTGTTGCGCGGCACGGACGAGAGACGCTTCGTCCATGAGTGTGGGCGATTGTATCGCAGCCGCCGATATGGTTTGCTTGATCACCAACATCAGTACGACGAGCGTGATGATGAAACGGTAGCAGTCTGTGTAAATATTTTTTCGCGGGATCGCCCCTGCTTGCTTCCGCCGAGGCTAGGGGAGCCGGCTATGATTTGCATTCGCCTTTTCGGGGTGGTGGGGCGAGCCTCCGATGACAAACTGGCCGGTGCAGGGGGCGACAGGGGTTGGCCAGCGATGTGCCCAGCTATGTGGGCTGGGTGATGTAGCTTGCGTCCTCTTGTTCTTCCCGAGGGATTTGGAGTTGACGAGAACGTGCGCGCGTTTTATGGCACGGGCGAGGCACCGGCGCGAGGGGGGCTCCTAGCGACTTATAGGGGTGACTTATCGGGGTAACGCCCCAAATGCAGGACCCGAGCAGCCAGACTGCTTCGTCCTCCATCCCAGAAAGGGATGGGCCCCGGCATTGGATTCTGCCCCATTTTCAGGGCGGCGGCCGGCGTGGACGGGGCCCCTATGGGTTCCCTCAGTGAAGCGTCCGGGGGACGAGAATCGTGTGCCGGTGCCGGGGGGAGTAGCGCGCTCTGCCTTGCACATGGCGCGGGACGGGGCCCGGTCGGAATACTGGTGTACTATTTCGGGGCAATCGGAGTTGCGGGCGTGGTTGCGTCCGCGAAAGAGAGGCCTTACAGAATCTTTTCGGCGATCGACTTGGCCTGTAGGAACTGGAGCAAGTAGTCCGGTCCGCCGGCTTTCGAATCCGTACCGGACATGTTGAACCCACCGAAGGGGTGAGCGCCGACCATGGCGCCGGTGCACTTGCGGTTCAGATAGAGATTGCCGACGTGGAAGAGCCGCCGGGCCTTTTCGAGCCGGGCCTTGTCGCGGGTGTAGACGGCGCCGGTGAGGCCGTAGTCGCTATCGTTGACCAGTTCCAGGCCGTGGTCGAAGTCGCGCGCCTTGGTGATGGCCAGGACGGGGCCGAAGATCTCTTCCTGGAAAATGCGGGCCTTGCGATCGACATCTGCTATGACGGTGGGCTGGATGAAGTAGCCTTCGCCGGAACTGCCGCCGCCAGTGAGAAGGGTGCCTTCGGATTTCCCGGTTTCGATGTAGGCCAGGATGGTCTGGCGCGCCTTCGTCGAGATCACCGGGCCCATGGCGTTGGCTGGATCATCGGCCGCCCCCTGCGTGAGCGCTTCGGTTTTTGCCTTCACCTTGGCCAGGAACTGGTCGTAGACCGCTTCGTGGACGATGGCGCGGGAGCAGGCGGAACATTTTTGCCCCTGGAATCCGAAGGCCGATTGAACGACTCCGGTGGCGGCGGCTTCGAGGTCGCAGTCGTCGTCGACGAGGATGGCGTCCTTGCCGCCCATTTCGGCGACGACGCGTTTGATCCAAATGCAACCTGGTTGGGGCCGGGCGGCAAGCTCGTTGATGCGCAGGCCGATTTCACGGGAGCCTGTGAACGAAATGAACCTCGTCTTCGGATGGGTGACGAGAGTGTCACCGACCTCGCTACCGCTGCCGACGCAGAGATTGAGCGCCCGGGGCGGGAGGCCGGCTTCGTGGAGCACCTCGACGAACTTCGCGGCGATGATGGGCGTTTCGCTGGATGGCTTCAACACCACCGTGTTGCCGCAGACGAGCGAGGCGACGGCGGTGCCCGCGAGAATCGCGAGGGGAAAGTTCCACGGTGGAATCACGACACCGACGCCGAGCGGCAGATACACCATCTCGTTCGTTTCGCCGGGCATCTGCACGATGGGTTCGGGCGAGGCGTAGCGCAGCATCTGGCGCGCGTAGTATTCACAGAAGTCGATGGCTTCGGCGGTATCGGCTTCGGCTTCGGCGAACGATTTGCCGGATTCGAGCACGAGCCAGGCGTTGAATTCCGGCTTACGGACGCGGAGAATGGCCGCGGTCTTGACGAGTATCCCGACGCGCTGCGCGACCGGTGTTGCTGCCCATATGGGGAAGAACGCATGGGCGTCTTCGACGGCGAGGCGGGCCTGCTCGGCGTTCGCCTTGGCGTGCCGCCCGATGATTTCGGACGGCTGAGACGGGTTGACGGATTCGAGCCATTGCCCGGTCTGTGTGGCCTGTCCCGCGATCCAGTTGTCGTATTGGCGCCCGAGATCGCCGCGGATGGCGGCGATTGCTTCCAGTTGGCGCTGCCGGTTGGCAGGCACGGTGAAATCGGTGTAGGTTTCGTTGGCGTACACCGGAAGCGTCGGTGCGCTCATGGTCTAGCCTTCGACGAGTTTGCGGCCGCGTTCGAACATGTCGGCGGCTTCGTCCGCCATGCTCTTGCCCTTGCTATAAAGTTCACGCCCGCGGTCCATCAGTTCGCGACCGTGTTCGCCGAGGACTTCTTTGCCTTCATTGGCTTTGTCGAGCAGCTTGGCCCGGGTCTCTTCGCCGCTCGCGGGAGCGTAGAGCAGAGCAATGGCCGCGCCGATTGCCGCGCCAGCCAGGAACCATACTACTTTGTCGCCATTTTCTTGTGCCATATTAAATCTCCTGCTTTTAGTATCCCACCGGGGGGACGGGTTAGTTTGGGGGCTTGCCGTGCTATTCAGGTAGGGGATGCCTGCGTATGTGACCGTGTTCGAGGAGGCGGCGCCGGTAGCGCGATGGGCGTCGGCGGCGTGGGGCGCGGGATTGTTCTCGGCTGGGATGGCTGCTTTGTGGCTGCTGCGTGGACGGGACTGGGGCATCGTTCAGTTTGTGGCCGGCGTGCCAGCGTTGATCGGTGCGCTTGTGATGTTCGGTTTGCTGCTGCCGCAGGGGGCGGCCGGCGTCTTGGAGGGCGTTGTTAGCGGCTATGGGAGGCGCGGAGGTAGCGCCTGCTTTACGGTCCAAGGGCAAGAGGTTTGCGCCGGCGATCGGATGCCGGTGCGGAACGGACAGAAGATCCGGGTTTCGCGGGTGGGGATGGCTCCGGTGCGCATCGAAGTGGATCGGGCCTCTCTGATGACGGAGAAGGATATGGAGGAACGGGAGCGGGAGGCTCGACGGCGTGATGAGCCGTTTCAGCGGGCCGTTTTTCTGGGGATCCTGCCCGTTGCGGCGGGGTTGTTTGGCTGGATAGCTGTCTACTGGAGGCGGTCGCTGTCTCTCTGGGTCTCGCCGCCGCACGGCCTCCTTGTGCAGGTGTCATTTCGGGGCTTTATGGCGATGAACGCGATTAGCGCCTTGGTCCGGTTCGGTCAGGAATTGCGATTGCACCCGCTGACTGCGGATGAGGCGATGCCCGCCACTATCGCGCTATTGGCCATCGGTGCGGTGACGTCTTTCGGTTTCCGGCATTTCGTCCGGGAGGTGGAACGGCGTCGTCGGGCCGGAAGGATCTTTTGAGCCGTGAAATCGTGTGTGACACGATTTATTTTGGCGGCGAGGAATAAGCCGGGCCGCTGAGTGGTTATTCATGGTGCAATGACCGTGAGTGAAACCGCGGAACGCTGGATGAATCGGACCGAACCAACCTCGCCAATGCCCGCTGTCCCGGCGGCGCCGAGCGCCGAACAGCGCTTTGAGCGCGAAGCGTTGCCGCACTTGAACGACCTGGTGCGGACGGCGTCCCGCATGATGGGCGACCGGGGCCGGGCGGAGGACGTGGTTCAGGACGTTTTTCTGCAGGCCTGGAAATCGTTTGGCCGCTTCGAGACAGGCACCAACTGCCGGGCATGGTTGTACAAAATCCTTTTCCACTGCGTGCAGCACTACCGGCGGAAGTGGTTCCGGTTCTCGGTGATGCAGCCGATGGATGACTATACGGAGTCGACCGCCGCCTATACGCCACCGATTCCGGAACAGTTAACCGATGAAGACCTGCTGGCGGCGCTGGAACAGATTCCGTCCGACTTTCGGGCGGTCCTGTTGCTGGTGGATGTGGAAGAATTTGCTTACCGGGAGGCTGCCGAAATTCTACAAGTGCCGATTGGGACGGTGATGTCCCGTGTGAGCCGTGGGCGCCGATTGCTGCGTGACGCCTTGGGCGGGAAGGAGAGCGGGCGATGAATCCGGATTGCGAACGGGCGCTAGTGGCGATGGACACGCTGGCCGAACCTGATTGGCTGCATACGCATCTGGCCGGGTGCGCGGCGTGCCGGGCGGAGGCGGAACTGCGGGAACGGGTGCGAGTGGGTCTGCGCCATGCGGTTCGTTCGACGCCAGTGGACGCGCGGATGGAATCGCGGGTACGGGTGGCGATGGCGCCGCCTGGGTTTCGCGCGCGCTGGCAACCCTACGCCGCCGCCGCTGCCCTGTTGATGGCTGTCGGCAGCTATTGGGCCGTGCCGTGGGCGCAGAATCGAATGAGCGAGAATGCCTACCTCGACGTGCTGCCCGGGGGCGTGAGCCGCATTATGCGCGTCGGGCTTTCCGATCACATCCACTGCGCGGCCTTCCGGAAATGGCCGAAACACGGAACGGAGCAGGCGTTGCCGGCGGCATTTCGTCCGCTTTTGACTCACATTCCGTCGAACTATCGCGTCGTCTCCGGGCATGAATGCAAGGCGCGCGGCCGCTCATTCGTCCACCTGGTGATGCGGGATGCCAATGACGGTCTTGTCTCCTTGGTCATCGCGCGCAAGCAGGACGGGGAGACGTTTGCCAACAGCCCGCTGCGCCGTGTGGCTGGCGGCGCGCCGGTCTTCCACGAAGACGTGCCGCGTTTTCAGATCGCCGGATTTGAAGCGGATGCGTTTCTGGTTTTTGTCGTTTCCGAGATGGGGACGGAGGCCAATCAGCAACTGGCGGCTACCGTAGCCGGGCCGGTGACGGCGCTGTTGAACTCGATCGGTTAGCGCGCCGGTTCGGCGGCGCCGGGTTCGGCGAGGAAGATGCGGAACTCGTTCTTCAGCGTTTCGCGGGCGTGGATCCAGCCATAAGCGGGCGCCCCGTCGAGCGTGCCGCGGTCGATGGCCTTGCGCAGGCCTTCCGCATACGGGCTGTTGCCGAACTCGATGCCGCGAGCGATGACCTGGCCGCTCCACGGCAGCGTCTGGTTGCGCTGATTTTCCATCCAGTCGCCGACCCACGGGTTCTGCGTGGTGGGGAAGATGTAGCCGATTTGCACCTTGAACTCCGGGTGGGAGAGGACGAAGAACTGCTGGGCGCGGGTGGGGTCCAGACGGATGGGGGTGTAGCTGCCGGTGCCGTGTTCTTCGGGCATCATCCGGTCGCGCAGGGCGGGGTCCTTGGCGGAGATCCGCAGACGCGAGCGGCCGGGTTCGACGAAGGGCGGGCCGAAGGTGGCGTGCTGCATCCACTGCATGGGACGGTCGAGATCGGTGAGATTCTCCACCCATTCTTCGACGTTCACATGGCGCTTGCCGGCCGGGAGCGTGACGCGGCGCCAGACGCGGTATTGGGTTTGCGGGAGGTCGGCGCCGTATTCGAAGACCGCGGCTTCGGCGGTGATTTCAGACTTGATCTTGCGCCATTCGACGACCGGGGCTTCGCCGTGATTGCCAAGGCCGCGCTTCGCTTCTTCCGGTGACGAGACGGGGCCATAGAACGGGAAGCAGAGCAGGTGGCCGAGGTAGCCGGAGGAGAGACGGGCGTGGGGATCGGTGCCATAGACGGCTCCGTGTTTGGCGGGATTGTAGTTCTGCGGGTCGATGGTCGGGTAGTGCGGCACGCGCATGGGGTTGATGTCGCGTTTGGGGTCGCCGGTGGTTTGGCGGACTTCGGCGATGTGGCCGCCGCCTTTTAGCAGCGCCACACGGATGAGGCCGTTGGTCATGATCCAGGCTTCGCGGCCGTAGACCTTTTCCTCGGCCAGTTTCAACGGCTGGGCGTGGAGGACGAGAGCGGTGAGCAATAGCAGGCGCACGAATAGCAGATGCACTACATGACTCCGTGTTTCTTCAGGAAGGCGAAGATCTTGGGGCACAGCTCTTCCTGTGTGGCGGGCGGGAAGCCGTGGGGGCCTTGCGGGACGGTGATCATCTCGGTCACCGCGCCCGCCTTTTTCAGGGCTTTGGTGAGGTTGACGCCGTGTTCGTGCGGTACGGTAGCGTCGGCATCGCCATGGATGGTCAGCACGGGCGGGAGATCCTTGCGGACGTAGGTCATCGGCGAAAGACGATGGGCGAGCGCGGTGCGGTCCGCCCCTTCGGGGACCCAGGTGGTGGCGTACTCGCGGCGGTTGGCGCCGTGGAGTTGGGCGTCGACATCGGTGATGCCGTAGAAGTTGACGATGGCGCGCACCTTGACCGGCTTGCCGAGTTTGGCGCTGGCCGGCGTCATGCCCACCATCAACGCCAGATGTCCGCCGGCGCTGCCGCCGGTGACGACGATGCGGTTAGGGTCGGCCGCGTATTTGGCGGCGTTATCGATGAAAAAGTTTGCGGCGGTGAGTGCGTCTTCGACGGCGGCCGGGGCCTTGGCCGCGGCCGCCAGGCGGTATTCGACATTGGCGACGACGAACTTCTTTTCCAGGTAACGCGCCACCCAGTTGCCCAGCATGCCGGCCTTGTTGCCAGACGTCCAGCCACCGCCGTGGATGATGATAACGGCCGGGAACGGGCCCGCGCCGGCGGGACGGAAGATATCCATGACCGTGTCCGGATACTTGTCATAGGCCACGTTTTCGTGGACGGTGACGCCGTTGGGCAGGGTGACGGTGCGGGCGGCGGGTTGCGCGGCGACGATCAGAGTGGCCAGGGAGAACAGGGCCATTGGCCGCAGGATAGGCATAACGTCATTTAACCTGATAGTGTCAGAGAAATGAAGAAGCTTGCGTGGATTTTACTGTGCATGGCCCCGTTGTGGGCGGACGGAAAGGGCGTTGTGGAAAGCCATCACGCCAAGAAGGACGTCGCGCTGACGGCCGATCCGCAGGCTCGGCATTGGAAGGCTATGGCGCCGACGGTAGTGGAACAGGGCCCGCTGGCCGATCCGGTGGCCGGGAATCGCACGGAGATCCGTTCCATTTGGACCGACAAGAATCTGTACATCCTGTTCGTGAACCACTACGAAGAGCTGAATTTGAAGCCGGATCCGGACACGACCAAGGACACCTGGCGGCTATGGGAATGGGACGTGGCCGAGGTGTTTGTGGGCGCGGAGATGGACAAAATCTGGCACTATCGCGAGTTCCAGATTTCGCCGCAGGGCGAGTGGGTCGATCTCGACATCGACCGCAAGAACCCGCTGCCGCAGGGCGGCATGCTGTGGAACTCCGGCTACAAGGTGAAGGCGCGGATCGACAAGGAAAAGAAGATCTGGTACGGCGAGTTCCAGATTCCGATGGACAGCATCAACGGCGCTGTCGCGAAAACGGGGAGTGAGATGCGGGTTAATTTTTATCGCATTCAGGGCAAGAAGCCGAACGGCTATCACATGCTGGCCTGGCAACCGACGGGTGCGCGCAATTATCACGTGCCGGAGGCGTTCGGGCGGTTGCGGCTGGTCGCGAAATGAGGGGTGACAGCGGACTTCGTATCTCGCACGTTGGCCTGCGTGGCATCGTGGGAAGGGGATTGACGGCCGGTCATATCCTGGATTTCGCGGCGGCGTTTGGAACGTTCATTGAGCCGGGGCGGCCTGTCGTTGTGGGTCGCGATCCCCGTGCCAGCGGACGCATGGCGTGGGAGGGCGTGGTGTCGGCGCTGATGGCCTGCGGGCATGAGGTGATCGATCTGGGTGTTGTGTCGACGCCCGTGGTGCAGCACGCGCTGCAGCGGTTGGATGCCTCGGGAGGCATCGCGATTAGTGCCAGTCACAACACGGCCGACTGGAACGCGCTGCGCTTCCTGGGCCCGCGTGGCACGTATCTGTCCACGGCCGAGGCCGGGGAGTTGCTGGATATCTATCACCTGCGCAAGTTCCGGTTTGTGGGGTGGGATGAGCTGGGCGGCCAGCGGTTCGACGCGGGCGCGTTGGATCGCTATATCGACGATCTGGCGGCGGTGTTTGACCTGCCGAGCCTGTGCGGTTTTCGCGTTGTTGTCGACTGTTGCAACGGCACCTCCGCGCTGATTTTGCGACGGGTGATCGAGCGCTACGGCCTGGATCTGGTGCTGATCAACGAGCGTGTGGAGGGCGTGCAGTTCGCCCATGAGCCGAGCACCTCGGCGCGCATGGTGGAGTTGCAATTGGGTCCGCTTATGCAACCGCTGGGCGCGCACGCCGGGTTCCTGTTCGACGTCGATTCCGACCGCGTGGCGATGGCCGACGAGCAGGGCCACGGTGTCTCCGAAGAGATGATGCTGCCGTTGCTGGCCGACCATCAGTTGTCGCGCGGGCCGGGGAAGATTGTGATCACGAACCTCTCCAGCTCCGCGCTTATCGACGACGTGGCCGCGCGCCATGGCGGGCGCGTGCTGCGCGTCCCGGTGGGGCGCCAGGCGGCGATGGACGCTTTGGCCGCCTATCGTCCGGAGCAGATTGCCGTGGCCGGCGAAGGCACCGGCGCGGTGATGATGCCGCAGTTCCGGTTCATCTACGACGGCATCGCCAGCATGTTCGCCGTGCTGACGATGATGAAAGAGCGCGGCCGCACGCTGGGCCAATTGCTGGCCGAATATCCGAAGTATTCGATCCTGAAGGGCGAGGTGCGGCTCGAATCCCCTCGCGTGCCGGAACTGCTGCTCGACCTGCTGGCGTCCTATCCCGACGGCCGCATCGACCGCACCGACGGGCTGCGCGTCACCTGGCCGGACCGCTGGTTCCACGTCCGCGTCAGCCACACCGAGCCGATCATCCGCGTCATCTGCGAACAGCGCGGCACGCCTCCGCAGGAGCTGTTTGAAACCCTCATGGACAAAGCAAGGAGCTACAGCTAATGCCCCGCGAACATCTGCTGAAGATCGGCGTATCGGGCGTGCGCGGCGTGGTTCCGGAGTTCCTCACTCCGTCGCTGACGTTGCACTTCGCGCAGGCGTTTGGCACCTACGTGGGCCGCGGCCGCGTGGTGGTGGGCCGCGATACACGGTTGAGCGGGCCGATGCTCCAACACGCCGTCAATTGCGGCTTGCTGGCGGCCGGGTGCGACGTCGTCGACGTCGGCATTCTGCCCACGCCGACGATTCAAATCTACGTCGAGCACATCCGCGCGCGCGGCGGCATCGGGCTCACCGCGTCTCACAATCCGCCGGAGTACAACGCGCTGAAGCTGTTCAATAAAGAAGGGCAGTTTTTCAATCAATACGAGCGCAACGAACTGATCGACCTCTATCACCAGTCCGATTTCACGCAGGCGACGAACGCCGAAATCGGCTATGTGACCACGGACCCGGGCCTGGCGAAGGCGATTCATATCGACCGTGTCCTGGCCAAAGTGGACGTGGAGCGCATTCGCCGCCGCCACTTCCGCGTGGCGCTCGATGCCGTCAATGGCGCGGGTTCGGTGATGACGCCGGGCTTCCTGGTGGACTCGCTCAACTGCCGTTTGGATGCCATCGCTATTGACCCGACGAAGGTCTTCCCGCGCATCGCCGAGCCGCGTCCGGACACGCTGGGCGAGTTGGCCGCGCTGGTGTTGAAGACCGGCGCCGAAGTCGGCTTCGCGCAGGATCCGGATGCGGACCGCCTGGCCATCGTCGATGAGAACGGCCGCGTGCTCGATAACGACGATGTGCTCGCGCTGGCCGTGCAACGCGCACTGGCCGTGGTGCCCGGCCCGGTGGTGGTGAATCTGACGACCTCTTCGGCCATTGACGACATCGCGCTCGCCTTCGGCCGCAAAGTCTACCGCACGCCGGTGGGCGAGGCGAACGTCGTTGAAACCATGCAGGCCGTGAAGGCGGCGATTGGCGGCGAAGGCTCTGCCGGCGGCGTGATCTTCCCGGCGGTGCAACTCTGCCGGGACTCGTTCACAGCGATGGCCTTCCTGCTGGACCTGATGGCCGAGAGTGGCAAGACCGTTTCTGAACTCGTGGCCGCGCTGCCGCAGTATGTCCGCAAATCGGGCAAGGTGGCGTTCGCGCACGGCCGTTTGGGCGGATTGATGCAGGCGCTGGAGGAAGGCTTTCCGGAAGCGGAAGCGGACCGGAGCGACGGGCTGAAGTTGCTGTGGCCGGACCGTTGGGTGCACGTCCGCGCTTCGAACACAGAGCCGATTCTGCGCGTCTTCGTGGAAGCGAAGACGGAAGAGGCCGCCGAGAAGCTCTACGCCACCTCCTGGGGCCTGCTGACCGCATGAGATGGCTGTTGGTAGCGGCGGTGTTGCTGGCGGGGTGCGCGAAACGCCACCCCGCCCCGCTGCCGCCCGCGCCGGTGATGCGCGGGCCCGCCTTTGCGGAGCTGGAAGCCGGGTGGCGTGTGCGCGTCATCACGCCGGTGCTCAAATCCGGCGGATTTCTGCTGAAGGCCACCGAGCAGCAGGAAGAGGGCAACACGATCACGCTTCGCGCCGGCGATGAATTTCAAGGCTACGAGACGGCGATCTACGGCGTCGGCGCACACAAAAAGGGCGGTGTGCAAATCGCGCTCACCGAAGTGACGCTGAACCGCAACGGCCAACTCACCCACCCCGCCAAATCCTTCGCGCCGCGCCTGCGCCAACCCGCCCGGCTGCGCCACGTCCGCCTGCTCTACATGCTGAAGGTCAGCGACGCCGATCACAACATGGCCGTGCTGGCCGCCGTCGATTCCCCGCGCCTGGCCGCGTTGACCCAACGCGTGCAAGCCGCTCCGGCAACCGAGTGCCGCGTTAGCCGCAACGAGTACTGCGAATGGATCCCAGCCGGAGTCGCCGTCCGCGCCGAACGCCCGCGCGGCGCCGACTGGGTTCCCGTGAACTAGTTCTTGCCGTGGTCGGCGTCTTCGGCGGGCGCCTCAACCTTAGGTTCGGTCACCTTGTATTCCACTTCGTCCGGAAGAGTCCGTCCAAAGCGGCGCATTTCCATGTCGATGTTCTGGCCGCGTTCCAACGATTCCACGCGCTTCTTCTTCTCCGCCAGCTCCTTCGACAGGTTGCTTTGCTGTTCGTGCAGCTCCTGGATCTTCGCCAGTTTGGTGCGGAGCGCGCCGATTCCGTGCGGCCCCTGCAGCGTGACGATGGTGTAAACGGACAACGCGCCGGTGGCCGCAATCGCCATCAGTCGTTTCCAATTTACCTTTTTCTCTTCGTGCACCAACACTTTGCCTCACCTTTGTTTATAATCTGCTTTTGCTCCAAAATCAAAGTCCTCATGACAGATAAAGTTATTGTGCTCTCCACATGCCCCTCGCGCGAGGAGGCGAAACGCATTGCCAGGAGCCTCGTGGAGGAGCGATTGGCTGCTTGCGTGAACGTGGTGGATGGCGTTGTGAGCATCTATCAGTGGCAGGGAAGCCTGCAGGAAAGTGACGAAGTGATGCTGGTGGTGAAGAGCCGCCGGGATCTGCTGGGCCGGTTGCAGGAGCGCCTGGCGAACATGCACAGTTACGAAGTTCCGGAAGCGATCGCGATCCCGGTGGTCGATGGTCTGCCGGCGTATCTGGAGTGGTTAGACCGAGAGTTAGACCCGCCGGGGAATTCATAAGGGAGTCGAGCCATGCAGCCGACCAAGTCACGTCATCTCGTCATAGTCTTCGCTGTTACTCTAGCGATTCTTTCCTACATCGACCGCGTTGCCATGTCCACGGCCGCGCCGTTCATCTCCAAAGACCTCAACTTCAGCAAGACCGAAATGGGCTACATCTTCGGCGCCTTCGGTCTGGCCTACGCCGCCTTTGAAATTCCCGGCGGCTGGATGGGCGACTGGATGGGCGCTCGCAAAGTGCTGATGCGTATCGTCATCTGGTGGAGCGTCTTCACGGTCGCCACCGGCTGGATGTTCAGCTTCTGGTCCATGTGGATCACCCGCTTCCTGTTCGGCGCCGGCGAAGCAGGTTGCTTCCCGAACCTCACCAAGACTTACACCACCTGGCTCCCGAAAGACGAACAGGTCCGCGCACAAGGCATCACCTGGCTCGCGGCCCGCTGGGGCGGCGCCTTCACTGGTCCGCTCGTCATCGCGGTGTTCGCCCTCATGGACTGGCGCAGCGCCTTCGCCGTCTTCGGCGCCATCGGCGTGATTTGGGCCGTCTTCTTCTACAAGTGGTACCGGGACAATCCCGCCGAGCACCCCTCGGTGAACAAAAGCGAACTGGCCATCATCCAGGCCTCCGCGCAGAAGGCCGAAAGCCATGGCGACGTGCCGTGGGCCAAACTGCTTGGCCGCGGCAGCGTGTGGGGTCTGTGGCTGCAGTACTTCCTGCTCTCCTACCCCTGGTATTTCTACATCACCTGGCTGCCCACCTACCTGCAGGAGCACTGGCACCTGTCGGGCAAGGAGGCCTCGAATCTGTCGATCTTCCCGCTCTTCTTCGGCGGTATCGGCGCGCTCTTCTCCGGCTTCGTCTCGCCCCGTCTGGCGGCGCGGATCAATAGCACCGGCAAGGCCCGCCGCATCATGTCGACGATTGGCTTCACCGGCGCGGCCATGCTCATGTATACCTCTACCCAGATGGGGACGCCGCTCGCCGCCATGCTCGCGATGGGGATGGCCAGCTTCTGCAACGATCTGGTGATGCCCAACGCCTGGGGCGCCTGCATGGACGTCGGCGGCAAGTTCGCCGGCACCCTCTCCGGCTCCATGAACATGATGGGCAACTTCGCCGGCCTCGCCGCGCCGCTCATCGCTCCCTACATCCTTCTCTACACCAACAACGATTGGAATCAGGTTCTGACCGTCATGGCCGCGGTCTACCTCTGCGGCGCCTTCGTGTGGCCGTTTATCGATCCGGTCACACCGCTGAAGCAGGACTAACCCGTGCGACCCCTCCTCCTGTTGACGCTCTTCGCCGCGGCCCTGCCCGGCGGAGAGCCCAACATTTTTTTCGACGGCCGGCTGACGCTCCTCGGCGAGTCGCGCATTCGCTATGAAGATCGCGACAACGTCGCCTTCGGCACCGCGCGCGATTACGACGTCGCCCTCCTCCGCCACCGTCTCGGCTTTTCCTACAAGCCGAATGCCGACGTCGAAGTTCGCGTCATTGGTCAGGACACCCGCGCGCCGCTCTACGGTCCGAATGCGCCCAACTCCCTCCGCGACGGCACGGACCTGTATGAGGCCTATTTCGCGCTCTTCGAGAAACGCAAGACCGGCTTCGCTTTCCGCGCCGGCCGCTCTACGCTGAGCTACGGCGACACCCGCTTCATCGGCTCCCCGCAGTGGGCCAATCTTACGCGCACCTACGACATGGCCCGCGCGCAGTGGAAGACGAAGAAGAATGTTTTCGAATTCCTCTTCGTGTCGCCCACCACGATCTCCATCAACCGTTTCAACAAACCCATCCTCCGCGAACACCTCTACGGCACCTACAACACGTTCGGCAAATGGTCGGAGCTCTACGTTCTACGCCACGAGCAGCCGGGTACGCTTGAAAGCGTCATCACCGGCGGCCGCCTGATGGCCCCGCTTGGCAAGAAGGTCAAACTGACAATCGAACCGGTGGTCGAACGCGTCACCCGCGGCGCGCTCGTTAGCACCGAAGGCGCCGTCGCTGCCGCCCTGGCCCGCAAGTTCGGCCCGGTTGACTTCTCTGTCGAATACAAATTCGCCTCCTCCGGCTTCGACCAGATGTACCCCGCCATCCACGACAAGTTGGGCCACGAAGACCTCTTCGCCTGGCGCAACCTGGACAACGTCCGCGCCTTCGGCACCTGGCGGCCCATTAAGTCTCTCGCGGTCAATTTCATGTACAACGCCAACTGGGTGGTCGATCCCCGCGTCGGTGTGTTCAACACCCAGAACCGGCTCGTCGTCCGCGACACGAAGGGCACCGCCGGCCGCTGGGCGGGCCAGGAGTTCGATGGCTACGTCAATTGGAACTACCGCAAGTTCATGACCATGGGCGGTGGCTTCGGCGCCTTCGCCACCGGGGCGTTCTTCCGCGCCACGTCACCGAACCACCGGCCGATCTTCTTCTACATCCACCACACGCTGACGATTTAGGCCAGCGTCTACCCCACGGGGACACCCGCGGGCCGCAGGCCGGGTGTCCCCAAACGCCTAACTCGCCCGCAACTACGCCGTCGTATTAGCCCAGAGCCGCCCGCAACCGCGCCGGTTCCACCCGGTAGTGCAACTCATCGCCATTCGGCAGCACCGTCACCGGCACCAGCAGGTTGTACAGGTCCCGCAACTCCGGGTCGGCGTCGATGTCGAACACTGCCAGCGTAAACGGCGTGCGCCGCTGTTCGGCGCGCAGGACTTCCTCGGCCGCCTCGCACAGGTGGCAGCCCTTCCGCGTAAAGAACTCCACCGTTACCATCGCGAGCCGGGGCCGTGGCTCCAGCGCTTCTCCGTACGCATCACCAGAATCAGCGCCACGCCGGCCAGGAAGCCGCCAATGTGCGCGAACCATGCCACACCTCCCTGCGAGAGGTGCGAGTGCCCCACGGAGCCCACACCGCTGAAAAACTGGATCACAAACCAGTACAGCAGGATGAAATAGGCGGGGATGTCCACGGTGGTCAGGAAGATCGTGATCGGCACCAACGTCGTGATACGGGAATGAGGGAATTTGACGACATAAGCGCCCATGACGCCCGCGATCGCCCCGCTCGCCCCGATCGTCGGCACGCGGGAGTCGGCATTGAAAGCCACGTGGACCATCGTTGCCGCTAGGCCGCACAGCAGGTAGAACAGGAGATACTGCGAGTGGCCCAATATGTCCTCCACGTTGTCGCCGTAGATCCACAGGAACCACATGTTGCCGATCAGGTGCATCCACCCGCCGTGCAGGAAGATGCTCGTTAAGACGTCCATCCACTGGAACCGCGTCGGAATCACGCCGTAGTGAGCGATGAAAAAGTTCAGCTCATACGGGTCCATCGAGAACTCGTACAAAAACGCCGCGACATTCAGCACGATGATCGCCACCGTCACGAAGGGGAAGGTGTAGCTCGGCTGCGTGTCGCGGAGCGGGATCATAGCGCGCGCTGTTCGAAGTCGCGGTTGGTGCGGCGTTCCGCGCGGGCCATCAGCGCCTTCGCGGCGGCAAGATCGGCAATGCCGCCCCGCGCGCCGATGGCTGTGCAGTTCAGCGCCGCCATGGCGTTAGAGAGGTCGAGCGTGTCGCGCAGGCTTAGGCCTTCCAATACGCCGTAGCAGTAGGCGCCGTGGAAGACGTCGCCCGCGCCGGTCGTGTCCACACAATTCACCACGAACGCCGGTGAATAGCAGAACTTGCCGTCCATGCGAGCAATCGAACCGAACGATCCCAGCGTCATCGCGGCCACTTTCATGCCGTATTCTTCCTGGATCATAATAAGCGCGCGGAACGGGTCGCCCTCGCCAGTCCAGCGGACCGGGAATTCGGAACTGGTGATCAGGTAATCGACGTTCTGCAGAACCTTGTCGAAACCGTGGTAGACCGTGTCTACGTCGACCGTCACCGGAATGTTGTGGTGACGCGCAATCGCCGCCGCGCGGCCCACGGCCGCCGTGTCGTGGCCGTCAATATGCAGCAGGCGGGCGTTCGTGATCATCTCCGGCGTAATTTCGCTCGGGTCCAGACGCAGGCAGTCCGACCGCCGCCAGAAAACGGTCCGCTCTCCGGTCGATTGATCGATCACGATGTAAGCCGACTGGTTGGCACAACCCTGCCGGATCTGCACGTGGTCAAGGTTGATCCCTGTGCCCTGCAGGCTTTCAATCTGAATCCGGCCACGCTCATCATCGCCTACTGTACCGATGTACTTCGTGCGCAAACCCAGCTTGGCGCAGGCCACCATGGCGCTTGCCACCTGGCCTCCAGGACTGTACATCTCGTCGACGAATGGCTCCTTGCCGGCGTACGCGGGGAACCGCGGAACAAGGATCAAAGTATCGGTGGCGTTCAGGCCCACCCCAACTACATCAAAATCAGGCATCCGAAGGACTACCGTATCACAGCCCGGGCTTCGTTAGTTCTTCTTCCCCTCAACCACATAGAGGAAAATGCGGTGCCGGCGGCCATGCACGAACACCTCTTCCACTTCCACGGGATTCCAGCCGCGAATGCCGTAGTCATGGGAAACCACCCGGGTCCCGGGCCGCAACGACTTCTCAAACTTCGGCCGCAGTTTCTCGTTGAAACTCGTCGTTAGGTACATCGTCACCACATCGGCCTGCGATAGATCGGCGTCGAACACGTCCGCCCGCACCACACGTGCCTTGTTCTGCAGTCCCAGCCGGACAATCGTATCGCTCGCCTGCCCGGCGATCTTCGGGTCGATTTCGATACCGATCGCCTTCGTCTGGAACTTCTGCACCGCGGTGATCAGGATCCGCCCGTCGCCACAACCCAGATCGATGACCATATCCCCCTGCCGGGCGTGGGCCACTTCCAACATCCGGTCGATAATCTCCTGGGGCGACGGTACGTAGGGCGCCATCCGCTGCCCAACCGGTTGGGCCAGCACAGGGAGAGTGACGAACGCGAGCAGAAGCGAAGCAGGGAGTGTCATAAAGATCAGCGAGTTCCTATACCAGTGGGACGCATCAATTGGACTTTGCGTTTTGGGTAATTCGTGCCGAACGGGATTTTTGTATCCGGTTGACGACTTCCGTGGTCGCTGACCAAAGATCGCGGGGGCGCGATATCGTATACTCCAACCCCTTGAAGTATTTCACGGCGTTTCCGATTGTATCCCGCCACGGGGTGACTTGCGGGAACAGGTTGTAATTCATATAGAAGACCGGAGCGTCCAGGCTCCCGATCTCCTTCAAAGCCTCGGTCTCAATGTTGTGTTCCAGCATCACTTTCGGTCCGGCGAAAATGAAAGCATCCGGCCGCTCAGAAGTTCCTAACTCATTTCGAATCAATTCAGTAAGGAATCGGACATCGGATTTCTTATCCGCCAGCCGTGCCAGGTCCACCCGGCCCAATTGGATCTTGCCAAGCGCCTCGCCCAGGGCAGGGAAGTCGATTTTCTCCGCATTCTCCTGCCGGTAGAGGATCTTTTGCTCCTGCATGCAGAAAGCCACCAGGGAGAACCGCGACACCCGCGGGTCCCGCGAGATATTCCGCAAAATCGACACCAGCGCCGACGTATCCACCGGCCGCATCACCGAACTGCGCGGGTTCTGCGGGGCGTAGTTTAAGAGAATTTTTACAGTTGTCGGATCGGCGTCCCGCTCCACCGGCGGTTCCTGCCGGAAATATTCGGTTTCGGTCTGCCGGACGCTGGCGGCGGTAATCGACAGCGCCATCTGGTAATCTTTGTCTGACAATTGCGCGTCCACGTCCCAGTAGTTCGAACAAACCCGTTCCGCCCGGTCACGCATCAGCCAGTCCACCTTATACTTGCCCTCGCCGACATCGAACGAACCGAAAAACGCCGCTTCGCCCTTGGCGTCATCGGCGATCTCCGGAACACGGATGCGCTGGATGAAGTAGGTGGCATCGCCCACCGCCGGTGTCACCCGGAAAATGATCGTCAGCAGATTCTCCTGGCCGGACAGTTCCTTCATAGGAACGGTAACTTCATATCCGCCATGGAATTTCAGGTCGAACCCTACCTGCGCCGTCTTCGTCGGCGTCACGCTACAGGGAAGGTCCTTGCGCGGCTCCGGCGTTTCCAGAATCGCCTGGTCAGTGCCAAACAGCCGTACCACGCCGCCATTGCCGGTCATGATCAATTGCGCGGAGGCCACTCCGCACACAACCGTCATCATCCCGCAGAGGTGGGAGATTCGGGCGCCGATTTTGACAAGCACTTGGGATTTGCCCACGCTGCACTGCCCTCATTATGAGAATCGGTATCCTGCGGGCTTTTCGATAGCCCACGGATAAGCTGTATTATCCACTACAAACTGCCGGGATGGAATGGGAGTTTAACCGAATTTTCAAGTAGGACTTCGCCGGGAGTACCAGTCAACCCCGGGGCCATGTGCTAGAGTGCAGGATGTATGGCATCTCGTAGCGTTAATAAAGTGATTCTGGTCGGGCATCTGGGCAAAGATGCGGAAACAAAGTTTACACCTTCCGGGGTGAGCGTAACCCGCTTTTCGGTGGCGACCAGCCGCCGTTGGAAGGATCAGCAGTCCGGTGAGTGGAAAGAAGAGACCGAGTGGACCAACGTCTCCCAGTGGCGCGCCGAGAACTTCGCGCCCTACTTGACCAAGGGCAAACAGGTCTACGTCGAAGGCCGCCTGCAGACCCGTAGCTACGAGGACAAAGACGGACAGAAGAAGTACTCGACCGAAGTGGTGGCCGATGATGTCATCCTCCTAGGCGGTCGTGGCGAAGGCGGCGGCGGTGCCGAAGGCGGCTACAGCCAGGAACCCCGCATGGTTTCCCAGCCCCGTTCGGCGGCCCCCCGCCCGTCCGGAATGGGCGGCGGCGCGGCATCGTCCCCCTCCGGCGGCTCCCCGTTCGACGCCGGCATCAACGACGACGACGTCCCGTTCTAGAACCTCACCACGAAGCGTTCACCGCTTCCCGCAACACAACCTCGGCGGCACGGTTCAGCAACTGTGCCGCCAAATCCCGGTCCCGTATCCCTCTAGCAAACCGTAACGCCTCCTCCACCTGTTCCGCCCGGATCCAATCCCACACAATCATCTCCCCGTCAAAAGGCGTCTCTAGCCGGAACCACGTCTCCGCCGTCGCGCGCGCCCCAGCCGTGTCCAAGACATCCAGCTGGCCGCTGAACACCGCCCCCAAGCCCCCCTCCCGAAACTCCTTGTAATTGGATGGCAACCCCTTCCGCCGCGCCACATTCTGCGGCATCGCCTTCGCCGCTGTTAAGCCCAGGTCGAAACTCGCCTTGGCGTCCTCCACGAAACCCGCCCGGTGCTGCGCCACCGCGATGGCGACCAGCAGAGTGACTTTCTCGAACGCCTGCCCTTTCCCCCCGTCATTGGCGCTCGCCGCGGCCTCCTGAAACAAGCCCCGCGCTCGATCCATCTCCTTCGCCTTCGTCAACGCAATTCCCACAAACCGCAGCACCCCCGCCCGCGCCAGGCTCAGCGTCCCCTTGTCCCGCGGAATTGCCATCCCCGCCGGCACCGCATACTCCCAGTTCCGTGCCAACGCCGTCATCTGCGCCACCGCCGCGAACCCCCACGCCCGCTGCCATGCCGATCCCGCCTTCTCCGCCGCCTGCATCGCGGCCAGATTCTTACCCTCGCTCAACAGCGGATAAATCCCATCCAGAAACGCCGCATCCGCCTTCAGTCGAGCCTCTCTCGCCCCGGCGTTCGCATCCCGAAACAGGTCCCGCGCCACCGGGAACGGCTCCTCCGGCTTGGGCTGATAGGTGCGCGCGGGCCGGGGCACGCGGTGTAGCGGGATCGGCGGATCATCCTGCAAAGCGTCCCTCTGCAATTGGAGTGACCGCATCAGCGTTGTCTTCTTCGGTCCCGCCGCCACGGCCTTGGCCACCGCCTCCCCTCGCCCCAGTGCATCGCCGGCGTTCTTCTTGTCCCCCACCCGCCACAGAATTGTCGCCAGCCACTCCATAGTCTGCGCCCGTTCCAACGGCGCCTCCCCCAGCGATTCCAATACCCGCAACCCGCCCTCGTAGTCTCCATAGAAAGCCCGCGCGATCCCCACTATCCGGTGCGCATCCCGTTCGTGCGACAAGTTCGCCAGCCGCTCGGCTTCCGTCAAATACCCCGCCTGCGCCAGCGTCTTCGCCCCCTGTCCCAGCAATTGCCGCTGCCGCGCAACATCGCGCACCTGCAACGCCGCAACCTCCGCCTCCTTCACAATCGTCCGGACCTGCGGAAAATAGTCCATGTCCGCCCCCGCCAACGGCATCACCAGTGCCAGCCACAGTATCCGTCCCATTTCAAGAGAAGTGTAGGCCATCCGGTCCCATGTTGGTGCCCCACTCCGGCACACGATCCGCCTAACTCATTGATTCCCCATGTCGCGGTTCCTGGCACGCCGCTTGCATTCTTCCTGGGCAGGAGTCACCCGCAATGAACACTTCCTTCTCTTTCGAAGACGAAATCGATCTCTCCCGTTTCAACACTCTCTATAAAACCGAAGCCCCGTCGGACGCCGCTCCCGTGCTTCACACCGTCCCCGACGGCCGCTACGAAGTCGTCGTCGCCGAGGCTACCCTCACCAAGTCCCAGCGCAGCGGCAACCCCATGATCCGCTACGTGCTCCGCATCACCGGCGCCACCTTCCGCGATCGCATTATTCGCAAGCATTCGGCCATCACCGAAAACACCATCCGCTTCGTCCGCAAGGAACTGGAAGTCTGCGGCATGCAGTTGGCCCGCTTCGAAGACCTCAAATCCCGCATTCACGAACTCGATGGCGTCCAGCTCGACGTCGTCAAGGTCACCAAAGGCGAAGATTCGAACATCTATTTCAACCGTTCCCTCTCCGCGCAATCCCAGGCCGACGGCGTCGCCGACGACGATCTTCCGTTCTAAAAACTTGCCGGGGGACGCCGCGCACACTATCGTAGAAAGTTAGGACTTTGACGATACCAGTGGAAAAACCTCTCGTCGGCATCATTATGGGCAGCAAGTCCGATTGGGAAACCATGCAGCACGCCCATGAGATGTTGAACCGCTTTGACGTTCCCCATGAGTGCCAGGTCGTTTCGGCCCACCGCACGCCGGAACTGCTCGCCGAATACGCCGCCGCGGCCGAAGGCCGCGGTCTGCAAGTCATCATCGCCGGTGCCGGCGGCGCCGCCCATCTCCCCGGGATGGCCGCCGCCCAAACCGCCGTGCCCGTCCTCGGAGTGCCGGTCGAAAGCCACGCGCTCAAGGGGATGGATTCGCTCCTCTCCATCGTCCAGATGCCCGGCGGCATCCCTGTCGGCACCATGGCAATTGGCAAGGCTGGCGCCACCAACGCCGCGCTCCTCGCCGTCGCCATTCTCTCCAACACCCGCCCCGAACTCCGCGAAAAGCTCCACGCCTACCGTCGCGAGTTGAACGACATGGTCCGCGGACAGTCCCTGCCATGACCCCCCGCGTCATCCTTCCCGGTGCCACCGTAGGCGTCCTTGGAAGCGGTCAGCTCGGACGCATGTTCGCCATCGCAGCCCGGCGCATGGGCTACCGCGTCCACACGTTTTCGCCCGATACCGACACGCCCACCGGCCAGGTCGCCGATCTCGAAATCGTCGCACCTTACGAAGATCTCGACGCCGTCCGCCGCTTCGCCCGCCAAGTCCGCGTCGTCACCTTCGAGTTCGAAAACGTTCCCGCCGAAACCGCCGCCGCCGCCGCCGAGTGCTCCCAGGTCCGCCCTCGCGGCGAAGTCCTCCACACTACCCAGAACCGGCTCCGCGAAAAGAACTTCCTCGCCTCCAACGGCTTCCCCCTCGCCCCCTTCCGCCCGGTTCGTTCTCTCGAAGACCTTACCCGCGGCCTCGCCGAAATCGGCCCCAAGGCCATTCTCAAAACCGCCGGCTTCGGCTACGACGGCAAAGGGCAGATCAAAATCCACGCCCTCTCCGCCGCCGAAGAAGCCTGGCGCCGCATGAACGGCCAGGAGTGCGTCCTCGAATCCTGGATCGAGTTTGAAAAGGAGGTCTCCGTCGTCGCCGTTCGCGGCGTCGATGGCTCCTTCGTCCACTACGGCGTCGTCGAAAACGACCACAAGAACCACATTCTCGACATAACCCGCGCCCCCGGCCGCGTCTCCCCCGAACTCGCCGCCGAAGCCATCGAGATCGGCCGCGCCGTTCTCGAAAAGCTCGATGTCGTCGGCGTCCTCTGCGTCGAGTTCTTCGTCACCACCAGCGGTAAGTTACTCATCAACGAACTCGCCCCCCGTCCGCATAACTCCGGTCACTTTACGTTCGATGCCTGTGTAACATCCCAGTTCGAACAACAACTCCGCGCCGCCTGCGGCCTCCCCCTCGGCTCCACCGAACTACTCCGCCCCGCCGCCATGTCCAATCTCATGGGCGACCTCTGGGACCACGGCGAACCCAACTGGGCCGCGGCCCTCACCTTGCCCAATCTAAAGCTTCATTTATACGGCAAGATGTCCGCCCGCCCCGGCCGCAAGATGGGCCACCTCACCGCCCTCGGCGAAACTGCTGACGATGCAGTGGCCACCGCCATCGCCGCCCGTAACCTGTTACTCCCGTAACTTACCAACTTAACAAAACTTGACTGTCTAGCGAACAACTTACTCTCCTGTTTCGCCTTTGACTAGGTGCGCCTGGCCAGGCATCGAAAACACCTTCAGGAGAATAACTATGATTCGCAATTTCGTGTGCCTCGCCGTGTTCGCGTCCGCCATCTGGGCCCAGAGCCCCGTCCTCACCGGCCGTTTCATCCTCGCCGAAGAAGGCCCCACCTCCTCCAGCCTCGGCCTGCTCACTCTCGACGCCTCCGGCACCGTCTCCGGCACCGAATACGTGCAGGCTTCCGGCATCACCCAGTCCATCCCCGTCACCGGGAACTACACGATCGCCGCCGATGGCAGCGGCACCCTCACCCTCAACACCCAGGTGGTCACCGAAGACGGCACCGCCCCCGCCGTCAGCGCCGTCTACGAATTCCTCAGCGCCAAGTCCACCGGCTTCCTCGCCATCCGTCGCGACACCGCCACCGCCGCCCTCGCCGAACTCACCCCAGCCTCGGCCGACACCGCCTTCACCGGTTCCTTCGTCCTCTCCGATGAAGGCGCCAGCACCTCCGGCCAGAAGATCGCCGAAATCGGCATCCTCGCGCTCAAGGCCGATGGCTCTCTCGCCGGCACACTCGTCGTCAAACGCGACAGCCTCAGCGAAACCAAAACGGTCATAGGCAGTTACATCGCCGACGGCGCCGGCTTCGGCGGCCTGAAAATCGCCACCCCCTCCGCCGCCGATGAAGACGGCGGCGTGGTCCTCCAAACCACCAGCTACGTCTTCCTCGTCTCGGCGAAGAAAGAGTGGTTCGCTCTCCGCACCGACAACTCCCTGCTCGGTCTCGCCCGCCTGTCTCCCCTCCAGTAACTACTTCACATCCGCCCGCTGCTCAATGCTGAACGCTTCGAGCAGCGGGTGCCGCACCACCGCCCGGAACTCCATCACATCGCCTGGCTTCCAAGGAACCTCCGCCGTAAACCGCCCCGTCCCCGTCCGCCGAACTAAAACCGTCCGCGTAAAATTCCCCGCCCGCTCCGTCAAGTCCAACCCCTTTACCGACCGGTACTCAAACCCCACTTCCAGCGCCCCCTGGTTGCTCATATTCTTCAACTCCGCCTCCAGCACCGCCACCTTCTTCACCGCATCCCACCGCCACTTGGCCTCGGAAACCTCCGGCGCCGCAAACGCCGCCTGCGCCCCCGTAATCTTCAGCACCACCGGGTTCGGCCACTTCCGGTCGTTATACAGCCGCTGCGCCCGCATCGCCCGCACGTGGAGCCCATCGGCCCCCTGCGTCCACGTCGTCTTCGGCACCACCTTCGGCTGATACTCCAACACCTCATCGTTCTGCCCCAACACCTCCACCTTCCCGCCCGGCGCCAACTTCACACTCCGCAGCAAAATATCTTTCCACTCCCCATACTTCCACCGCTCATTCGGCCGCACCGCCACATAAACCACATCGGCGTCCTTCTTCTTCGTGAACCAATACGTCTCATTCCCGTTCTTCTCGCTCGGCACAATCCACGGCCGCACCCCGTACACCATCTCCTGGTTCACAAACATCCACAACGCAATCTCCCGCAGTCGCTCCTCCTGCTCAATCGGCAACTCCCCGTCCGGCTTCGGCCCCACGTTCAACAACAAATTCCCGCCCTTCGCCCGCGTCTCAATCAACAGCCCGATCAACTCCGTCCCGCTCTTATACACATCGTTCGTCGGCTTGTACTGCCACTGCGTCCCCATCGTGATGCAACTCTCCCACGGTCCCTCAATCCGCGACCCCGGCACATACTGCTCCGGCGTCGCAATCGCCCCGCGCGTCACCACAATATTCGGCTGCATCTCCCACGCCAACTCGCGCAGCCCCTCCGCCGGCCCGTCGAAAAAGATCACATCGATCGGCCCATAATTCCCCAACAGCTCCCGTAACTGCGCCTTGTCGAGGTCCATCAGCCCCGGCACCGCCGCCGGCGCCACCTCCGGAATGTTCCGCTGAATCTTCCGATTCAACTTATGCAGATGCAAAAAGTCATCGGGCGAAAAGTAGTACCCCGGCGCGATCCCCTGTTCCCGGAACGCCGCCACCAACTCCCCGTTGATGTCCCGCTTAAACGGCGTCGACTGCAGCCCGAACTCCGTCGTCTTCGATGGATACATCGTGAACCCGTTGTGGTGCTTCGTCGTAAAGACGACATATTTAATCCCGGCCAGCTTCGCCAGCGCCGCCCAATCCGTCGGGTTGTACTTCCGCGGATTGAACGTCTTCGGCAGTTCGCTGAAGTACCGGTCCCGATAATCCTTCGACGCTCCAGGCAGCGAGTGGCTGATCACCGATCCCAACTGGCTGTCCACGCTCCAGTGAATAAACAGTCCGAATCCAATATCGCGGAACCACTCCATCCGTTCCGGCTTGTTGCCGTTCCCGGCCATCGTGGGCGCGTTGTTCGTCTGCGCCGAAAGCGCGATCGAAAATGTGGCGAGTGCGGTGAGGAGTCGCATGGGATAATAGTGGTTCCAGTTTATCCCCATGAAAACCTGTTATTTCAACGCGTTCTCCGGCATTAGTGGCGATATGACTGTCGGCGCGTTGATCGACGCCGGTGCCGACGGCCCCACCCTCCTCGACGGACTCAACTCCCTCAACCTCGGCGCCACCTATTCCTACGAAAAAACCAAGCGGCGCGGCATCGCCGCCACCAAGTTCCACGTCGATTTCCCCGAGCAGAAGGCCCACCGCCACCTGCCTCACATCTTCAAAATCATCGAAAACGCCACCCGATTGAGCGACAAGACGAAGGAGCGCGCCGAAGCCGTCTTCCACGCCCTCGGCCTCGCCGAAGCCAAGATGCACGCGCAGCCCCTTGAACGTGTCCACTTCCACGAAGTCGGCGCTGTCGATTCCATTTCCGACATCGTCGGCGCCTGCTACGCCCTCGAACTCCTCGGCATCGATGACATCGTCTGCTCCCCCGTCAACGTCGGCAGCGGCACCGTCGAAACCGAACACGGCACCCTCCCCGTGCCCGCCCCCGCCACCGCCGAACTGCTGCTGAACAAGCCCATCTACTCGCAAGGCCCGGCCATGGAACTCACCACGCCCACCGGCGCCGCCATCGTCGCCGCGCTCGCCAGTGACTTCGGCGCCATGCCCGCCATGTCGATTTCCGCCACCGGCTACGGCGCCGGCTCGAAAGATTTCCCCATGCAGGCCAACGTCCTGCGCGCCGTTATCGGCACCCGCACCGGCGCTGTCGAATCCACCACCGTCAGCGTTCTCGAAGCCAATATCGACGACTCCACCCCGCAAATCCTCGGCTACGCCATGGACCGCCTCTTCGCCGCCGGCGCGCTCGACGTCACCATCCAGCCCCTGCTGATGAAAAAGAATCGCCCCGGCTCGCTGCTCTCCGTCATCGCCCGCCCGCAGGATCAGGAACCGCTGGCGAAAATCATCCTCGAAGAGACGACGACCCTCGGCCTGCGCATCTACACCGCCGAACGCCGCGTTCAGTCCCGTAGTGAAATTACGGTTGAAACCCCCTACGGCAGCGTCAAAATGAAGGTAACCCCGCTGGGCGCCAGTCCCGAATACGACGACTGCCGCGCCCTCGCCGCCGCCCAAAACGTCCCCTTGAAAACGGTGCTCGCCGCCGCCCAGTTCGCGTATCTGAAAGAGTTCTAGGCCACCATGGAAAAGTTCTACATCACCACGCCGATTTACTACGTCAATGCTGCCCCGCACATTGGCCATACCTATACGACCATCGCCAGCGACGTCTACAAACGCTACAAGCGCATGCAGGGCTTCGACGCCCGCCTCACCACCGGCACCGACGAACACGGCCAGAAGATCGAGCGCAGCGCCAAGAAAGCCGGCAAATCGCCGCAGGATTTCACTGACGCCATCGCCGCCGAGTTCAAACAAACCTGGGAAAACTTCCAGTTCGGCATCGATTTCTTCCAGCGCACCACCTCCTCGAGCCACGCCGAAAAGGTCCAGGAACTCTACAACCGCTGCAAGGCCAACGGCTACATCTACAAAAGCTCCTACACCGGCTACTACTCGGTGGTCCAGGAAGCCTTTGTCCAGGACGCCAAAGAAGGCGACGTCGATCCCGAAACCGGCCAGCCCCTCGAACTCGTCACGGAAGAAAACTGCTTCTTCAAACTCTCCGCTTTCACCGATAAGCTCATCGCCTTCCACGAAGAAAATCCGGACTTCCTCCAGCCCGAAACCCGCCGCAACGAAGTCCTCGCGTTCCTCAAACAAGAAGGCGGCCTGAAGGACCTCTCCATCAGCCGGACGACCATCAAATGGGGCATCCCCGTACCCGATGAGCCGGACCACGTCTTCTACGTCTGGTTCGACGCGCTTACCACCTACATGTCCGCCGTCTCCGGCACCGAACTCTGGCCGGCCGACCTCCACATGATCGGCAAGGAAATCGTCCGCTTCCACGCCATCTATTGGCCCGCCTTCCTCTGGGCCGCCGATTGGCCGCTGCCCAAGAAAATCTTCGCCCACGGCTGGCTGCTCTTCGACAACAACAAAATGTCGAAATCCCGCGGCAACATCGTCCGCCCCGAACCGATTCGCCAAGCCATGGGCGCCGACGCCCTCCGCTACTACCTCCTCCGCGAAATCGTCTTCGGCTCCGACGGCAACTTCGCCTACGACGCCCTCGTCACCCGCTACAATGCCGATCTCGCTAACGGCCTCGGCAACCTCGCCAGCCGCACGCTGAGCATGATCCACCAGTACCGTGGCGGCACCGTCAAAACCGCCAGCGGCGCGCAGACCCTCCCCATCTCCAACACCATCTCCGCCGCCATCGAAGGCTACGAAAAGCTCGACTTCTCCAAAGCCCTCGAAAGCATCTGGGGCCTCATCAGCGCCGCCGACAAGTACATCGTTGAACAGGCGCCCTGGAAACTAGCCAAGGACCCCGCCGCCGCCGATCAGCTCGACGCCGTCCTGTCCAACGTCTACGACGCCCTCCGCGTCGTCACCGTCCTCGCCGCCCCCGTCCTGCCCGATTCCTGCGCCCGCATCTGGAAACTATTGGGCTTCACCACCCCGGTCGAATCCGAACTCCTCGGCCAGCTCGAAGACGCGCCCACGGCCGAAACCCGCTCCATCCCGCCGGTCGAACCGGTCTTCCCCCGCCTGGACATGAAAGTGACCATCGATAAATTGAACGACCTCGAACAGCAGGAAGCCGCCCGCCAGGCCGTCATCCTCGGCAAAACCGCCGAAGAGCCGAAGTCCGCCGTCGACGAAGGCACCGCCATCCCGCTCGCCCCCGAAATCACCATCGACGATTTCGTGAAAGTCGATCTCCGCGTCGGCGAAGTGAAGTTCGCCGAACGCGTCAAAGGCGCCGACAAGCTCCTCCATCTCAAAGTCGACATCGGCGAACCCGAACCGCGCACCATCGTCGCCGGCATCGCCCTCGCCTACGCTCCCGAAACGCTGGTCGGCCGCAAAGTCGTCATCGTGGCCAACCTCGCCCCCCGCAAGCTCCGGGGCCTGGAAAGCCGCGGCATGATCGTCGCCGCCTCCCTCGAAGGCGGCAAACCCGTCCTCGCCGGCTTCCTGGAGCACGTCCCCATCGGCGCGCGGCTCAAGTAATGTGGATCGATTCCCACTGTCACCTCGACGGTCACCGCTTCGATGAAGATCGCGAAGCGGTGATCGCCCGCGCCCTCGCCGCCGGCGTCACCAAAATGCTCGGCATCGGCACCGGCGATGGCCCCCCCGATCTCGACGTCGCCATCCGCCTCGCCGAAAAATACCCCTTCCTCTGGGCCAGCGCCGGCGTCCACCCGCACGACGCGGCCAAGTGGACGCCCGACTGCGCCCCCACCCTCCGCGACCGCATGGCTCACCCCCGCGTCGTCGCCCTCGGCGAAATCGGTTTGGACTACCACTACGACTTCTCCCCTCGCGACGTCCAGCAGCGCGTCTTCATCGAACAGATGGAAATCGCGGTCGAAACCCGCAAACCCATCCTCATCCACACCCGCGAAGCCTGGGACGATACGTTTGCCCTCATCGAAAAGCACTGGGCCCCCTCCGGCCTCCCCGGCGTCATGCACTGTTTCACCGGCGGCCCGGCCGAAGCCGAACGGTCGCTCGCCCTGGGTTTCACCATCAGTTTTTCCGGCGTCGTCACCTACCCGAAGGCCCCCGAAGTCCGCGAAGCCGCCAAAATCACCCCGCTCGACCGCATGCTGGTCGAAACCGATTGCCCCTATCTCGCCCCCGTCCCCTTCCGGGGCAAGCGGAACGAACCGGCCTACGTTGTCCACACCGGGGAGATGCTGGCCGCCCACCTCGGCCTCACGCCCGCCGAACTGGCTCGCCGCACCAGTGAGAATTTCACACGTCTTTTCCCCGCCACGGCATCTGAGTAGGTAGAAAGACTTGCTGACTGCGATACACTGGGATTTTTCATGGGAATGAGCCGTATTGGTCAAGCCTTAACGGCCCGCGAGATCCTTAACCTCGTTGACAAGGATATGCGCCGGGTAGAAGAGGTCATGCGCCTGGAGTCGGTCGCTTCAGTTGAAGCGATTTCGGCAATCAATAAACATATCCAGGCCAGCGGCGGCAAACGCCTCCGGCCCACCCTGGTGTTGCTGTCCACGCAGCTCTTCGCCCCCCTCACTGACACCGCCATCGCCATGGCCGCCGTCGTCGAGATGATCCACACCGCCACCCTGGTCCACGACGACGTCATCGACGCCGCCGAAACCCGCCGCGGTAAGCCCTCCACTAATGCGCTCTGGGGTAACCAAACCTCTGTGCTTTCAGGGGATTGGCTCTACATGCAGGCCTTCCAGGTGGCCGTGCGCGCCCGCAACTTCCGCATTCTCGATCTGCTGATCGGCCTTACCCAGCTCATGGTCGAAGGCGAACTGCTCCAACTCGAACGCCTCGGCCGCATCAACATCAGCGAAACGGACTACATGGAACTGGTGGACCGCAAAACCGCCAGCCTCTTCAGCATCTGCGCCCGCCTCGGCGCCATGACCGGCGGCGCCAGCGAAGCCGATGAAGCCCGCCTCGGCGAATTCGCCTGGAATCTGGGCATCGCCTTCCAGCTCGTCGACGATGTGCTCGATTTCACCTCCCGCGAAAAGATCCTCGGCAAACCCGTCGGCAACGACCTCCGGGAAGGGAAGGTCACCCTTCCCCTCGTCTACGCCCTGCAGGACGCAACGCCTATCGAACGCGAAAAGGTCGCCACCGTTCTCCGTGAACAGGACTACAAGAGCGTCACCTTCGACGAGATCACCGGCATCCTGAAAAAGTACAAGGGCATCGAACGCGCTATGGAGCGCGCCCAGCACTTCACCGAACGCGCCCGCACGCTGATCAGCGATTTCCCTGAATCGCCCTACCAGCGCGCTCTATTCAGCGTCACCGAACTGGTCACCGCCCGCGACCATTAACCCGCCTCGACCGATCCGCTCACACAGCGAATCCCCGTCCCAGCCCCACCCGCAGCGACGACTCCCACGGGGACACCCGCGGGCCGAAGCGCGCAGCGCGCAGGCCGGGTGTCCCCAGACGCCACACTCGCCCGCCACCACCCACAACCAATCCTACGTCCCGGACTCGCCCATCCGCGCCCGCGCCCACAACTGCTCTTCAAACGAGTAGTCAGGCCCGACGCGCTGCCCCGACGCCTTCCACCACTTGTGCGATTCCTTCAACCCCACCGCGAAATCGGTCGGCTTGAACTTCAAGATCCGCTGCGCCTTCGCAATCATCATCGTAATTGGCGGCAGGTCATAGTACAGGCCGAAATACAACTTCGGCCCCATCGGGTGCCCGCCCATCCGGAATATCAACTCGCGCGGCATCCGGATAATCTGTGCCGTCTTCGCCGCCGGTTTCCCCGCGGCCTCCGCCAGCGCCGCCAGCAGATCGGCCTGCGTCGTCGACCTTGCGTTGGCCACATTGAACGCATGGCCCACCGCGCCATGCTCCTCCATCGCCGCCGTGCACGCCGCCACCACGTCGTGCACATAGGCGAACTGCATCAACCGTCGCCCGTCGCCCGGCAGGATCCACGGCTTGCCATCTCGAAGCCTGTCCCAGAAAAACTGTTCCCGATAGTATGGATTCCCCGGTCCATAGACGAACGGAGGCCGCAGCGTCACCGCTGGAAACCCATACCGCTGGTGCAGCCTGAACAACACCCGCTCACTCATCGCCTTGTTACGGGCATATAAGTCGGGATGGTCGTCAGCCACCAACCCATCGCCCTCGTAGTGGTTCAGCCCGCCGCCATATGCCGCCACGCTGGAGATGAACACATACCGGTGCAATTTATCGCCGCACGCCCGCGCCGTCGCGTCCACCTGCGCCGCCGTCGTCCCGCGTTCCCAGTCATAGACGTTATCGAAAACGACGTCGAACCCTTTACCTGCGATTGCCTTCGCAAACCCCGCCGCGTCGTTCCGGTCCGCCACCAATTCACGCACCTTCGCTCCCAGGTCGTGACCCGGTTTACGGTGGAGAATTGTGACCTCGTGCCCGTCCTTCACCAACCGGGAAACAAGGTTCCGGCCGATGAAAAGCGTGCCGCCAATCACCAGTACTTTTCTTCGCGGACCCAATGTAAATAACTCCAGCGGAAGCGCTAGGCCCGCCCTGAAACGACTACTTGATATACTAACATTCGGATGTCGAATCGCGGCAATGCGGCAGCCTCAACGCAAATACTGACGGCTCTCATCGTCGACGACGAAGCTCTCGCCCGCGACGAACTGGCCTATCTGCTCAAGGATTTCCCGGAAGTCGAAGTCGCAGCCACCGCCGCCAACGGCCTCGAAGCGATCGATCTCATCGAAGATATTGAGCCCGACCTTGTCTTCCTCGACGTCCAGATGCCCGGTCTCGATGGCCTCGGCGTCATCCGCCGCCTGCGCGAAAAAGAGACCCCACTTCCCTATTTCATCCTCGCCACGGCCTTCGACAATTACGCCGTCGAAGCCTTCCAGGTCGAGGCGTTTGACTATCTCCTCAAGCCCGTCGAAAAGGAGCGCCTCGCCGCCACGCTCGACCGTGCCCGCCGCGCCATCTCCTCCCGCCCCGCCCGCCTCGACGCCACCGAGCCCGACCTCCCCCGCCCCCCCGGCGGCTACAAAACCAAAGTCCTCGTCCGCCGCGACAACCGCAACTGGATCGTCGACGCCAACGAAATCATCTACGCCACCATCGACGACGGCCTCATCACCGTCGTCACCCCCACCCTCGAAGGCGAATCAACCTACAAAACCATCGAGGAACTCCAATCCAGCCTCGACCCCGAACAGTTCTGGCGCGTCCACCGCTCCTGGCTCGTGAACATCAACCGCATCCGCGAAGTCATTCCCTGGTTCAAGTCCAGCTTCCAACTCCGCATGGACGACAAAAGGGGCACCGAAGTCCCCGTCTCCCGTGTCCAAACCAAACGCCTCCGCGCCCTCTTCCGCCTCTGAGCGAGCCAGTCCTAAATCGGCACCCCAACCCGCCACAACCCATACCCCACCGCCTGCCGCGCGTACAGCCACCAATCCCGCCACGCCGCCTCCGCCTTGATCGCTCTCGGCGACCCATACACCCGCAACCCCCGCGACTCCAACATCTTCTTCGCCCGGAAAATATGATACCCGTCGCTCACCAGAATGCAGCTCCCCAGCCCCATCCGCGACATAATCTCCGCCACCGCCACCGTCGAATGAACCGTCGTCTCCCCCTCGTCCTCCAAAATAATGGACTCGCTCGGAACTCCCTTCCCGATCAAATAATTCCGCCCCACCGTCCCCTCCGTAAACACCGGGTCGCCCCCCGCCCCGCCCGTTGTCACAATCAACGGCGCCAGCTTCCGGTTATACAGCCCCAGCCCATGGTCCAACCGCGCCTTCAGCACCGGCGACGGCTTCCCCCGGTACTCCGCCGCGCCCATGACCACAATCACATCCGCCGCCTGCGCCTCATCCACCGTCGATTGCGCCCGAATCTGCACCGTCACCCACCCCAGCCAGATCACCAGACAAACCCCGCCCATCGCGATCAACCCGCGTAGAAATCCGATACTGTGCCTGCGCCGCGCTATGCTTAACAGTCTATAAGAATGCTCGGCGTTCACCATCCGCTTCTCAAAAGCATCCGCAAAGCCGCCCAGCGCGGCGCCCGTACCGACGACGGTTTCGCCGTCGCCGAAGGCTTCCATCTGTACAACGAAGCCCTCCGTTCCCGCACCCCCATCGGTGCCATCCTCGCCACCGAACGCGCCGCCGCACAGCTCGACGAATCCGTCCTCTGCCACCTCATCGACGAAGCCACCCTCGCCCAAATCTCCTCCGTCGAAAACAGCCAGGGCCTCATCACCCTCCTCACGCTGAACGAACAACCCCTCCCCCGCATCTTCGAAGGCCCCACCCTCGCAATCGCTCTCGACGGCATTCAGGACCCCGGCAACGCTGGCGCCATTGTCCGTTCCGCCGAAGCCTTCGGCGCCTCGGGCGTCGTCTTCCTCAAAGGGTCCGCCAACCCCTGGAACCCCAAAGCCCTCCGCGCCTCCGCCGGCTCCCTCCTCCGCCTCCCATTCGCCCTCGCCGATTGGGACACCTTCCTCGCCGAAGTCGAAACCAGAAATCTCCCCCTCTACTCCGCCCACCCCCGCGCCGAAAAACGTATCGACGAAGTCCCGCTCAACAAACCAGCCGCCATCCTCATCGGCAACGAAGGCCGCGGCGTCCCCGCCGACCACGAACGCCACGCCACCCCCGTCCGCATCCCAACCGAAAACGTCGAATCCCTCAACGCCGCCCTCGCTGCGGGTATCCTTCTCTATGAGGCCCGCCGTCAACGCTCATGAGCCTGTTCGACTCCCCAGACACCCCCGAAACCCCGCACAAGCGCCCCCTCGCCGAACGGCTCCGCCCGAAATCGCTCGATGATTTCATCGGCCAGGAACACATCCTCGGCAAAGGGAAACCGCTCCGCCGCGCCATTGAAAGCGATCACCTCTCCAGTCTCATCCTCTGGGGCCCGCCCGGCGTCGGCAAAACGTCGCTCGCCACCATCATCGCCCAAACCACCAAAGCCGAATTTGTCCCCTTCTCCGCCGTCCTCGCCGGCATGAAGGAGATAAAGGAGGTCATGGCCCGCGCCGAACAGACCCGCCGCATGGGCCGCCGAACAGTACTATTCGTCGACGAAATCCACCGCTTCAACAAAGCGCAGCAGGACGCCTTCCTCCCCTACGTCGAAAAAGGCGACGTTATCCTCATCGGCGCGACGACCGAAAATCCGTCCTTCGAAGTCAACTCCGCTCTCCTCTCCCGCTCCCGCGTGTACGCCCTCAAGGCCCTGGAAACAAAGGACCTCGTCGCCCTCCTCACCAAAGGCCTGGAGGAACTGGAAGCCACTTGCGACCCCGCCCACCTCGAACAACTCGCCATCTTCGCCAACGGCGACGCCCGCAGCGCCTACAACCTCCTCGAACTGGCCGCATCCTCGGCCGACAACGGCGCCATCACCCAGGAAACCCTCGGCGAAATCATCACCCGCAAGTCGCTCCTCTACGACAAAGGCGGCGAAGAGCACTACAACATCATCTCCGCGCTCCATAAATCGGTCCGCGCCTCCGACGCCGACGGCGCCCTCTACTGGCTCGCCCGCATGATCGAGGCCGGCGAAGACCGCATGTACATCGTCCGCCGCCTCGTCCGCATGGCCGTCGAAGACATCGGCATGGCCGACCCCCGTGCCGTCGAACAGGCCATCGCCTGCATGCAGACCGTGCACTTCCTCGGCATCCCCGAAGGCGATCAAGCCCTTGCCCAATGCGCGCTCTACCTGAGCCTCGCCCCCAAGTCCGACGCCGCCTACAAAGCCCTCAAAGTAGCCCGCGACGCCACCCAGTCCCACGCTGCCGAACCCGTCCCCATGCACCTGCGCAACGCCGCCACCAAACACATGAAGCAGTGGGGCTACGGCGAAGGTTACCGCCACGCCCACGACTACGGCGGCGCTATCACCGGCATGGAGTGCCTCCCCGAAGGCCTCGCCGGCACGGAGTTCTACCAACCCACCGACCGCGGCGTGGAGCCGCGAATCGCCGAAAAACTAACGGCGATCCGCGACGCTAAAAAAGAGTTCTACAAAAAAACTACTTCCGGGCAGTAACAGTAATTTCGATCCGCGCCTTGCCCACCAGCTTCGAAACGCCCACCGTCGTCCGCGCCGGCCGCGGTTCCGGAATCACGCTCGTGTAAACCGTGTTCATCCGCGCGAACAACTCCATATCGGTCAAATACACCTGCACCGCCACCGCGTCCTTGAACGTGAACCCGGCCGCCTTCATCGTGTCGGCAATCGCGTCGAGCGCATACTTCACTTCGTCTTCGAACTTCTCCGGGTAGTTCCCGTCCTTGTCGCGGCCCACCTGGCCAGAGACGTACAAGGTTCCATCGGACAGGATCGCCGGCGAAAAATTCCCGCCCGGCTTCTGCCCCGGCGGATAGATCGGCTTTTTCTCCGCAAACGCGGAAGCAGAAAGGAGGAGCAACATCGTTAGTAGCAGTCTCATACGGGTCAGTATGCCACGCTCTACGCCGTGTACGATGAGGGGCTACGTAATCCCCCCGTTTGCGTGAGACTCACCTGAGTACTTGCGGTCCGTACCGGATCGTTTGGGCCTTAGTACTACCGGCGAATGAACCGCCTGTTCTATTGTTGCTGCACTCACACAATTGCAATCTAGATGAGAGCAGTCACCACGTTGGCCCGACAGGTTGACCCAAGGGGACGCTGCAACAAACTCCGGAGACACGGAGCGAGACGTTTGAGGGTTCCCATTGCATATGGACACGCAGAACAACACACAAAACAGCAGAGATAGACGCGGCGCGGATCGTTTTCCAATTGAACGCGAAGTACGATACAAGGTGCTCAGCAAAAAGAGCACCGACGAGGCCGGCATCGGCCACACCGTAAACATGAGCAGCAACGGGATTCTTTTTACCAGCGAACATATGCTGATTCCCGGTCGCCGCCTGGAACTGGCCATCAGTTGGCCGGCCCAACTGAATAACACGACGCCCCTCAAGCTGGTCGCCCGGGGCCTTGTCATCCGTTTCGAAGGGGGCCAGGCCGCCATCGAAATCCAGCAGTACGAGTTCCGTACCTCCAGCAAGTTGCCCAACTAGCCCCCCTTCACGATCCCAAAAGAAACCGGACCATTTGGTCCGGTTTCTTGCGTTTGGGACTCGCAAGCACCTCCCATTCGTGGTAGTCTCAGAGCATCCAGTGGTTTCAGTCGGATGACGCTGTTCGAATTGTGTCGATCCGATACCACTCACTGACCGGGCGCCAAAGAGCTACTCGGCAGTCTCGCATTACTGCCTTCTCACCAGGAAGGCAGCTGGGTACAAAGTCAATACTTTAGTCATAAGGGAAAGGGTCACTATGGATTCGAACCTCCGCCGCTCTAGCGGCCGGTTCGCGGGCTTTGCCGCGCGAACTCTCCCCGGGTCCTCCTTGCTGGCAGGTTGCATCACAACCGTTACCGCAATGGAAACTTCCGGTCTCAAGCAAACAAACAAGGGGGCGAAATGAAGCTTTCCCTGCAATCCAAACTCGCCACTCTCCTCCTGGCTTCGCTGACGACCGTCGGTATCGCCCTCGCCCAGGAAAACTATGGCGCCATTCAAGGCACGATTCTCGACCAGGCGGGCGCCGTCGTCCCCGGTGCGAAGATTTCCGCCGCCGCCCCCAACCTGCCCCGGCCAGTTGAACTGGAATCCGATGCGCAAGGTCGCTACGCTATGCAGCGCCTGCCCATCGGTACCTATGTGATCACCATCGCCAAAACCGGCTTTGCCACCACCAAGCTCTACAACATCTCTGTCCAGCTCGGTTCGCAAATTACTCTGAACCCCTCTCTCAAGATCAGCGCCGTTGCTGAAGTCATCGAAGTTTCCGATAGCTCGGTCTCTATCGATCCCACCTCCAGCCGTACCGCGATCAACATCACTTCTGAAGTCTTTAACAACATTCCGCGTAGCCGCAGCTTTGAGTCGATTCTGACCATGGCTCCCGGCGTTCGCATCGAACCGAAAGCCTCCAGCACCACCGGCGCGGGCAACGATAGCCGCACCACTGGTATTCAGGTGGATGGTGCGTCCGGTTCGGAGAACAGCTTCATCATCGACGGGGTCGACGTCTCCGACGTTCGCCGCGGTACCCTCCGCACCAACAGCGCTATCCCCTTCGAATTCATCTCCGATGTGCAGGTGAAGAGCGCTGGTATGGATTCCGACACCGGCGGTGCCACCGGCGGCGTTGTCAACGTCGCCACCAAGGCCGGAACCGACCAGTGGCACGGACAGGTGCTGTATCAGTTTACGAACAGCGATCTGAACCCCCGTCCGCGCGGCTTCTGGAAGCTCCTTCCTTCGAACGCGAATCTGCCTGACTTCTTCGCTCCGAAAGAAGACGAATACAGCAATCGCTATCCGGGCTTTACCCTCGGCGGACCGATTGTGAAGAACCGCTTGTTCTTTAACCTCGGCTACATGCCCCAGTTCACCAACCGGGATCGCATCATTGACTATGCCTCCGGGACCCGGTCTTTCAACCAGAAGACAACCCAGCACTTCGGGCTCGTTCGTGTCGATTACAACCCCCTGTCCAAACTCCAGGTCAACACCTCCTGGATCTGGAGCCCCGTGAAAGTGCAAGGCGGCAACCTGCCCAGCCAGGACATCCGCTTGGCCGCTCCGACGAACAACCTTACTGTCCAGGGCGGCTTCCAGCCGTCTCAGCAGTACAGCGCCTCGGCCACCTACACCTTCACACCGCGGTTCCTGGTCAGCGCCCGTTACGGCTACCGCTACCAGAATGACAAGCTCTTCAACTACGGCTTGTCCGGTCTGCCGTTCATCTCCTATCAGACGGCAGCTCCGGCTGGCGTTCCCACCCCCGGTGGCGCTGGCTTCACCAACGTCAGCAGCACCCTGGGCACCCAGTACGATGTGACCAACCGTCACAACGTCTACTTGGACTTCTCCTACATCGCCGGTTCGCACACCCTGAAGTTCGGCTACCTGCTCAACCGCTTGGGCAACCAGGTTCAGTCCGACTTCACCAACGGCCGCTTCCAGGTCTACTGGGGTGAGGCCTTCAGCCGCGGTCCGATCAACAATCAGCGCGGCGCTCTCGGCTACTACATCTGGCAGGACGGCGTCCGTTTGAACAACGGCGTCACCGGCCGCAACCAGGGCCTCTATGTCACCGACAGCTGGCGCGTCAACAAGCGCGTCACCCTGAACCTCGGTGTCCGGTTGGAGAACGAATTCCTCCCGCCCTACACCCCGGAATTCAACGGCAAGAAGATTGCCAACCCGGTCTCCTTTGACTGGTTCAGCAAAGTGGCTCCGCGCCTCGGTGGTGCCTGGGACATCAAGGGTGACGGCAAGTGGAAGCTCTCCGGCTCCTTCGGCCTCTACTACGACGTCATGAAGTACGAACTGGCCCGCGGCAGCTTCGGTGGCGATTACTGGTGGAGCCATGTCTACAAGTTGGACAACCCCAACGTTCTCAGCCTCGGCCGTGGCACCCCGGGCGCGGCGGGAGCTCTCATCACCAGCTTCAACAACCGCTCCATCCCGATCAACGCCGCTGGCGAAATCGAAGGTGTCGATCCCGACATCAAGCCCTATACCCAGCGCGAAGTCACCGTCCGTCTCGATCATGCCTTCAACAACCGCATCACCGGCACGATCCGTTACAGCCGCAAGCGCCTCTTGAAGGTCATCGAAGACATCGGCGTTCTCGACACCGATGGCAGCGAAGTCTACCTCATCGGCAACCCCGGTTTCGGACAGACGCGTGACCCCAAGTCGGTCTACGCCGGCAAGGCGCCCAATGGCGAGTTCCTGGTTCCCCCGGCAATTCGCGATTACGATGGCCTGGAATTCCGCGTTCAGGGTCAGGTCATGAAGAACACCTACATGTTGGCCAGCTACACCTATAGCCGCTTGTACGGTAACTACTCCGGCACCGCCAACTCCGACGAAAACGGCCGCTCCGATCCGGGTGTTTCCCGCGCATTCGATCTGCCCTACTACTACTTCGATTCGAAGGGCTCGAACTCGGTTGGCCGTCTCGCGACGGATCGTCCGAACGCCTTTACGTTCTTCGCCAGCCATGACCTCAAGTGGGGCAAGTTCGGAACCACGAACATCGGCCTCAATCAGTCCATGCTCTCCGGCACGCCGTTTACGACGCAGGTCATCTACCTGTCGGCGCCGACGTTCCCCGGTGGCCGCGGCGATCTCGGCCGTTCGCCCGCCTACATCCAGACCGACATCACCGCCCGCCACACCTACAAAGTGGGCGAGCGCGTTTCCATCACTCCGGAAATCAATGTGATCAACCTGTTCAACACCGCCTCGGTGACCAACATCAACAACGCCATCAACCGCTCCGGCGCTTTGACGGAATCGACGTTGCCGCTGAAGACCTTCTTCTCCGGTTACGACATTAATAAACTCGTCAACCCCTCGAATCCGACTCCCGGTATCTTTTACAACCCGATCTTCAATCGGCCGATCAGCTACCAGAGCCCCCGCGAGGTTCGTCTCGGCGTCCGCTTGGTCTTCTAAACCAGATCCAACGTACCCGCGCAGTTCGTAACAAACAGAAACGGCCCCTCACGGGGCCGTTTCTGTTTTTCACCCCTGCCGTTTCTTGTTACAGTCAAAAAAGGCGTCCGCCACACCCTCCCAGGCGTGGTGGATAGGGTCACAGTAAAAACACACAGTCTCCGAGCTGACTGACATTGGGAAAGATGTTTTCCTGCTCGTTCTGACACTCCTTCCGGTTGCCATGGTTGTCTCTGGCGCCGGTCGATACCTCTTGATTGGGGAAAGGGTCCATGAACGAAAAAAGGAAAACAAGAACCAATGTCAGGACTCCCAAAAGCAGTCGCGCTGCTGGCACTAGCCGCAGCGCTTGCCACCGCACAGGAAATCACGGGAACTCTCACCGGAACCACCACCGACGCCTCTGGCGCAGTGCTCCCCGGCGTCGCCGTCACCGTCACCAACAAGGACTCCAACCAGTCCACCGCCGCCCGCTCCGACAGCGCCGGCGTCTGGTACGCCCGCGAACTCAAGCCCGGCCGTTACACCGTCAAGCTCGAAGCCAAAGGCTTCCAAACCACCACGATCACCGAGGTCGCCGTCCCCGTCGGCCGCACCATCGCCATCAACAATTCGCTCACCATCGGCGCCGTCGAACAGTCGGTCACCGTCAGTGAAGCCCCGCCCGTTATCGACTTCACCGGCACCACTGTCGCCCAGAACCTCACCGCCGCCGAAATCGATCGCGTCCCCAAAGGCCGCTCCTTCCAATCCGTCATCCTCCTCGCCCCCTTCACCAACTCCGGCGACGTCGAAGGCGGCTTCCAGGTCAACGGCACCAGCGGTGCCGAAAACAACTTCATGGTCGACGGCCTCTCCAATACCTCCCTCGTCAATGGCAAGTCCCGCCAGAACGCGGCCTTCGAACACATCCAGGAAGTCCAGGTTAAAACCAACGGCATCGAAGCCGAATACGGCGGCGCCTTGGGTGGCGTCGTCAACGCCGTCACCAAGTCCGGCGGCAACCAGTTCCACGGCGAAGCCCACTATTTCCTCTTCGGCAACAAGCTCGGCGCCGCCCCCGTGAAGCGCCTCGTCCTCGATCCCGTCGACGACAAAACCACCTACTACGCCCAGGACAAAAAGAACAAAAACGACACCCACGAGCTCGGCGGCTCCCTCGGCGGCTATCTCATCAAGAACAAACTCTTCTTCTTCACCGCCTTCTCCCCCCAGTTCCAGCGCTCCGCCAACGATTACCTCTTCAACAACGGCACCGAGCCCGACACCATCAGCCGAAAACGCCTCTACATGAACGCGTTCAACAAGCTCTCCTACGACGTCACCAGCAAGATCCGCACCAACCTCTCCTGGCTCTATTCGCCCTTCTATAGCGAAGGCACCCTGCCCGGCTACGACGGCAAGGCCAACACCGCCGTCGCCAACCGCGCCTCCAACCAGTCCAACAAAACCCGCGGCTTCTCCAACCCGCAGGCCTCCTATAGCGGCGACGTCAACATCCAGCTCTCCAACACGTCCCTGCTCTCCCTCCGCGGCGGCTATTTCTTTGATAACTTCCGCACCAACGGCGTCCCGGCCTTCTCCTCGGTCACCTACCAGACCTCCGCCACCAACCTCCCCTTCGATATCCCGGCCAATCTCCGCCAGGGCATCAACTTCGCCAACACCCCCCGCGTCCAGAACACGTTCAAGGACGCCGTCGGCCGCACCTACCTCCGTGCCGACTACTCCATCTTCACCAACTTCCTCGGCCAGCATAATCTCAAAATCGGCGCCGGCCACCAGCGCAACGTCAACTCCGTCGACGTCGGCTACCCCGGCGGCGGCTTCGTGTGGGTCTATTGGGACCGCGCCTTCCGCTCCAACGCCACCGGCGTCACCGATCGCGGCACCTACGGCTACTACGAAGTCGATGACATCGGCACCCGCGGCTCCGTCGGCGCCGGCATCACCCATCTCTACATCCAGGACCAGTGGCGCATCTCCAAAAAGTTGAGCCTCTCCCTCGGCCTCCGCACCGAAAACGAAAAGATCCCGTCTTTCCGCAGATCCGTCAAAGAATACGCCTTCGAATTCCCCTTCGAAAAGAAGATGGCGCCCCGCCTCGGCGGCAGCTACGACGTGTTCGGCGATGGCCGCATGAAGGTTTACGGCTCCTGGGGCCTCTTCTACGACTGGACGAAATATGAACTCGCCCGCGGCTCCTTTGGCGGCGACTTCTACACCGTCAAGTACCGCTCGCTCGACACCACCGACGTCTTCAGCCTCTCCGGCGCCAACATGCCCGGCCGCGACCTCTGGAACCCGGCTGTCGCCAACTCCTACCGCGATCGCCGCCTCGTCGATTTCAACGGCGTCGACCCCGACCTCAAACCCATGAGCCAGTCCAACACCAGCCTCGGCTTCGAATACGCTCTGCAACCCCAGACCGTCCTCGCCGTCCGCTACGTCCACAACTCGCTCCGCCGCACCATTGAGGATCTCGGCACCCTCGTCAACGGCGACGAAAAGTACATCTACGGCAATCCCGGCGAAGGAATCTCGACGATCATGATTCCCTCCACCGCCACCAAGCCCTTCCCCATGCCCAAGCCCAAGCGCGTCTACGACGGCATGGAACTCTCCGTCTCCCGCCGCTTCAGCAATCGCTGGTTCGGTCAGGCCAGCTACGTCTACAGCCGCCTCTACGGCAACTACGCCGGCCTGGCGAACTCCGACGAAATCTCCAGCCCCACCACCAACCGCACCTCGGCCACCTCCCAGCAATCGGCCGGCTCCATCGCCCGCCAGGGTGGCAACGCCAACCGCTCCTGGGATCTGGACGAAATCCTCTTCGACGCCAAGGGCAACGTCGTTGAAGGCCGCCTCGGGACAGACCGGCCCCACGTCGCCAAGCTCTTCGGCAGCTATAACTTCAAGTCCGGCACCGAGCTCGGTGGCTTCTTCTACGCCGGCTCCGGCACGCCGCTCACGACGAACTTCCAAACCCAGAACAATGTCGGCGTCTTCGCCTTCGGCCGCGGCGACCTCGGCCGCACGCCCGTCTACAACCAAACGGATCTCATGATCGCCCACGAAGTGAAAATGGGCGAAGGCAAGCGCATCCGCTTCGAGTTCAACATGCAGAACCTCTTCAACCAGAAGACGGCCCGCAGTATCTACTCGTCCATTAATCGCGAACGCCGCCCCTCCGCCGCTATCGATCTCTCCAAGGTCGACCTGCTGAAGGGCTACGATCCCAACGCGCTCCTCGCGGCCACCACCGACGGCCGGGCCCTCTCCCTCGCCCCGCAGTTCGGCCAGGCCGATATCTTCAACCCTGGCTTCGCCGGCCGTTTCCTGGTGAAGTTTATTTTCTAACCAACCCCGGGGGGACGGTGGCAAAGTTCGCCGCCGTCCCCTATCATTGCGGAATGCGCCTACTCGCAGCCCTGATCCTCGCCTCCACTCTCCTCAGCGCCGCTCCGGCGAAACCCACGTTCTACAAAGACGTTCTCCCCATCCTGCAGAACCGCTGCCAGGGCTGTCACCGGCCGGGCGAAGCCGCGCCCATGTCGCTGTTGACCTACGAGCAAACCCGCCCCCTCGCCGCCGCCATCCGCCAAGCGGTAGCGACCGGCCAGATGCCCCCGTGGAGCGCCGATCCCAAGCACGGCAAATTCGCCAACGACCCCACTCTCACCGCCGCCGAAAAATCCACCCTCCTCGCCTGGGCCGACGCCAAAGCCCCCGCCGGCGACCCCAAACACGCCCCCGCCCCGCGCCGCTTCGTCGAAGGCTGGAACATCGGTGAACCGGACATGGTCGTCGCCATGCCCAAGGCCTATGAAATTCCCGCCACCGGAACCTTGGAATATACCCGCTTCATTTTGCCGCTGAACTTCACCGAGGACCGCTGGGTCCGCGCCGCCGAAGTCCGCCCCGGCAATCGCGCCGTTGTCCATCACGTCATCGCCTACCTCCGCGAACCCGGCAGCACCTGGCTGAAAGGCGCGCCCATCGGCGAACCCGTGGTCAAGGTCGCCAAGTCCGACGCCGGCCCCCGCGGTTCCCTCGCCGGCTACGCCCCCGGCGTCCCGCAGTTGCCCGGCAAGGAAGGTCGCGCCCTCCGCGTCAAAGCCGGCTCGGAAATCGTGCTCGAGATGCACTACACCACCAACGGCAAACCCGCCACGGATCTCACCAAAGTCGGGATCGTTTTCGCCAAGGAACCGCCCGCCGAAATGATCGGCGGCTTCAGCGCCGGCGAAGGAAAATTTGTCATCCCGCCCGGTGCGCCCGCCCACGAAGTGCGCTCGAAGTGGACCTTCAATCGCGACGTCAAACTCGTGCAGCTAACCCCGCACATGCACCTGCGCGGCAAGGATTTCCAGTACGTCGCCAAGTACCCCACCGGCGAAACAGAAGTGCTGCTGAACGTCCCCAAATACGACTTCAACTGGCAACATACCTACGTCCTCGCCGAACCCAAGATGCTCCCCAAAGGCACCGTCATCGAATGCATTGCGCACTTCGACAACTCGGCCAACAACAAGTTCAACCCCGACCCGAAGTCCGAAGTCCGCTGGGGCGATCAAAGCTGGGAAGAGATGATGATCGGCTTCGGCTCTTTCGTAACCGAAGCCCCCGTTCCGAAAAAAGCCGCCGACTGATCAGCAAATATGCGCGCCAGTCGTTCCCACCGCGACCACGTAGAGCGACTGGCTCGCCGTCATAAACAACCGGTTCCGCCGCGGCCCGCCAAAACAGACATTCGCGCAATTCTCCGGCAAACGGATCATCCCAATCTGTTCCCCCGCCGGCGACAGCACCAGCACTCCCGGCCGCGCCCCGCACCAGATATTCCCATCCACATCGCACCGGATCCCATCGGCTCCGCTGATCGTCTCCGTCCCCGGCACCTTCATCTGCACTAGCCGTTTCCCGTTCCGAACCTTCGCCCCGTCAATGTCCCATACCTTCATATCCCGCCCCTGCGCCCCGGTATCGGCGATGTAGAGCTTCTTGTAATCCGGCGAAAAACAGATCCCGTTCGGCGCGCTCACCTCATCGGTCAACTTCGTAATCTGCCCCGTCTTCCCGTCCACCCGGTACACGGCCTCTTTCAATTCCTTCGGCGCCTTGTACCCCTCGTAATCCCCGCCAATCCCATACGGCGGATCCGTAAACCAAACCGACCCATCCGGATGCACCACAATGTCATTCGGCGAATTCAACTTCTTCCCCTCAAACGAATCGGCGATCACCGTCACCGCCCCGGACATTTCATACCGCACCACCCGCCGCCCGCCATGCTCGCAGGACAACTGCCGCCCCTCGTAGTCAAACGTGTTGCCATTCGAATACCCCGCCGGATTCCGGAACACCGTCACCCGCTTGTCATCGTCAATAAACCGCAACTGCACATTGTTCGGAATATCGCTCCAAACCAGATACTTGCCCACGCCATTCCACGCCGGCCCCTCCGCCCACTGCGTGCCCGTATAGAGCTTCTTCATCGCCGTGTTGCCGATCATGTACTTCCGGAACCGCGGGTCCAGCGCAATCACATCCGGGTCCGGATACTGCACCGGAACCACGCCCGTCCAATCCCGTTGCGAAGGCACTGGCGAAACCGGAGCCTGCTGCGAAAAAGCGGCCGCGCCAGCGGCCAGAGTCATCAAGGATCGGCGTGTCATAGCAAACAGGTATATCACGCCCTCCGCGAGAACCCAATCGGAGGCCAAAGCGCTCGCACACTTTGGCCCCCGGACCCTGGCCGATGGCGTTGGGGAAAGCGCCTCACGGGGCGGCCATAGGTATCGTTTCGGCCGGCTTGAAAGGCGGCGGCCGGAAAATCAAATATCGTCTGCTCGTACCACCCAGGGACGCCGACAGGGAAGGCGTCAACGAAATCGGCACTATGCCGTTTCACCAGCGGAGGAGACGTTCGCCGCCAGTGATAGCAGTGTACTGGCGCTTTGGCCATCGCGTCAATAGAATTCGCCCGAAGATTTTGACAGATAATCGTCCCATGACGCTTGTCATTCCGCTCCTCCTCGCCACAACGCTCTCCCAGCCGGAGCTCGCCTTCACGCGCCCCGCCAAGCCCTACGTCATCCTCACCCGCGGAGATATTGAAGCCGTCATTGTCACCAATGAAGCCGTAAATGACGCCATCCTCCCCAACCACAAAGCCGGCTACAGCGGCGTCGCCAAACTCACCCACAAACGCCGCCGCGAAAACCTCTTCGTCCCCGGCATCGCCGGCCTCAACTTCGAACACATCCTCGACGGCACCATCCCGCCCGACCGCAAAGCCCAGTTCGAACCCCGCAACCATCCCATGGAACTGCGCCTCATCAACCGCCACGCCGCCGAACTCTGCCAGTCTCCCACCTACCTCCACCAGCTCGAAAGCTGCCAGCGCTACGAACTCCTCCCAGATGGCGTCCTCCAGTTGACCATTGAAGTCCGCGCCCGCGAACGCACCTTCCGCAACGGCTACATCGGCCTCTTCTGGGCCAGCTACATCCACCAGCCCGAATCGCTCGACATCTTCCTCCGCACCAAAGACGGCTGGACCCGTGGCGTCACCCCAGCCCACGGAACCCTTTCCACCCACCCTGGCGTCAACGACACCCGCCAGTTCCCCCACGACGAGCCGTTCCCCTTAACCCTCGTTCACAGCCTCTCCAATCACCGCTTCACCGAGCCGTGGTACTACGGCGTCAGCCACGGAATGGCCTACGTCCAGATGTTCCGCGCGACCGATCAGGTGCGTCTCACCCAGTCGCCCTCAGGCGGCGGGGCAGGGAACCCGGCCTGGGATTTTCAATTCGCCGTCCCCAACTACGAACCCGGCAAGATCTACACCTTCGTCATGCGCGCCGCCTATCTCCCCGATACCGATCCCGCCAAAATCGAACGCGCCACCCGCAAGCACCGCGCCGCGCTCAACCCGCCTTCCGGAAAGTAAGGTTCAACCGGCACGCCCCCGTCAGCGGATGCGTAGCCTCCTTCAGCGGCAGAATCCCGTGGTAAGCCAACCGCGCCTCGCCGCCCCACACAACCACGTCGCCGTGATACAGCGTCACCCGCTTCAGCGCATCGGTTCGTTTCGTCCCGCCAAACTGAAACACCGCCGGAACCCCCAGCGAAACCGAAACGATCGGATGGGCGTAATTGTTCTCGTCCCGGTCCTGGTGCAGCGTCAATTTGGCCCCAATCGCGTACCGGTTAATCAGACACGCCTCCGGCGCAAACCCCGGAAATCCCGCTCGCTCCGCCGCCTCCCGCGCCAGCCGCGTGAACGCCTCCGGCATCGCCGGCCACGCCAAACCCGTCTCCGGATCCAAAGGCGAATACCGGTACCCCTTCCGGTCCGACGTCCAGCCAAGCCGCCCGCAGTTGGTCATCGCGACAGACATCGTATGCCCGCCCGGCGTCACCAGATGCCGGAACGGCGCCGCCGCCGCAATCCCCTCAATCAACGGCAACAACTCCTCCCCCCGCGCAAACTCACGCAGCACCACCGCGCCCGGTGCCAGCGGAATCTCGGAGTCTTCAAACAGCCGCGTCATGGAAGATCACCCCCAGTGTATGACGGCTCCCGGAACGGATCTGGCTCACCCCATGCCGCATGTTCACCTTGTACGTCCCCCGCGTTCCCGCCACCGGCCGCGTGTGCACCGGAAACACCACCGCGTCCCCCTTCCGCAACGGAACCACAATAGCCCGGGACTGCATCCGCGGCCGCTGTTCCGTCAACACAAACTCCCCGCCCGTAAACCCATCGGAGAGCAGCACCGCCACCTGCAACGGAAACACCAGCGGCCCATATAGATCCTGGTGCAAGCAGTTATAATCGCCCGCCCCATACTGCAACAGCAGCGGCGTCGGCCGCGACTGCCCCGCCGCATGGCACTCCGCCAAGTACTCCGCATGGGTAGCCGGAAACGCCCGCCCGGTCCACCGCGAAGCAATCGGAGCCAGCCGCGCATACCACCGGTCCCGCAACCCCGCCAACAGCTTCGGCAGCGGATAAGCAAAGTACTGATACTCCCCCCGCCCGAAGTTGTGCCGGCTCATCACCACCCGGGACCGGAACAAATCACTGTCCCCATAATTCGCCACCAGCCCCGCACACTGCGCCGCCGAAAGCACCCCGGGCCAAACGGCAAACCCCTGCGAATCGACGCAACCAGTCTGCGGCAAGCACCGCTTACAGGCCCGAAACCCCGCCCCCTCCGCCTCCTCCGCCGACGAAAAGGGAACCACATTCTCCGCCCGAGCCGCCCGCGACGGGCACCCCGTAACGCAATATATCCCCGTAGTCCGAACGCCAAACAAACCATCCATTCCCAAAGCCTACCAACCCCCCGCCCCCTCCGCCCTCCGCTTCTTGCGCCCCCGCAAACAAAAGCAATATTCAGGTGTCAGACACCTCATTTTTTTCCGTAAAACGTCCCGCCGACACCCTGTGGAAAAGTCAGTCACAAGGGAAGTGATATTTATTTCTCTCTTTACTGCAACAACTTACAGAGATTCTCAAATCGGTTATAGGGGACACGCCTGCCACCCTCAAATCGTGAGTGAACTCTTATGTCATACCGCTTCGCCGCCAAAACCGTGGGCCCTCTGGCCCAAATCGCCACAGGCCTCGCCCTGCCGGCTTCCCTCCAGCTAACCGCCTCCGAGGACCACCACGTCTGGGCCCTCACCGACAACGCCCTCCCTCCCGGCCAACAGGACGCCTGGACCGCCCTGCCCGTCAATACCGAAATCCCGAACGGCTATGTGCCCCGTTTCGACGCCGTCACCGACTGGCTCCCCGGCATGACCGCCCTCTTCGAGCGCCGCGTCAACATCCAGGCCTCCGCCACCGCCGAAGTCAGCGCCCTCTGGACCAGCCTCGCCGCGCCGCTCAAAACCGCCATCACCGGCGACATCGGCCTCGATCTCGACCTCGGCATCCAGACCGCCGCCCAGTGGCAGGCCAACAGCGATTGCTGGTGGGCCATCACCCGCGCCACCGCCGCGCCCGTGCTGCGAGTCCGCCTCAGCGCCGCCCGCGCCTCGGCCCGCTCCATCCGCGTCAAAGCCACTGCCGGCGCCGGGCTCGACCAGGCCACCCAGCACGCCCTGGCCGCCCTCGCCGGCCGGCATCGCACCCAGTTGCTCGACCAACTCGGCCGCGGAGCCGCGAACGTCCTGTCCCGCCTCCCGGCGCCCATCGCCCAGATCCAGGACTTCCTCAACACCTGGCTCGCCCTCCCCGCCGCCATCCAGGGCGAGCAGTGGCGCAACCCGGCCGACCCCCTCCTCGCGGCTCTAAAATCCGCCGTCGAAGGCGCCACCGCCACCGGCCTCACCCAGGTCGACGAACTCACCGCGCGCCTGGAATTCGCCGCCGTGCGCACCCTCGAGCGTCGCCTCGAAGCCTCGCTCGCCGTCCAGTTCGACAAGCAAAAATCCGCCACGGCCTTGCTCGACGCGACCTTCGACTTCGCCGCCAACCCGGCCCTCTGGCCCGTCTTTGAAAACACCCTCACCGGCGATCTCACGCCGCTCCTCGCCGGCCCCGTCCCCGGCGTGACGCTCCACAACTGCGCCGTCAATGACACCGCCACCAGTCGCCACACCTTCGAATGGCGCCTGCCCTTCGTCAACGGCCAGGTCGCCGAACGCGAGCGCCTCTCGACCGCCCTCCAGGCCTTGGACGACATCTCCGGCCGCATCGTCCGCGGCTACGCCAAAGCCGACGCCGAGCGCCACACCCGCGCCGCCGCCAGCCTCCTCTCCATCGAAGGAGCCTTCGCCCAACACCTCGGCGGCGAGATGATCGTGCACGACCCGGCCACCCTCAACGCGCGCTTCGAAATGGTGCTCACCACCAACCGGCCCACGTCGCTCGACCCGCTCCTCCGCCTCTACGACGCCCCACCGGCCGACCCCCGTGGTCGCGTCTGCCGCATGGTGATGACCATGCCGCCCGCCTCCATCGCCCACTGGCTGGAGCCCCAGGACCCCGGCGACATCTCTCGCCGCATGCAGTCCGCCTGGCGCACCCTCCTGCCCGCCGCCGTCGACATGGATGATCTCGGTGTCCAGGCCGCCGCGCCTCTGCTCGTCTGGGCCTCGCTGCCCGTCAGCACCGCCGCCCTCCTCACGGAAAAAGGCGTCGAACTCAACCGCCCGGACTCCACCTACTGGAACTGGCCCAACGCCGAAATGCGCCAGGCCATGGTCTGGAACCCGCGCACCCGCGCCGCGCTCGAAACCCGCCTCGCCGCCACCCACATCGACGCCGATGTCGACGACGTCCGCCGCGCCGTCTCCCGGCCCGTCGGCGCCGCCGTCTTCCAGTCGTTGCTCTGCGCCGAAGCCCAGTTCATCGACCGCCTCACCGCCCACCTCACCCGCTGCACCACCAAGGGCCTCGGCCCGGTCGACGCGCTCCGCAACCTGAGCTATCTGCTCAGCGGCGTCACCAGCGCCTTCCACCGCAAGCTCTCGAGCGTCTACGGACCCGATGCCGCCCGCGCCCTCGGCCCGCTGCTGCTAACGGCCTCATCGCCCGCCCGCCCCCAAGTGGAGGTCACCTGGACCCGCTAGCGAAAGGCGCCCAGCAACAATCCGGGGACACCCGCAGGCCGAAGGCCGGGTGTCCCCCCAACCGCGCCACCCCCGGATCACTACCGGACCGGCCGCTCCGGATTGAGAATCTTGCCGAGAAACTTGTAGACATCGCGGCGGGATTCCTTCGCCAGTTTGGTGTCCAGCCGCCCAAACTCGTGCCCTCCCGGCGCGTCCTCGAAGATCTTGTATTCAAACTTCTTGCCTGCTGCTTTTAGTGCATCGACAAACCGCTGGACTTCGATAATGTTCACGTCCTCATCATTGCTGTTGCCGTGGATCAACAGCGGCGTCTTCAGCTTCTCTGCGTGGGTAATCGGAGATCGCTTCAAGTACTCCTGGATGTCGCCCTGCACCGGCTTTCCGATATGTTGGGGCGCGGAGAAGATCGATTGGTACGCCGAATCGTGGTAGCCCAGGCGCAGCACCAGATCGGTCACCGGAACACCCGCGTAGGCCGCTGCATACGCGTCCGGATGCAGCAGGATGTTCATGAGCGTGATCATGCCGCCGTGGCTCCAGCCAATCATGCCAACGCGTTTCGGATCAAGAAAATCATAGTTGTCGAGCATCCATTGGCGCGCCTGGAATACATCCTCCACCTCCAGGCCACCATAATCGATCGCGTCGTAAAGCCGGCGTCCATAACCGGTGCTGCCGCGGTAGTCCGGTCCGATAACGGAGTAACCCTGCTCCACGAGTTCCCGTACGGCGCTGAATTCATAGTCGGCGCCGAAATCGCTATGAATGCCCTGATGGGCGAAGACGATCAGCGGGTGCTTCCGGGCTTTGTCGATCTTCTTCGGCACGAAGGTCATCGCGTGGATGATCAACGGATTCTTTGCCCCCGGCGCGGTTGGATTCTGCGGTTTGTGCAACGGCGCGCTGGTGTAGCGAATCTCGGACACCACCGCGATATCGCCGAGCTGCTGGTACCACTTCTGGTTCGTTAACGCTTTCATCAACCGGTCCGCGTTGTGGTCCCGCGGCGCTCCTGGCCCGTCGGCGGCGCCGGCCGCCGGACTCGCCGCGGCCCGCGGTGCCTGGTTCGCGGCGGGCGGCGTACTGGCCGCCGGTTGCCCTTCCGCCATCGATAGCATTGCGATACAAACGAGACAAATGCGGGCAATCATCTGACCGTTATAGCAGGCCTTTGCCGAAACGTTGCGCCAGTTGAGCTTTTCGTGCTCCAAAAACAAACCCAACTACACGTCCGTATCCGGCCCCGTCTCCATGCCCATCTGTCCCAGCCGGTACCGCAACGCATTCCGCGTCAATCCCAACAGCCGCGCCGCCTGGCTCTTGTTCCCCTGCGCCCGCCGCATCGCCTCTTTAATGATCGTCTCCTCGTACTGATCCAGCGTCATCCCCTCCGGCAAAAACAGCCCGTCCACACTCGTCCCCGCCGTCGCCGCGCTCCGCGACCGCGGCGCCAAATCCAACCGGATATCCGCCGCCTCCAACCTAGTCCCCGTCGCCAACACCAGCGACCGCTCAATCACGTTCTCCAACTCCCGCACATTCCCCGGCCAGTGATACGCCATCAGCTTCGTCGCCGCATCCGCGCTGATCTCCAACTCCGCCGTCCCCAACTCCGCCGCGTGCTTCCGAATGAAGTGATCCGCCAAATACGGAATGTCCTCCCGCCGCTCCCGCAGCGACGGAATATTAATCGGCAGCACATTCAACCGGTAGTACAAATCCTCCCGGAACGTGCCCTCTTCCAACGCCCGCCGCAGGTCCACATTCGTCGCCGCCACCACGCGGACATCGATATGCCGCGTCTTGTTCGACCCCAGCCGCTCAAACTCCCGCTCCTGCAAAATTCGCAGCAGTTTCACCTGAATCGGCAACGGCACATCGCCAATCTCGTCCAGGAAAACGGTGCCCGTATCGGCCAGCTCAAACTTGCCCGGCTTGGTCATGTTGGCGCCCGTAAACGCGCCCTTCTCATAACCAAACAACTCGCTCTCCATCAGGTTTTCCGGAATCGCCGTGCAGTTGATCTTCACAAACGGCTTATCCTTGCGCGGCGAATGGTAATGAATCGCCCGCGCAATCATGTCCTTGCCAACGCCGCTCTCCCCCGCCAGCAGCACCGTCGCCCGCGTCGGCGCCGCCCGCAGCACCATGCCGAACACTTCCTGCATCGCCCCGCTGCGGCCCACAATATTATCGAGCTGATACCGCCCGCCCAGCTCCTCCTTCAGCCGCTTGTTCTCCTCGCGCAGCGAAAGCATCTCAAACGCCTTCGCCACCACCGCCGCCAAATGGTCCAGCGAAAACGGCTTCACCAGGAAGTCCGCCGCGCCCTTCTTCATCGCCTCCACCGCCGTCTCCACGGACCCGAAAGCGGTCATCATGATGATCGGCAACCCCGGCCGCACCGCGTGCGTGCGCTCCAGAAATTCCAGCCCGCTCATCCCCGGCAGCCGCAAATCGGTCAGCACAAGATCGGCGCGCTCGGCGGCAACAACGCCCTCCTCCGCCGTAGCGGCCAGCTCCACCTCATACCCCGAACTCTGCAGCTGCAACTGCACCACGCGGCGTAATTTCTCTTCATCCTCAATCACGAGGATTCGTCGGCTCATTTCTACATGATCCCATTACACGGGCAGCAACACGCGGAACACCGACCCCTGCCCCGGCTCGCTCTCCACCAGGATCCGCCCGCCATGTTCGTCAATGATCTTCGACACAATCGCCAACCCCAGCCCCACCCCGCTCGGCTTCGTCGTAAAGAACGGATTGAAAATACTCTCCCGATGTTCCGCCGTAATCCCCGAACCCCTGTCAATCACGGCGATCTCAACAAACCCCTCCACCGGCCGCGTCTTCACCGTAATCGAACTCCCCGCCGGGCTCGCCTCCGCCGCGTTCCGCAACAGGTTATAAAACACCCGCTCCATCCACTCCCCGTCCAGCGATACCGGCCGCAACGCCGGATCATAATTCTTGTAAACACTCACATCCGGCCGGTCCGCCGAACGGTCATACTGCGTCACCGCCCGGTCGATCACTTCATGCACATCCGTCACCGCCGGCTTCAACGGTAGCGGCCGCGCAAACTCCAAAAATCGCGTCACCAGCGAGTTCGCCCGGTCCACCTCGCTCGTGATGTACTCCGTCATCTCCCGCCCAATCCCCCCATCGTCCGCCGATACTTTTTTTAACATCTCCGCCGACACCCGAATCGTCCCCAGCGGATTCCGCAACTCGTGCGCCAACCCCGCCGTCAACTGGCCCAACGCCGCCAACCGCTCCGACCGTCGAACCGCCGCCTCCGCCTTCACCAACTCCTCATTCGCCCGCGCCAACTCCTTCGCCGTCTCCTGGCTCTTCCGCGCCTCCAAACGATTGGCCTCGGCCAGTTGATACGTCGATAGCCCCACCACCGGCAAAAACACCGCACGCAGAAACAGTTCTTTCCAATCAAAGACGAACCGGCTCAAATCCTCCCAAGGCAAAAAGAACAAAAAGCTCAGGAAACTCAGCATCGCCAGCGTCGTCACCGCCACCGTGCCCCACGCCCCCATCGTCGTCGCCGCCCCCACCACTGGCAGCAACAGAATCAAATAGTAGGAGGAGTTCAACGCCCCCGTGTAGCCAATCAGCAGGTAGCAAAGCAGGATCTTAATCCCCACCGCCACCTGCATCCCGCGGGCCGATTGGAACGCCTGAATGCGCGGTTCCATGAACTGAAAAACGCCCAGCGCCGCCAGCAGCGTCAGGCTCGGCGGGTCCTGCACCGGACCCGCAATTGCGATCGCGGCGAACACCAAAAGCCACACGATTCCCATACCGCCCATGCTATCGGTCTTTGTGCCACAATGGGTGGAGTCTCGCGTATTGTTCTCATGAATCCAGCAAATCCCGTCGACGATCCCATCGAGGAGTCGACTTCCCAGTCCACCGAATCCTCCTTTGGCGATATCCTTCGCCAGTTCGAACAGGAGCAGTCTTCCGTTCCGGCCCCCAAGGCCTCCGAAGCGTCCGGGCCCGTTAAGGGCAAGGTGCTCGCGATCACGGACGACTCCATCTTCGTCGATATCAAAGGCAAAGCAGACGGTGTCCTGCCGAAGTCCGCTCTTCCTCCTGAAATGTCCGAAATCGCTGTCGGCGATTTGGTGGAAGTCACCATCACCGGCCGGAACGAAGAAGGACAGGCCATTCTCTCGCCCCTCAAGGTGGAGAAGCCGAAGGACTGGAGCGGTCTGCTCTCCGCCTTTGAAGAGAAGCGCAACGTAGCCGGTAAGGTCACCGAAACGGTGAAGGGCGGCGTGCGCGTCGACATCGGCGGCCGCGCCTTCATGCCTGCCTCCCGCTCCGGCACGCGCGATGCGTTCGAACTCCAGAAGCTCGTCGGCCAGGACGTCGAAGTCCGCATCCTCTCGATCGATATCGAGAAGGAAGACATCGTCGTCGATCGCCGCGTCGTTCTCGAAGAAGAGTCCGCCAAGAAGAAGGAAGAACGCTTCCTTGCTCTCAAGGAAGGCGATGTCGTCAAAGGGCGCGTCCGCAGCGTCACCGACTTCGGCGCATTCCTCGATCTCGATGGCGTCGACGGCCTCCTGCACGTCGCCGACATGAGCTGGCATCGCGTCGGCAAACCCGCCGACGTCGTCAACATTGGCGACGAACTCGAAGTCAAAATTCTCAAGCTCAACGCCAACACCCGCAAGGTGTCCCTCGGCCTGAAGCAGATGCAGCCGGATCCCTGGACCGTCGCTGCCGAACAGTTCCAGCCTGGCCAGAAGCTCATCGGCAAAGTGGCTCGCCTCACCGATTTCGGCGCCTTCGTCGAACTCTCCCCGGGCGTCGACGGCCTCGTCCATCTCTCGCAGATGTCCTGGTCGAAGAAGGTCCGCAAGCCCTCCGATCTGCTCAAGGTCGGCGACCAGGTCGAAGTGGTTGTCCTCGGCGTCAAGCCCGGCGACAAGCGCATTGAGCTCAGCCTCAAGAGCGCTCTCGGCGATCCTTTCGTCGAAGCCATGGAGAAGTACAAAACCGGCACCATCGTCGAAGCCCCTGTCACGTCGATCCAGTCCTTCGGTGCGTTCGTCGATCTCGGCGACGGCATCGACGGCATGGTCCACATCGGCGACATGGCCAACGACAAGCGCATCGATCATCCCCGCGACGTCGTCAAGGAAGGAGAAGTTGTCCGCGCCATCGTCCTCGACATCGACAAGGACCGCCGCCGCATCCGCCTGGGCCTGAAGCAACTCCAGCCCACGCGAGTCGACAACTTCATCGCCGAACACAAGGTGGGTGAAACCATCAGCGGTCTGGTCACCGATGTCCGAGGCAACGTCCTCAAACTGGAAGTAGCCGAAGGCGTCCTGGCCGAATGCCGTTTGGAAGAGCCGAAGAAGGAAGAAGCGAAACCTGCGGAAGCCGCCGGTGCCGGTTCGGCCGATCTCGGTTCGCTCGCCGCCATGTTGAAGGGCCGTTGGAAGGAAGGCAAGGGTGGCGATCCCACTCCGAAAGCCGCCACCATCAAGCCAGGCGTTCTCCGGACGTGCAAGATCGTGGCCCTGGATTCCGAGCACAAGAAGATCGTCGTCGAACTCCTCGGCTAACCAAAAGCAAATCGAACCGAAAAAGCGGACCCATCCGGGTCCGCTTTTTTCGTCTGCAAGAAGAGCCAGAAAAACAGATCCCCGCTCCCCGGCCACCCCCGGCCCAACCCAACCCCTCCGGGGACATCGCGGGCAGAACCCCGAACAGAATTCGGCCCGTAACCCAACGGCAGAGGTGTCCCCCCAGACGCGACGCAACCCGCAGAAGGCAGAAGGCCCAAAGGCAAAAAGCCCGGATAAAACCCACCACCCCGCCCAACCCAACCCCTCCGGGGACATGGCGGGCAAAACCCCCAATAAAACCGCCCAAGTCCGAAACAATAGCCGTGTATCCCAAGACGCGACATCCCCCGCAGAAGGTCAGGAAAACGATCCCCCGCCACCCCCGCCCAAACCCAACCCCACCGGGGACATGGCGGGCAACCCCCCCAATAAAACCACCCAAGTCCGAAACAATAGCCGTGTGCCCCAAGACGCGCTACCACTCGCAGAAGGTCAGAAAATCAGATCGCCCCCTACCCAACCCCACCGGGAAGATAGCGGCAAAACGCCGTCCCCCACTAAACCCTCCTCCCGCCCAGCCCCCAAAATCGCCCCCTGCCCCGGCTCCTGCAAAAACGCCACCACCCTCGCCCCCGCCTCGACAACAACCCGATGCGAAGCCCCCCGATCCCGCGTCACCGTCCCCCCCTTAACCAGTGACTTCACAATCCCCACATGCCGCAGCCTCCGCCCCGCATTCTCCCCACGCGCCACCTCCGCCTCACCCTCCGGCCGCAAAATCGCCACCCACAACTCAGCCTTCGAACCCGCCAACAACGCCGGCGCCTCGGCAAAAACCACATCTCCCTCCCGACGCACCGTCACCACCGCCCGTGGCTCCCGCGCCGCCGCCGCAATCGCCGCCCGCGCCCGCCGCGCGTCACTACCCACAAATTGCACCCGCCCATCCACCACCATCTGCGGCGTATACGGCCCGTCCTGCGCGAAGCGGCGCGCATACTGCTGCTGCCGCGCACTGTACACGCTCGACGAAAACGGATCCCGCCATCCCAAATGGTTCCAATAATCGACGTGCTCGCTAAGGACAAGGACGTTCGGATCCTTGTCCAACACAGCCAGCAACGCATCCGCCGGAGGGCAGCTACTGCACCCCTGCGACGTAAAGAGTTCGACCACCACCATCGCCAGTATCAGCATCAACAGCACTCCTATCGATGCTGACATCCGCGAGAGCCGTCGGTTTATTCCCGCAATTTTCCGCCGCCGCCCGCAACAGCTCCGCCACACTCCACGCCTGCGCAAAACAACCCCGCGGCGTAAACGGCGCATCCCCGTCGGCGATCTCCGACATCTGCCCCACCCCCGCCTCCCGCAAGTGCGGCCGCATCCCGTTCACCAACTCCGCCATCCGCGCCGACCCCGGGTTCACCCGCGCATACGCCGACACAAACGGACCCATTAGCCACAACCAAACCGACCCCTGGTGATACGCCGAATCCCGTTCAAATACCCCGCCCTGATAATGCCCCCGATACGCCGCATCCTCCGGCGAAAGACTCCGCAGTCCCAACGGCGTCAACAGATGCCGCTCCACCGTCTCCACCACCGCCCGCGCCTGCGCTTCATCCAACATCGTGTACGGCAAACTCACCGCAAAAATCTGGTTCGGCCGGATCGACGCATCATCCGTATTGTCCAGCAAATACCCGCGCCCGGCATCCCAAAATTGTTCGATAAAGGCTCGCTTCGCCCGCGCCGCCAGCCCTGCCAACTCCTCCGCCCGCTCCGAATCCCCGAACCGCCCAGCCAGCTCCGACAGCGTGCAAATCGCGTTGTACCAAAGCGCCTGAATCTCCACCGGCTTGCCAATCCGCGGCGTCACCACCCAGTCGCCGATCTTGGCGTCCATCCACGTCAACTGCACCCCCGGCTCCCCAGCGTGCAGCAACCCGTCCTCCTCCGCCCGGATCCCGTACCGGGTGCCGCGCAGATGCCAGTCCATCGCCTCCACCAGTCGCGGATACAGCACGTCCCGCACCGTCGCCTCATCTTTCGAATACTGCAAATACGCCCTCGTCGCCTCAAACAGCCACAACGTCGCGTCCACGGTGTTGTACTCCGGCGCCTCCCCGCCATCGGGAAAGCGGTTGGGCAACATGCCCTGGTCCAGCGCCCCGGCGAAGACGGTCAGGATGTCGCGCGCCACCTCGAACCGCCCCGTCGCCAGCGTCAGCCCCGGCAACGCAATCATCGTGTCCCGTCCCCAGTCGCCGAACCACGGATATCCCGCGATAATCGTGTGTCCCTTGCCCCGCCGGACAATGAAGGGATCGGCCGCCTCCGTCAGGTCTTCCACGAACGAGGTCGCCACCGGAGCCTGCCGTCGCAACGCCGCCCGACGCAGCCGTTCCTTCTCCCGCAACCCCGTCGCCTCATGCGCCGGAATCGCCTCCCGCGAGACGATCACAATAGCCTTCGGCGAATGCGCCAAATCGAAGTGCAGCACGAACGGCTGAAACAAATCCTCCAGCGCGTCCAGCCCTCGCGCCTTCTCCTCGGCATATTCAAAGCGGTTGTACCAGTAGCCTGTCGGCTCGCAACTCCGGAAGTCCGCCGCAAAGAACACGCGCGGGAAGCAGGAGTACGGCTGCACCGAAACGATCCCGTCTTCTTCCCATTCAAACCGCGGGTCCAGCGCCGCGTTCGAATGCGTCGTGGCGTGATAATCGCGATACGCCACCAGCGGCCGGACTTCCAGATGACAGTCTTTGCAAAGCCCGTGGACCTCGTATTCGACAATCGTCGCGTCCTGGCCGTGCACCATGAAGATGCGCTTTTCCACTCGCACGTCCCCGATCTCGTAGCGCCACGTCGGGAACGGGTCCAGCCGGAATTCCCGCAGATACTCGTACCCCTGCGGGTGCACCGCGCCTTCGTACAAATTCGCCGAAAGCTCAATCCGATGACCGTCGACAACCAGCGTGTCTTCAAACTTGGCCACCAGCAGCACCCGGCCCACCGGCGGCTGCAGCGCGGAGGTAAGCAGCCCATGATAACGGCGGGTGTGAATCCCGCTGACCGTGCCGCTGGCGAAGCCGCCAAGGCCATTGGCCTCCAACCATTCCAGGCGGCTGCTTTGCGCCAAATCCTGGCATGTCATTGCATCGAATTGCAGTTTCATCGTATTCACCGTGATCGAAAATTCGGTGATCGGGGCTGCGGCCAAAAGGGGATCGCGACAACTGGGGCGACAAGTCAGCAGCGACACCTGCAGTGTAGACGATTTTTATTGCGAAGGGGAGGCCTAAGATCGAGCCAGCTCCGCGGCGATCAGCGCAATCAACTCCCGCGACCGGCTGAGCGTCGTTTGCGTAAAGAACCCGTGGTGCATATCGGCGAAATGGTGCGCCTCCACACGGACGCCATTCTTTCGCAGCCCAGCCCCGAAATCCCGCGCCTCATCTCGAAGCGGATCAGTGCCCGCCGTGATCAGCAAGGTGCGCGGAAACGAACCCGCTCCGGCGTCGACCGCCGTGCCCCCATAAAGATCCCAGCCCCGTTTCATATCCTCCCCGCTGGGCCACGGACCTTGCCAGAACTCTTTATAGCTTGCGCTACCGCACCCCGGATCAAGCATCGGATAGATCAGCATTTGCCACATCGGCCGCAGCGCCAAGGATGCCAACGCGGCCAGATAGCCTCCAGCGCTATCGCCCCCAGTAATCAGCTGGTCAGCCTGTCCCGCCATCCACCGTCCGGCAGCCAGGACATCGTCGATCGCCGCCGGGTGCCGGTGTTCCGGTGCCAACCGGTAGTCGACAGCGCAGATCCGTCGCCGCGAGGCATTGGCGAGCATCCGCAGTGGCCAGTCGTGGGAAGCAAGGTCCCCGGAGAAGAACCGCCCGCCATGCGCGTAGAGCAAGGCCTGCGCGCTCTCCGGGCCATAGAGACGGACCGGGACGCCATTCGCGACCGCATCACGAACCGGGCAGTCCACCGCAGGCAGTTGCCACTTCCGCCCCGCGAGCATAGCCGCGCGAGTCTCCTCGACCGTAAGCTCCGACCGTGGCCGCGCCCCCGCCAGCCGTTGAGTCTCGAGCATCGCGACGACTTCCGGATGCAGCGGAGCGGTCAGCTCTGTGGCCATGTCATTACCTCGAAAGTGCACATTCTGTAACCCCAGCCCCAGCCTGCGGACACCCAGCCCGCCAACCCGCACCGTCCGTGGCTTCGAGCCGCTTCGCCCTGGCCGATGGAGCCGTACCGTCCGTGCCGCCAGCCGGTCGACGCAGCAGAACGGAGCCGCCACGCCAAGGCCCGCGGACATCCGACAGCCAACCCGCACCGTCCGTGGCTTCGAGCCGCTTCGCCCTGGCCAATGGAGCCGTACCGTCCGTACCGCCAGCCGGTCGACGCAGCAGAACGGAGCCGCCTCGCCAAGGCCCGCGACCGCCCAGTCCCCTGACTTGCGGACACCCGATAGCGGGCCCGTACCGTCCGTACTGTCTAGTCGAGACGTCGTCGGCCCCGACTACGATCGAAACTGCGGACTGCAGCGGACCGGCCGATGAGCCGGTCATTTAGTCTTGTTTTCAAAAAGGAACGCGCCCGACTTGCCGCCCACGGCGATATCGAGATCCCCGTCGCCGTCAATGTCGGCGGTCGCAATCTGCATCCCCGCGCCGGCCGAAGAGCCGTAGTCGATGATATGGCGAATCCACTCCACCTTCCCGGCAACCTTGCGGTACTCGTACCAGTAAATGCCGAGGACGTCATTCGCGCCCGGTTCATGTTCATGGGCCCAGAAGCGCTTGCCGGTGATGAAATCCTTCTGCCCGTCGCCATTGATATCGACGAAGGCCGTCGCGTGCGCCTGGCTCCAGGCGTCATCGATCTTGAACTCAGTGAACTTCCCGTCGGCTTCCTGCTTCAGCCAGAAGATGCCGAAATCGTGCGCGTGCGGGTAGAAGACGTCGTTCAAGCCATCACCATCGATATCGACGACGTTCAGGAATCCGGTGTGCTTCTTGGCGGTCCAATCGGAGTGCAGCTTCCACGGCGTGTCATTCACATTGGCCGGCGCTTCCAACCAGCCCTTCGGCGTCAGGATATCCACGCGCCCGTCCTTGTTCAAGTCCCCGGCCCCGATGCCGTGGCCGAAGTTGTCGGGGTGGACGATGTGCCGCACGAAGGCGCCATTCTTCAACTCGTACCAGGCCGTCGGGCCCTTGCCGCCGAACTGCGGCAGCAGTTCCTGAGCCTTCCCGTCGTTGTTGATATCGACCAGGAACATGAACTCGACGTTCCACTGGTCTTCGATGATGTGCTCTTTCCACGGGGTGTTGAGCTTACCGGGATTCTCATACCAGCTGATTTTCTTCGCGAACCAAGTGCACGAGACGATGTCGATCTTCCCATCACCGTTAACATCGAGCGGCAGGTCGCTGAACGAGTCGATGTAGTTATTGAAGAACCCGAGGTCGCGGAAGTGGTGCTTCTTCCATTCGCCGCCTTTGGCCTTGGGGTGCTCGTACCAGTTTTCCCCGTTCACGACATCGAGCTTGCCATCGCCGTTGATGTCGGCGAAAGCGGCGGTTTCGTTAGCTCCGAAGTCGAGCTGGATCTTCTTGAACGGGATATCGGCGGGCCGCGGCGCGGCGACAAGGCTGAAGGAAACAAAGGTCAGGAGCAGGAGTGAAGAACGCATCGAACCGATTGTATAACCGATCGGCGTGATATATTGGGTTAAGTTCGTGGCGCCATCGTCTAAGGGTTAGGACGGAGCCCTCTCAAGGCTCTAATAGGGGTTCGAATCCCCTTGGCGCTACCATCTCACTCGCGAAACTAGGCAACCGCGAGTTCGAGCACGGGCTCTGTTTCCGCAACCGCGCTCCGCTTGGCGGGCCGGGCGAACATGCCGTTGAACTGCATGGCGTTAACCACCGCCTGGCCGCCGCCATCGTTGGTGAAGAAGCAGAAGGACCGCTCGGCGATGCCACGGACCTGCTCCACCCGTTCCTTCCACTGGGCCAGTTCGGCCGGCGAGTAGGCGTAGCCGCGGTGGCTGCCGGTCTGCGGGCGCGTAGACTGCTGATACTCATTCCACCACCAGGCGCGCTGCCGGCCGTGCAGGCGGAAATAGGCGATCGGGGAGGTGAGGAACGCCGTCGGCGGCATGGCGCGCACATGTTCCGGCTGGTCCAGGTTGCAGAAGCCCACCCGGTAGTCGATCAGCGTGCCCATGGCTTCCGAGGACATCCAGCTTTCGTGGCGCATCTCGGCCACCAGAGGGAACTCGTGGAAGGCCCGGCGGAGTTCGATGAAGTAGTCCCGGTTCTCCTTGGTAAAGCGGAAGGACCAGGGGAACTGCATCAGCACCGCGCCCAGGCGCTTGCCGCGCTTGAGTTCCCGGAGGCCGACGTTGAAGGAATCGACGGCGGCCGCGTCCAGCGTCCGCTCATGCGTGAAGCGGCGGTGGAGGCGGGCGGTGAACTGGAAGCGAGGGTTCGATTCGACCTTGCCCATCCAGAGGCGGGCGAGTTCGGGGCGGATGTCGGTCTCGAACGAGGAGGAGATCTCCACCGCGTCAAAGCTCTGGGAAAGAAACGACAGCGGGTGGAAGCCGCGCGGGCGCTGGCGGGGGTAGATCACGCCATCCCAATGCGGATAGTGCCAACCCGAGGGCCCGATAGCCAACGGTGCGTCAGAAACTGCCAGGGAGAAGGGAGAAGATGATGACCTGAGCATATGGGGCGCCTCGAATTCGCTGTTTATTCGCCCTCAGTATGCGGGATATTTGGGAGGCAGTCAAGAGGTTTCTTCGCTTTTTGTTCGCGTCAGTGTTTCCCCGGAAAATCGGGCGGCAGGTGGAGCGACCAGACCTCGTTACTGAGCGGTTTGGCGTGACCTCCGGCCACCCAAAGGCGGTCCTTATGCACGAAAACCGACAGCTCGTGGCGCTCTTTCCAGGTGGTTTTGGCCTCCAGGCGGGTCCAGTCCTTGCCATTCTTCGAGTACCAGACATCGCCCCAGTTTTGTTCAGGGACCTTGGACCAGCCGCCGAGGACCCACATGTGTCCGCGATAGACGGCCGCGCCGAACCAGAGGCGCGGTGACCAGGGCGCGGATGGCGTCACGGCGGTCCAATTCACGCCGTCCGGGGAGGACCATACGTCGTTAAACGCCTGGTACTCAGGGACATAGTTCCCGCCGCCGAAGACCCAGATTTTGCCATCGTGGACGACGGCCTGGTGATAGGCGCGGGGTGCCCAGCCGGCGTTGGCGGTGGCCAGTTGCCAGGTGCGGCCATCGGCGCTCGACCAGACGTCGTTCTTGAGGCTGCCGTGGTCCCCGAAGTAGTAGTCTTCGGTACCGCCGAGGATCCACATCCGTCCCTTGAACTCGACCGTGGCGGCGGCCAGGCGCGGGGACCAGCCGGCGTGTCCAGTTTCCTGTTTCCAATTGGCGCCGTCGCGGGTGGACCAGACGGCGTTCGAGGCGGAGTGGCCGGGGAGCCTGCCGTTGTACCAGCCGCCCATCATCCATAGGCGGCGCTTGAAAGAGAGCGACATGGGTAGATCGCTGTGGAGCCAGGGTGCGCTGGCGGTGACGCGGGACCAGTCTCGACCGTTTGCCGAGCGCCAGACATCGCGGGGAGGGGCCTCGAAGGAGTTGAACCATCCGCCGAGGATCCAGAGCTGGTTCCGGAAGACGGCTTCGCCTTGGGAATCGCGGGCTTGCCAAGGGGCGGCTGGCGTTTCGCGGACCCATTCCTGGGCGGGAAGGAGGGGTAGGAAGGCAGCGATGAAAATATAGATGCGCATGATTGAATATTTTTTCTGTGAGCCGTAACCTTCGAGCCTCGGGAGACGCTTCTTACTTAATCCCCGTTACGACAGGCGGGCGCAACACCCCTACACCCAATCGCGCCCGCCTACGAAAAAGCACCGCCCTCGGGCGGTGCTTTTCATTTCTGGCTTGTGTCTTCGGGCTATTCGTTGAACATGCCCTCGTAGAGCACGCTGGTGAGGTACCGTTCGCCGGAATCGGGCAGGATGACGACGATGGTTTTGCCGGCGTTGGCAGGGTCTTTCGCCACGCGCAGGGCGGCCGCGGCGGCGGCGCCGCAGGAGATCCCGCAGAGGATGCCCTCTTCGGCGGCCAGGCGGCGAGCCATGGCGACGGCTTCCTCGTTGGAAACCTGTTCGACCTGGTCGATGACCGAGATGTCGAGCGTATCGGGGACGAAGCCGGCGCCGATGCCCTGAATTTTATGGGGGCCGGGCTTGAGGGGTTCGCCGTTCATCGTTTGCGTGATGACCGGGCTGGCGGAGGGTTCGACAGCCACCGAGAGGATGGCTTTGCCTTTGGTCCCCTTCAGATAGCGGGAGATACCGGTGATGGTGCCGCCGGTGCCGACGCCGCAGACGAGAATGTCGATCTTACCGTTGGTGTCGTCCCAGATTTCCGGACCGGTGGTGGCCTCGTGAATGGCGGGGTTGGCCGGATTCTTGAACTGCTGGAGGAGGACGTATTTTTCAGGGTCGCTGGCGGCGATCTGTTCGGCGCGGGCGATGGCGCCCTTCATGCCGAGCGCGCCTTCGGTGAGAACGAGGTTGGCACCAAAGGCTTTGAGGACTTTGCGCCGTTCGATCGACATCGTCTCCGGCATGGTGAGGGTGATGGGGTAGCCACGGGCGGCGGCGACGAAGGCGAGTGCGATGCCGGTGTTGCCGCTGGTGGGCTCGATCAGCTCCTTGCCGGGCTTGAGGATTCCGCGTTTTTCGGCATCCCAGACCATGGACGCGCCAATGCGGCATTTCACCGAGTAAGCCGGGTTGCGGCCTTCGATTTTGGCGTACACCGTGACCGGAGCGCCGTCGGTGACGCGATTCAACTTGATGAGCGGCGTGCGGCCGATGCTCAGCGAATTATCTTCAAAAACCATGTGCCTCTCCTATCGTGCTGGGCCCGGTGGGAATCAGATTTCCCAGTTCGGGACGTACTTGCTTTGGCGATCCTTCCAGGTGCGGGCGAGATCGGCGAAGGTGGTGTGGTCGATGACCGCCGAGACGGAGCTGTCCACTTGGGTCCACATATCCGAGAACGGTGTTTCCACGCGTTTGCGGGAGCGGGCGCCGGAGTTGCGAGATCCTTCGATATGGCGAAGGACTTCGCCAACGGTGATCGCGTCGGCGGGACGGGCGAGCAGATAGCCTCCGTCGGCGCCGCGGCGCGATTCGACGAAACCGCCTTGTTTCAGGCCGGACAGGATCAATTCCAGGAACTTCTGTGGAATTTTCTGGCGGCGCGCGATGTCGGCGATTTTCACCGGACCATTGGAATCCTGCGTGGCCAGATCAAAGAGCGCATGCAGGGCGTATTCCCCTTTTACCGAAGTCGTCACTGTCTGAAATAGGAATCCCTAGTTCCTATATCGAGATTACCGTATTTCAAGCGGTCGCTGCACGGGAGGCGCGGAGGGGGAGGCCACGGTCGGCTAATGATTCTAACAGAGACTCGTGGGTGGCGGCATCGAGGAGCCAGTAGGTGCCGCTGGGGTCGTCGACCTGGGAGGCCTGGCCGCGGGCGGAGAGCATGAGGAGGAACTGCTGTTCGCCGGAGGAGAGGTCGGTACGGTTGATGCGGGCGAGGGCGCCGGGAGCGGCGGAGACCTTGCGGAGGAGGTCGCGGAGGAAGACCTGGCCGTCGAGGGATTCGAGCGACGCGGCGGCGGCGGTCATGCGCTGTTCCGGGGAACCGGCGAGGTGAGGCCCGGAGGCGTAGGCGAGCAGGAAAATGATGATGTCGATGAAGGCCGCGAGGATAAAGCTGAAGGCGTGGCGCGGAGTGGGGGCGGCGATGAGTTCGGTGAATGCGAGGAGGAGGTCTTCCTGGCCGCCGGAGGTCTGGTCGACGAACTCGGCGAGGGCGGGGATCTCGGGCTTTTCGGGGCGGCCGGAGTGGAGGGCGTCGTTGACCTCGTTCCAGGGCACGGCGTCGAAGGCCGTGTGGAAAGTACGGAGCTGTTTGTCGGCGGGCTCATCGGGCTTGGTGGCGGAGCGCCAGGAGGTGATGGCGGCGCGGGCGGTATCGATGGATTGTTGCGATTCGCGGGCGAGCCGGGCGTAGCGTTCGAAGGCGGTGTAGCGGACTCCGGTGCCGGCGCCTTCGCTGTAGGCGCCGCTGACGCCCTGGGCTTCGCGGGCGACTGATTCACGGATTTTGTTGAGGTAAGGGTCGCTATCGACAGCGCGGGAGATGTGGCCGTGGGTCTTTTCGGCCTGCGTCATTTCCTCGAGGGCCAGGGTATGTTTGCGGGCTTCGGCGGAGGCCGAGGCGAGGGTGGAGTCGGCTTTGGCGGCCGTTTCGGAGAGCTTGTCGTAGAGTTGGCGGCGGACGATGGCGGGGCGTTCGCGTTCGGAGAACCAGCGGTAGAGGCTGACGTAGGAGAAGGCGACGGAGACGAGGGCGGTAATGCCGTAGACGACGATCAGTTGGGTGCGGCGGGCCTTGCTGAAACCGATGAGCCAAGCGACGAAGAGGAGGGCGGATTGGACGCCGACGGAGGCCAGAAGGGCGAACCATTTGGAGAGGTAGAGCGACATTCCTTCGAAGGTCGTGTACCAGGAGACGATGGCAAGCATGGCGCTGGCGGCGAACAGGCCATTGACGAGCGGCGACGCGTTGGTCTGCGTCCGGTTGGGCAGCATATTGGTGGAGACTCCCCTCTCGTGGGGTAGGTACGAGAACGTGGCGGGGATAGTTCCGTTTTGTTTGGTTGCTTCTTGCTTCCCAATTCCCATTCCCGGGGTGCCTGGCACACGGGGAGAGAGTTTCCGTCTGGGAGGTTGCGTCGGACAGGCCCGATGCCAGGCACCGGAAGGGCCTTCGCGCGGTGCGGCTATTGTTACGCCCCTCTACTTCAGCCTTGCCAGTGGGGGTTGGGGATGTCCTTCTGGACGCGGGGGGCGGTGCGGGCGGTTTTGCAGATCTCTTCCATCTTCTTCAGGACGGCGGGGAACTTGGCGGCTACGTCGGTCTTTTCGCCGATATCCTTTGAGAGGTCGTAGAGTTCCAGGGGGGCGCCGGGCTTGGGGCGGACCGCTTTCCAGTTGCCCATGCGGACGGCTTGCATGGGGACTTCGTCGGCGAAGGTGCCGTCGGCTTTGTTGTATTTGGGCAGTTCCCAGTAGAGGTAGTCGTGCTTCTTTTG
>CANIVU010000037.1 GCA_947470805.1 Acidobacteriota bacterium | reverse complement strand
TGGCGGGGCGGGACGCGGAGGCGGTGGGGCCGTTGGAAGTGGCGTCGAAGGCGATGCCGCAGGCGTTTCCGGCGCATGCACTGTTGGGGACGTCGTTGTTGCGGCTGGGGAAGGCGGCGCAGGCCGTTGGCCCGTTGCAGCGGGCTGTGACGATGAAGCCGAACGAGGCGCAGGGGCGAAGGCTGTTGGCGGAGGCGTTTTTGCAGAGCGGCCAGCCGAAGGCGGCGGTGGGGCAGTTGGCGGTGTTGACGAAATTGGAACCGGGGGACGCGGGGGCGTGGTTCGTGCTGGGCCGGGCGAATGAGGCGGCGGAGGAGGCGGCGTTCCGGCAGTTGGCGAAGGAGTTTCCGGAGTCGCGTGCGTTCCTGCTTACGACGGCGGCGGTGCGGCGGAAGCAGCAGCGGTTGAAAGCCGCGGCGGCGTTGGAGGAGCAGGCAAAGGGCCGGCCTTTGGTGGCGCGGGCGGAGGCGCTGGCGAAGGAGATTGATACCTTCAACGACGGGGCGCGCCGGGCGTTTACACAGCTGGGTACGCTGCCGGACAACCCGCAAATCCACAAGATCAAGGCTGAGACGCTGCGGGCGCAGGAGAAGCATCTGGAGGCGGTGGAGGAGTGGCGCCGGGCGTTGCAGTTCAATCCGCAGGACCGGGATACGGAGCGGGAGTTGGCGGCGTCGTTGTACGCGGGCGGGCAGTATCTGGAAGCCCTGAATACGTTGGAACGGCTGCTGGTGCATGAGCCGGATTCGGCTGTTTTGTACTTCCTGAAGGGCGATTGTTTGTTGCAGCAGGGGCAGGCGGAGGAGGCGATTGCGCCGTTGATGAAGGCCGTATCGATCCTGCCGGCGCGGGCTTCGTTGGGGAGGGCACTGCTGGCTGTGGGGCGCGGGGCGGAGGCGGTGCCGCATTTGGAGGCGGCCGTCGGGGAGCTGGATACCGACGGGGCGTTGTACTTTCAATTGAGCCGGGCGTACACGGCGGCGGGCGCGGCGGAGAAGGCGAAAACGGCGTTGGCGGAGAGTCAAAAACGTAGACAATAGGATTCATGCGAATCCTACTTTCCCTGCTGGCGGTTACCGTCGCGTTGCAGGCCCAAACGGTACAGGAAGCCAAGGCGTTTCTGGATGAGGCGGAGGCGACGCTGCTGAAGCAGGCGAACTTCGTCAGCCGCGCGCAGTGGCTGCAATCCACGTACATCAACCCGGATAGCGAGATGCAGGCGGCGCTGGCCAATGAACAGTACATCGGGATTGTGAAGGAGTACGCGCGGAAGGCGACGCGGTTCGACAAGGTGAAGCTGCCGGAGGACATGGCCCGGAAGATGATGCTGTTGAAGATCGGGCTGACGCTGGTGACGCCGGAGGATAAGGCGCAGGCGACGGAGTTGACGCAGCTGACGGCGAAGATGGAATCGGCGTATGGGCAGGGAAAGTATTGCCGGGACGCGCCGCAGGACAAGGGCCGGTGCCTGGATTTGCAGGATATTACGCTGATCATGGCCAACAGCCGTGACCCGAAGGAGCTGCTGGATGTGTGGCAGGGTTGGCACAAGGTGGCGCGGCCGTTGAAGACGGATTACACGCGGTTTGTGGAGCTGGGGAACAAGGGTGCGCGGGAGATTGGGTTCAAGGATATGGGGGCGATGTGGCGGTCGAAGTACGACATGCCGCCGGATCAGTTTGCCAAGGAATTGGACCGTTTATGGGAGCAGGTGCGGCCGTTGTATGTAAGCTTGCACGCGTATGTGCGGACTAAGTTGCGGGAGAAGTACGGCGTGGCGGTGGTGCCGGAGAAAGGGCCGATTCCGGCGCACTTACTGGGTAACATGTGGGCGCAGAGCTGGGATAACGTCTACGATGTGGTGGAGCCGAAGGGCGCGACGAAGACCTACGACCTTACTTCGATTTTGAAGCAGAAGAAGATTGATGAGTTGGAGATGGTGCGGTATGGGGAGAGGTTCTTCCAGTCGCTGGGGTTCGCGGCGTTGCCGAAGACGTTCTATCAGCGATCGTTGTTTACCAAGCCGCAGGACCGGGAAGTGGTGTGCCATGCGTCGGCGTGGGACGTGGATAACGATGAGGATTTGCGCATTAAGATGTGCATTCAGGTGACCGGGGAGGAGTTCTCGGTGATCCATCACGAGTTGGGGCACAACATCTATCAGCGCGCTTATCGGAAGCAGCCGTTCCTGTGCCGCGATTCGGCCAATGACGGGTTCCACGAGGCGGTAGGCGACACGATCGCGCTGTCGATCACGCCGGAGTATCTGGTGCAGGTGGGGCTGTTGGACAAAGCCACGGACCCGAGCGGGGACATTGGGTTGTTGCTGAAGCAGGCGCTGGCGAAGGTGTCGTTCCTGCCGTTCGGGTTGATGATCGACCAGTGGCGTTGGAAGGTGTATTCAGGCGAGATCACGCCGGAGAACTACAACCAAAAGTGGTGGGAGTTGCGGCGGAAGTATCAGGGCGTGGACGAACCGGGGCGGACGGAGGCCGATTTCGACCCGGCGGCGAAGTATCATGTGGCGGCGAACGTGCCGTACACGCGGTACTTTCTGGCGCATATTTTGCAGTTTCAGTTCCACCGTTCGTTGAGCCAGGCGGCGGGATGCAAGACGCCGTTGCACCGGTGTTCCATATACAATTCCAAGGAAGCGGGCGCGAAGCTGAACGAGATGTTGAGCATGGGGCTGAGCAAGCCGTGGCCGGTGGCGCTGCAGGCGATCACGGGCAAACCGGAGATGGATGCGACGGCGATCAAGGATTATTTTGCGCCGTTACAGAAGTGGCTGGACGAGCAGAACAAGGGGAAAGCCGTGGGCTGGTAGACAGTCCGCGTGGGAGCCGGGGGGCTTGTGAGCAGATGCAAAAAGCGAAGTGAAATTGACGCGATACTGATCCGGGAGCGGTGGCTGCTGCGGAAGCGGGGGCGCGAGAACTTCGGGCGCGGGCCGCTGACGGGGCTGGCGCTATCGGGCGGGGGGATTCGCTCGGGCATCTTCAATTTGGGCCTGCTGACGGCGCTGGAGAAGAATGGATTGGTGTCGAAGGCGGACTTCCTTTCCACCGTGTCCGGCGGGGGGTACATTGGCTCCTATGTGATTGCGAACCGGATGAAGGGGCGCGATCTGCAGGACGATTCGCCGGCAAATCCGGCGCTGGGGCATTTGCGGAAGTTCGGGAACTATCTGACGCCATCGGTGGGGGCGATGAGCCCGGACACGTGGGCAATGATGATGGTGTGGTTCCGGAATACGAGTGTGCTGCAGTTGTTCCTGCTGAGCGTGTTCGCGGTGCTGTTGCTGTTGCCGCGGCTGTGGGCGCTGGTGCTGCAGGAGAACGTGTTGCGGCCGGGGTTGCAGGAGTGGGCGGTGCCGGTTTCCATTGGCATTTTCCATGTGATTGTGGTGGGCATTTGCGGCACGTTGATTGGGGCGTTCCGTGACACCGGGGGCTTTATGGTGACGGGGGTAGGCGGCAGCCGGAATGCCTCCCTGGTGCGGTGGTGTTTAGCCGGCGTGATTACGCTGGCGCTGGTGGGCAGCACGCTGTTCGCGGTGGCGGCATTTGCGCCTTTTGCGCGCGGCGGGGTGGCGCTGGAGGAGTTGGAAAGACAGTTTTCGTTGACGCTGGGTGTGTGCGGATTCTATTTGGCGCTGTTTTCGTTGGGCTTCGCGCGGGGATACCAGCCGGGCCGGAGCTGGTTGTGGCGGGTGCCGTTTGGGTTGGTGTTCATGGCGGGGTCGATTGCGATCTGTGCCGGGGTTGGGGTTTTTGCGTATGAGTCGATTCTGTTCCGAGCCCTGTGCGCGGCGGGGTTGGCGGCCGTTCTATTGCTGTTCGGGATGTGGCGCGTGTTCGTGGTGGAATCCACGGAGCGGCTGATGGATATTTGGAGAAGCGTGATGGCCGGGGTGGCGTGCGGCGGGGTGAGCTATGGGGGATTGCTGTTGGCGCAGTCGTTTCACGGGGACGCGGCGTACCGGGCGACGCTGTTGATCAATGCGCGGGGCGCGGCGGTGGCGAGCGAGGATCTTTGGATTTACGCCCTGTTCGCGGCGCCGGGGTTGCTGGCTACGTTAGGGTGCTGCATTATCTTCTTGATTGCGGTGGCGGGACGGGCGATGCCGGATCTGGTTCGCGAGGGGTGGAGCCGGTTGGGCGCGCTGCTGTATATGAAGAGCGTGGCGATGCTGGTGGTGGGCACGGTGGGCGTGTATGGACCGCTGGTGATTTTGACGGCCTGGGCGAGTTGGAACTCGTATGTGTTGGCTTCCGGAGGGGTAGCGACGGCGGTGTTCGGAATCCTGAGCCTGATGGCGGCCAATGGCGGAAGTACGGGGAACCAGCAGAAGGGCGGAGGCGGGAAGGCGGAGATTCTGGCCAAGGCCGGCCCGCCGGTGTTCATCGTGCTGCTGTTCTGCCTGGTGGCGATGGTTTTGCACGGAATGTTTGTGCATTCAACGCTCGCGTCGAGCAAGAACGCCTGCCAGACGCTGCCGGCGAAGGCGGAGTTCAAGTACTGTGACAGCTGTGTGGGCCTGGGCATGCGGCCGGACGGGTTGGTGCGCGGGAAGGAGTTCATGGATTGCAAGGACTGCGGGCCGTGGTTGTGGAATGGCCCGGCGTTCCCGGCGCCGGCTGACCTGATTGCGTTTCACTGGCAATTTCTGTCGGCGTCGATTGAATCGCAGTGGGGGTTGATCTACGGGTTGTTGGGCGGGTTTGGATTTGTGGCGTTGTTCCTGATGGGCCGGCTGGATGTGAACGAGTATTCGATCAATCGGTTTTACCGGAACCGGCTGGCGCGATGTTTCATTGGCGCGGCGCGGGCGACGGAGCGGCGGCCGGATCCGGTGACCGGGTTCGACATGGACGACGATGTGCAGATGTACGAAGTGGCCGATTGGGTACGGGCGCATCCGACGACCCCGGTGCCGGTGTTGAATACGGCGTTGAATGCGGTGGGCGGGACCAATGCGCAGATGGAGGAGCGGCGGGCGGAGTCGTTCTTCGTGACGCCGATGGGGGCGTATTCGGAGGCGACGGGTGCCATTGCGATGAAAGATTTTTCTACCGGGCGGTGGCCGGGGGACGTCACGCTGGGCAGCCTGGTGGCGATCTCCGGGGCGGCGGCGAACCCGAACATGGGGTTCCATACGGAGTCGACCATTGCGTTTTTGTTGACGTTTTTCAACGTACGGTTGGGCTGGTGGGCGGGGGTGCCGAAGCGGATGATGTGGATCAAGCGGCAGTTCAATTTGTCGTATGTGTTCTTTGAGTTGTTCGGGACGGCGGATACCAACGATGCGTATGTGAACCTGTCCGATGGCGGGCACTTTGAGAATCTGGGTATCTATGAGCTGGTGCGGCGGCGGTGCCGGTTGATTATCGTCGGCGATGGGGAGCAGGACGGGGACTACATTTTCGAGTCGCTGGGGATGGCGATCCGGCGGTGCCGGATTGATTTCAATGTCGATATCGAAATGGACGTGGCGGCAATTCAGCCACGGGAGAAGGGCGGGTTGAACTGGCGGCACTTTGTGGTGGGGAAGATTGTGTATCCGGGCGGTGTTGAGCCGGGGTACCTGGTGTATGTGAAGTCTTCCTTCACGGGCCGGGAGCCGTACGACGTGAAGCAGTACCGGTATCTGCATCCGGACTTCCCGCAACAGTCGACGGGGGATCAGTTCTTCGACGAGTCGCAGTTTGAGAGCTACCGGCAGCTGGGGTTGCACGCCGGGGAGGAACTGGTGGCGGCGTTGGGTTGTGGGCCGGGGTCTTCGCGAATGGCTTGGTTGAACGCGGCGAAGGGGTTAGCTCGGTAGCAGTTTGGAGATGTCGTTATAGAGTACGAACGCGACCACCATCATCAGGAAGACGAAGCCGAGCTTGAAGATGTTTTCTTTGAGCTGGAGGCTCAAGTCCCGGCGCATGACCATTTCGATGGCGAGCATCAGGATGGTGCCGCCGTCGAGGATGGGGATGGGGAGCAGGTTGAAGACCGCGAGGTTGAGCGAGACGGCGGCCATGAGGCCGATGAAGGTGGCGAAGCCTTCGCGGGCTGCTTCGCTGGAGAGGCGGGCGATGCCGATGGGGCCTTCCAGCGATTTGGGCGACATACGGCGTTCGACCATGCCGCGGAGGAGCTGGAGGATCACCCCGGCGCTGCGCTTGTTCTGGCGGACCGATTCCTGGAGCGCTTCGCCGAAGGGGAGCGAGACGAAGGTGATGCGAGGGGTGAGCTGCACGCCCAGCAGGTAGCGCTTCGTTTTGGCGTCGAGTTCGGTGAGTTTGGGTTCGACGGTGACGGTGGTTTCTTTGTTGTCGCGGAGGTAGGTGAGTTGGACCGGCTTGCCGGCTCCTTCTTTTAACAGCGAGTGGAGCTTGGCGGTGGAGCGGAGCGCCACGCCGTCGAGTGCGACCAGCACGTCGCCACTTTTTACGCCGGCCTTTTCGGCGCCCATGCCGGCGGACAGTGCGCCGACCTGAATTTCGTGACGGTCAAACCAGCCGACATTGCCGACGCCGGTCAGTTCATCGATTTCGGGGGTGATGGTGCCGACGATCTGCTGACCGTTGCGATGGAGGACCATCGGCATTTCGCGATTGGCGGCGCCGACGACGGTGAGGGTCACCTCTTCCCAGGACGGGTTCTGCTTGCCATCGATGGCGACGATGGTGTCCAATTCCTGCACGCCGGCTTTGGCGGCGGGAGAGTTCTTTTCGATGAAGCCGATGGTGGGCGCGCCGTCGGAACCGACCACCTTCGGGTAGCGGTTCATGTACAAACCGGCGAGCAGCCCTACGGCCAGGATGATGTTCATGGCGGGGCCGGCGAAGGCGATGATCATGCGTTGCCAGCGGGGCTTGGCCAGGAAGCCGCGGGGATCTTCGCCGCCGTCTTCCCCGGGCTGTTCGCCGGTCATCTTTACATAGCCGCCGAAGGGAATCAGGGAGACGCGGAAATCAGTTTCGCCGCGGCGAAAGCCGAACAGGCGCGGGCCAAAGCCGAAGCTGAAGGCTTCGACATGGACGTCAAACCAGCGAGCGGCCCAGTAGTGGCCGAGTTCGTGGATGAGGATCATGACCCCGATCAGGACCAGCATCCACCAGATGTTATTGATGACTCCCATGCCTTCTTAGTCCAGCCACGCGCCTGTTAGCGGGAGGCTAGAATCCTTTCCTGAACCAGATTCCGAGCCGTCTCGCGGCTTTGCCTGTCGATTTCCAATACCTCTTCGACGCTGCGAGGCGTGCGATTGGGTACCTTCTCCAGTGTCTCACTAACGACTTCCGCAATTCCGGGGAACGGAATTCGCTCGTCGAGGAATGCTTCCACGGCTATCTCATCGGCCGCGTTCAGAATACATGTAGCGGCGCCGCCGGTTTCCTGGGCCTGGTAGGAGAGCTTCAGCAGGGGGAACTTGTCGAAATCGGGGGGCTCGAACTCCCACACGCGGGCGGTTTTCCAGTCCATGCGGGGGACGGGGGCAGGGTCGCGGGCGGGGTAGGTGAGCGCGTACTGAATCGGCATGCGCATGTCGGTGGCGCAGACCTGGGCGATGACCGAGCCGTCGTTGTATTCGACCATGGCGTGCACGGAGGACTGCGGGTGGACGACAACGTCGACATCGCGGGGATGGAAGTCGAAGAGCCAGCAGGCTTCGATGACCTCGAACCCTTTGTTCATCAGCGTGGCCGAATCGATGGTGATGCGCCGGCCCATCTTCCAGGTGGGATGGTTGAGCGCTTCGGCGACGGTGACGGTTTGGAGTTTTTCCTTCGGCGTTTTGCGGAAGGGCCCGCCGCTGGCAGTGAGGATGAGCTTGGAGACGTCTTCCCGGCGGCCGGCGCGGAGGCACTGATGGGCGCCGTTGTGCTCGCTATCGACCGGGATCATCTGCGTGCCGTGTTCCTTGACGGCGGCCATGACGAGGCTGCCTCCGGCGACGAGGGTCTCTTTATTAGCCAGGCCCACCGATTTCTTGTGGACGATCGCTTCGTATGTGGCTTCCAGGCCGGCGACGCCGACGATGGCCGACATGACGAAATCGACTTCCGGGGCGATGGAGACGGCGATGCGAGCCTTGGCGCCATTGGCGAGTTCGGGCTTTTGACCGGACTCGTGAAGGCGGGCGGCGAGTAAATCCTGAATTCGGGAATCAGCTACGACGACGACTTTGGGTTCGAACTCGCGAATCTGTTCGAGGAGGAGATCGACGTTAGTACCGGCGACGAGGGCGTATATGCCGTAGGCGTCGCGATTGCGGCGAACCACGTCGAGAGTGCTGGTCCCAATGGACCCGGTAGAACCAAGAACAGTCAACGTGCGCATGCTTGCCGTACCCAAATCATATCATTGTCGCCGCTAGAAGAGATTCCTGCTAAGTCCTAGTGGGGACAGGAAAAGATCCCAGTGTTTGGGAGGAGTTCGTTAAGGTCCCTATTGGTCTAAATAGGGAACCCCGAAGGGCGCCAGGGAGGATGCTTCAGGGGTCTTTATGAGGTTAGTCTCGCTTTGGTGGGAGTTGCCTCCCTGGCTTAATTCCAATACTAATATATGATTTTTGGAAGTGCAAGCTTTTTCTGTGAAAAATAAGAGAAGAAGGACGCTTACGCGTCCTTCTTCTTGACTTCCACGCCGGTCATTCCCTCTAACACCTTGATAGTAGAGCAGATATCCTCATCACCGTGTCCGGTGGCGATGGCGGCCTGGAACATCTGGTGGGTGAGGGAGGTGAGGGGGAGGGGGACGCCGAGGTCGCGGCCGGACTCAAGCATGAGGCCGATGTCCTTGTGCATCCACTTTACGGAGAAGTTGGTGGTGAAGTCGCGGCGGAAGACGAAGGGGGCTTTGAAGGCGATGAGGCCGGACTTGGCGGCGGAGTTGTCGAGGATGTCGAGCATGAGGTCGGGGTCGACGCCGGCTTTGGTGGCGAGGACGAGACCTTCGTTGAATGCTTGCAACAGGTTGGAGAGGATCAGGTTTTGCGTGAGCTTGGCGTGCATGCCGAGGCCGGGGCCGCCGCAGTAGTACAGACGCTTGCCCATGGGCTCCAAAAGGGGCTTAACTTGATCAAAAACGTCCTTTTTACCGCCAATCATGAACGTTAAATTGCCACCTTCGGCGCCGGGTTTGGAGCCGGTGCAGGGAGCATCGAGGAATTCGACGCCTTTTTCGGCGCAGCGGAGGGCGGCGGATTTGGAGTAGGCACAGGCGACGGTGGAGGCGTCGACGATGACGGTGCCGGGTTTGGCGGCTTCCATGAGGCCATCGGCGCCGAAGACGACCTGTTCGGACATGGCGGTATCGCCAACGATCAGGACGATAACGTCCGCTTTAGCTGCGACCTCTTTCGGGGTAGCGCAGGCGGTGGCGAGGCCGGGGAACTTAGCGGCCAGTTCTTCGGCTTTCGCGGAGGTGAAGCTCCAGAGGGCCACTTCGTGGCCGGCTTGCAGCAAATTGCGGGCCATGGGGTAACCCATGATGCCCAATCCCAAAAATCCTAGTTTCGCCATGACTCCGTCAGTCTATAACGGCGGCTTGGCGGGCAACAAGGGGATTAGTGGTGGACGGGGATTTTTGCCAGGAGTTTCAGGACCAGGAGATCAGAGGACTGGTAGGTAGTAGCGGCAATGTTGTTCACCTCGTCGTCACTTTGGGCGATGTGGGTTTTCACAAGGTCGCGAAACCGATCAATCGAGATCCCCAGCGCATGGGCCGCTTCCGTCTCGGAATAAAAAGACTTGGAACTGCGGGTGGAGAGGGTGGTGATTAGCATTTTGTTAATCCCGACTGGGGATCTACTAGCGATTTTAGGGACAGTGCGTGACTTACCCAATTGGTCAGAATCCTTAGATGGCACTAAGCAATGTACTGACACGGTGGCTGCGGCCTTGATGGGTGAATGCTCTTGAAGCTAAGGGGAAAAGACCTTAGGCGGTGTGTAGGCGTACTGGGAAAGGGGATGGCTACCGTTTGGCGCAAGAGGGGGGAGGGCGCGGGGTGGGGGGCTTTTTGTGCTATCCGAAATCGCCGTAATTGATTGATTATGGGTGACTTGCCGCTACGCCACGAGAAAAGTCGGAAGCAACGGTGAGTGGCTCCAATTTGGTGCCAATTTGGTAGGATGGGGGGCATGAATCGGCAATGGGTGTTGGTGGCGCGGCCTGAGGGGCTGCCCAAAGCTTCTGATTTTTCGTGGCGGGAAGAGGCGGTTCCGACGCCGGGGCCGGGGGAGGTGCTGGTTCGGAGCATCTACCTTTCGCTCGATCCGGCGATGCGCGGGTGGATGTCGCACGACACCTATATTCCAGCCGTCGAGCTGGGCGCGGTGATGCGGGGCGGGGCTATTGGGGTGGTGGAGGCATCGAACCATCCGGGGTTTGCGGTGGGGGATCAGGTACAGGGGATGCTGGGATGGCAGACTCATTGCGTGTTGGATGGGAAGGCGTTGCTGAAGTTGCCGGCGCTGCCGGTGCCGTTGGGGGCGCGGTTCGGGTTGTTGGGGCATATCGGGTTTACGGCTTACTTCGGGTTGCTGGATATCGGGGCGCCGAAGGAAGGGGAGACGCTGGTGGTGTCGGCCGCGGCGGGGGCGGTGGGGTCGCTGGTGGGGCAGATCGGGAAGTTGAAGGGCTGCCGGGTGGTGGGGGTTGCGGGATCCGACTCCAAGTGCGAGTGGTTGACGAAGGACCTGGGGTTTGACGCGGCGATCAACTACAAAACCGAGAACTTGCACAAGGCGCTGAAGGCGCACTGTCCGAAGGGGATCGATGTCTACTTTGAGAACGTCGGCGGGAAGACGCTGGAGACGGTGCTGAACCACATGAATCTGTTTGGGCGGATTCCGGTGTGTGGGATGATTTCCGGGTACAACAATACGGAAGCCACGCCGGGGCCGAACAACCTGTTTCAACTGATTGTGAAGCGGCTGAAGATGCAGGGGTTCCTGGTGACCGACTATATGCCGCGGGCGGCGGAGGCGGTGAAGGATCTGGTGGGCTGGTATGGCGCGGGCAAGTTGCAGTACCGGCTGGACGTCACCGAAGGCCTGGAAAATGCGCCGGCGGCGTTCCTGAAACTGTTCGACGGATCGAACCAGGGAAAGGTAGTCGTCCAAGCCAGCCCCGAGAATTGATAACATCAGGCACATGCTGCCGTATGTGCTTTTGTTCATTTTGGGTGTCCTGCCGGTGATGGCGCAGGCGCAGGAAGATGGTCCTGCGTTCTTTGAAAAGAGTGTGCGTCCGCTGTTGGCGTCCAAGTGCCTGGGCTGCCATTCGGCAACGAGTACGCCGATTATGGGCGGGCTGCGGCTGGATGCGCGGGAGCAGGTTTTGAAGGGCGGCGGGCGTGGCGCTTCGGTGGTGCCGGGGAAGCCGGCGGAGAGTTTGCTGCTGCAGGTGGTGAAGCACGAGGCGGGCCCGTTGAAGATGCCGCCGGGGCCGAAGATGAAGGACGCCGAGGTGGCGGTGCTGGCGCAGTGGATCCAGATGGGTGCGCCGTGGGGCGCGACGGCGGTGGTTTCGCAGGCGAAGCAGGAAAAGTATTGGGCGTTTGTGCCGCCGGTGACGCCGACCGCGCCGGATTTGAAAAATAAGGCGTGGGCGCGGTCGCCGATTGATGCGTTCGTGCTGGCTGAGTTGGAGAAGAAGGGGTTGGCGCCGGCCAAGGCGGCGGACAAACGCACGCTGATTCGGCGGGCTTCCTATGACCTGATTGGATTGCCGCCGACGCAGGCGGAGGTGAAGGCGTTTTTGGATGATTCGTCCCCGGAGGCGTTTGCGAAAGTGGTAGACCGGTTGCTGGCTTCGCCGCGGTATGGCGAGCGATGGGCCCGGCACTGGTTGGACGTGGCGCGGTATGCCGATTCAAACGGGTTGGATGAGAACCTTGTCTATAAAAACGCCTTTCGGTATCGGGATTATGTGATTGCGGCGTTGAATAAAGACAAGCCGTTCGACCGATTTTTGACCGAGCAGATTGCGGGTGATTTGCTGCCGGCCTCCGATTTGAAGCAACAAATTGAGCATTGGACGGCGACGGGATTTCTGACGCTGGGCGCGAAGATGCTGGCCGAGGATGATCCGATGAAGATGGAAATGGACATCGTGGACGAGCAACTGGATACGACGGTGCGCGCGTTTATGGGCCTGACGATTGGCTGCGCGCGATGCCACAACCACAAGTTCGATCCGATTTCGCACGCTGATTATTACTCGATGGCGGGGATCTTCAAGAGCTCCAAGACGATGGAGCATTTCAAGGTCGTGGCGAAGTGGCACGAGTTCGTGCTGGCGCCGAAGGAAGACCGGGATAAGCTGGCTGCGCACGAGGCGAGCATTGAAGCGAAGCGGAAAGAGATCGGGAAGATTACCAAGCGCGAGAACGATGTGCTGGTGAAGGCGGCGTTGCAGCGGGTGGGCGCGTATTTGCAGGCGGCGGCGAGGGTGAAACGGGATGACGAAATTCGTGTTGCCCCCGTTGAGGCCGCGCCGGGCGCCGTGGTTCGCGAGGCGTCGAGCTTTGACTCCGGCAACGTGCCGCGCGAGTTGGTGAAGAAGAAGACCAACGTTCCCAAGGACGGGAAGGGCCCGTATTTCGCGGAGTACAAGATTGACGTCCCGGCGGCGGGCGAGTACCAGATGGACATACTGGACGAGGAGAAGGGCGCTGGCACGGCGGACGTTTGGGTGAACGGCGTGTGGATGAAGCGCGGTGCCGATCCGGTGCAGAACCGGGAAGCGTCGCCGGAAGCGGACGGCTGGACCTATGTCGCGATCATCCCGTTGCAGAAGGGCTCGAACACGATCCGGCTGGAGCATGCTTCGCGGTTCCCCTACTTCGCCAAGCTGTTGGTGGCGAAGAATACTTTGACGGTGACGCCGAAGACGGTGGTGCAGATTGCCACGCAATTTGGCGTGAATCCGGGGTTCCTGGAACAGATGGTGGATTACCTGAAGCGCAGCGACGGCGCGGTGGCTTCGCCGCTGTATGCCTGGGAGATTTTGGGCACGGGCGGAAAGCTGGCCGATTGGAAGTCGCCGGTGGCGAAGCTGTTTGAGGGATTCACGGCGGCGAACCCGGAGGCGCTGGCGGCGAAGTACCAGACACTGTTTTTGCAGGCGTTGGAGAAGGGGAAGGACAACACGGACCCGGGGCTGAAGACGCTGCATGAACTGCTGGTGGAAAAGTTCGGGCCGTTCCGTGCGCCAGAGGGTACGCGGCGGTATTATGCGGCGGCGGTGCGAACGGAATTGGCTGGGTTGGACAAGCAGTTGAAAGATCTGGAGGCGGCGACGCCGGACTATCCGAAGGCGATGGGCGTGACGGAGAACAGCAAGATCGAGGATCTGGCGATTCACCTGCGCGGGAGCCATTGGACGCTGGGCGAGAAGGTGCCGCGGCGGTTCCTTTCTGCTCTGGGCGGGGACAAGGTTTCGATTCCGGCCGATCATAGCGGACGGTTGGAGCTGGCCCAATGGATGACGCGGCCGGAGCATCCGCTGACGGCGCGCGTGATCGCGAACCGGCTGTGGCGCTGGCACTTCGGACGCGGCATTGTGCCGACGGTGGACAACTTCGGACGGCTGGGCGAGAGGCCGGTGAATCAGCCGCTGCTGGACTGGCTGGCGGTGGAGATGGTGAAGCAGGGCTGGAGCATGAAGGCGATGCACCGGACGATGTTGTTGACGAGCACCTACCAGATGTCGAGCGCGTTTGACGCCAAGGCGAACGAGACGGATCCGGACAACACGCTGCTGTGGCGGATGAACCGGCGGCGCTTGGAAGCCGAGTCGGTGCGGGACGGAATTATGGAAGTTTCCGGCGGGTTGAAGACAGACTACACGGGCGGGACGATTCTGAAATACAAAGACCGGCAGTACGTCACCAATACTTCGAAGGGCGGCGATGTGGATTACGACCGGCCGATCCGGGCGGTGTATGTGCCGGTGGTGCGGAGTTCGATGTACCAGCTGTTTTCGGCTTTCGATTTGCCGGATCCGGCGGTGTCGAACGGGGACCGGGACGCGACGGTGGTGGCTCCGCAGGCGCTGTTCATGATGAACGGGTCGGTGATGTTGAAGCACTCGAAAATCATGGCGGATGGTTTGTTGGCGCGCGCCGATCTGGATGATGCGGGGCGGGTGCGGGAGGCCTACGAGCGAGCCATGTCGCGACCGGCGACGGCGGGCGAAGTGGACCAGGCGTTGAGTTTTGTGGCGCGCATGCAGGAGGCCTGGAAGGGCAGCCGGGCGAGTGCGTGGCAGAGCTTCTGCAAGTCGCTGCTGGCGTCGAACGAATTCATTTACATTAACTGACAGGGCAACATATGAACCGGCATTGGAATTCCTATTTGAACAAGGCGCTATCGCGGCGAGAGCTGCTGCAGGTGTCGAGCGCGGGCTTCGGCAGTCTGGCGTTGGCGGGGATGTTGGGCCAGGAGCAGTTGCGGGCGGCGGCGCCGTCGCCACTGTCTGTGAAGCCGCCGCAGTTTCCGGCGAAGGCCAAACGCGTGATTTTCCTGTTCATGCACGGTGGGCCGTCGCAGGTGGACACGTTCGACTACAAGCCACTGTTGAAGCGGGACCATGGGAAGCCGCTGCCGTTCCAGGCGCGGAAGGTGGTGTCGAGCGAGACGTTTAACCTGCTGCAATCGCCGTGGGCTTTTAAGCAGTATGGGCAGAGCGGCGCGTGGGTCTCCGACCTATTCCCGGAGACGGCGAAGATGGTGGACGACATGTGCTTCGTGAAGTCCATGTGGGGGACCAATTCGCGGCACGGCGGAGCGTTGCTCGAATTGCACACGGGCAGCGACACGTTTGTGCGGCCGAGCATGGGTTCGTGGATCACCTACGGGCTGGGCAGCGAGAACCAGAATATGCCTGGTTTTATTACGATTTGCCCGACGCAGAGCCACGGCGGGGCGAACAATTTCGGGTCGGCGTTTTTGCCGGCGCCGTATGCGGGGACGGCGATTGGGTCCGTTGGCATTGCGGCGAAAGATGCGAAGATTCCGTTCATTTCCAATTCGGAGACGCCGAAAGAGATTCAGCGGAAAGAAATTGATTACAGCCAGGTGCTGAACCGGAAGCAGTTGGAGATGACGGGGCCGGACCGGGCGTTGGAAGGGCGGATTGAGTCGTTCGAGTTGGCGTTCCGGATGCAGACGGAAGCGCCGGAATTGCAGGACTTGAGCAACGAGACCGAGGCGACGCGAAAGATGTACGGGCTGGATAATCCGATTACGGAAGACTTCGGGCGGCAGTGTTTGATGGCACGGCGCTTTTCGGAAAAGGGCGTGCGTTTTGTGCAGGTGAGCCACACGTATAAGTGGGATCAGCACGAGCGGTTGAAACGGGACCACGAGCAGAATGCGCGGGAAGTGGACCTGCCGATTGCCGGGTTGTTGAAGGATTTGAAATCGCGCGGATTGCTGGAAGATACGCTGGTTTTGTGGGGTGGCGAGTTCGGCCGGACGCCGACGGCGCAGGGGTCCGATGGGCGCGATCATAACCCGGAGGCGTTCACGATGTGGATGGCCGGGGGCGGTGTGAAGCCGGGGTTGTCGTATGGGGCGACCGATGATTATGGGTATTACTCGGTTGTCGATCGGGTGCATTTCCATGATCTGCATGCGACGATGCTGCACCTGTTGGGGATGGACCATTTGAAGCTGACGTTCCGGCAGGCGGGGCGTGATTTCCGGCTGACGGATGTGCACGGGAATGTGGTGAAGGGGTTGATGGCTTAGGGCGCCAACTACTCCGGCAGCCGTGTGAGCTGGAACGACTGTTGGATGGCGCGGAAGCTTTGCAACGCGGCCGCTGGTAGCGGTCGCGGGGCGTCGAGCAGGACCTCGTGGATGATTTCGGGTGTGGCTGGGCGGAAGGCGGTGATCAGCCGTCGCTCGCGTTCGGGTTCGGACTTGGTGCGCCGGTATTGGATGGTGGTTTCTATGGCTGGGAGGCCGGCGAGTTTGGTTCGTTGGTAGCGGGGCGGGGCGAGTTGTTGGCTGGCCAGGTATTCGGCGTGGGCTTCGGCGGCGTGGCGGGCGGTGGGGTGGAACATGGAGTTGTAGTAGCCGTCGACGGAGATGTGGGCACCGGAGCCGAGATCGATTGTGAAGCCGTGTTGGGGGGCGGATGGCGGTGTTTTCAGGCCGGTAAGGCCGGGCGGGACGGTGACGCGGTAGGCGTAGCCGGCTTTGTTTTCGTATGTGCCTTGGAAAGGGATGCCTTCCGGTTGCTGGGCGAGGAGGGTGAGGGTGAAGAGGGCCAGCGACTTCATTGTGGTTCGGGTGTGTTCGTCAGCTTCGCGAAGGCGCGGCGGGCGGCGCGGCGGACATATTCATCCTCGCTGTTGAGATTGGCCGTGATGGCGGGCAGGGCAGAGGTGGCGGTGGGGATATTGCCAAGCGCGGCGATTGCGCTGGCCTTGGCGTCGTTGGACTGGGACCAGGCGATTTCGATGAGGGCTGGGATGGCGGCGGGGTCCTTGATTCGGCTGAGTTCCCCGGAGAGTACACCTCCGCGCCAGTTTGGCGATTCTTTTTCCAGTACTCCGCGGACGGTGGGAATGACCGAAATGTCGCCGGTGCGGAGCGCGGCGTAGGCAGCCCAGAGCGTTTCGACGGGTTCGTTGCGCGCGATCACTTCGTGGAGCGCGGGGCGGGAGATTGGCATGTGCAGGTTGGCGAGGCGTTGCAGGCTGAGAATCCGGTGCTTCGGATGTGTGCTGGCGAGGCCGGCGGAAAAGTCGGCTTCGAGTTGCGTGACGGCGTCCGGGTGGGCGGGGCCGAGTTGGGGTGATACCTCAAAGGCTCCGTAGCAGTCGTCGATGAGTTCGAGCGCGCCGTCGCGTTCCTTGGCGAGGATGAGCCAGTGGGTGCCCGGCGGAAATTCGAAGCAGTTGTGCCCGTTGATCATCCGGAACCCTTGCATTGCGAAGCGGAGTTCCACGGCGGGTGGCGGCGTGCCTCGGTACCAACGCATGACACGGAGGCGAGCAGTGGCGACGTACGGTTCAAGGAAGCGAGGCGGTGGGGACACCGATAGGATTTCGGCGCTGAGGAGAATGGGTGCCTTTGCGAGGTATGGGTCGAGGTCGATAGTCTCAGACGGCTGTTGCAGGCGCGCCCAGAGGGCGAGGGAGGCAAGAACCGGGAGTGCGCACAGGAACCGCATGTTACTCTGACCTGCATATTAGCAGGAGGTGCGGATGACACGGGCGGAGTTTCTACGGGCCATTGGCGCGGGGCTGGCGGTGCGGCCGCGGCGGCCGAATGTGCTGTTTATCGCTGTCGATGACTTGCGGCCGGAGTTGGGCGTCTATGGCGCCGGGCATGTGAAGAGTCCGCACATTGACGCGCTGGGGCGGAGCGGAACAGTCTTCACGCGAGCCTATTGTCAGCAGGCGCTTTGCAATCCGTCGCGGGCCAGTATGTTGACCGGGCTGCGGCCGGACACGTTGCGAGTGTGGAACCTGCAGACCGATTTCCGGACCACGTGGCCGGACGCGGTGACGCTGCCGCAGCGGTTGAAACAGAACGGCTACCACTCGGTGAATGTGGGAAAGCTGTTCCACAACATCTTCCCCGATCCGGTCTCGTATAGTGAACCGGACTTGCGCATTCCGGGCTATCCGTTTGATCCGGACGCGGTGTATCGCAGCGCATCCGAGGTGGCGGCGATTGAGGTGCGGAAGAAGGAGATTACGGCCGCTGGGAACCAGGCGCGGCATATTGACCAGTATGGGGAATGGTATCTGAAGAACAACGCCACCGAGGCGCCGGATGTGCCCGATAACGCCTACTTCGACGGGGCGCAGACGGACGCGGCGATTGCGAAATTGGCGGCGCTGCAGAAGGCGGGAACTCCCTTCTTTTTTGGCGTTGGATATTACCGGCCGCACCTGCCGTTCAATGCGCCGAAGAAGTATTGGGACTTGTACGATCGGGAGAAAATCCCGCTGGCGCCCGATCCGTTTTTGCCTGCGGATGCGGCGCCGATGGCGCATAACATGAATCGGGAGTTGAAGGGCTATCGCGACTTTGCGAACGCGCCGCGGCCGGACCAGGGGCCGGTGACGGAGGCGCAGGCACGGCTGTTGCGGCACGGATATTTAGCTTCGGTGAGCTATGTGGACGCGCAGATCGGGCGGCTGCTGGCGGCGTTGGAACGGACGGGATTGGCGGAGAACACGATCGTGGTTTTGTGGGGGGACCACGGGTGGAAGCTGGGCGAGCACAATGGCTGGGGCAAGATGACGAACCACGAGATCGACACGCGGGTGCCGCTGATTGTGCGCGCGCCTGGGGTGCGGCCGGGGGTGTGTCATGGGCTGGTGGAATCCGTCGATATCTACCCGACGGTGTGCGAGTTGGCGGGCGTGGAACGGGGGGCGGAGTTGGAGGGGCGGAGCCTGGTTCCGCTGCTGCGGGCACCGGGCCGGCGGGGGAAATCGGCTGTGTTTTCGCAGTATTTGCGGGATGGGATTTGGGTGGCTCCGGATGGGGTGCCGTATATGGGTTATGCCATTCGGACGGAGCGGTACCGGTATGTGGAGTGGAGGAAGTGGCCGGAGGGGATACTGGTCGCGAAGGAGTTGTACGACTTGCAGCGGGACCCGGGGGAGGACGTTAACGTTGCCGGGCGGCCGGAGGCGCGGACGGTGATGGCGGGTTTGGCCGCGCGGCTGCGGACCGGTTGGCGCGGCGAGCGGATGTGATGGCGGCGCGGAGGCGGTCCCAGCCTTCGGGGTGCTGGTCGTTGACGCTATCCTTCCATTCGTTCAGGTAGAAGTCGAGGGAGACGCCTTGTTCGTCGTGGGTATCGAGACGCGCGCCTTTTTCGACGAGATAGATGGCGGAATCCCAGTTGCGGAGCATGGTGAAGCGGACGACGGGGGTGAGGCCGGTCGAGTTGGTTTCGATGTCGGCACCGGCGTCGACGAAGAGGCGGACGGCGTCCGGGTATTCGTCGAGGTCGATGAGGGGCGGGTGGCCGGTGATGGGATCGGGACTGTTGGGGTCGACGCCGGCGGCGAGGAGGAGCTGGATGCATTCGAGGCTGCCGTTGTTGAAACGGTAGCGGCGGAGGGCGTAGTGGAGGAGTTCTTTGCCGGACGGGATTGGGCCGGTGATGGCTTGTTTGAGGGCGACGGGGTCGGCCGCGGTGATGGCGTCGGCGAAGGGGCGCAGGGCGGGATTGGAGAACTCCTCCGGCTGGGCGCGGACGGAGTTGAGCATATTGCGGCTTCGGGCGGTGGCCTGGGCGGAGATGACTTCGGCGGCGAGGACGACGAGGATGAGCGCCAAGGGAATGCCGCAAAGGACGGCGATGGCGGTGACGCCAAAGTTCGACAGGCGGGCGGAGGCCCAGTAGAGGGCGGCGCCGGCGAGGAGTTCCGCCAGGATGGCGGCACCGAGGAGGTAGAGGAGGAGATCGCGGAGGCTGTAGAAACCGGAGGCGCTGGAGGTGGCGAGGCGGTGGGTGAAGTGGATCAGGCCGAGAAGCGATGCGGCCCAGATGGTCCAGGTGATGGGTAGAAGAAGTTTCATTAGTACGGGCCTCGTTTCCACAGGCGCGGGAACGCGAGGGGAATGGTCAAGAAGGGCCAGCAAAGTTTTGGGGTTTCATCTGGATCAATCCGGCGGTAGACTGTAAACGAATCTTCACATCTGCACGGCCAAAGGGGCGCATATGTCAGAACGTGATGTCGGCGCGAATTCCGATTCTGATTGTGGGAATGTCTCAGCAGACTTTAAGCGGCTGTGCCGGTTGCACGTCACGGCGGCGCAGGTATGCCGAGCGATGGTGCGGGCCTCGACGCGCGGGGAACTGGTGGAGTCGGTTGTGCGAACGCTGGTGGAAACCGGTGCGTTTTCGATGGCGAGCTTTGCGCGGCTGAGTCCGGAGACGCAGGAGTTGGTCCGCGAGGCAAGCTGGGGGGATGCAACCGGGTATTTGGACAAGATCCGAATTTTCGCCGACGAGCGGCCGGAGGGCCGTGGTCCTGCCGGGACGGCGTTCCGTTCGAGGCGGCCCTATGTCTGCAATGACTGGTGGAACGATCCGGGGACATTGCCGTGGCGGGATGCCGCGCGGAGCGTGGGATGGGCGGCTTCGGCCGTGTTTCCAGTGATCCTGCACGACGAGCCGCGGGGTTTATTGACCTGCTATTCGTTGGAGAAGAATTTTTTCGGGACGGAAGAGGTTTCCCTGCTTGAGGAAACGGTTCGGGATATCGCCTGTGGTTTGGAACGGTTGGATGGAGAAGCTGAGCGGCGGACTGTATTGGCGGAGTTAGCGGCGAGTGAAAGGCGCCTGACGCTTGCCTTGGACGCCGCGCAGATGGGGACGTTTGAACTGAATCTGGAGACCGGAGCAGTTGTCTGGGGCGGGATACATGACCGGTTGTTCGGGCTGGTGCCGGGCGTGTTTGACGGAACATTTGAAGAAGTTTTGACGCGGGTTCATCCGGACGATCGGGAGGGCCTGTTACAGGCGGTGGCGGCGGCCAAAGAGGGGCACTCGATGTTCCGGGTGGAGTTCCGAGTGGTGTGGCCGAATGGCGCCGAACGATGGATTTATGCGCAGGGTGAATTTGCTTACGCCCCGGACGGAACCGCAGTGCGGCGCTACGGGATGGTGCTGGACATCACCGACCGGAAACGGGCGGAAGAGCTGCTGATCCGTAATGAAGACCGATTGCGGCAGGCGGTGCGGGTAGCCAATATCGGCATTCTGGACCGTGATTACGCGACGGAAAGCCTCTATTGGTCGCCGGAGCAGCGGGCGATTCTTGGTTGTAGCCAGGAGGAGCCGGCGACGTTAGCCGGGTTCCTGGAGCGGGTGCACCCGGAGGACCGGGAGCCAGTTCTGGCCGCCATGGTACAGGCGGAGGACCCGGAGGGGGACGGGACGTACCATACTGAACACCGCATTGTGTTGCCGGACGGGAAGATCCGCTGGTTGCGGACGGTGGTGCAGGTAATTTTCACGGGGCAGGGAGCGGAGCGGCGACCATCGAGGGCTGTCGGCGCGGCAACCGACATTACGGAATCCGTGGAAGCGCAAGCGGAGAACCGGAAGCTGGCCACGGTCGTGGAGAACAGCCGGGACAGCATGGGCATCGCGACGTTGGATGGGCGAATCACGTATCTGAACGACGCCGGGTTGCGGTTGCTTGGTGTGGATGAGCCTGCGGCGGGAGTGGGCCGAACAATCAATGACTTCTTCCCGGAAGAAGACGTGGAGTTTATTACCGGGACGCTCCTTCCCGCTCTGTTTAACAACGGCTATTGGAGCGGAGAACTGCGGCTGAAGAACCAACGGACGGCGGAGCTGATCGACGCGGAACTAACCACGTTTCTAATCCGCGACCAACAAGGACGGCCGATTTCACATGCCATGGTGTCCCGGGATATCAGGGAGAGGAAGCGGACGGAGGCCGAGCGATTGGAACTGGAACAGCAGCTATTCCAAGCACAGAAGATGGAATCGATCGGGCGACTGGCGGGAGGGGTGGCGCACGACTTCAACAACATGCTGACGGTGATCAATGGGCACAGCCAGATGTTGCTGGCGAAGCTGAGCCCGATGGATCCGATTCGTTCGCAGGTGGCGGAAATCAACAAGGCCGGTGAGCGGGCGGCGGGTTTGACGCGACAGCTTTTGACGATGAGCCGGAAGCAGGTGTTGCAAACACGAGAGCTGGATCTGAACAAACTTGTGGCGGATATGCAGCCGATGCTGGCGCGGCTGGTGGGTGAGGACATCGATCTGCGTGTGGTGGCACAGGCAAAATCGATGTTCGTGAACGCCGATCCGCACCAACTGGAGCAGGTTGTCCTGAATCTGGTGGTGAATGCCCGGGACGCTATGCCCAATGGCGGGCGCCTGGTGATTGAAACTGCGAACCCGGAGAACGTCAAGCGCGGCGCGCAACCGGATCAGGGCGCCGACGATGTGGACTACGTGATGCTGGCCGTTAGCGATACGGGCACTGGCATGGACGAGGCGACGAGGCAAAGGATCTTTGAGCCCTTCTTTACGACCAAGCCGCTGGGAAAGGGCACGGGACTGGGGCTGTCCACCGTGCAGGGCGTTGTGGCGCAAAGTGGCGGCTATTTGGATGTTTATAGTGAGCCGGGACGCGGGTCGACTTTTAAGGTCTATTTGCCTGTACTGCCGTTGGACGGGGCGGAGGGTACCGACTCCGTAGATACGACTGCGGCGACAGGGGGGAAGGAAACGATTCTGGTGGTGGAGGACGAGCCCGAAGTCCGGCAGTTCACGGTGCAGGCGCTGGAATCTTACGGGTATAACGTCATCGAGGCGAACGATGGAGACGAGGGGTTGGAGATCTGCCGGCAGATGGCGGAGGCGATCGACCTGGTGTTGACGGACGTGGTGATGCCGCGAATGGGCGGGCGGGAGTTGGCGAATCGCGTATGGCGGGTCCGGCCGGAGATGAGATTTCTTTTTATGTCGGGATATACGGACAATGCGCTGTCGATGAATGGGGTGTTGGAGCCGCACGTCCGTTTTATTGAGAAACCGTTCAGTTTGGAAGGGCTGGCAAAGCGCGTGCGAGAGGTGCTGGGACCGGCGGAACTGGCAGTGCGGATCCTGGTGGCCGACGATGAACCGGAGGTGCGTGAGTTTCTGCGGACAGCGTTGGAGCAGGGCGGATATGAAGTCGTGGAAGCCGACGACGGGCGCCGGGCGATGGAGGTGCTCCTTGAAGGCGGCGTCGATCTGGTGTTGATGGACCTGGTGATGCCGGGGCAGGAGGGGATTGAGACGATCCAGGCAATCCGAAAAGAGCTGCCTGATACGCGGATTATCGCGATTTCTGGCGGGTTCGGCGGTCAGTTCCTGGGGGTGGCAAAGATGCTGGGCGCGGATGCGACGTTGGAAAAGCCGGTGTCTCCCGGCGCGCTGCTGGCGAAAGTTGGCGAGGTGCTGCAGCTACGCCGGGCAGGTGTGACTTATTGATAGAACTCTTCGACGGCGATAACGGCGGTTTGGGAGCGGAGCGTGGTCACACCAATGAGGTTGCCCATGCTGTCGAACAGTCCGCCGCCGGCGGTGCTGGCGGTGACGGGTGAATTGGACACCAGCAGCTTGATGTTGCCTTGGAGTTTGGCTGCCTGGAGGGTGCCTTCGGCGAGGGCGCCGGAGCGGACAGTGTAGGTCTTTTCACCGGCACTCAAGTCCTGGGCGTAGCGAACGCCATTCACCGGTTTGAGCTTGACGCCACCGGCCTGCAGGACGCAAAGGCCCGCGGCGCGTTTGGCCTTGATGAGGCGGACGGTGGTGGTGACCAGCTTGCCGTTCTGGTAGAGGCCGGTGGAGCCGGCGTTTTCGAGGACGTCACAGTTGGTGAGGAGCAGGTTTTCGGAAACAGCGACGGCTGTGCCGTGGAATTCGGTGGTTTCCTGTTTCAGCTGGGAGGCGTCGCCTTCGGTGGCGAGGGAGTAAACGGAGGCGCCCACTTCCTTCCAAATGGCGGCGGGGTCGAGGCCTTTGGAAAGCGTTCCGGGAGGGAGATCGGAGATGCCGTTGGACCAGTTGGGCCAAGCGGAGCGCGGGGCGACTGATGGAGGCGGGGGCGGGGGAGTGGCGCGGGGCGGGGCATTGGACGCGGCGGCTGCGAGCGGAGCGGGCGCGTTGGCGGGGGCGGCATCGAGACGGGCCAGCTGGATCTTCACCTGCTGCGCTTCGGGAGAGTTCGGATCCTTTTTCAGGTAGCTGGCAAAGCTTTCTTTGGCGCCTTTGATGTCGTTTTTCTGGGTGAGGATGACACCGAGGAGTTGATCGATGCGTGGCATCTGGCCTTTGGGGTCGAGCTTACTGGCTTCGCGGGCGGCTTTTTCGGCGTCGTCGAGCTTGCCGAGATTGAGGTTGGCGACGGCGCCGTAGTAGTAGAGCTGCGGGTATTCGAAGGGATTGAGTTTGACGCCCTTGGCGCTGACTTCGGCGGTTTTCTCCCAGTTCTTGTTCTGGGCATGGATGAGGGCGAGATTGGTGTACGGCTTGACGTATTTGCTATCGGCGGCGATTGAAGTTTCGTATGCCTTCTGCGCATCGGCGGGACGCTTCTGCATTTCGTACAGGCGGCCCTGATCGTACCAGGCGATGGCGTATTTGGGGTAGGCCGCGGTGGCCTTTTCGATTTCGACGAGCGCCTCGGGCAACTTCTTCTTCTTGATCAGATCGAGGCCCTTGTCGTAGCTCTTCTTGGCTTCCTTCGGAGCCAGCGCGGTGGTCATGGAGAAGGTGAAGCCTTCGACGTTGGCGAGACGGCGGAGGATGATGGTGCCGATGTCGGGATTGTCCATGAAGCGGCGTCCGGCGAGGTTGACGCTTTCGCCGCGGAAGCCGGGGAGGTTGGCGCGGATTTCGCAGCCCATGAGGTCACGTTCGGAGATGCCGGTGTTGCCGCCCATCCCGGTGTTGCGGGGGGCACCGCCCATAGTCGAGGAGCGACCGAAGATGCCGTCGTCGAGGCCGTTGGAGGTGCTGGCGTCGGCCATCACGTTGTTATTGCGGCCGAGTTCGAAGCTGAAGTGGCCTTTGGAGTTCGTATAACCTTCGGGGCGGACGGAACCGTTGCAGACGCGTTCGATGGTAACCGAGTCCGGAGGCGGCGTGCCGTCTTCGAGCATGACGCGGCCGGAGAGGTAGATGGGGCGGTTCTGCTGGACGTCGGGGAACCGATTGGGATCGTTGGGGTTCTGGCCGGGGAAGGGGGAGCGGCCGGTGTTGCCGGGATTGGTGTTGCCAATACCTGCGCCAGGGTTGGTGTTGCCCGTTCCGCCGCCAATGCCGCCGCCACCGCCGCCGGCGCCAGCGCCTGGAGATGTCGCACCCGTGCCGCCACCGCCGGCGGCGGGCGGGGCCTGGGCCGAGATGGTCAGGGTCAAAGAGAAGGCAAAAACAATCGACGAAAGCCGCACGGGACTCCCTCCAGGATGGCCACATTATGCCATATAGGATAGGGCTCTCATGTAAACTCGCGGTCACTCCGGGTGGCCCGGCGGGTTATCATGACTGTTGGTGGCGCTGCGCACTCGCTGGATGAGAATTGTGTCGGTGCTGGTTCTATTCTTCTGCACCGCCATTAGCCATGCGCAGGATTCTCCGTACGCGGGGAAGCGCATTGCGGGGATTCGTTATGCCCCGGAGACGCAGCCGTATTCGCTGGCAATGATGGAGCAGATGAACCCGGTGAAGGTCGGGGATCTGTTTGATAGCCGGAAGATTAGTGCAGCGATTGAGAGGCTGTACGAGACGGGGCGTTTTTACACCGTGGATGTGGACGCGGTGATGTCCGGCGATGACGTGATACTGGAGTTCCGGACAGATCCGGCGTGGTTTGTGGGGAAGGTGACGGTGAACGGGTCGGTGGATCCGCCGAACGATAGCCAGTTGATCTCGGCGTCGCGATTGGAACTGGGGCAGGACTTTACGGAAGACTATCTGTTGCAGTCGAGCCAGAGCATCATCGCGTTGATGCGGGCGAACGGATTGTACAAAGCAACGGTGGATCCGCGGTTTGAGTACGAGCCGCTGACGCAGCAGGTGAACCTCACGTTCAATTTGAAGCATGGGCCGCGGGCGCGGTTCGTCGCGCCGGTGATCGAAGGGCAAACGGGGCGGACAGATCTGGCGATTCTGCGGACGACGCGATGGCAGCGGCTGTGGGGCCTGGCCGGGTATAAGCAGGTAACAGAAAGCCGCGTGCAGACGGGGTTGGAACGGATCCGGTATTCGTTTCAGGCGCGGGATTTCCTGATGGCAAAGGTGGCGCTGGAGGGGTTGGAATATCTGCCGGAAGTAAACCGTGTGCGGCCGCATCTGCGGATTGAGGCCGGGCCGAAGATTGAGATCCGGACCGACGGCATGAGGTTGTCGCGCGGGAAGTTACGCCAACTGGTGCCGGTGTATCAGGAGCGGTCCGTGGACCGGGATCTGTTGCAGGAAGGGAGCCGCAACATCGCGCAGTACTTGCAGGGGCAGGGCTACTTCGATGCGGCGGTGGATTTTGAATCCTCGCCGGTGGCGGCCAATGGCGCGCAGACGATTTTGTATTCGGTGGACCGGGGGCCGCGGTACAAGCTGACGCGCTTGGACATCAAGGGGAACGAGTATTTCGACACGCGGACGATTCGCGAACGCATGTTGATCACACCGGCGACAATCCTGCGGTATCGCAACGGGCGGTATAGCGAGGAGTTGGTGCGCAAAGACGTGGAAGCGATCGAATATCTATATCGGGCGAACGGATTTCGGGACGTCAAGGTATCGACGCGGGTGGAGCGTGACAAGCAGGCCAAGGCGGAGGAGGTGTTCCTGTTTCTGACCATCTCCGAGGGGCCGCAGTGGTTTGTTTCCGGTGCTGAAATCAACGGGGTGAACCTGCGGGATTTCGACTATCTGAAGGGTTTATTGCAGACGGCCGAGGGGCAGCCGTTCTCGGAAACGGCGTTGGTCTCCGACCGCGACACGATTTTGAATTTCTATTTCAACAGTGGCTATCCGGACGCGACGCTGGAAGTGCGCACGGAGCCGGACGCGGCCTCGCGGCGTGTGAACGTGAAGATCGACGTGACGGAGGGCCGGCGGAATTTTGTGCGCCGTGTGCTGGTGGGTGGTTACAAGACGACGCGGCCGCGTCTGATCTACGACCGCATTCCGCTGGAGACGGGCGACCCGCTATCGCAGAGCGCCATCATCGACGCGCAGCGCAAGCTGTACGATCTGGGAATCTTCGCGAAGGTGGATATCGCGCTGCAGAATCCGCAGGGCAATGAGCGGGACAAAAACGTTCTGTACCGGCTGGAGGAAGCCAGCCGGTACAGCTACACGTTCGGGTTTGGCGCGCAGTTGGCCCGCATCGGCGGTGGTTTGGGAACGTTCAATGCACCGGCCGGCGCGCCTGGATTTTCACCGCGTGTGAATTTGGGTGTGAGCCGGGTGAACTTCATGGGCCTCGGTCATACCGTGAGTTTTCGTGGGCAGCTTTCGGCGTTTCAGGAGCGCGTGGTCGTCAATTATTACGCGCCGCAGTTTACCGGCAATGACAAGCTGAACTTGAGTTTCACATCGCTCTACGACAACTCGAGAGACATCCGGACCTTCGCCGCGCAACGTGTGGAAAGCAGTATCCAGTTGGGCCAGCGTCTATCGAAGGCCAACACGTTCCAGTACCGCTTTACGTTCCGCCGCGTGCAGATTGACCAATCGACTTTATCCATCGATCCGGCGCTGATCCCCCTGTTTTCACAGCCCGTGCGGCTTGGCATTTTTTCCGCCTCGTTTGTGCAGGACAAGCGTGACGATCCGATCGACTCCCGGCGCGGCGTCTACAACACCGTGGACTTCGGGTTTGCGGGCAGCGCCTTCGGGTCGCAGTCGGACTTCCTGCGGCTGCTCTATCGCAACTCGACGTACCACCGGATCCGGAAGGATTGGGTGCTGGCGCGTTTGACGACGCTTGGCGGGATGTATAGCCTCAGCGGGCGAACTCTTGCGCGGGACGTCCCGTTGCCGGAGCGGTTCTTCTCCGGTGGTGGCTCGACACATCGCGGGTTCCCGGACAACCAGGCCGGGCCACGGGATTTGTCGACCGGCTTCCCGCTGGGAGGCAAGGCCTTGTTGATGAATACGTTGGAAATGCGGTTCCCGCTGATCGGCGATACGATCGGCGGCGTGGTGTTCCACGATATGGGCAACGTGTATAAGGATCTGGACAAAATCTCTTTCCGCACAACGCAGAAAGATGTGCAGGATTTTGACTACACGGTGCACACGCTGGGGTTCGGCATCCGGTATCGAACACCGGTGGGCCCGGTTCGGTTCGACGTTGGATACTCGCCGAACTCGCCACGCTTCTTCGGGTTCAAGGGAACGCGCGAAGAACTGGTACAGGGCGGGGGGTCGCGGCTGGTGCAGCGGATCAACGGGCTGCAGTTTCACTTCTCTCTGGGGCAGACATTTTGAGGAAGCTTAGCCTCATCTTCGTGCTGGCACTGGCGGCTTCGGCGGCGATCGTGGACGGCATTGTGGCCACCGTCGGGCGGACTGTCATCACGGACAGCATGGTGCGCCGTTCGCTGCGGAACGCGGCGCTTCTGGCGAAGGAGCCTCTGCAGGAGACCGAGGCTGTTTGGGAGTTGAACCGGAACCGTTTGATTGAGCAGGCGTTGGTGAAGGAAGAGATTCGCATCAGCCGGTATCCGGTGGCGCAGCCGGACGAGGTGCGTGCCGGGGTGGACCAGATTCGCGCGCAGTTGGGCGGGCCCGCGGCGTTTGCCGCGCAGTTGCGGGAGTACAAGCTGACGGAGGCCGATGTCGCCGAAAACGTGGCGTGGCAGATCACGTTCGCGCGGTTTATCACCTACCGCTTCCGGCCTGCTGTGCAAGTGACCGAAGACGCGCTGCGCGCCTTCTACGCCAAGTGGACGCCGGCCGGGGCGAAGCCGCCGTTCGAAGAGAGGAGAGACGCGCTGGAGGTGGAGTTCATCGCCGAAGAGTCTTCCCGCTACCTGGACCGGTGGTTGAAAGAAGTGCGGCAGGTGACGCGGATTGAAACGCTGCAGCCAGGGGGCGCGAAGCCATGAAGCGCTTTTTGCGGCGGGGAATGGCGGGGCTGGCCGTGCTGGCCGTGTTGGCGTACGGCGGCTGGTGGTGGGTGTTGCGCAGCGAATGGTTGCGGGAAAAGCTGCGAGTGCGGGTAGTGCAGGAAGTGGAGAAGGCCACGGGCGGGAAGGCGGAATTGGGCCGTGTGGACTTTGACCCGGGGATGCTGTGGGCAACGGTGGAGCGGTTCACGCTGCACGGGACGGAGCCGGCCGGGGCTGTGCCGCTGGTTTCGGCGGAGCGGGTTCGGGTGGAATTGAAGATCCTCTCGTTTCTGAAGAAAAGTGTGGATGTGGGGCGGATTGAAATCCTGCACCCCCGGGTGAATGTGATCGTCGATGCCGAGGGCCGGACCAACATTCCCTCACCGGCCCAGAAGCGGGCACCAACGGGGCGCGGGCCGGTGGAGGAGATCTTGCGGCTGGCCGCCGATGGCTTCGTGGTTCGCGACGGCGAGTTCAATTACGACGCCAAGAAGTACCGTTTTTCAGTGAGCGGGAAGAACGTGAAGGCCAGCTTTGACTACTACGCGACAGGGCCTGTTTATAAGGGGACGGTGGCGTCCGATGCGTTGGAAGTACAGGCCGACGGGTTGCCGCGGTTGCCACTGAACGCCGCGGTGACGGTGGAGGTGGAGAAGGATGCCGTCGCGTTTTCGGGATTGCGATTGGTGTCGGGGCCTAGCATCGTGACGGGTACCGGGCGGATTGCCGGTTTCCAAAATCCGTCGGGGGAGTTTGCGCTAGATGTGGAGACGGACCTGACAGAATCCGACCGCCTGTTCCACGCCCCGTCCGGGCGGGGGAAGATTCTATCGTCCGGCAAGTTTGCCTGGCTAGGCGGGACGCGGGTGCGCTACGAAGGCGACGTGCGGGGGCCGGCGCTTGACGTGACGGTGGCCGGTACGCGGGTGACGCCTGTGGCGGCGACGGGGCGAGTGGTGGCAACGGAAAAAGAGCTGGATGTGACGGCGTTGCAGGTGCGCGCGGCGGAAGGCACCTTTATGGGAACAGCCGCGCTGCCCGGCTACAACGGGTATCTGGTGGATGGCGTTGTGAACGGGCTATCGCTGGCGACAGTGATGGCGCGGAGCGGGAACAAGGCGGTTGGGTACGGCGCGGTACTGTCGGGGCCGCTGCGTTTAGAGGGGAAATGGAAGGGCGGATTGGCGGTGGAGACCGACCTCACCGTGACGCCCTCGGACGGGGGCATTCCGTTGGAAGGGCAGCTGACGGCGAAGTTTGATCGTGCGACGAATCAGGTGGTGTTACGGGATTCGCACCTGACCACGCCGAACATGCGGCTGGACTTCGCTGGCACGTTGAAGCAGACAATGCGGGTGAAGTTTTCGGCGACCAGGCTGGATGAGCTGCGTCCGGCGCTGGCATTGTTTGGGGAGAATGATCCGCTGCCGGTAACGCTGGAGAAGAACGGTTCGGTGTTGTTTGAAGGAACGGTGTCCGGTGAGCTGCGTGAGCCGCTGGTGGCGGGGCAGTTGCGGGCGTTAGAGGCACGTTGGCGCAATGTGCAGTTGGATGCATTGAGCACTACCTTGGTGGCCTCCGCCGATAAGCTGACGCTCACGCGATTCAGCGTCTCCGAGGGCGGGGCCACGGCGACTGGCACAGGAACGATTTCGCTGCACAACTGGCGGGCGAGCGGTAGCAGCGCCGTTGACCTGCGCGTGGAGGGGAAAAGCCTGAACGTCGGGAAACTGCGGAAAGAGGCGGGGTTCGCAGAGCCCGTCGAAGGGCTGATGAATGCGACGGCGCAGGTGCAGGGAACGGTGGACGATCCGCGCGGCGAATTACAGCTGGACTGGTTCCGGCCCGCATACGCAGAACAACGGCTGGACCGAATCCGGACCACGTTGCGGCACGGGCAGAGTCAGCTGCAAGTTGTCTCGTTGGAGGCGCAGCGTGGCGCGGCGCGCGTCACGGTTTCCGGAACGTATTCGCACCGGCCCGCGGACTGGAAGAACGGAACAGTGACGGCGGCGTTCCAATTGGGTGGGCTGGATTTGGGCACGTTGCCGGAGGTGCAATCGCTACGGAAGGGTACCGGCGGCGTAATGACGGGGACTGGGCGCTTCCAGGCGAGGGTTGTGAATGGCGAGCCGCAACTGACGTCGTTGGACGGGGAGAGCCGGTTGGCGAGCGTGTTGATTGACGGACGCCAGTACGGTGAAATCGCGCTGACGGCGTCCACAAAGGGCACGTCGGTACAACTGGGTGCCAAGGGGTCGCTGCGCGGGTCTGCCATCACCGCGACTTCGCAATGGCAGCTGAGTCCCGGCTATCCCGGATCTGCCCATCTGGAGTTCGGGCAGCTGCCATTTTCCGTCTTTAACGAGCTGAGACCCGCGCAGGTGGCGGCGGAATCGTGGCCCTTTGTGGGCGGGTTCCGTGGCGCCGTGGATTTCAGTGGACCCGCGCTGGACATCGATCGTTGGAAAGTGGACGTTAAACTGCAGGACCTGAGTGCGAGGCCCGCCCGGCGCCAGACGCTCCCCGGCAAAACAACGGCGCAGGACTTCGAATTGCGCAACGACGGCGTTGTGCATTTCAGTGCGGAGGGCCGCACGGTTACGATTCGTTCGGCGCGATTTGTCGCAAAGGACACGAATCTGTCGGCGGCGGGCAGCTTCTCGCTGGCGGAAAAGCGGCCGTGGGATTTGAAGGTCGACGGGCAGTTGAACCTGGCAGGGCTGCGCGCGTTTAGCCCCGATATTGTCGCGAGCGGCGTGGCGACTATGCAGGCCAACATTCGCGGAGAGCTGGCGAGCCCACAGGTTTTCGGCGCGTTGGAGTTGAAGAACGCGACGTTGAACGTGGAAGGGTTGCCGAATGGGTTGGATAAGGTGAGCGGCCGCGTGCTGTTCGACCGGCGGCGCGCGACGATCGAGAATAAGCTGACGGCGGAGACCGGTGGGGGCGGGTTGGCGCTGAGCGGGTTCATCGATTTCTCCGGTGAGGACACGTTCTATCGCCTGCAGGCCGAGGCGGCGCGCGTGCGTATTCGCTACCCGGAAGGAGTGAGCACGGTGGCCGATGCGAACATCAGCCTGAGCGGTACAACGGAGCGGAGTCTGTTGGCCGGGACGGTGACCGTGTTGCGCTCGGGCTTTACGCCCCGGACCGATATCGGCAGCTTGCTGGCGGAATCCAGCCGCGTGCAGAGTACGCCGAAGGAAGGCAATAAATTCCTGGCGAATATGCAGATTGACGTGAAGGTGCGGACGGCGCCGGAAACGCAGTTCACGACTTCGCTGACCAACGACCTGCAGGCGGAGGCGAATTTGCAAATCCGTGGCACGGGCGCGCGGCCGGTGGCGTTGGGGCGGATTACGATCAGCCAGGGCGACATCAACTTCTTCGGCAATAAGTACACGATTAAGCGCGGGGAAGTGAGCTTTTACAACCCGACGAAAGTGGAACCGACGTTGGACCTGGATTTGGAAACGCGCGTCCGCGGTGTGGACGTGACGGTCAACTTCACCGGACCCATCGATAAACTCAACGTCAGCTACCGTTCGGATCCGCCGCTGCAGCCCGGCGAGATCATCGCGCTGTTGACTGTTGGCCGGTCGCCAACGGCGTCTACGGTGGGCAGCAGCCAGAGCGGGGCCACAGGTTCGTTCCTGCAGAGCGGCGCGAATTCCCTGCTCGGCAGCGCGATTTCGGCGCCCATATCCAGTCAACTGCAGCGCTTCTTCGGCGTCAGCCGGATCAAGATCGACCCAACCATCGCCGGCCTGGAAGGCACGCCGCAAGCGCGCGTGACCGTGGAGCAGCAGGTGTCGAAAGACGTCACCATCACGTTCGTCACCAACCTGAACCGCTCCCAGCAGCAGGTGGTGCGCTTTGAGTGGAACTTGAGTAAAGAGTGGTCGCTGATCGCGTTGCGGGATGAAAATGGCGCGTTTGGGGTGGATTTCCAGGTACGAAAGCAGGTCAAATAAGCCATGCGCCTACGTGCCGAGAACAACCGCCTGAAGATCGAACACAGCATCCTGGATGGCGTTCGGGGCATGCTGGAGCGGCTGTTGAAGGAGCGGGAAGAGATCCGGTCGATTGTACCTGGGCGAATCGCCATTGTGCGCGACGCGCGCGGCCCGGTAAAGGTTCGTGTGACCGTACCGGTGACGAATGGGTGGAAGGCGATTGCGCTAAGCGATGGGGCCCGGCAGGAGTTGTTCATCAGCACAACGATGGGTAAGGACGAGCTGGAAGCGGCGTTGCGGCAGGCGGCGGCGGGTTAACGATACACTAGGAAGAGAGAAATCCACCCGTCTTTTTTCGCAAGGAGCATTCATAGAATGGCTGTCAAAGTAGCAATTAACGGCTTCGGCCGCATCGGTCGCAATGTTGTGCGCGCTGGGCTGAACAACCCCGGCATCGAGTTCGTCGCATTGAACGATCTCACCGATAATAAAACTCTCGCTCACCTGTTGAAGTACGATTCGACGCTCGGCCAGCTGGACGCCGAGATTTCGCACGACGCCGATTCGATCACCATCAACGGCAAGCGCATCCAGGTTTTCGAAACGAAAGACCCCGCCGCCATCGACTGGTCGGCCTACGGCGCCGAGATCGTTGTCGAGTCCACCGGCCGTTTCACCGATGCCAGCGACGCTTCCAAGCACCTCCGCGGCAGCGTGAAGAAGGTCATCATCTCCGCTCCGGCGAAGGGCGAAGACATCACCATCGTGCTCGGTGTGAACGACGGCGTTTATGACGCCGCCAAGCACAACATCATCTCCAACGCCTCCTGCACCACGAACTGCCTGGGCCCGGTGGCGAAGGTTCTGCACGAAAACTTCACCATCACCAAGGGTTCGATGACGACGATCCACAGCTACACCAACGATCAGAACGTCCTCGACTTCCCGCACAAAGATCTGCGCCGCGCCCGTGCCGCCGCGATCAACATGATCCCCACCTCCACCGGTGCCGCCAAGGCCATCGGCCTGGTGCTGCCGGAACTGAAGGGCAAGCTCGACGGTTACGCGATGCGCGTTCCCACCCCGAACGTCTCCGTCGTCGACTTCGTTTGCAACACGGAAAAAAGCACCACGACCGAAGAAGTGAACGCCCTGTTGAAGGCCGCTTCCGAAGGTCCGCTGAAGGGCATCCTCGGCTACACCACCGACCCGGTTGTGTCCACCGACATGATGAAGAACCCCAACAGCTCCATCGTCGACTCCGACCTGACGAAAGTCATGGGCGGCAACCTGATCAAGGTTGTGGCTTGGTACGACAACGAATGGGGCTACTCCAGCCGCGTTATCGACCTCTGCCTCTTCCTCGCCGAAAAAGGCCTGTAGTCGCAGCGTAGTTTTGAAAAGGACCGCCCTTTCGGGGGCGGCCTTTTTATTTGCTATTTCATCGCGTGGCGGGCGTCTTCCAACACGCGCTTGGCGCGGCTGGGATTAAACACGCCGCAGGAGCAGAAGCGGGCCATATACGTCACGGCCTGCTCCGGCGTACGGCGGCCTTCCTTCACCCAGTCGATCATTTTCTTAGCCAGCGAATGGCTTACCATGCCGTGGCCGCACATGGTCGACAGCAGCATCGTCTGCGTGTTCGGCAGCTTCTCCGTCTTGCCTTCGAAGCCCAGCGAATAGCCGACAGAATGCCGCGGGATACCGACCTCGTGGCAACAGGCCTCCGCGTTTTCAACCGACGTCGAGATGTTGATGCTCATCCCGAGATCGGCCTCTTTCACCTTCTTCAGGAAGTCCACGGCCGCGGCGCGATTGTCGAAAACGGCGGCCACCGTGGTGGGCGCATCGAGCCCGCGCACGACCTCTTCCAGGTCCGGCGTCATGTCGCGGGTCCAGTGGTTGAACGGGCTCATTTCGTTCGATGGCCGCAGGCAACCGCCGTGGCGCGCGTCGCCCAGATTCACAGGCTTGAACGGGATCGCCATGGCCAGGAACTGCCGCAGCTTTGGCAGAGCGTCTTTGTCGTTCTTGCCGCGCGAGCATATGGCGAAGACCACATAGTCGTCCCGGAAGGACGAGGCGGGTCCGAAACGGTGGAGGGTATTTGTCACTTGGCGGCTCCTGCGGGTTCATTTTGCGCGGCTTGTAGCGCGTCGGGATTGGTGATGCGGCCCAGGCCAACGTTCGTCTTGGCGCGGTGGAGTTCGTAGCCCAGTTTTTCCAGAATCGGCGCCACGACGTTCTCATCGCCATTGGCGTCGCACCGGACGCCAACGCCCAGCACCACCACCGTGTCGATCTCCTTCTCCACTTCCTTCACCAGCCGGATAATCTCTTCCGTTTTGTCGACGGTCGTCTTGATTTCGAGAATGGCCGACATCACCTTCTCGTTCAAGATATCCTCGCGCAGACGGCCGGTCTTCTGATCGGTCATCAACGTCGTCACCGGATTCTTCTTCTCAAAATCCACGCCCGCTCCGGCGAGCTTCATCGACATCTTTTCAATCTCGTGGAATCGCGCGCCAACACCCGGCCGGCCGAACTCGATCGTGAAGCCCACCTCGCCTTCCTTCACGCGCCCGCTGATGTCGTTGGTTTTCACCTCTTCGGTGCCGCGGCCTTCAATGCCGGTGGACTCATGCGGCACGCGCGGATCGGAGAACGCCCGCCGCACCACGCGCGGCCACACGAGTTCGTCGGGCTCAAACGCCGAAGTGGGACAGACGTCCGGTTCGGGTTCAAAGCGCAGACGCATCATCTGGAACACCTTGCGCATCGTGCGGACGATGGTAGGGTTCAGGCTCTCTTTGCTCAGGCCGTTATAACAGGCGTAGCACTCCACGCACTCGTCGCTATCGATGGTGGCTCGTTTGATCACGGGATCGACGTAGATGGCGCCCATGGGGCAGACGTAGGTGCAGTTGCCGCACGCTACGCATTTGTCGGGATTAATTTTCATGCGATGTTGCTCCGGGTTCGGACCTGAACAGATGACGGGAAGCGTCGATACCAAGATATAAAACTCCGCCCGCCACGCAAAATACAGCCGCTGCGTAGAAGGGGACGTTCCAGCCAAATGATTTCACTAAATACCCCAGCGCCACGGTGGAGATGGCGCCGCCGATGTTGCCAAACGTGTTCATCACCGCTGAAACGGACCCGGCGAAATCCCCGCCAATATCCAGCGGAATGGCCCAGGAAACGCCAACCGTCAGCTCCAACCCAAAGACCGCCAGGCACGTATAAACAACGCACATCTCCGCGTTCGACGTCATCGTGGCCGGTACGATTCCCAACGCGGCGATCGCGAATCCCGCGGCGCCAACGGCCTGCCGGGCCAGTTTCAAGTTGCCCGAACGCTCCGCCCACCAATCGGTCAGCCAACCGCCGAGCAGGTCGCCCACCACCCCGGCCAGCAGCGGTAGCGACGCGTAAAGCCCCATCTTCTTCAAGTCGTATCCTCTGAATTCCTTCAAGTACGTCGGGAGCCAGTCCAGGTAAATCGCCAGCGTCCAGCCGTAGCAGAAGTACATGAAACCCAGCGTCCAGATGCCGCGGTTGGCCAGGATCCGCGCCCACGGCACCGCCGTCGCGCGATTCGGCCGCGGCCCGCCCAGCGACGACTCAATCAATTCGCGTTCGGCCGCGTTCACCTGCGGGTGTTCCTCTGGCGTGTCGCGATACCAGAAGAACCAAAGCAGCGCCCAGCCGATACCCATACAGCCGAATGCCAGAAACGGCATGCGCCAGCCGTAGGCCATGATCATCCACGCCACGATCGGCGGCGTGAAGGCCGCGCCCAGCCGCGAGCCCGCGTGGGTAACGCCCTGTGCCCAGCCGCGCTCGGAAGGCAGCATCCACCGCGACAGACTGCGTGTGGCGATCGGGAACGCACCGGCCTCGCCGACCCCGAAAAGAAACCGGCAAATCCCCATGCTAACCGCGCCAACCATCACCGCCGTGAGCGATGTAAACGCGCTCCACCACAGTACGATTAGCGTCAACGCACGCCGCGGGCCGAAGCGGTCGCCCAGCCAGCCACCTGGTATCTGGAAAAAGGAATAGCCCCAGCGGAATGCGCCCAGAATCAAGCCCATCGTTTCGATACTGAAGCCGAATTCCTCGCGAATCTTCGGCGCAGCCGACGAGATCACCACACGATCCATGTAGGTGATCATGTAGGCGGCCACAGTTAGCCACAGAACCAGGTGCCGGACGCGGGTCGGACGCTGTTGCATCCCGTTGAGTCTATTACTATCGCGGGCGCTCGTGCAGATAGGGGCAGTTCACTAGCCGGCTGTTGCCCGTGCCATCGTTCACCGCGAACTGCCGCGAGACGAATCCCGTATTGCGGAACTGCCCGCTCCACAACGAACCGCCCGCGAACACCCCATCCTTCCGCAGCGCGTAGAAGTTGATGTCGAACTTGTCCAGCCGCTTCAGGTCGTTGTCGTAGTTGCGCGAAATCCGCTTCAACGCATCCATCACCGCGTCCTGCGGGCTCATCCCATGGCGCATGTTTTCGACGATCGTATGCGCCCCGGCCACGCGGATGTTCTCCTCGCCGCGCCCCGTCGAACCAGCCGCGCCCACTTCCTGATCCACAAAAAGCCCCGCGCCAATGATCGGCGAATCGCCGACGCGCCCGGGAATCTTCCACGCCATTCCACTGGTCGTCGTGCACCCGCTCATCTCGCCCTTCTCATTCAGCGCCAGGCAATTGATCGTGCCCGTCGGCGGATGCAACGCCATCTCGTGCGCCCATGCCAACGTCTTTTCATCGGCCTCTGGAAACAGCCGCAGTAGCGCCTTCGGCGACTTGCCGGGAGGCGCGTCCACACCGTCGCTCCAGTTGCTGTGACCGTTTGGATCCTGCAGCGTCCGCTTCCAAACCAGATATGCCAACCGCGATTCCGTCGTCAGCAGATTTTCTTCCGGATACCCCATCGCCTTGGCAAACCGCAGCGCGCCCTCGCCCACCAGCATGATGTGGTCGGTCTCTTCCATCACCAGCTTGGCAATCTTCGAAGGCGTCTTAATCCCGCGAATCGCCGCTACCGACCCGGCCCGCCGCGCCGGCCCGTGCATCACCGAAGCGTCCAATTCAACAACGCCCTCTTCGTTCGGCAACCCGCCATAGCCAACCGAGTTATCGTGAGGGTCCAATTCATTCACATTCACGCCGGCAATCACCGCATCGAGCGTATCCTTCCCCGCCCGCAGCCAGCTCATCGCGATATTGCAACACTCCACGCCATTGGCGCTGGCGATCACGATGTTCTTCGGCCTGCCCGCCGTCTGTGCCTCTGCCGCCACAGGGAGCGCCGCCGCTCCCTTCATCCAGTTCCGCCGGCTAAACATATGGGTGCACTCCTGAAGCGATAGACTGAACAGCATGACGACGGGAGTTCGCTTGTTCGCGGCGTTTCTGCTGGTTGCCACATTGTTGTATCCACAGGGCAAAAAAAGCAAGAAATCAAAGGGTCCGGACGCTGTTTTGGAAAAGATTGAAGTGCGCCGGGAAGGCGACGTGGTGCTGCTCGATGGCGTCATCAAGAACACGGGCATCAAGACCATCCACGGCATGACGCTCCACTTCCACTTCTACGCCCCGAACAATGAGTCTCTGACCGTCATGAGCGGCCCGGTGGAATCAGCCTTCGTCGAGCCGCAGGAGACCGCGGAGTTCCGCCTGCAGGTGAAGTATCCGACCCGCGCCGTCGAACTGAAAGTCGAAGCCCAGGACAAGGACCACCGCGAACTTGTCGTCGAGAAAAACGGCCCATTCCCGATCGATTAGCGCCGTACGGCATACAGGTGCCGCGCGCCGCGAATGAATAGCGTCCCATCCGATATGGCCGGCGTCGCCATCACCGTCTCGCCCATCGGGTTCACGGCCAATTGCTCGTACTTCGCGCCCGGCTTGAAGACATATACTTCCCCATCTTCATTCGCCGCGTAGACAACCCCATCGGCCGCCACCATCGACGCGCTGGCCGGCGTCCCCACGCCCAGCCGCTGCTGATACAGCGTCGCCCCGGTCAACGCGTTGTACGAGGCCATAATCCCGCCCCGCGTCGAATAGGTGAACAGCTGATCGCCAACAATGACAGGCGTCGAAAGGTACGGAGCCTCCTCGCGCATCCACGCGATCGCCTCTTTCGACCCTGTTATATCCCCCGTCGCGCCCGGCCGGATCGCATAGGACCGTCGAATATTGCGCGAATACCCGCTGAACACGTAGATCAACCCCTTCGCTACAAACGGCGTCGGCACCGAGATCATCGACGTGCCCTTCACGCGCCACAACTCTTTCCCCGTCTCGGCGTCATACCCCGCCACGAACTCCACGCCATTCGCCACCAGTTCCGTTCGCTTCGGCCCTTCCACAATCGTCGGCGTGGCCCACGACGGTTTCGAATCCCGCGCCGTCCGCCACAATTCCCGCCCCGTCGCCGCGTCAAACGCCGCCATGAACGAACCCTGGTGCATGTCCACCTGCAGATACACCTTCCCCTGCCACAACACCGGCGACGAAGCCGATCCCCACTGATAATCCGGTAAGTCAAACGCGCCCTGGTCCATCGCCCCCAGGTCCTTCTTCCAAATCAACTTCCCCTTCAAATCAAAGCAAAACAGCCCTTCCGAGCCGAAAAACGCCACCAGATACTTCCCATCCGTCACCGGTGTCGGCGAAGCGTATGAGTTATGCGGATGCCGCAACACGCGCGGCTTCGTCTTCCCCGCAACGACGTTCCAAGCCACCTTCCCGGTCTTCTTCTCCAACGCCAAAACCCGGAACTCCTGCACCGCCTCGTCCTGCCGCCGGTCCAGCTCGCCCTTCAGCGTCGCCTCAAACACCATGTTCGGATTGCTGCTCACCGCGGTCGTCAAAAACACGTGCGGGCCCCAGACGATTGGGCTCGAAAGCCCCAGCCCCGGGATCTCCGTTTTCCACGCGATGTTCTTGCCCGAAGCCACGTCCCACTTCACCGGCAGGTTCTGTTTTTCAGCCACGCCGCGCGCGCCCGGCCCCCGGAACGTCGGCCAGTTCTGCGCCGAGACCACAACTGCGAACAGCAACAAAAATCTCATAGCGGAATATTCCCGTGCTTCTTCTTCGGCATCGTGTCCACTTTGTTCTCCAGCATCCGCAGCGCCCGGATCACGCGCCGCCGCGTCGTCCGCGGTTCGATCACATCATCCACAAACCCGCGCTCCGCCGCCACGAACGGATTCGCGAAGCGCTCTTTGTATTCGGCAATCTTCGCCGCTCGCGCCGCCTCATCGGCAATCTCGCGGCGGTACAGAATGTTCACCGCGCCCTCCGCGCCCATCACCGCAATCTCCGCCGTCGGCCACGCAAAGTTCACGTCGGTCCGCAGGTGCTTCGACCCCATCACGCAGTATGCTCCGCCATACGCTTTCCGCGTAATCACGGTCACTTTCGGCACCGTCGCCTCCGCATACGCGTACAGCAGTTTCGCGCCATGCTTGATGATCCCGCCCCACTCCTGCTCGGTCCCTGGCAGGAATCCCGGGACGTCCTCAAAGGTCAAAATCGGAATCCCAAACGCATCGCAGAACCGCACGAATCGCGCGCCCTTCAATGACGAGTTAATATCCAGGCATCCCGCCAGAATCGCCGGATTATTGCCAACAATGCCAACCGATCGTCCCTCCATCCGCGCAAACCCCACCACAATATTCTGCGCGTAGTGCTCATGCACTTCCAGGAATTCGCCGTCATCCACCACGCGCCGGATCACATCCTTCATGTCATACGGCATGTTGGATTCCGCCGGCACCAGCGCATCGAGCGACGAATCCTCCCGGTCCCACGGATCCGCGCACACCACCGGCGGCACCGGGTCCACATTGTTCTGCGGCAGATACCGCAACAACTCCCGGATCCGCGCGCAACAATCCGCATCGTCGTGCGCCAGAAAATGCGCTACGCCGCTCGTCGCGTTGTGCGCCATCGCCCCGCCCAGGTCTTCCTTCGTCACATCTTCGTGGGTCACGGTCTTGATCACGTCTGGACCCGTCACGAACATGTAGCTGGTCTTATCCACCATGAACACGAAATCGGTAATGGCGGGGGAATAAACCGCCCCGCCAGCGCACGGCCCCATCACCGCCGAAATCTGCGGCACCACGCCCGACGCCAGCGTGTTGCGCAGGAAAATATCCGTGTACCCCGCCAGCGACAACACGCCTTCCTGGATCCGCGCCCCGCCGCTATCGTTCAGCCCAATCAACGGCGCCCCGTTCTTCAGCGCCATATCCATTAACTGGCAAATCTTCTGCGCGTTGCTCTCCGACAACGACCCGCCGAACACCGTGAAATCCTGCGCAAACACGTACACCAGCCGCCCATGCACCGTGCCGTAGCCGGTCACGAACCCATCGCCGTCAATCGTCTGCGCTTCCATCCCGAAGTCGTGACAACGGTGCCGCACCAGCTTCCCCGTCTCTTCAAACGACCCCTCGTCCAACAACAAATCAATCCGCTCGCGCGCCGAAAGCTTCCCATCGCGATGCTGCCGTTCCTGCCGCTCCGGCCCGCCGCCAGCTTCGGCCGCCGCATGGCGCCGTTGCAACTCTTCCAAATTGGACATACAAACCAGAGCGTAGCAGGATCGGCGCTCAGCGCACGTAGTAGCCCTTCCGGTACCGCAGCGTCGCCTGTGGATACCGCGTCTTTGCCGCCCCCGTCAGTGCCACGCGGATCTCCCGGAACACGCCCACATCGCCCCCCGGTGACCCATAGTGCAAGCTGTATCGCGAACGAATCCGCTCCAGAATCTCCGCGAACGCCTCCCCCGCCTTGTCACTCTTGATCGCGTCCCCGCCCGTCTCATCCGCAATGCCGAACACATTGGCCAGCGTGAAGTCCGGATTCTGAAACCGACTCTCTTTATCCGTCTTCTTGCTCTTCCCCACCACAATCGCGTTGCAAACCGTATTGGCATTATGCAGCGCCCGGATCACCGTCTGGTCGTTCAACTGGTAATTCACACCCAGGTTATCGGTCACGATCAACACCGCCCGCCGCCCCGTCGACGGACCCTGCTCACTGAACACCTTCGCCGCCTCCTGCAACGCCACGTTGATCTGCGTCCCGCTGCCCAGATCCCGCTCGCGAATCGCAGTCCGCAAGTCGTCGGAGATCTTCCCGAAATCACTGGTAAACGGCGTCACCAGCTTCGCATTCCGCGAAAACACCAAAATCCCCACCTGGTCGCCCGTCTTCAAACTCTTCATCGCCGTCCGGCTCGCCGCGGCCATTTTCTCTAAATAGCTGGCCATGCTGCCGCTCACATCCAGCACCAGCAGCAGCGTCACCGGCTCCCGCTCCTGCTCAAAATAGTTGATCGGCTGAGCCGCGTTGTTATCGTAGAGAAGGAAGTCGGCTTTGGTCAGTCCGGCGACCGCTCGCGTTCCTTCAAAAACCTGAGCGTCCACCCGCACACTGGCTACGCCCGTCTTGAACGTCGCCGGCTCCACCGGCTCTTGGCCTCGCGCGATCATCATGATCGCGACGGCACTTATCATCAGCGCCTTCATGTCCTCCATTATCGTCGGAACCGCCGGACACATCGATCACGGAAAAACCACGCTGGTTCACGCGCTCACCGGCATCGATACCGATCGCCTCGCCGAAGAGAAGCGCCGCGGCATCTCCATCGAGCTCGGCTTCGCCCACCTCGACCTCGGCGCCGGCCTCACCGCCGGCTTTGTCGATGTACCCGGCCACGAACGTTTCGTCAAAACCATGGTCGCCGGCGTCACCGGCATCGACCTCGTCCTCCTCATCATCTCCGCCGACGAATCCATCAAGCCCCAGACCCGCGAACACTTCGACATCTGCCGCCTCCTCGGCGTCCGCCAAGGCATCGTCGTCGTCACCAAAGCCGACTCCGTCGACCCCGACATCGTCGAACTCGTCAAGCTGGAAGCCGAAGAGTTCGTCGCGGGCTCGTTCCTCGAAGGCGCGCCCATCTTGGCCGTCAGCGCCCGCACCGGCCAGGGGCTCGACGAGCTCAAACAGGCCATCCGCCAACAAGCCGCCGCCGCCCCCACCCGCGCCTCCCGCCAGCCCCTCCGCCTCCCCATCGACCGTACCTTCGCCATGAAAGGCTTCGGCACCGTCGTCACCGGCACCCTCTCCGCCGGCGCCATCCAGCCGGAACAGGAAGTGGAACTCCAGCCCCTCCAGCGCCGCCTCCGCGTCCGCGGCGTGCAGGTCCACGGCAAACCCGCCAAGGCCGCCCACGCCGGCCAGCGCACCGCCGTCAACCTCGCCGGCATCGAACATACCGACATCGCCCGCGGCATGGTGCTAACAGCGCCAAGCACCCTCCGCCCCGTGTCCGTCATCGATTGCCGGCTCACCCTCCTGCCCGGCGTGAAACCCCTCCACGGCCGCACCCCCATTCACTTCCACGCCGGCACCGCCGAAGTCGTCGGCGCCGCCCGCCCGCTCACCGATGGCCTCGTCCGCATCCGCCTCCGCGAACCCCTCCTCCTCCTCCCCGGCGATCGCTTCATCCTCCGCAAATTCTCCCCCGTCATTACCATCGGCGGCGGCGAAGTCATCGAAATCGATCCGCCGCGCAAGTCCCGTGCCGCCCGCCTCGCGCCGCTAACCACCCCCGAACGAGCCGCCCTCCTGGTCAAAGATTCCATCCACGGCATCGCCAAAACCGACCTCCTCTGGCGCCTCGGCGAACCCGTCACCGCAGGCCTCGAAATCGCCGGCTTCTGCGTCGATCCCGCCTGGCTCGAATCCAAACAGCCCGAACTGGAAAAGGTCCTCGCCACCTACCACAAGGCTAACCCGCTCCTCCCCGGCATGCCCCGCGAAGAGCTGCGCACGAAGGTCATCCTCAAGGCCCCGCCCGCCCTTTTCGAAGCCCTGCTGAAAGCCAACAAAAAACTCACCGCCCAAGCCGACACCGTTCGCCTCACCACCCACAAGGTCCAGCTCCAACAGGACGAACAGGACGCTCGCACGAAGATCGAAAGCGCCTTTGAAAAGGGCGGCCTCGCCGTCCCCAGCCAGCGCGAAGTCCTCACCGCCAGCGGTGTCGACGCCACCCGTGCCGCCATCCTCCTCGCCACCCTCCTCAAAGAGAAAAAGCTGGTCCGCGTCTCCGCCGATCTGGTCTTCCACCACACCGCCATCGACGCCCTGAAAGCCCTCCTCGCCACCCACAAAGGCACCTCCTTCGCCGTCGGCGAGTTCAAGGACTGGACGGGCTGCTCCCGCAAATACGCCATCCCGCTGCTCGAATTCCTCGACCGCGAACGCCTCACCCGCCGCGAAGGCGACGCCCGCGTCGTAGTATAAGAGTTCCCGAAATGAGCGCCAGCATCGCCATGTTCCTCGGCCTACTCCTCGGCATGGCCGCCGGTGCCCTCCTGCCCGCCAATATAGCCCTCGCCGCCGAACCTCTCGGCGTCCTCTGGTTCAACGGCGTCCGCATGACGGTCATCCCCATCGTCATGGCGCAACTCATCCTCGGCCTCAACACCAGCCTCGACGCCCGCGCCCTCGGCTCGCTCGGCATCCGCGTTTTCGCCTGGTGCACCGGCCTCCTGCTGATGGCCGCCAGTTTCTCCGCCGTCGCCATGCCGCAAGTCCTCCGCTGGTTCCCCACGCCGACGGCCCCCATCGGCGCCAAGGCCCCCGGCCCCATCCCCGGCTTCGGCGATTGGGTGGCCAACCTCCTCCCCTCCAATGTCCTCGCCGCCGCCGCGGGAGGCCAACTCCTCGCCCTCATCCTCTTCGCCATCCTCTTCGGTGCCGCCCTCCGCCAGGTCAACGACGAAAAACGCAAGACCCTCCTCCTCGCCGTCACCGCCGTCAACGACGCCATGCTCATCATCGTCACCTGGATGCTCCGCCTCGCCCCCTACGGCGTCGCCGTCCTGTCCATGGTCCTCGTCGCCCGTCTGGGCTCTTCGGTAACCGGCATCTTCGGCGTCTACATCCTCACCATCTGCGCCTTCGTGTTGATCGTCACCGCCGCCCTCTACATCGTCGTCCTCCTCCGCGGCCGCGTCGGCTTCCGCAACTGGGTCAAAGCCATCGCCCCCGTCCAGGCCCTCGCCTTCGCCTCCCGCTCCTCGCTCGCCGCCCTCCCCGCCGAAGTCGCCGCCGCCGAAGCGCTCGGCCAGGGCCCAGCCATCACCGGCTTCGTCCTCCCCCTCGCCGCCTCCGTCTTCCGTTACACCGCCACCGTCGCCCAGGTCGCCGGCGCCTTCTTCGTGGCCTATCTCTACCAGATCGAACTCACCGCCACCCAGTCCGTCGTCATGGTCGTCACCTCCGTTCTGCTCACCTACAGCGCCCCCGGCATCCCCTCGTCAGCCCTCCTCGTCGCCCTCCCCCTCTATCAACAACTCGGCCTCCCACCCGAAGGCCTCGGCCTCCTCGTCGCCGCCGACGCCATCCCCGACATGTTCAAAACCATGGCCAACGTCACCGCCCACATGACCGTCGCCGCCGTAGTCGCCGAACCGCAAGCTACACTTGGGGAATGAGCACCCTGGAACGCGCCATCGCCCTCGCCGCCACCGCGCACGAAGGGCAGACCGATAAAGTCGGCGCCCCCTACGTCCTCCATGCCCTTCGCGTCATGCTCCGCGTGGAGACCACCGACGAGCGCATCGCCGCCGTCCTCCACGACGTCGTCGAAGACTGCGGCTGGACCCTCGATCAGCTCCGCGCTCAAGGCTTCCCCGAACCCGCCATCGAGGCCGTCGATTCCGTCACCCGCCGCGAATCGGAAACCTACGAGGAGTTCGTTCTTCGCGCCAAAGCCAACCCCATCGGCCGCCGAGTCAAACTGGCCGATCTCGCCGACAACTGCGACCTCTCCCGCCTCCCCAAAATCACCGACCGTGACCGCGCCCGCCTCGAAAAATACCGCCTCGCCACCGAAACCCTCAACACTTAGCAATCCTTAACGCAACCGTTTGTCACTTAATCCGTCTGGCGCGCGTCACCAATAACGTGACCGCAAAAACTTTCTACCTCGCTCTTTTCGCTGCAACCGCCCTGTTTGCCGACGTAAACGGTGCCGACCCCCGTCTCACCGGTGCCCCTGGCGATCAAAACTGCACCCGCTGCCACTCCGGGACCGCCGTCAACAGCGCCAACGGCTCCGTCAAAATCGCCACCAACCTTACCTACACCCCCGGTGTCAAACAGCGCCTCACCATCACCGTCGCCGATTCCGGCCAGCGCCGCTGGGGCTTCTCCCTCACCGCCCGCCTGAATAGCAACCTCTCCAGCGGCCAGGCCGGCTCGCTCACCACTGTCGATTCCAACGCCCGCGTCATCTGCGAAAACGGCCGCGTTGCCCCCTGCACCGCCGCCACGGTACTCCAGTACGCCACCCACACCCAGGCCGGCACCCGAAACGGCACCACCGGCTCCGTGAACTTCCTCGTCGATTGGACGCCCCCGTCCACCGACGTCGGCAAAGTCACCCTCTACGCCGCTGGCAACGCCGCCAACGGGAACAACTCCGACACCGGCGACCGCATCTACACCACCAGCCTCGAACTCAGCCCCGCCGCCACCACCACCGCCCCCGCCATCACCAGCGGCGGCGTCGTCAACGCGGCCAGCTACGCCACCACCATCGCCAGCAGCTCCTACGTCACCATCGTCGGCACCAACCTCTCCGCATCCACCCGTAGCTGGACCGCCGAAGAACTCGCCGGCGGCAACCTGCCCACATCGCTCGATGGCGTCAGCGTCACCATCAACAACAAACCGGCCTACGTCCAATACATCAGCCCCACGCAGATCAACGCCATCGCCCCGGCCGATACCGCCGTCGGCCCCGTTGAAGTCCGCGTAAAAACCAACGACCAGCTCAGCGCCCCCGTCAGCGCCACGCTCCAATCGGTCTCCCCGTCGTTCTTCACCTTCGACGGCAAGTACCTCGCCGCCACCCATGCCGATAACACCTGGCTCGGCAAGGCCGGCCTCTTCCCCTCCGCGCCCAACTCCACCACCCCCGCCAAGCCGGGCGAAACCATTGTCCTCTACGGCAATGGCCTCGGCGCCACCACCCCCGTCATCGGCGACAACAAAATCACCGACGTCGTAGCTCCCGTCGCCGCCAGCGTCTCCGTTACCATCGGCGGCCAACCGGCCACCGTCGCCTTCGCCGGGCTCGTCCCGCCCTTCGCTCGCATGTACCAGTTGAACGTCGTCGTCCCCGAAGGCCTCGCCAACGGAGACCACGTCGTTGTCGTCCAAACCACCGGCGTTTCATCGCCCAACAGCCCCGCCTGCTGCTACATCACCGTGCAGCAGTAGCCATCCCCAACCCGCCCCTCCGTCCCGGCATGTTGTAATAACCCCAATATGCCGGGACGGATCTGGGTCTTTTTGATTGCCGCGCTTGCCCTCCGCGCGCAGGAAATTCCACTGGGGCAAATTATCGATGACGTCGTCTGCGCCAGGGACGCCGCCCAACACTACGCCCTCTACCTGCCGCCCAACTACACCCCCGAAAAGAAGTTCCCCGTCATCCTCGCCTTCGACCCTGGCGGTCGTGGCCGCCGCGCCCTGGAGCAATACCAGGCCGCCGCCGAAAAGTTCGGCTATATCGTTGCCGGCTCCAACGTCTCCCGCAACGGCAACTGGGCCAACTCCATGGCCGCCGCGCAGGCCATGGGTGGCGACGTCACCGCTCGCTTCTCCATCGACGAAAAACGCATCTATACCGCCGGCATGTCCGGCGGTGCCCGCGTCGCCATGGGTATCGCCCTCGGCTCCCCGCAAATCATCGCCGGCGTCGTCGCCTCCTCAGCCGGTTACCCCGATTCCAAGCCCCACAAATCGCTCCCCTTCGTCGTCTACGGCACCGCCGGTACAGAGGATTTCAACTGGCTCGAAATGCGCTCGCTCGATCACGCCCTCACCACCACCCACCACCTCGCCGTCTTCAACGGTGGCCACGTCTGGCTGCCCAGCGAAGTCGCCGTCGATGCCGTCGAATGGCTCGACCTGCAGGCCATGAAATCCGGTCGCCTCCCGCGCGATCCCGCCCGCCTCGAAGCCATCTTCAAATCCCGCCTCGCCAAAGCCGAATCCCTCCCAGGCGACTTCGAAAAAGCCCAGGCCCTTGAAGTCCTCGCCATCGATTTCAAGGATCTGCACGATACCGCTGAACCCGCCGCCCGCGCCGCCACCCTCCGCCGCGCCAAGCCCGTCAAGGAGGCCCAGAAAAAGCAACAGGTCGAAGAGTTCCAGGAGCGCCGCCTCTTGGGCGACCTCCTCGACTGGGAGCGTGAACTGACCGCTCCCGAACTACGCGGCCAGGCCCTCGCCAAGCTAACCGACCAATGGAAACGCATGGCCTCGCAAGCCGCCGCCGAAGAAGACTCCGCCCAACGCCGCATCGCCCGCCGCGTCTCCCGCGGCCTCGCCATGGGCGCCACGGACCGTACGAAGGATCCCGAATACCTCGCGCTCCTCGCCAAATACCGCCCCGCCCGGGGTGTCCGATAGATGCATGCCGCCCCGCGCTTCGGCCTCGCTTTTGGCAGCCTGGTCTTCATCCGCGCCCTGCTCGACCGCGGCTCCGCAGGCATCGCCGTCACCGTCATCATGTTCCTCTTCTTCGCCGGCATCTCCGGCGTCGCCTACCTCGGCACGGCCGCTGTCATCCGTCGCCGCCCCCTGCTCACCGCCGCCATCACCGCCCTCGCCCTGCTGCTTCTCATATCGCTCCCGTCACTCATCGCCTCCCCGCTCAGCCTCATGATCTCCACCCGCATCGGCCTCCGCCTCCTCTTCGCCTGGCTCTACGTGTGCGTCCTGTTCGCCGGGTTCAGTAGGATAGTCGGGATGAAACTACTCGCACTGGCCCTCGCGCCCATGGCCCTCTTCGGGCAACTTGTCGATGAATACGCCCCGCCCCGCGCCCAGTGCTGCCTGCAGTTCTCCGCCCAGGCCCTTGCCGATCAGCTCCAGGATTGGAACCAGCTCGGCCGCTACCACGCCGACAACGCCAAGCTCCAGCCCCAACCCGGTCGCGTCGTCTTCTACGGCGATTCCATCACCGACGCCTGGAAACTCGCCCCGCAGTTCCCCGGCAAGCCCTACGTCAACCGCGGCATCAGCGGCCAGACAACGTCCCAGATGCTCGTCCGCCTCTTCCCCGACGTCATCAACCTCAAACCCGCCGCCATGATCCTCCTCGCCGGCACCAACGATATCGCCCGCAACACCGGCCCCCAAACTCAAACCATGATCGGCCAGAACGTCCAGGCCATCACCGAGCTCACCCAGCACCACGGCATCAAAGTCATCCTCTGCTCCGTCCTCCCCGTCAGCGATTACACCTCGCGGCCCAAGACCGCTCAGCGCCCCCCCGCCGATATCCTCAAGCTCAATAAATGGCTCAAGGAATACGCCGAAAAGTCCGGTGCCATCTATGCGGATTACTTCTCCGCCCTCGTCGATGAAAAGGGTTTCTTGAAGGACGGCCTCGCCGGCGACGGGCTCCACCCCAACGCCAAGGGCTACGAAATCATGGCGCCCATCGCCGAGGCCGCCATCCAAAAAGCCCTGACTCGCTAGTCCAAATACTTCTTCAACCACCCCACATACCGCCGGTACACATCCCGCTGATGCACCGGGTCCGTCGGGCTGTGCCCCGCCACCGGATAGCCGATGAACTGCGTCGCAACACCCCGGTCCCGCAGCGAATGATAGAACCGGTAGCTCTGCGTAATCGGCACCCGGTAATCCCCTGTCGTCGCCAGAATCAGCGTCGGCGCCGTCACGTTCCCCGCGTACGCCATCGGCGATTGCACCCGCATCTGCTCCATCCTCTTCGCGTCCGTATACGGTGACCCGCCAAACGCCGACCCCCGCCGCACGTTCGCATCGCCCAGATTGTACTGGTCCATCCAATCGGTTACCGACGCGCCCGCCACCGCCGCCTTCCACACCTTCGGGTAGTTCCCCAACAACCACGTCGTCATATACCCGCCGTAGCTCCAACCCGTCGTAGCCACCCGCGTCTCGTCCACAAACCCACGCTTCTTCAACATCTCAAAACCCGCCATCACATCCTTCCCAGGCCCCGCCCCGGCGTCGTTCCAGATCGCCGCCTGATACGCATTCCCCAGGTTGTCGCTCCCGCGATAGTTCGGTTCAAACACCACCCAACCCTGCGCCGCGAACAGCTGCGCATAATTCGAAAACGCCTCTTTGGATGCCGACCGCGGCCCCCCGTGAATGTAGAACACCAGCGGATACTTCCGCCCCGCCGCGAAGTCCGGCGGATACGTCAACACGCCGTCATTGGTAAACCCGTCCGGCCCCGCCCACTTCACCGTCTCCGTCTTCCCCAACTCCAGCCCCGCAATGGCCTTGTTGTAAGCCGTCAGTCGCCGCGGGCTCGCCCCCGCCGAATCCAGAACGTAAATCTCAACGGGCCAACCCGGCTCGCTTCCCGTCAACGCAATCTGCCCGCGCCCGTTCACCGAAGCGTCCAGCCAGAAAGATGCCGTGGCCACCACTTTGCCCATCGGCACGCGCCGCGCCGCACCCTCCAGCGGTTGCACCCACACGCCCACCCCGGTCCCGTCATTCGCGCTCACCAGCAGTCCTTGCCCGTCCGGCATCCACATCGCCCGCTGCACATTCCGGTCCAACGTCCGCGTCACGCTCCGCCCTTCGCCACCAACAATCGGGGCCACGTAAATCTCATTCACATTCTTCGTATCCCCGTCCCGCGGGGCCCAATACGAAACCTGCTTCCCATCCGGAGAAATCAACGGCTGCGCCTCGTCCTTCCGGCGTCCCGTCAACGGCCTCATTTGCCCGCTCTCCACGTCGCAAATCTGCACCGTCGCCAAGTTGAAATCTCCCGAATACGGCGTCTCCACCTTCACCACCGCTACGGCCTTCCCGTCCGGCGTCCACGTCAACGGCGCCGCCGGTGGCGAAGGCGGAAAGCTGATCGGCAACGTCCACGCCCCGCTCGTCACCCGCCGCGCTTTTCCTCCCGCCGCCGGCACAACCCACAAGTGCGCCGGACGCGGCGCCGCCGTCACCAGAAAGTCGTTGTGCCCAATCTCGAAGGACTTATTGTGACGTTCCTCCCCGCTCTGCTTCGGCGCTTCGTCCGTCATCACATACGCAAACCGCGTCCCGTCCGGTGACCATGCAAATTGCTGCACGCCCTGCGCTCCACGCGTCACCACGGAGGCCTCTCCGCCACCCATCGGTAGCACCAGGATCTGCAGCTTCCCTTCAACCTGTGCCAGAAACGCCAACCGCGTTCCGTCCGGGGACCAACGCGGCTGCGCCAGCCCGCGCCGCTCCCGCGTCAGTACCCGTTCCGCCCCGCTGGCAGTGTCAATCAACACCAGCTCGGAGTCGCTCCGGTTTTCCTCAAAATTCGATCGCGCCACAATCGCCGCGATGGACTTCCCGTCCGGCGAAATCTGCGGGTCCGATGGCCGCGTAATTCGTCCCGGCGTGTTCACGTCGAATCGTTCCGCCGGCAGCGCGCCGGCAAGCAGAATCAGGCACAGAAAAAGGCGCATATTGCTACGCAGTGTAGCAATGCGGCCGGGCGCCGTCGCGGCGGCGCCCGGCCCTCGGCACTACGCGGTAACCGCCATCACCTGCGTCTTCGCATGCGCGCAGATCTGGCACATCACTTCAATCACCTGCTCGTCGTCCAGTTCGGCGGTCCGCCCATCCAGCGGCCGCGCCGCCAGAATCAGATCGTTCACGCCTATCATGCCCACCAGTTCATCCTGGTCATCGATCACCGGCAGGCGCCGGACCTTCGCTTCACCCATCAGGTGCAACGCCGCGTGGATGTCGTCCGCCGCCCGGCAATACACCACCGGTGCCGTCGCCACCTCCACCGCCGTCACTTCCTGTGCCGGAACGTTTCGCGTTCCCAGGGCGATCGCCACATCCCGGTCCGTGATCATCCCCAATACACGCCCGCACGCCACAATCGGCAGGGCTCCGCAATCATGCACCCACATCAGCTCCGCCACTGTCGCCAGATTCGTTTCCGGAGTACAGCACCAGGGCGTGCGCGTCATGATGTCTTCCACTAGGATTCGCATTGCTTACCTCCTGCTCTTCCTGTTTTCCTACTGGCCGGTCTTGTCGCCCGCGTACCGCAGCACGGCCGCCATGACAACCGCTACCGGCATCTGCTCCGGCTCCATCAGCCAGACCATTCCTTTGTGCAACAACACGTCCACCGCGGCGGCATTCATCAGGTCGTCGCTGCGATAAACGTATCCTTCGGCCGCCCCGCGTCCGGCCAGGTGCCGCGCGTCGCCGTTCATCCGCGCGCCCCGTTCTATGAACAGATGCTGGATCTGGCCCGCGTTGGCCGCCTTCAGGATCTGCCCATACTCCGTGCAATGGCGCCCCTGTCCGGCGTGTGCGAACTCCGCCAGCGCCTGCTTCTCCGCCGCATTGCTCCACCGCTTCATCACCTGCTTGGCGGCTTTGGCCAGCTCGATGTCGGTGGCTCCGCCATCCGGGCTCATTTGCACCGGCTCCGGCAACAGTTCCGGATAGTTGGAAACAGCCGAAAACGCCGCCGTCTCCTCTTCCACCCCCGCCAGAACCAGCGGCAATCCCTGCGCCCGCAGCAGCGGCTGCAGCCCGCGGTCAATCGCCTTCATGAAGTCGCGGCGGAAATGTCCACTCTTCTCCCGCGCCACCTCGGACCCGAACCGTACGCCCGCAAAGTGGTTCTTCCCGTGATCGCCCGGATGCTCGTCGTGCATGAACTCGGCCACACTCTCCGGAACACCTTCCGGAATCGGCAACGTCGCAACGTCGGTGCCCTCGCATCGCAACAGCCGGATGCGCTTCTCCGCCAGCGCCAGCAGCAGATACGCCTGCCGGTAATCCAAATGCGCCAAAATAGGGCTCACCGCGAATCGCTCCTCGGCGTGCCATTCCGATTCCGCCGCTGCCCGAACGGCAAAGCAAAACAAACTGCGCGGCGAACGGAAAATGCAATACGCGTCCGCATGTCCGGCGCCAAGAATCTCCTCCGCGCACAACTCCGTCAGTGGCTCAAGCATCTTGGCCACGTCCTGCGGGTGCATCCCGCACGCTTCCAGGGCCGATCCCATCCGTGGAATCATGCCCGCCAACTCCACGCCCGACGGCCGCGAGCCCGCCCCCCCTCGATGAGAACGCAAGAAGACCGAAAGGCACGGCCCTTCCGTCCGGCATAGTGTCAATAGGTCCGCTGCCGTCGGATAAGGGAACACCGTGTTCACCTGTGGTTTTGTCTGCATTGCTAACATGCCCAACTCCTTCCCACCCTTACAAACAACACTGCACGCTGCCATCCAAAGACCGCCGCGGAATGGCGCTCCACGTGCTCCAAAAATGGCAGGCCCCCGGAGGGCCCGCGAATGTTCCCATATCGCCGTATCGTCTTCCCCGTTGACTTCTCGCCCGGCAATGTCGCTATCGCTCCGTTCGTCCAGGAGATGACACAGCGCTTCCAGGCTAACCTCCAACTGGTGCGCGCTTGCGCTCCGGAGGTCTTCTACGCCGCCGAATTCGGCTGGCAAATCGCCGCCGCGTCCCCCACCGCGCAGGACCTCGTCGCAACCGAAACCGCACGCCTCAAAGCCTTCGCCGCCGAACGCCTGCCTGGCGTGCAACCGGAGTTCATCTGCCAGACCGGCCACGCCATCGGCGTCATTGAAGATGTCGTCCGCCGCAACGGTGCCGATCTCCTCATGCTCCCCACCCACGGCCGCGGCCTCTTCCGCCGCCTCCTGCTCGGCTCCATTACCGCGCGCCTCATTCACGATCTAAGTTGTTCTGTCTGGACCGGTTGCCATATCGACCCCTCCAACCTCGGCACCCACGTCCCCTATCAGCGCATCCTCTGCGCCGTCGAACCGGGCATGGAAAACAGCCACGTTGTCAAAGCTGCGGAGCGCATGGCCGTCGCCTACTCCGCCAGCCTCGCCCTCGTCAGTGCCCTCGAATGGCCGACGAGTGACCCCGCCGTCGATCCCGGCAACTACTGGGATCGCATCCGCACCAACGCCGAAGCCGACCTCGCCGCCTACTCCCGGTCCCTGCCCATTCAAGTCACCACCCATCTCGTCTTCGGCCCCATCGCCCACGCTCTTCGCGACGCCGCTGTCCAGCAATCGGCAGACCTCCTCATCGTCGGCCGTGGCGAATCCCAAAGCCCGCTGAGCGGCGTCCTCTCGAATCTCTACAACATCGTTCGTGAGTCGCCTTGCCCCGTTTTGAGCGTTTAATTGCGTCAAATCACCCGACCCACTGGGTCATTTGACGCGGAAAGCGAGGTCTATATGAAGGCTACCGTTTTCCGGGCCTCCGGTCGCTTCGCCGTCGAGGACAAACCGATACCCGCCCCCGGCATCGGCGAAGCCATCGTGAAGGTCACGCTCACTACCATTGGTGGATCGGATATTCATATCGTGAAAGGGGAATATCCGGTCCGCCCGGGCCTTACCATCGGCCATGAAGCCGTTGGCGTGATTCACGAACTCGGGGATGGCGTCTATGAATACGAACCCGGCCAACGGGTCCTCATCGGCGCCATCACCCCCTGCGGCCAGTGCGAATCCTGCCTCGCCGGTCACACCGCCCAGTGCGGCGGCCAACGCGGCGGCTGGCGTCTCGGCAACACCATCGATGGCTGCCAGGCCGAATATGTCCGTGTCCCCTACGCCCAGGCCAATCTCGCCCCCATTCCCGATTCCCTATCCGACGAACAGGTCATCCTCCTCTCCGCCGTCGCCTCCACCGGTTTCGCCGCCGCCGAAAGTGGTCCCGTCAAGCTGGGGGATTACGTCGCCGTCTTCGGCCAAGGTCCCATCGGCCTCTGCGCCACTCTCGGCGCCCATCTCATGGGGGCCGCCCGCGTCTTCGCCATCGATAAGAACCCCTTCCGTCTCGAAGTCGCCCGCCGCTTCGGCGCCACCGATGCCCTCCTCGCCGTCCCCGAGTCGCTCGAGACAATCCTCACCGCCACCCATGTCCACGGTGTCGATGTCGCCATCGAAGCCCTCGGCATTCAGGACACCTTCTCCAATGCCCTCGCCGTCTTAAAACCCGGCGGCACCCTCTCCAGCGTCGGCGTCTACTCGCGCACCATCTCTGTCGACGTCGCCCATTTCGGCGAAGGCCTCGCCGAAAAGACAATCACCACCTCACTCTGCCCCGGCGGCAAGGAGCGGATGCTCCGCCTCATGCGCCTCGTCGAATCCAAACGCATCGACCTCACGCCGTTGCTCACCCATCATTTCCGTCTCGAAAACATCTGCGAAGCCTACGACCTTTGCAGCCAACAGCGCGACAACGTGCTGAAGGTTGCTGTGCATGTGCGTTGAGTCACCCCGGCGTATACGCTGGTATCGTGATTCGTTATCTCCTACTGGCCTCGGTGCTGCTAAGCGCCGCGCCGAGGCCGCTCTTTACCGATTCCTCCGTCACCCTCCTCGGCGCCCCGTCCCCTGACGGCAAATACGTCAGCCTCGTCGAACACGCCAATCTCGCCATCCGCGCCACAGCCACCGGCCAATCCACCCTCCTCACCGCCGCCCGCGGCAAAGAGTTCGCCTACTTCTCCGCCTTCTCCCGCGATTCCCAATCCCTCGCCTACGCCTGGTTCAACGACGAAGGCTTCTACGAACTCCGCGTCCTCCCCATCACCGGCGGCCAGCCCAAAACCCTCTTCAAAAACCCCGAAGCCGGCTTCGTCCAACCCACCGCCTGGACCCCCGACAACAAGTACATCCTCACCCTCCTCTTCCGCAAAGACAACGTCAGCCAGATCGCCCTCATCCCCGCCGCCGGCGGCGAAATCAAAATCCTCCGCTCCCTCAACTGGGTCTACCCCAAGCGCATGGATATTTCCCCGGACGGCCAGACGCTCATCTACGACTCCTTCGCCCCCGGCTCCACCACCCAACGAACCATCTACTCCCTCTCCCTCGACGGCTCGACTGAAAAACAAATCACCCCCGAACCCGGCAACCATCTCTTCCCCCTCTACGCCCCCAACGGCAAATCGATCATCTACCTCTCCGACAACGACCTCATCGAACGCCCCATCCCCACCGGCGCCCCTAAAGTCATAGCCAAAGGCCTCGGCCGCGCCCTGCCCCTCGGCATCACCAACCAATTCCAACTCATCTACGGCCTCCGCACCGGATCAAGCGACGTCTTCCTCGCCGACGTCACCAACATCACCAAAACCGCCCGCCGTGCGTCCATCCAATATCCCAACCGCAACCTCGCCCCCAGCTTCTCCCCCGACGGCAAACGCCTGGCCTACCTCTCCCGCCGCGGCACCGAAAACTTCGGCGAAGAATCCCGAGCCGTCGTCATCCGAAATTTATCTAACGAGGAAGAACTCGAACAACCAGTAAAAATGGCGCACATCGAACGAGTCAAATGGAGTGCCGGCGGCCAGGCGCTGCTCCTCAGCGGCAGCGACGGCAAAGGCCGCGGCGGCCTTTTCGAATACGACCTCGCCACCAAAAAGACCAAACCTCTGCAAGCCGAAATCGGCGGCCCCTACAAAGGCCACGACTTCCACCCCACGCCCACCGGCTACATCTATCTCGACGGCGCCACCTGGAAAGACCAATCCAGCCAACCCGCCCAAGGCCCCCCCGAAGGCATTACCGAATGGCTGTCCCCCACCCACGCCATCCGCGCCAACGAGTTGATCCACCGAACCCCCAACGGCGAAATAAAATCCGCCCTCCCCAACAACCGCCAACCCGGCGCCAGCATCAGCCCCGACGGCAAGACGATCGCCCTAACCGCCGGCCGCGACTCCCAGGAAATCTGGCTCCTCCCCCTCCGCTAATATCACTTTTCCTAATAAGGGGACAGCCACCCTTGGCCCCTTTCTTCCATTTGTCATAGAAAACGCCCCCGGCCCGCCCTCTATACTGTGAAAGGCCATATCTAATGCCGAACGAACTCCCAGTAGTCCGCCGCATCGCCGCCCAAATCCACACCCACTTCCCCGGCATCCCCGAACCCGCCCTCGTCCGCCTCCTCGACGCCGCCTTCTGGGCCAGCCTCCGCCGCGAAGAAGGCTTCACCCCCACCATCTCGCTCGCCTACCTCACACCCGAAGAATCCCCCAGCCCCATCCTCTTCGATCGCCGCCTTCCCCTCGAACCCGAATCCCTCGCCCGCCTCGCCCCCGCCGTCGAACGTCCCGGCATCCACCTGGGCGTCCTCGCCGATGGCGACGAACTCTACGTCTGGGGCGCCACCCGCCCACTTCCCAAAGGCTGCTTCGTTCTCGAAGTCGTCGCCCCCGGCCTCATCGTCGTCAAACAACGCGGCCACGACGACGTCCACAAATACGCCAACCTCGCCGTCCTCGAAGCCGACCAGGCCAAATTCCTCCGCACCGCCATCATGCCCGCTGGCAGCCCGGCCATCATTAAGACCCTCCTCGGCCAGGACGAATCCGCCACGCTCTTAATCGAACTCGCCGTCTCCATGCGCAAGCACCGCCGCGGCGGCGCCCTCCTCGTGGTGCCCGCCGATAGCGACACCTGGCGCGAATCCATCGTTCAACCCATGACCTACCGCATCGCCCCGGGCTCCCACGGCGAAGACGTGGAAACCATCGCCGGCCTCACCGCCGTCGATGGCGCGACAATCATCACAGACCGCAACGAACTTCTCGGCTTCGGCGCCAAAATCACCCGCCGTGAAAACGCTCCGCGTGTCGATCAAGTCGCCGCCTCCGAACTCATCGAAGGCTCCGAACTGCAAATCGTCCACCCCACCCAACTCGGCGGCACCCGCCACCTCTCCGCCGCCCAGTTCGCCCAGGACCAGCAGGACGCCTTCGCCCTCGTCGCCTCCCAGGACGGCCGCTTCACCGTCTTCGGCTGGTCCCCCAAACGGCAGATGGTCCGCGCCCACCGCATCGAAGCGTTTCTGCTCTAAACCCACGCCCCCGCATCCACCAACGGCGGCCCCGCCGGAACTTCCAAATAAGCCGTATCCCCCACAAACATCGTCCCCGCCAACGGCACCGCCGGGTCCATCCCCTCAACAGCCGTCGTAAACAGCACCTTCACTCGCCCATCCAGCCGCAATACCTCCGGGCAAGTCACCCTCGGCGACCCCGCCAACCGCCACTCGCTCAAAATCTCCCCATCCCGAATCCGAAACTCCCGCGCCAACCCCTCCGCCACCATCTCCGGATTATAAAAAGCCACAATAACCGACTCCCCGTCCGGCCCCGGCCGCAGTCCATCAGGAAACAACGCCGTATCCCGGAAGTCCGCAATAATCCGCCGCTCCCCCAGCTTCTTCCCCACCGCGTCATACGCATAAAAATCCAACGTCTTGTTCGGCGAATCAATATCCACCAGCCCGCCCGGAAACAGAAACTTCCCGTTCGCGCAAATCTGCTCGGAATGTAGCGTGTGCAACGTCCGCGTCGCCGTCTCAAACAAATACATACAGGCAATCCGTTCCTTGAACGTCGTATGCTTCGTCCCGAACAGCACCCCGCCCTCCACCGCGTAGCCGTCGTTAATCACCACCCGCTCGTCCTCAGTCACCACAAACGGCGTCCCCACTAACTGACGCGCCACCAGGTCATACAACACCAAGCTCCGCTCCAAGCCCAACACCAGCACCCCCGGCCGGTCCGTCTCCACAAAGAACCCCACCCTTCCCGGTACCGGGTGCGACTCGTTCTCCAGCGTCCGCAAGTTCAACAAATTGACGCTCCCCGGCAGCACCTCAAACGACTCCTGAATCGCCACCCACCCTAAGACCGGATCCACCGTGGGATAATTTTGAAGGACGCGCGGACCTTCCGGCAGAAAACGCAACCCCGCCGTAGCGGGTGTGAAAAAGGGCGTTGCCTCAAAGACTTGCATCGCTCTGTTGTAGCATGCCCGCGCCCTGTGCTATTCTGAAAGGCGAATTAGTGTAATATGGCAAACCACGTATCAGCTCTGAAGCGCGTTCGGATGACCGAGCGGCAAACTGTAATCAATAACGCTCGCCGGTCCCGTCTCCGCACAGGCCTGAAGGCCCTCCGCCGTCTCATGGAAGCAAAGGATGCCAACGGTGCCTCGGCCATCGTTCCCCATACCTTCTCCATCGTTGACCGCGCCGCCAAGTGGGGCGTCATCAAGAAGAACACCGCTGCCCGCTACAAGAGCCGCATCGCACTGCGCCTCCGCAAGCTCCAGGCCGCCTAACACCCTTCGTCGAAAGTTTCTTCGGCCCGCCCCTCTTTTCGAGATGGCGGGCCGCTTCCGTTTCCCGTGGCACAATAGCTAGTGCTATGCCTGAAAAGAAGTGGTACGAATACTTCGTGACCGTCGAAGGGGAGAACCAGCCCGAACAGGCTCCGCCCCCTCCTGGTAACGCCGCCGACGCCATCGCCCAGATCGCGGCCCAGATGAAGCCGCCCATGCAGGTCGCGGTCACCCCGCCCCCGCCGGCCATCAAATTCGATAAGCCCGCAGCCGCCGTCGCCTCGGGCAACCTCGCCACTTTCGCCGACATCTACAATGCCGCCGAAATCGCCACGCCTCTCCACGGCTACAGCATTCTCAAAGTGGCCGACATGCTCAATAGCGAGCATATCCGCGCCATGCCCGGCGAAGTGAAGAAAGGTTCCATCCTCGTCGCCCTCGAAGCCGCCGGCGTCAAAATCCAGGAAGTGATCCAGGACGCCATCAAGCGCGATCAGGCCCTCGACGCCTTCGAACGCGTTCGCCAGAAGTCCGTCGAAGACATCGAAGCGAAAAAGGTCGAAGAAAATCGGAAGATCCAAGCCGACCTCGATAAATTCGTCGCCGAACAAAAAGCCCGCCTCCAGGCCAACCTCGCCGAAGTGGAAAAGCAGAAGGAGGCCTTCGCCTCCTGGCGGATACAGAAGCAACTTGAGGAACAAAAAATCGCAGATTGCGTATCATACTTCGTAACGGACAACCCCATTACGACAGCTGCACGGGGAAAGGGCAGTGAATAAGTCATGTTTAACAGGCTCTCCAGAGTCATCCGCTCGTTCGTAGGTTTCTTCATCTCGGTTGCCGAAAACCCCGAGATCATCCTCGAACAGAACATTCGCGACATGAACGATCAGGTCCCGCGAATGAACGAGTCCATCGCCATGGTCAAGGCGAACGCCACGCTTCTCGAAAAGGAAGAGGCGAAGTACAAAGCCGAAGTTGTCGAACTGACCTCGAAGACCAAGGCCGCCATCCAGGCCGGCCGTGACGATATCGCAGCGACGTTCGCGGCGCAGTTGGAACAAACGCGCTCCGCCCTGGCTCGGACTGGTGGCCAGTTGGGCGCGGCTAAAGCCGCTTTCGAAAAAGCGATGATGGTCAAACAGGCGTTCCTGCGGGAAAAAGAACGCAAAACACGCGAAGCCATGAATGCCATTCGCGACAATCGCCGATCCCAGTGGCAATCCAAAGTTGCCGACGCCATGGAGCAGTTTGAAGTGGCCGGCGTTAGCCAGACACACGACGAAATGGTCCGCAAGATCGAAGAGCAAACCGCCGTCAACGAAGCGCGCATGGACATGGCGCTCAGCAACGTCGATCAGCAACGCTTCGAGATCGAAAAAGAAGCCGAAAAGCTGCAAGCCAACGAACTGCTGAAACAGTTCAAAGTCGAAATGGGCATGGTGTCGCCGCAGGCCGGCGCAGCCACGCCCGACAAGACCATTGGCGGCCGCGAAGGCGAGAAGTCCCTCTAAAGCGCACAGGCCGGGCCGGAGCAAGTCCGTTGTGCGTGTGTTCCTTAAAAGGAGACAGGAAAAAATTATGGCTGTGAAGATCGAAAAAGGCGGCTGGGTACTCATATTCGCCCTCGGCGCCGGTATCGTTGGATACACCCTCAAGGAGTACGGACTCCTCGATAAATTAATCCCCAGCGCCAAAGTGCGCTCCTCCGTCGACGTTGGCCGGATCGACCTCCCAACCGTCTCCGGGTCCCAAACCTCGAACGTCGCCGCGACGAACCTCCCCGGCTCCAAACGCGGCTGCGACGACAAGCCCGAAGTCCGTTTCTACCACTGGGCCTGGAACGCCCAAATGGGCCTCATGTTCGCCGCCGGCGGACCCCAATCCACCGACGGCAGCTTCATGTGTAAGGAGGGCGTCAACCTCCGCTTCGTACGCGAAGACGACTCCGGCAAAATGCAGGAAGCCCTCGTCGCCTTCGCCACCGAACTCAAAAACGGCAATAAACAACCCACCAAAGGTGCCCACTTCGTCGCCATCATGGGCGACGGCGCCGCCACCTTCCTCAAAGGCTTAAACGACACGCTCAAGAAGCTCGGCCCCGATTACACCGCCAAAGTCATCGGCTCCGCCGGCTACTCCCGCGGCGAAGACAAGTTCATGGGCCCGCCCGCCTGGAAACAGAACCCTGCCGCCTCCCGTGGCGGGCTCGTCGCCGGCTACCTCCGCGACGGCGATTGGAACATCGCCCTCAAATGGCTCGGCGATAACAGCCTCTGCAACAACCCCGACGAAAAAACCTACGACCCCAAATGCCTCAACTGGGTCGCCGCCAGCGACTACATTGACGCCGGCGAAAAATACATCTCCGGCTACTGCGAAAAACGCGCCGTCGTCGACAAGGGCAAAAAGACTGGTGAAACCAAGAACGTCTGCGTCAACGGCGTCGTCACCTGGACCCCCGGCGACGTCAACGTAGCCAAGAAAAAGGGCGGCCTCGTCTCCATCGTCTCCACCAAGGAGTACTCCAGCCAGATGCCCAACACCATCATCGGCATCGATCGCTGGATGCAGGACAACCGCTCCACCGTCGAAGGCATGCTGAAAGCCACCTTCGATGGCGGCGATCAGGTCAAGGCCCACCCCGCCGCCCTCAAGCACGCCGCCCAAATCTCCACGGCTGTTTACCACGAAGCCAATGCCGACTATAACTACTGGGAGCGCTACTACAACGGCGTCATCGAACCCGACAAACAGGGCCTCCAGGTCGAACTCGGCGGCTCGTCGGTCAACAACCTGGCGGACAACCTCCTCCTCTACGGCATGGTCAAAGGCGCGGCCAACCTCTTCGCCGCCACCTACACGGTCTTCGGAGACATCGTCGTGAAGCAGTATCCCGATCTCGTCCCCAACTACCCCGCGGTGGACCAGATCCTCGATACCTCCTACATCGCCGCCATCGCCTCCCGCTCCGGCGCCATGTCCCCGGCCTCCGTCCCGCAGTTCAACACCAGCGACAAGCTCACCAACGTCGTCAGCCGCAAGGCCTGGAACATCACTTTCGACACCGGCAAGAACACCTTCACCGCGAGCGCCAAAACCGACCTCGATCAAATGATGAAGGACCTCCTCGTCGCCGGCTCCACCGCCGTCGAAATCCATGGCCATACCGACTCCGTCGGTGACGCCAACGCCAACATGCAGCTCAGCGAATCCCGCGCCTTCGCCGTCAAAACCTGGCTCGAAGGCCAATCCTCGCTCAGCTTCCCCGAAGGTCGTGTCCGCATCTTCGCCCACGGCCAGCAGAACCCGGTTGCGCCCAACTCTACCGACGAGGGCCGTGCCAAAAACCGCCGCGTGGAAATCGTAATCGGCACCACCGGCAAGTAAATGAACGACCTCAGTAAGGTCTTCGTACCCAACCACACGGCCACCTCCGCCTCCATGCGGGTGGTGGTGGCCGTGCAGGCGGTACTCGCCCTCGTCATCTGGTTCGTCGCCCCCTTCCAGGTCCTGCCCACGCCGCCGGAAGTCTTCCGCGCCCTGGGCACACTCTGGATGGATCAAGGCCTCGGCCAGGAACTCATCACCAGCTTCTTCCTCAACGTCGAATCCCTCGCCTGGACCGTCTTCCTCTCCCTCGTCCTCTGCTACGCCACGGTAATGCCCTTCTTCCGCCCGCTCGCCGCCGCGGTGGCCAAGGGCCGTTTCCTGGGCCTCATCGGCCTCACCTTCGTCTTCACCCTCCTCGTCGGCGGCGGCCGCCCGCTGAAGGTCTCCCTCCTCGTCTTCGGCATGTCCGTCTTCTTCGTCACCTCCATGGCCGCCGAAATTGAAGCCATCCCGAAATCCAAGTTCGATCACGCCCGCACCCTCCGCATGTCCGAGTGGCAAGTCGTCTGGGAGGTCGTCGTCCTCGGCACGGCCGATCGCGCCATCGAGGTCCTCCGTCAAAATGCAGCCATCGGCTGGATGATGCTGACGATGGTCGAAGGCATCTCCCGCGCCGAAGGCGGCGTCGGCGCCATGCTGCTCAACCAGAACAAGCACTTCCATCTCGCCGAAGTCTTCGCCATCCAAATCGTCATCCTCTCTGTCGGCCTCACGCAGGATTACGCCATCGGCTTCTTCAAACGAATCGTTTGCCCCTACGCCGAACTCACCCTGGAGCGCAAATAAATGCCCAACGGCTACTCCGTCGGAGATCCGATTCTCCAGGTCAAAAACATCTCCCTCAAACTCGGCGGCAACCAGATCCTCCGGGACTTAAGTTTCGACATCATCGACATTCTCCGCGCCGGCTCCACCACCGGCCAGATCGTCGGCCTCCTCGGCCCCTCCGGCATCGGCAAGACGCAACTCTTCCGCATCCTCGCCGGCCTCAACAAACCGGACTCGGGCGAAGTCCTCGTCGGCCACCCCGGCAAGCCCGTCCAGCGCGGCATGGTCGGCGTCGTCGCTCAGCAATACCCGCTCTTCGAACACCGGACAATCTGGAGCAACCTCATGGTCGCCGGTGCCCACAGCGGCAAGCCCCGAGCCGATCGCGAACGCCGCGCCAACGATCTCCTCGAACGCTTCAAACTCGCCGACCGCAAGGACCATTACCCCGCCCAGCTCTCCGGCGGCCAGCGCCAGCGCATCGCCATCGGCCAGCAGATCATGTGCTCCGAACAGTTCCTGCTCATGGACGAACCCTTCTCCGGTCTCGATTGCGTCGCCCTCGACGCCGTCCAGGAACTCATCAACGAAGTCACCCACGCCCACGAACTGAACACCACCATCATCGTCAGCCACGACATCGCCGCCGTCTGCGAAATTGCCGATCAGGTCATCCTCCTCGGCCGCGAACCCGACGAAAATGGAAAACAAATCCCCGGCGCCAAAGTCATGGCAAAATACGACCTCGGCGAAATGGGCCTCGCCTGGCGAAAAGGAATAACCACTGATCCCGACTTCGTCCGCCTCCTCGAAGAGATCCGCCAGCGCTTCCCCTTGCTCTAGACCGCTACACTGGTAAAGTTCGGAATGCCAGACGACTACAACTACAAATCTCAAATCACCAGCAAGGTGGATGAGATCGAGACCGGAAACGTCAATTACTTGAAGGAGGCCTTCAAGTGGCAGTACAACGTCATCGGCCTCGCCGGCGCCGCCGCCTTCGCGCTTGTCTCCGGTACCGCCCTCCCCATCCTCCTCGCCGCCGGCGTGGAGCTCATGTACATGGCCGTCGTCCCCCAGTCCAGCGCCTTCCGCCGCCTCGTCCGCAGCTGGAAATATGAGGAGGAAAAGAAGCAACACGACCTCCGCGTCCGCCAAATGCAGCAGCAGCTCACCCCCATGATCCGCGACCGTTATGGCAAGCTCCTGCAGCTGTGCCAGAACATCCGCGCCAACTACGCCCGCCTCTCCAGCACCTCCCAAATCTTCGTCGACCAGATGTCCAATCGCCTCGACGGCCTCCTCACCTCCTTCCTCCGCCTCGCCAACGCCGGCATCACCTACACCGAATACCTCCAACGCGCCAACCCCCGCGCCATCGACAAAGACGTCGAAACCCTCGAACGCGACCTCGCCAAACAGCCCGTCAAAGTCCAGGAAATCAACCGAAAACGCATCGAAATCCTGAAAAAACGCCAGGAACGTTTCCGCAAAATTGTCGACGATCTCCAGGTCATCAACGTCCAGGTCGAAGCCATCGAAGACGTCCTCGAACTCATCCGCGATCAATCCGTCACCCTCACCGACCCGCAAATGGTCACCGAAAAACTCGAAGGCCTGATCGCCGACGTCGAATCCACCGAAGCCACCGTCCGCGAAATCGAAGACTTCTTCTCCATCGCCGGCGGCGACACCATCGCGCCCATGCCCACCAGCACCGCGCCCGTCTCCCTCAACCCCTTCGACCAAAAAGACAGGACCCGCTAATGGCCGAAAATCCCTGGCCGCAATGGGCCCAAGAGCTCTCCCAGAAATACTTCTCCGGTGCCTACGTGCAGTTCATCCTGCACGAAAATGTGCACGATCTGGTCCCCCTCCGCCGCAACGGCGCCCTCGAATTCCTCTCCCTCAAGGACTTCCTCCAAAAAGGCCTCTTCTCCGCCCGCCAAATCGTCTTCGATTACGACCGCGGCGGCGGCCTCTCCTTCGCCACCAACGAAATGCAGGCCGACTTCCGTAGCGCCCTCTCCGGCTACGACACCTTCCACGGTTCCAACTACTCCGCCGGCCTCCCCCGCAATCCCGACGGCGTGATGAACATCCTCGACAACTACCTCCGCCTCCGCCTCCTCGATAACCGCAAAATAGCTTTTTCCCTCTCCTACGCCGAAACCATCGCCCCCGCCGGCGACCCACATTCCCTCTCCGCCGAAGACCGCAACGCCCTCGTCATCCTCAAGCGCTGGGCCCAGAACCCGGTGTTCCTTCGCCAGGACGTCACCATCTGCTTAATCGCCGAGAACCTCCTCGAAGTCAACCAAAGCATCGTCCAACACCCCGGCGTCGCCCCCGTGTCGATCCCCCTTCCCGACGAAGCCGAACGCCTCGAATTCATCAACTGGTTCCTCCAACAAACCCCTCTCCCAGAAGGTTCCGACGTCGCCCCCGCCCAACTCGCCGCCCTCACCAGCGGCCTCAAACGCGTCCAGCTCCAGGGCCTCCTCGCCCACGCCCATCACAACAAAATCCCTCTCACCGCCAAGGAACTCGGCCGCCGCAAACGCGAAATGATCGAAGCCGAAAGCGGCGGCATGTTGGAGTTCATTCAAACCCGCTTCACCCTCTCGAACGTCTCCGGCTCCGCCGCGGCCAAGCAAATGCTGACGGACGCCGCCACCGCCATCCGCGCCGGGCGCAGCGATGTCGTCCCCATGGGCTACGTCCTCTGCGGCCCCGTCGGCACCGGCAAAACCTTCCTCGCCACCTGCTTCGCCGGCGACGTCGGCATCCCCGCGGTCGTCCTCAAAAACTTCCGCTCTATGTGGCAAGGCCAAACCGAAGGCAACCTCCAACGCGTCCTGGCACTGCTCAAAGCCATGAGCCCCATCATGGTCATCGTCGATGAAGCCGACGCCCAACTCGGCGACCGCTCTTCCTCCGGAGACTCCGGCGTCAGCGGCCGCGTCTTCGCTCAAGTGGCCCAGTTCATGGGCAACACCGAAAACCGCGGCAAGGTCATCTGGTTCCTCCTCACCTGCCGGCCGGACTTGCTCCCCGTCGATCTCAAACGCCAGGGCCGCGCCGAAGAGCATCTCGCCCTCTTCTACCCCGATACCGACGAAGACCGCATGGCCATGCTCCGCGCCATGATGAAGAAGACCGGCGTCACCCTCGCCTCCCCAGAAGTCGAAAAACTCTTCCTCGAAAAAGCAGGAACTATGTCCGGAGCCGACATCGAAGCCATCCTCGTCCGCGCCAGCATGAAGAGCGCCCTCGAAAAGGATCTCGCCGTCGACGCCGAAGATCTCACCCACGTCCTCGAAGATTTCATCCCGCCCTCCTACCCGGCGGAGATCGAAATGCAAACGCTCATCGCCGTCAGCGAATGCACCCGCCGCAGCCTTCTGCCGGAAAAATACCGCCAAATGCCCCGCGCCGAAATCGCCGAGCGCCTGGCGGAGCTGAAACTCCTGGTTGGCGAATAGAGCGTATTTCCAGCTATACTCCCCCAATGCAACAAAAAATCAATGAAGCCATCGCCCTGCTCCAGGGCGCTGCCCTCGTCACCCCGGAAGTAGCCCGCACCATCGTCACCCAGGCCATGACCCTCCTCGCCGAATCGCTCAAAGACGAAATCGGCATGGACGTCGACAAGGGCGGCGGCAACTAACGCCCCAAAAAAACGTCACCCTGCCATCCTTCCCGCGCGATCGAACACCCCTCCGGCGACACTCCGGGAAAAACCCGCATTGCCGTTCGGCCCCTAACCCAACCAGCAGGAGTGTCCCCAAGACGCAACACCTCCCGCAAAAACAACCTACCGCCGCAGCCCCGGATCCTTCAATAACTCCGCCATATCCGGCTCATCCTTGATCTCGCTCAAGAGCGCCGAATTCCCCAGCGCCGTCCGCACCGTTTCCACAGCCCGCTTCCGCTCCCCGGCCAGCTCATACGCCATCGCAATCCGCCCCCAATACGCCCCGCGATTGGCCGCCGGAATCCGCTCAATCTCCGCCACCGCCCCTTGCTTATCCCCCAACTTCGCGCGGTATTCCGCCAAATTCGCGCGGATATTGTTATCCTCCGGCGTCACCGCCAGCCGCTTCTCCGCCAGCCCCACCGCCCGCAGCAAAGCCGCCTTCGCCTTCGCCTCACTCCCCGGCACCCACCGGTACGCGCTCCCCAAATTTCCCCACCCAACATAGTAATTCCCATCCAACTCCACCGCCGCCTCCAGTGCCGACGCCGCCTCCGGAAACTTCCGCTCAAAGTAATTCGCCAACCCCAGCAAACTGAACGCCCGTGCCGAAGGCTTCAGCTTCAACGCCACCTGCACCTGCTCCCGCGCCTTGCCGTACTTCCCCTGCACCAAATTCAACCCCGCCAGATTCCGGTACACAATTTCGTTATTCGGCGCCAGCTTCGCCGCGTTCTGCAACGCCGCCTCCGCCTCCGCATACCGGTTCTGGTCCCAATAGAAAACCCCCAACTGCAGGAACGCATACCAGTCGGTAGGCCGGAACCGTGTCACCTGCAAATACGCCTCCTCCGCCTCCGCGAACCGCCCCATGTTCGTGTACAAACCCGCCAGCCCCCGATGCGCCTCCGCATTCGCCGGCTCCAGTTGCAACGCCGTCCGCAACGCCCCAATCGCCTCCTCCCGCCGCCCGCTCTGCGCGTAGATCTCCCCCAGCCGCGCCTGCGCCGCCGGCAGTTTCGGGTCCAGCCGCACCGCCTGCTCCGCCGCCCCAACGGCCCGCTCCGCCCACTGCTTATCGCCCGTGTTCGTCGCCTTTCGCCACGCCGCCTCCGCCAGCCCCGCGAACGCCAACGCATACTTCCCGTCCAACTGCGTCGCCGCCTGGTAACTCTCAATCGCCCGGTCTAAATTCCCCGCCACGTCATACCGCGCCATGAACCCGCGCGCCTTCAAATACTCCGCATACGCCCCCGGTGTCGACGTCTCCCCCTCCGCTGGCGCCGCCGCATTCGCCAACTGCACATTCAGCAAACTCAACAGCCGCCCCAGCGCCTCTTTCCGAATGCCAATCGGGTTCTTCGCATCAAACGAAAAACTCCGCGACCCCAACTGCCGCATCGTCACCGCATCCACAAGGTTCACGTTAAACAGCGTCGTCTCGCCCCCGCCCTGCACGCTCCCCGTCACCACCAGCGTCGCCCCATACACCCGCCGCGCCTCCTCGGCGCTCGCAATCTTTCGGGACCGTATCTCGCTCGCCGGCACAATCAACAACTGCTTCTGCACGCTCTCCGTCTCGCTCAATCGCGACGTCAACGTGTCCACCAATCCATCGGAAATTGCCCGTGTCTCCTCGCCTCCGCCAATCACCTCAAACGGCAGAATCGCAATCCGCTTCTCCCCTGCGGGCCCGCCCATCTTCTGCCAGATGCCAACGCCCCCAGCCGCGGACACCACCGCCACCGCCGCCCAAATCATCCAACCCCTACGCCCCGTCTGCACAGGCCGTATCTGCGTCATCGTCGCCGCCGCCAGCGCCCGCCCCTCCTGCATCCTCCGCAGGTCCGCCGCCATCTCCCGCGCTGATTGGTAACGCGCCCCCGGATCCTTCGCCAGCGCCCGCGCCACCACCCGCCGCAACCCCTCCGGAACGCCCACCATCTCCGGCGCCTCTTCATGCACAATCGCGTACAGCGTAGACACGTCCCGGTCCCGGTCAAACGGCCGTCGCCCCGTCAACATCTCGTACAGCACCACCCCCAGCGCCCACACATCCGCCCGGTGGTCCACCTCCCGCCCCGACGCCTGCTCCGGCGCCATATACGATGGCGTCCCCGCCACCGTCCCCGGCACCGTCATCCTAGTCACTCCGCTCAGCAACGACAGCCCAAAATCCAAAATATAGGCGTGATCCTCAGCGTTCACAATGATGTTCGCCGACTTCACGTCCCGGTGCACCACCCCGTTCCGGTGCGCCTCCTCCAACCCGCTCGCAATCTGAATCGCCAGCGAAGTCGCCAGCGGCACCGCCAGCGCCCCCCGGTCAATTCGCTCCGCCAGCGTCTCCCCCTCCAGCAGCGCCATCGCGAAGAACACGTCCTCGCCCTCTTCCCGCAGCTCGTACACCGGGCAGATATTCGGATGTGACAGCCGCGCCGCCGTCCGCGCCTCCTGCACAAACCGCGCCCGGTTCGACCCCTCCAGCGACTCCCTCGGCAAAAACTTCAGCGCCACCGTCCGGTCCAGCCGCGTGTCCTGCGCCCGGTAAACAACGCCCATCCCACCCTTCCCAATCTTGGCGTCAATCCGGTACTGGGCGATGGTCTGGCCGATCATGTCGCAAGGGTCCGCCGCGCAGCGGCGGCTAACTCCAGTGTACGAGTAGCCGTCCACGCGTGTCCTTCGACCGTCAGCACCTGCGCCTCCCGGTCCATCGGGTCCACCGGAATCACAAAGGAACCTTCCCGCGTGCTCGCCACATGCCGCGGTTGCCCGTCCAGCAGGCACACCAGACGGTTCAGGTTCCGCGTCTCCACCGTCACCGCCAGCCCCTCCGGCGTAAACGTCGCCTCCAAAATCCGCAACCGGTACACCGGCCGCGCCGCCAGCTGCGAACAAGCAAACCGCACCAGGTCCGACCCCCAGTCCATCAGGTCTTTCTTCGTCAACGGCCGCAGCACATCCCGCTTCACCCCCACGTCCTCCAGCGGGTACCCGGCAAACTTGCCCACCCGCGAAGACCGCAGCACCGCAAACCCAATCGCCGCATCCCCCGGCAACGGCCGCAGCGGCATCCCCGGAATCATCTGCAGCCGTTCAAATAAATCGTCCTTGTGCAGCCACCGGCTCGCGCCCCCGCCGCCTGTGTTCTCGTCCACGCCAATCACAATCCCAATCCCGTGATCCTGAAACCCCGCCGTAAAAATATCGGTCGCCGAATACGACGCCGAATCAATCAACAGCGCCACCGGCCCCTGATACTCCTGCCCCACACTATTCGCAATCCGCGCCGCCGTCAGCGGATGCCCATCGGTCATCAACTTGCCCCCCGCCACCGCCTCCAGCCCGTCCTGTATCCAATCGGCGAAGTCGGCCTTCAGCCGCGTAATCTTCACAATTTCCTCGGCATCCTTCGGCTCATACTGCTCAATGCGATTCAGGATCTCCTGCATCGTCGGCGTGTTCGCAAAGTGGAAGGCGGCCGGCGTAATCGCCACCGGCGTCAACAGCTGCAACAGCCGCTCCGCCCCGTTAATGCTCCCCCCCGGGTTCCCCCGCACGTCCAGAATCAACCCGTCCGGCGCAAACTCGTTCATCACCCCCAAAATCCGCCGAAACTCGTCAAAGATGCTGTCGGACCGCGCGCCAAAACTCTTAATCCGCACATACCCGAACCGCTTCGGATTCTCCGCCGTCGTATCGTACAACTCATCCGGCGTAATCGATCCACCCACAAACAATCCCGACGGATGCTGAAAATGAAACACCCCCGGCAGCTTCGAAAACAGCGACTCATCCCCCCGCAAACTCTCCGGCACCTCCGCCAGCGACGCAAACACCGGCGCCACCACCGCCGCCGCCTCCCGCTCCTGCAGCTCGGTTTGTTCTTTCCACTGCTGCTGCCCCCACAGCAGGCTCCGCGCCGTCGCCGTGTCCGCCACCGGCTCGCAAATCCCCGCCGCCC
>CANIVU010000036.1 GCA_947470805.1 Acidobacteriota bacterium | reverse complement strand
GCGCCGATGGTGGCAACGCGGTTGTTTCATGTCAGCGCGGAGGCGGCGACCTACCACCGCACCGGCAGCGGCGACACGGCGTTGCAGTACATGGACGTGTTCTTGTCTTTCGTGGCCGCGTTGTGCGGTACGGCGATCTGGTCGATGCTGGACCGGCGACGCGATCAGTATGTGATTTTGCATAGCTGGTTGCGGTTGTTGATCCGCTATTTCATGGCGTTGATGCTCCTGAGTTATGGGTTTTCGAAGGTATTCCTGCTGCAGTTTCCCGAGAACTCGTTGATCCGGCTGGGACAGGAGTACGGCACGTTCTCCCCTATGGGTGTTGTTTGGAGTTTCATGGGGGCATCCGCTGCGTACACGATTTTTAGCGGTTTGGCGGAAGTTACCGGCGGTGTTCTACTGTACTTTCGCAGAACGACGGCTTTGGGTGCTCTGGTGACCTTCGGAGTCATGACGAATGTGGTGGCGCTCAACTACTGTTACGACATTCCGGTAAAGATCCATTCCACGCACTATTTGCTGATGTCGGCATTTCTTCTGGCTCCCGACTTTCATCGCCTGATGAATGTGTTTTTGTTGAACCGTGCCGCCGAACCGGGCGAATTGCGGTTCCCCGAGTTCAGGCCCGGATGGCGTCTTTGGACGTCGCGCGTGGCCTGGATTGTCCTGTTCGCTTTGGGCGTTATCGCCCAAGGGGTGGGTGCGTACAAGTCGTATGCGGCACCCAAGCCGCGTACCCCGCTGTACGGTTTGTACACCGTAGAAGGCCCCAAGTCGCAGGATTGGCGGAGCGTGGCGTTCGAGACACCGGAGACGATGTCCATCCGCATGACGGACGGGCGGAGTCAATATATACCGGTCACCTACGATGTTGCGAAGCAGACGATTGCACTCAAGAACATCGCCACGTACCACTGGAGCAATCCGGAGCCCAACTTGGTGGTCCTGGCAAGGACAGTAGAGGGCAAGGAAGTTACGATCCCTCTGCGCCGCTTCGACGAGAGCCGGTACCTGCTTCGCACGCGGGGGTTCCACTGGGTGCAGGAGTATCCGTTTAACCGTTGACGCCAGCCAGGCGCGGACGTGGCCGGGTTCCGGGAGGGACGGCGGAGAACGTCACATCGTTATCGGTACCGGGGTTATGCGCCGGAATGCGGATGGATATTCCCTGGGTACTGACGTATTCGGCGCGCAGGTCGTAGCCGCCGGATTCGTCGGGGAACGTCGCGAGATCCGTGCCCACGTTGGCTTCTGAGCCGGGGGCTAGGGTGGTGACTTCTTTGGAGGCGAAGATGGATTCGTCGCCGGAAGGATCCCGCATATTGAGGACGAGACGGGAGACGCGCGCCGGGTAGTCGCCGAAGTTGCGGACGCGGTAGCGGGCGCCCATGGGCCGTCCGCATTCCTGGAACTTGGCGGGACCGTGGAGGTCGAGTTCGATGCCTTCGGTGAGAGCGAGATCGATGTAGTCCGGCTGCTGGGCTTTATATTTCGCCATGAAGAAGGCGAACCAGTCGCCGTATCCGGTGTAGGTGATGTCGACGGGATCGTTGGGATCGGTGGTCAGGGTGATGTCCTCATCGGGAGAGTTGTTGTCGTAGATATGCAGCGTGATGGCGTGGCCATTGTCGGTGAGGTCGTAGCCGCAGCAGACGACCTGATGGTTGCCGCTGCCGGCGTTCCCGATCTTCAAGCTACCGACGAGGCCGAGAGGTACGGGCCGGCCGGCGTTGATCTCGGCGCGCAGGTCATCAAGGTGGCGTTTCGTAAAGCGCTTGGGGTTGAAGACGGGGTTGGCGATGATGTTGGCCCATTGGATGGCGTTGCGCTCCACGCTGTTGATCATGCGTTTGTAGATGTACTTGCGGAGGCGGGAGCCTTCGGCGGGGGCGGCGCCGTCGGGGAAATCGGCGGGGGCGTGGGTGGGGATGGGGAGGCCGGCGTAGTAATAGTCCAGCGACGCGAAGGCCATACCGCCGCAGAGGCCGGTGGTGTGGAGGTCGCCGATGATGTGGTTGACGAATTCGTTTGCGAAGTGGAACCCGTGGGTTTTCGGGTTGAAGGTTGTGAGGGGCATGAGGTTTCTCCTGTGAATGAACTGCCAAGTCCATTAGGAGGGAGGGGCGGGCGGGCGGCGTCAGCGGATGGTAAGGAGTTGGTAAGGAAGTTGTAAGGGGGTTAGATGGCGGGGGCGGTGGTGGAGAGGCAGTAGCGGCGACGGGGATCGGTGGCGCCGCTGCCGATTTCCACGACGTGGCCTCTGCCAACGAGTACGGCCAGGCGCATGCGGGTGGCGCGGGGCGAGCGGGCGAGACGGCGTGCGATTTCGGCGGTGCCAAGGCCATCGTCACCGGCGTTTTTGAGCATGGTCAGGATGGACTTGTCGCGTGGGTCGAGATAGGGAGCGCGGGTCTGGAGGGCGGAGAGGGTGACACGGAAGTGGGTTCCGAGTTCTTCCAGTTTGGGATCGGCGAGGCCTTCGTCCCGACAGGCGGCGGTCATCCGTTGGATGCCGCTGCCCCATTGTTCGATGAGGCCGAGTTCCTGGAACACGCGGCCGATTACGCGATTTCTGAGTTTGGAGACACCGCGGCGGATGTCGTCGAGCGTGAGTCCGAAGGGGAGCATGCCAGGGTTTTCGATTTCCAGGCGGTCGTCGAAGAGGGCGATACGAATGGGGGCGCCGTGTTGGGAGTAGTCGGCATGGACAACGGCGTTGATGACGGCTTCGCGGACGGCGACCGAGGGGATGGTCCAGCGGTCGGCGCGTTTGACCTTGCCGATGACGGCTTCGCGGGTGGAGTGTTTGTGGATGAAGGCGATGGCGTCGGCCACGGCGATGGGGAGATAGGTGCGGATTTCGGCGGAGTCGAGGACGCGGCGGCGGTCGGTGCCGGCGAAACGGCCGACCTGGATCCAGGCATCGGGGAACCGGCTGAGACGGTCCTTCCCGAAGAGCAGGATGCCGCCGATGGTGGGGACGACGCGGCGGTGATAGGTGGTTGTGATGCGGAGGCTTTGGAGCGACTGGGGGGTGAGTTTGCGTTTTGGCGGGAAGAGGGGAGCAGCGGCGTGGACATCGATTGCGTCGACGCGTGCGTCGGGGATGGGTTGATCGTCGAAGGAGGTGGGTCGGCCGAAGCGGCGCAGCTCTTCGACGAGAGCGGGGTCGGCACGGCGGTTGGTGGAGCCGATGCGGATGAGGATACCTTCCTGTGGGCCTAGCTTCTGGAAGTAGTGGGGGCGAGACGGGCTGGGCGAGACTGTAACGCAGAGGAGTTGCTTGTTGCGCCAGGAGAGGATGTCGATGGAGGGAATGAGTTTGGGTTTGATGGTGTCGTCGATGAGGCTGGCCAGACGTTCTTCCGCGGTGAGGATTTCGTCGATTCCGATTACCTGGTGGGTGCGGTCCTGGACACCGATGAGCAGGATGCCGCCGGAGGTATTGGCGAAGGCGACGAGGGTTCTCATGACTCCGTCCGGCGAGGAGAAGTCACGCTTGCATTCGAAGGTTTTGCCCTCCGGGCCGCGGAGGAGGGAGGAGAGGTTCACTACACTGCATTTTACTCGGAAGGAACTCGGAAGGGGAGTACTTCTGAGTAGACGGGTTGCGGGGTTGCGTGGCGGCTTTCGACGGGGACGCGGGAGGGTGTGAGGCGGATCGGAATTGAGGGGCTTTGCAGGGGAGTGCGGCGGGTGGGTGGTTTGTGGAGGGCTCAAGTCTGCATTCTACTCGGAAGGAACTCGGAAGTAGAGTACTTCTGAGTAGAAGGGGTGCGGTGTCGATTGAGGGCGTTCGACGGGCGGGCGGGAAGGGTGTGAGGCGGATCGGAATTGAGGGGCTTTGCGGGGGAGTGCGGCGGGTGGGCGGTTTGTGGAGCTGGAGGTCTGTATTTTACTCGGAAGGAACTCGGAAGCAGAGTACTTCTGAGTGGAAGGGGTGCGGTGTCGATTGAGGGCGTTCGACGGGCGGGCGGGAAGGGTGTAAGGCGGATCGGAATTGAGGGGCTTTGCGGGAGAGTGCGGCGGGTGGGCGGTTTGTGGAGCTGGAGGTCTGTATTTTACTCGGAAGGAACTCTGCAGGAGTGTCCTTCCGAGTAGAGAGGAGGCAGTTAGTACGACTTGGCGATGACGACGCGCTGGGCGACTTCTTCGCCGGTGATGATGCATTTGCCGGGGCCGTCGTATTCGTCGACGAGCGGGATGTTGCGGACACTGGCGCGGAATTCCTTGATTGCGGCGTCGTTGGCGGGATCATCCTTGAGGTGGGCCATGACGAACTTGCCGCCGCCCTTTTCGGCGGTGACGTCGTCGAGAATTTCGCGGACCTCGCCGATGGAGTTGGCGACGACGGTGTTGTCCTGGAGGCGCTGTTTGGCCTTGGAGAACATGTCGCGCTGCATGGCTTCGAGAGTTTCGGCGACCTTGGCGGCGAGTTCGGTTTGGGGGATGACTTCCTTGGTCCCGGTGTCGCGGCGCTTGATGACGATATTGCCGGCGGCGACATCGCGGGGTCCGAGTTCGAGGACGATCGGAACGCCGCGGCGTTCCCAGTGGAAGAACTTGGCGCCGGGGGAGTGGCCTTCGCGGGTGTCGATGTGGGCACCGACTTCCTTGGCGAGTTTGGCGGCCGCTTCCATGACGATAGCCTTTTCGTCGTCCTTGCGGAAGATGGGGACGATGACCACTTTGCGGTGGGCCATTTTGGGAGGGAGGACGAGGCCCTTGTCATCAGAGTGCGTCATGATGAGGCCGCCGATGAGACGGGTGGAGACGCCCCAGGAGGTTTGCCAGACGTAGTCGAGCTTGCCCTCCTTGCTTTGGAACTGAACATCGAAGGCCTTGCCGAAGTTCTGGCCGAGATCGTGGCTGGTGCCGGCCTGGAGGGCGAGGCCGTTCTGCATCATGGATTCGATGGAGTAGCTGCGGAGGGCGCCGGCGAACTTTTCGGCGCGGGTTTTGACACCTTTGACGACAGGCATGGCCATGACGTCTTCGGCCACTTCGGCATAGACGTCGAGCATGCGGATGACCTCTTCCAACGCTTCTTCATGCGTGGAGTGGGCGGTGTGGCCTTCCTGCCAGAGGAACTCCGTGGTGCGGAGGAACATGCGCGTGCGCAGTTCCCAGCGGATTACGTTGGCCCATTGGTTGAGAAGCATGGGCAGATCGCGATGGCTTTGGATCCACTTGGAGAAGAAGTGGCCGACGATGGTTTCCGAGGTGGGGCGGATGACGTAGGGTTCTTCCAGCTTCTTGCCGCCGGCATGGGTGACGACGGCGAGTTCGGGCGAGAAGCCTTCGACGTGTTCGGCTTCCTTCGTCAGGAAGCTCTCCGGAATGAGCAGCGGGAGGTAGACGTTCTGGTGGCCGGTGGCTTTGAAGCGGGTGTCGAGTTCGCGCTGGAGCACTTCCCAGACGGCATAGCCGTTGGGCTTGATGACCATGCAGCCTTTGACGATTTCGGCCGGCTCGGCCATGTCGCCTTGGATGACGACGTCTTGATACCAGGTGGCGAAGTCTTTTTCGCGGGGTGTGATGGGTGATTCGGCCATGATGCTGCTAAGTTCTCATGGTACCGCGAGGCGGGGCGAGTTCGACAAAACGCGGCGGGCGGCGAGGATGGCGGTGGCGAGGAGGACGGTGCCGGCGAGGATGCAGGGTGTGACCCAGGGGCCGATTTGTTCGAGTGCCTGCGGGGGTGTGGGTTGCGGTTGCTTCAGCATGAAGAAGAAGGCGGTGGCGTTGTTGAACGCGTGGGCCAACACGCCGGGCCAGATGGAGCCGAGGCGGAGGAAGACGCAGCTGAGCAGGAACCCGACGATAAACATGCTGGGGAGGCGGATGGGGAAAACATGGGACAGGGAGAAGATCGCGCCGGCGGCGATGGCGGCGCGGAGGACGCCATAGCGGGGGACAAAGCCGCGGAGCAGGATGCCGCGGTAGATGATTTCTTCGGTGAGGGGGGCCGCGATGACGATTAGGAGAAACGCGGCGAATGGAGACTGATCGACACCGAAATCCAGTTTGGGATCGAGGAACGGGAAGCGGACCATGAGTAGGAGAGCGAGCGGGATTTCGAGGAGTAGCAATCCAAGTACTCCGGCGGCGAGAGTCAACAGGAGTTTTGGCGGAAAGAGTAACGGGCCGGCTAAGTCCATTACGCTGATGCTGGATTCCCGGCAGTAACTGCGGATGACCCATGCCGACGCGACGACACTTCCGATGAGCACGACGGCTGGGTGCTCATGGAGCTTGCGGTGGAGAGAGATTCCCGCAATGGCGGCGGGCAGGATTACGATGATCGGAATCAATTGCAGCTTGATTGCGATCCAGACTCCGTACCAGAAGCTGGGGTCTGGCGGAGGGGGTACGTAGATAGGCGGCGGTTCCGGAGCTAACTCAGTGGCCGGGATCATGGGCGTGATTATGTCACACGGCGTATCCCCTGTAAGTGAGAGAGGAACGCGGTCCGGGCTACTTTCGTTTTTCAGCGATAACTTCGCGGTAGCTATCGGCGAGTTTCTGTGTGATGGTCGCCATGTCCCAGTGCTCAATTACGTGAGTGTGGGCTTTGTGGGCGAGGACAGCGGCTTGGCGTGAGTCGTTCAGCAGGGTCAGGGTTTTGGCGGCGAAATCTGCGGGCGCGTCGGCGAGGGCGCAGGTGTCGCCGTCGTGCTTGGAGAGGCCTTCGGCGCCGATGGTGGTGGAGACGACGGGGATGCCGGCGGCATACGCTTCGAGCAGTTTCACGCGGACGCCGCTGCCGGTGAGTATGGGGCAGATGAAGACGGCGTAGCGGGCGAGGGCGTCGCGGACATCGTCGACGAAGCCGATCATTTCCACGTGGCCGATTTCGGGGAGCGAATGGCGCGGGGGCGGGTCGCTACCGATGATGACGAGGCGCGTTTCCGGCTTGGCCTGAACGATGAGGGGCCAGACGTATTGAATGAACCATTCGAGCGCTTCGCGGTTGGGAATGTGGCGGAAGCTTCCGAGGAAGAGGAGCGTGTCGGGTTCGCGGTTGGCGGCGTTGAAATTGTAGCGGCTGGTGTCGATGCCGGCGCGGAGGCCGGTCTGCATTTTGGATTTCAGCTCCGGGACGAACTCGAGGAGGTAGTCTTCGTTGGCCTGGCTGCACATCTGGATGCGGTCCATTTGCGGGAGCAGGCTGAGTTCGTATCGGAGGGCGCGGAGGTATTCGTAGGCCGCGCCGGGGCGGCGCATCCAGGCGTTGTCCTTGGCCAGGGCGCGGCCGATGGATTGGAAGTAGACGTCGTGTTCGAAGAGGACGTTGGCGATTTGGCGGTAGTCTTCGGCGTACTGGCCCATGTTGGTGTAGTCGAGTTGGACGACGTCGACTTTGTGGAGGAGCAGCGTGCGGTGAATGGCCCAGCGGAGATCGTCGTTGGCGAATTCACGGACGGCGAAGGGAGTGAGCGAGCCGAAGCCGCGGGGGCGGCCTTCGAGGCGGACGAGGTATTCGGCCGTCTTGCACTTTTCGGTGAGCTCTTCGTGGGCGGCTTCCTGCCAGTCTTCATCGAGGAGGATGACGAGGTGGACATCGCAGTGCTTCACGAGTTCGAGGAGCGTTTGATAGATGAACACGCCGCCGCCGTGGATGGGCGGGCAGACGGGGTAGGGCGAGAGGAATAGAACAGAAGGGCGTTCTTTTGTTTTAGGGAGTGTTTCGAAGCGGTCCAGGTAGTAGCCGGGGTTGGGGCGGCGGAAGGCTTCGGTATCGGTGATGGCTGCGAGTTGTTGGGCGCGGGTGCGGCTTTTCAGGGCTTCGGGGAGTTGCAGGAAGGCACGCCAGAGGGCGAGGGGGTTGGCGCGTTCGAACGAGTCACCGAAGAGGACGCTGAGCCAGGCGCCGGCGAGGGCGAAGAAGAAGTGGGACGCCAGGCGGGGCCATTCGTGGATGTTCTTCCAGCAGAAGAGGAGGAAGTTCTTCTTGAGGATGGACTGGATGTAGGCCTGCGAGAACTTCTTGCCGATGGTGCCGCGGTGTTCGTGCCAGACGATGCTGCGGGGCTCGTAGAAGACCGTCCAGCCGCGCTTCCAGGCGAGGTAGCCGAGGTCGGTATCTTCGAGGTAGAAGGGCTTGAGGAGTTCGTCGAAGCCGCCGAGTTCGGCGAACTTACGACGATCGAAGGCGCAGGAGCCGCCGCCACCGTAGAAGCAGGGGAAGGCGGATTGGACCTTGTCATCGATGCGGTGGCGGACGCGGAGACCGCCGTTTTCCCACCAGGCCTGGGTGAGGCCGGTTTCTTCGCGGAGTTTGTTGGGATCGGAGAAGAAGATCTGGCAGGAGACGGCGAAGACGTTTTCGTCGTGGAAGCCTTCGAGGAGGGGCGCGAGGAAATCGGGGGCGACGCGCATGTCGCTGTTGAGGAGGACGACGATGTCGTTTTTGGCGGCGGCGAAACCGCGGTTGGAACCACCGCCGAAGCCGTAGTTTTTTTCGAGTGCGAGGACGCGGACCTGGGGGTGGGTGGTTTTGAGGAACTGTGCGCTGCCGTCTTCGCTGGCGTTATCGACGACGATGATTTCGTTGGCTGGGTTGTTCTTCGTCGCTTCGATGATGGAGGGGATGTACTTTTCGAGGAGGTCGCGGCCGTTCCAGTTGGGGATGACGATGCTGGCGGCGGTGGTGTTGGGGCGGGTGCTTTTCGGGAGTGGCTTTTTGGGGGTGAGGCGGCGAACGATGTCGGCGAGCGCGATGACGAGCATCGGCACGCCGATGAGGAACGGCGAGAGAATCAGCAGCGGGAAATTGCGCAGAATGCGCCCGAGCAACGCCATTCGCTAATCGACCTTGGGCCCGAATCCGATGCTGCGGCCGAGGCGGATCCATTTCGATCCGCGGATGGATTCCAGTTGTTGCTTGAGATTTTCGACTTCGGCTTCGAGCGATTGCGCCCACTTGGTGCGCTCTTCGATTGTCGTTTCGGCTTCGCGGAAAAGGGCGAGACACTTGGTGAATTCGGCTTGGCTCGATTCGAGTTGTGCGAGGAGTTCGACCTCCTTCTTCTGCCCCCATTGGATGGCCGTGTCCTTTTCCGTTTCGAGGCGGGCGAGTTCGGCTTCGTAGCCGTCAACGGCGGTTTTGGCGGCGGCCTGTTGTGACTCGATTTCCTGTTGCAGTTCCTCGATGCGCAGGCCGGCGTCTTTTACTTGTTGGTTGAGTTGCAGAGCCCATTCGTTGCGGGATTTGAGTTCGTTGGTTTGCTGGTCGTGGAGCGTGACGAGTTCGGCGTGTTTTTGTTGGGACTCGTGGAGCCAGGTGTCCTTCGTGGCGAGTTCGCCTTCGAGGCGGGCAATGTGTTTTTCGCGCTCGCGGAGAACGTTAGCCGCGGTGGGAACGTAGAGGAACGCGGGCGCTCCGGTCATCATTTGTCCGGCGCAGACGGCGATGAAGAAATGGGCTTCGTCGACGTTGGCGGCTTCGCCATCGAGGCGCACGTCGGCGGACGGCGTGCGGCCATCGGCGATGGGGCGGAAGACGATGCTGTCGGCGTGATTTTCGGTGAACAGAAGGGTATGCGGGAAGTACTGTTCGAGGGCCTGTTTGAACTCTTCGAATTCGAACTCGTGTTCGTGATAGGGGTTGGGGCCGGACTGCTGGCGGGTTTCTGCGTAGTAGGCCTTGTTGGGCGTGGAGACGACGAATTGGCCACCGGGAGAGAGCACGCGGCGCGCTTCGGCGATGAGGTGTTCCCAGTCGGTGAGGTGCTCGATGACTTCGAAGGCGACGACGAGGTCGAAGCTGGCATCGGGGAAGGGAAGTTGCGCGGCGCCCGCTTGCTGATATATCAGATTGGGGCGAGTGTAATGCTCGGTGGCGTAGGCGATGGCATCGGCGCTGATGTCGATGCCGGTGACGGTGGCGGCGGTGTTGGACAGTTCGGCGGAGCCGTATCCGGCGCCGCAGCCAACGTCGAGGACGCGCTTGCGGCGGGCGAGGCGGGCGGCGAAGGCGTAGCGGGAGAGATGTTCGTTCCAGAGGTCGATGTCGACCTGGCCGGGGATGACGCGTTCGCCGGTGAACTCAGAGCTCATGAGCGGCCTCCGGTTGGGCTTGCAAGCGGCTGTTCACTTCGACGCGACAGGGCAGGTGCAGGTAGCCGTAGACCTGGCCCTCGCTGTGGCCCATTTGGAGAGTGAGTGCGTTGTCGATCCAATCGCACATTTTATACTCGGTGAGGTTGCCGTCGGCGATGGCGGGGGAGAAGGAAAACGACGCGGGATAGAGTTCGGGGAGCGTGAGATGGAAGTCGACGGTAACGGTGTCGCCGGGCCACATTTCGCTGAGCTGGTGGCCTTCGCGGAGGGTGTTGGTGCCGGCGAAATCGACGCCCAGGTGATTGCGGAGCATGAAGCCGATGTTGGGGTTGAGGATGGGTTCGCTGGCGCGGGCGCTGATGCGGAGGACGATCTTGCTGGCGGGTTCGAGGAGGTGCAGCGGACGGCCGTCGGGATCGGTGGCCTGGATGCCGATGATTTGGGCGCGGGCGTCGCCGTAGCGGTGATCGATGTTGGGGATGCCTGTGACGAGTTCGGGGGCTTGCGTGGCGGCGGTGGGTTGGGCGGTTGAGTTTTCGGCGCGGGCGAGGCCGAGGAACTGGGAGTCCTTTTCGACCATGTAGGCGAGGTACTTGGCGATTACGAGTTCCGTTTCGCCGAGTTCGCGGACGCGGCCGTTGTCGAGCCACATGGCGCGGTCTCCGATGGCTTTGACGTCGCCGATGGCGTGGGAGACGAAGAGGATCGTGACGCCTTTGGCGCGGAGTTCGTGCACCTTTCGCATGCAGCGCTGGCGGAAGTAGATGTCGCCGACTGCGAGCGCTTCGTCGACCAGGAGAACCTGGGGATCGACGTGGATGGCGACGGAGAAGGCGAGCCGGACGGTCATGCCGCTCGAATAGGTTTTGACGGGCTGGTTGATGAAGTCGCCGATTTCGGCGAAGGCTTCGATTTCCGGGTAGCGGGCGTCGATTTCGGCGGTGGTGAGGCCGAGGATGGCGGCGTTAAGATAGACGTTTTCGCGACCGGTGAATTCGGGGTTGAAGCCGGAACCGAGTTCGAGAAGTGCGGCGACGCGGCCATTGGTTTGGGCGGTACCTGTGGTGGGCTGCAGAATGCCCGCGACGATTTGAAGTAGGGTACTTTTGCCGGAGCCATTTTCACCGATGATGCAGAAGGTTTCGCCGCGTTTCACATCGAAGGAAACTTCGCGGAGGGCCCAGAAGTCGCGGTGGTAGGAGACGCGATTGAGCGTTAGCAGTTCTTTGAGGCGATCGCTGGGAGCATCGTAGATGGGATAGCTCTTGGAGACGTCCGTGAAGTGGATAACCGGTGGTGTGGATGGGGTGGGCAAGTGAGTGAGAAGTGAATGCTATATAGCAGCAGGCATTGACATGATTGCAAGTTGTTGTTTATTCTGGACTTGTTGCCGGTGTAGCTCAGGTGGTTAGAGCGGCGGTCTCATAATCCGCAGGTCGTAGGTTCGAGTCCTACCGCCGGCACCAAACTTAGACGTTAGGGTGCCTCGCCCACGATGACCGAATAGATTCGATCCAGGTCATCATTCGAGTAGTAGTCAATTTCGATCCGTCCCTTACCGGGTGCGCGTTCGATAATTCTGACTTTTGTACCGAGGGAGTTTTCGAGCTCGCGGATTGCGGCTTTGACGTTCGGATCGACTTCGGGTTCGGCCTGCTTTTTCGGATCGCGGACCTGCGTCATTTTCTGGACGAGCTGTTCGACTTGGCGAACGCTCATTCCTTGGGCGGCAGCCTTCTCTGCCACTTCCCGTTGAAGGTCGTCTTCAGGGAGGGACAGGATTGCCTTGGCGTGGCCCATGGATAGGCGGCGCTCCGCCAGCATGATCTGCACATCTCCGGGGAGGCGAAGCAACCGGAGCATGTTCGTGATGGTTGACCGATCCTTGCCGGTTCGCTGCCCAATCTCTTCGTGGCTGAGGCCGAGCTCAACCGCTAGTTTTTCGAAGGCGATTGCGATTTCGATCGGGTTGAGATCTTCGCGCTGGATGTTTTCGATCAGCGCGACTTCCATCACCTTCGCGTCGGAGAGTTCCTGGACAACTACGGGAACTTCAGCCAGTCCCGCCAACTTCGCGGCGCGCCAACGCCGTTCGCCGGCGATTAGATGGAACGTCTCTCCGATCTTGCGAACAATCAGCGGTTGAATGATGCCATTCGCTTTGATCGACTGGGAAAGTTCGGCAAGTTTCGCCGCATCGAAAACGGAGCGCGGCTGCGTGGGATTCGGCTCGATTGCGTGAATTGCCAGTTTGTTGATCGGCATTTCAACCGCCGGAGCGGACGGCGGCGGAGGTGCGGCAGCCACAGCAGGGGTAGTAGGGCGGCCAGGGAGAAGAGAGGAGAGTCCCTTACCCAGCGCTTTGCGCGGATTCTCTGGCGCGTTGCTCATTCTGAATGATCTCCTTGGCGAGTTGCAGGTAGCATTCGGCTCCCTTTGATTTCACGTCGTAAAGCAGCACAGGTTTTCCGTGGCTCGGTGCTTCGGCGAGACGTACGTTGCGTGGAATAACGGTTTTGAAGACTTCGTCCTGGAAGAACTCTTTTAGGTCTTGTGCCACCTGGCGGGTGAGATTTGTTCTGTCGTCGAACATGGTCAGCAGGATCCCCTCCGTTTTGAGATCGTGCTGGAAGGACTCTTTGATGCGTTCGACGGTATCCATGAGCTGCGAGATGCCTTCCAGGGCGAAGAACTCGCACTGGATCGGGATGAGCACTGAGTCCGCGGCAACAAGCGCGTTTAAGGTGAGAAGGTCCAATGCGGGTGGACAGTCGATCAGGATGTAACCATACTGTTCGCGGATCGGGGCTAAACCGGTTTTCAAACTGGCTTCCCGGTGCTCCATCTGGATAAGTTCTACGTTAATCCCAACGAGCGACCGATCGCCGGGCAGAAGGTCCAGGCCCTCACATTCAGTTTTTACGATAGCCTCGGCCGCCGTCTTTTCGCCCGTCAGGACGTGATACAGACTTGTATTCTCTGGGTTCTTGGCGACGCCCAGACCAGTTGTCGAATTCCCCTGGGGGTCAGCATCGACAAGTAACACTTTGAATTCATTCGCAGCTAGCGAGGCCGCTAGGTTGATGGCGGTAGTAGTTTTCCCTACGCCGCCCTTTTGATTCGCTATCGCTATGATTTTGGCCAAGCGTTGTATCCCTTTCACGATGCTATCACGGGAGATTTAGAATCCGGCTCCAATGTGATGTTCCACGTGGAACACTTCCCGAAACATGTTCCACGTGGAACATCCAGTGTTCCAAAAGCCTGAGCGAAGTGCGCCGGATGTTCCACGTGGAACACCTAATCGCCCTTTGAGAGATAGATATCGAGAATCGCAATTGCCGCAGGGGTGATGCCGGGAATCCTGGCGGCCTGGCCGAGAGTAGCAGGGCGAACCCGTGCAAGCTTCTCCGAAACCTCTCGCGATAGGCCCGGGATCCCGGAATAGCTGAGCGTTTCGGGCAGCGCCCGTCTCTCAGACTCCTTCAAACGAGAAATCTGCCGATCCTGCTGGGATAAATAGCCCCCGTACTTGATCGCCGTCTCAACAGTCTCAACAAGTCCCCGCTCCGGCGCGCCACCAACTGCGCCTTCCATATGCGACTGAATCATCGATAACCGAGCCTCGGGACGCCGCAGCCAGACGGACAACAATGGCCGATCATCAACGGACATTCCCACTCCAGGGAAATCAGAAGGATTCAAACGGGTCCCAGCCAGCCAATGCTCCAACCGAGCCTTCTGCTCCTGCTTCCGCTCATACCGAGCCCATCGATCCGCAGCTACCAATCCCAACCTGCGCCCCAGTGGCGTCAATCGTTCGTCGGCGTTATCAATCCGAAGGTGCAACCGATGTTCCGCCCGCGAGGTGAACATCCGATATGGTTCATCCGCACCCTTCGTAATCAAGTCATCAACCAAAATCCCCGCGTACCCCTCAGACCTAGGAATCGAGAACGGAGCCGCCCCACCAACCTTGCACGCCGCACTGAGTCCCGCAATCAGACCCTGGCACCCGGCCTCCTCATACCCAGAGGTTCCGTTAATCTGACCCGCCAAAAACAGACCTTCTACTTTTTTCACTTCCAAGCTATGATCCAACTCCCGTGGATCGATCGCATCGTACTCAATCGCATACCCAGGGCGAATCATCTCCGCGTCTTCCAACCCGGGCACCGACGCGATCATCGCCGTCTGCACATCCACCGGCATACTCGTCGACATCCCGTTCACGTACACCTCGTACGTATCCAACCCCTCGGGCTCGAGGAAAATCTGGTGACGCGTTTTGTCCGGGAACTTCACAACCTTGTCTTCGATAGAAGGACAATATCGCGGACCAATACCCTCAATATCCCCGCTATACAATGGGGACCGCCCGATGTTCTCCCGCAACACCCGGTGTGTTTCCTCAGAAGTAAATGCTATATAGCACTTAATCTGCTCCCGGTCGATCTTCCCCGTCATAAACGAAAACGGAGTCGGTACCGCGTCCCCTGGTTGCGGCTCGAACCGCGACCAGTCCAACGAACGTCCATCCAACCGCGGCGGCGTACCCGTCTTCAACCGTGTCCAGTTCAGATCCAACTGCCGCAACTGGTTTCCCAGCAAATTCGACGGAGCCTCCCCATTACGCCCACAGTTGTACTTGCTCTCCCCCACATGAGCCAATCCGTTCAAAAACGTCCCAGTCGTAATCACCACCGCGCCACAGGAAACCTGCCGCCCATCCCGCAACAACACGCCCCGAATCCGACGACGCCCTCCCGGAACTGCGGCAGGATCGATAACCAACTCCGCCACTTCCGCTTGCAGAATCCGCAGATTCGGCTCCCGCTCCAAAACCTCGCGCATCCGAATCCGATACTGCTTCTTGTCGCACTGCGCCCGTGGCGACCACACCGCCGGTCCGCGACTGGTATTCAGCAATCGAAACTGAATCCCAACGGCGTCAGCCACCTCTCCCATCACCCCACCGAGCGCATCAATCTCGCGAACCAGATGACCCTTCGCAATCCCGCCGATCGCCGGATTGCAAGACATCTGCGCGATGAGGTCGATATTCATCGTGATCATCGCCGTCTTCAATCCCAACCGCGCACACGCCCGCGCCGCCTCACAGCCGGCATGACCGGCGCCAATTACGACAACATCATATTGCAAAGCCAAAATAGAGCCTGTTCTATTCTAACTGGAGGAGATTTATTCGTTGAAAGTACTAGTCATCGGATCCGGCGGCCGTGAACACGCCCTCGCCTGGCGCCTCGCCCAAAGCCCCACCGTGAAAAAGGTCTACGCCGCATCGGGCAACCCCGGTATCGCCCAGTTAGCCACCTGCCTCTCCGGCAACAACTACCTCCAACTCGCAGCCGACCACGGCATCGACCTCACAGTCGTCGGCCCCGAGGCCCCACTGATCGATGGCGTCGTAGACCAGTTCCGCCAAGCCGGCCGCCCCATCTTTGGCCCCGTCCAAGCCGCCGCTCAACTCGAGGGCAGCAAGATCTTCTCCAAGAAATTCTTCGCCCGTCACAACATCCCCACCGCACGCTTCCATACCGCGACCAATGAAGCCGACGCCCTGAAAGCCCTCGAAGACTTCGAAGCGCCGGTCGTCCTGAAAGCCGACGGCCTCGCCGCCGGCAAAGGTGTCGTCATCGCCCAATCCTTGGAAGAAGCCCGCGCCACCGTAAAACAGTTCATGGCCGGAGAACTTGTCGGCGCCGCCGGCCAGCGTCTGGTCATTGAAGAATTCCTCGTCGGCGAAGAGGTCAGCTTCATCGCCCTCTCCGACGGAACAACCATCCTCCCGCTCCTGCCCTCCCAGGACCACAAAAACATTTTCGACAACGACCACGGCCCCAACACCGGCGGCATGGGAGCCTACGCCGATGAGCGAATCCTCACCAGCGAACAAACCCAGACGGTCATGGAGACGGTCATGCGCCCTGCCATCGAAGGCATGCGCAAGGAAGGTTCCCCTTTCACCGGCTTCCTCTACGCCGGATTGATGATGACGGCCAACGGCCCCAAAACCCTCGAATTCAACGTCCGCATGGGTGACCCCGAAACGCAGCCAATCATGTACCGCCTCCGGTCGGATCTCGCACAGGTCCTCTACAATGGAGCCACCGGGAACCTCCACAACTCGACCCTCGAATGGTCCCCCGATCCCTCGGTCGCCATCGTCCTCGCCGCCGCCGGATACCCCGGCAAACCCACCACCGGCGACGTCATCACCGGCATCGAAGCCGCTGAAGCCACCGGCGCCAAAGTCTTCCACGCCGGCACAAAGACCAACGAAAACGGCCAACTCCTGTCTAACGGCGGCCGGGTCCTTGCCGTCACCGCCTCCGCGCCCACGCTACCCCAAGCCATTGAAAGCGCTTACAGAGCAGCCGCCCCCATTCACTTCGCCGGCATGCAATTCCGAAAAGACATCGGCACAAAGGGGTTGAAGCGCTGGTAGAATGAGGAAGGTTTTGGGGACGTAGCTCAGTATGGATAGAGCGGTCGCCTCCTAAGCGACAGGTCGGCAGTTCGACTCTGCCCGTCCCTACCACCTCTCCCTGGAAGAAAAACACGTGACCCCACAACCCGGCGGCGAAGTCACCCAACTCCTCTCCGATGCCCGCCAAGGCGCGCCCGGAGCACACGATCAGCTATTCTCGATCGTCTACACAGAACTCCGCCGCACCGCCGCCAATTATATGCGGCGTGAACGCGGCGACCACACGTTGCAAGCCACGGCCCTGGTCCACGAGGCCTACATGCAACTCGTGGATCAAACCCGCGTCAACTGGCAGAGCCGCGCCCACTTCTTCGGCGTCGCAGCGCAACTCATGCGACGCATTCTGGTCGACCACGCTCGCAACCAGGGCGCGCAAAAACGCGGCGGCAACGCCCAAGTCCTGTCGATCGAAGACAACATCGGCATCGCGTCGATCCCGGAAGTAGCCTTTGACGAATTGGACGAAGCACTAAACCGCCTCCAAGCTCTCGATCCCGACCAAGCCAAACTCGTCGAACTCCGTTTCTTCGGCGGCCTCACCGTGGAAGAAGCCGCGGAAGTTATGGGCATCTCCACCGCCACCGTCGAACGGGAATGGCGCATGGCCCGTGCCTGGCTGCATCACCAACTCACCGCAACCCGCCCGAAAAATACTTGATGCTTTTTATCCAGGGAATCCGCGCTACTTAGTGACGAGGAGCTGAAGGAAAGTTCCCGCAGACAATCGGAGGCGGCGGGGCGACCAAACGCCCGCCCCGCCATCCTGGAAAACCCGTGACTCCTGAGCGCTACCAGCAGGTAAAATCCGCTTTCCGGCTCGCCCTGGAATACCCCCCAGACCAACGCGAATCATTCCTGCGAACCCACTTCTCTTCCGACCCGGAACTCATCGCACAAACCATGTCGCTAATTGATACCGACGCTCTCCCCGCCACGTCGCTCGATCGCCCGGCAGTCGGCACACAGTTTCGCCTCCGCACTGTATCAATGTCGTATACCGCCACTCGCCAATAATTTGCGGCATACTAACTTCGCGGACCATACGTGACTCCCGAACGATATAGCCAGGTGAAAAGCCTGTTCCAACTTGTCCTGGAACAACCCCTCCCGCAACGTCCAGCGTTTCTCGAGCGCGCCTGTGGAGCGGACCGCCAACTCTACGCCCAGGTTCGCGAACTCCTCCAATCCGACTCGACCTCCGAAAACTTCCTCGAAAAGCCAGCCGTCACACCGCTGTCCAAAGTTCTCGCCGACGCAGCCGCGGAAATGCAGGAACCGATGCCAAAGCAAATCGGACCCTACGCAATTCAGAAGCTCCTCGGAAGCGGCGGCATGGGTGCCGTCTATCTCGCCTCACGCGCCGACAAAACCTACAACAAGCTCGTAGCGATTAAAGTAATCCACAAGGGCATCGAATCCGACCGAATCATCCAACGCTTCCGTCGCGAACGCCAAATCGTAGCTTCCCTCGACCACCCCAACATCGCACGCCTCCTCGACGGTGGCGCCACCGACGACGGCCGCCCATACATCGTCATGGAATACGTTGAGGGCGTCAGCATCGACACCTGGTGCGACCAAAAGAAACTAAAAACCAACCAACGGCTCCAACTCTTCCTCCAAGTCTGCGACGCCCTGCACTACGCCCACCAAAACCTCGTTATCCATAGAGACATCAAACCCGGCAACATTCTCGTCCGTCCCGATGGAACCGTCAAACTCCTGGATTTCGGTATCGCCAAACTGATGACCCCGGAACCCGGCTCCGCCGTCGTCGACAAAACCGCGACGTCGATGCGCCTGATGACACCCCAATACGCCAGTCCTGAACAAATCAAAGGCGAACCGATCACCACCGCAAGCGACGTCTATCTGCTGGGAATCGTTCTCTACGAACTATTAACTGGCCATCGTCCCTACCAAGTAAGCGATGATGCACCGCTCGAAGCCATTCGCGCCTTCGCGCAAGGCGAACCCCAACCACCCAGCCAAGCCATTTTCCGGACCACAGAACGCCAACTCCCCGACGGCCGCCGCCAGGTCACCCGTAATGCCCTCCTTGTGAGTCAGAATCGCGACGGAAACCCTGGACTCCTCACCCAAAACCTGAAAGGGGAACTCGACGCCATTCTCCTCCGCGCGCTCCGCCGCGATCCCAAGCACCGCTACCAATCCACCGCGCAATTCGCTGACGACCTTCGCAACCACCTAAATCACCAACCCGTCTCCGCCCTCCCCGACAACACCGCCTACCGCGTCCGCCTCTTTCTCCGCCGCAACATGGCGGCCACCCTCGCAGCCGCGGCCACCTTCTCACTCCTGATCATCATCGCCGTATTCGCCCTGTGGCAAGCCTACCGCGCCCGCGCCGAACATCAACGCGCCGAAGCCCGCTTCACCGAAGTCCGCAAACTGTCCAACGCCGTTCTCTTCGACGTCCAAGATGCGCTAGCCCCCCTGCCCGGCACCACACCAGCCCGCCGCCTCCTCGTTAACAAAGCGCTCGACTACCTCAGTACCCTTTCCAAACAATCCGCCAACGACACGACCTTGCAACGCGATCTCGCCGCCGGATACATCCGTGTCGGCAACCTCCAAGGCAACCCCAACTTCCCAAATCTCGGAGACACGGCAGGCGCCTTCAACAGCTACCGTAACGCCCAAAATCTACTCCAGGCCGCAGCCACGCGCGAACCGAAGAATACCCAAATCACCAACGACCTTGCTACCGCCAACGAAGCCGTCGCCGACATGCTTACACTCAATGGCGACACCACCGGCGCCATCCAGTCCCTCCGCGCCGCCGTCCAACATCGTGAAACCGCCGGCACGAACCCGGAAACAAAAGCTCTGACGTATCACAAACTCGCCATCGCCCTCTCCGCCACGAGCGCTACCGCCGAAGCCGAAACCCTCTCCCGAAAAGCCCACCAAATGGCGATGGCCCTCAACGGTCCTGGTGCCCAGCGGCAACTCGCCAACAGCCACACGCGATTGGCCACCGTGCTCCAACAAATCGGAAATCGCCCAGCCGCCGCCGACTCCTACCGGACGGCCATCGGAGTTTACGAACAACTCGCCGCCGCCACTCCTCTCGCGCCCCAGCCCAAACGCGAACTATCTCTCGCCCTGGAAGATCTCGCCGAGCTGGAAACTCAAAACGGCAACCTCTCCACCGCCGCACCACTCCACCATCGCTCCCTCCAACTGCGCCGGGAACTCGCCGTCACCGATTCCCAAAATCTACAGGCCCGCCGGGACCTCGCCTACGCCTTCCTCAAACAAGACTCCACGGAAGACGCCATCGAATCTTTCCGCCAACTGATCTCACTCGACCCCGCCAACATTCTCGCGCGTCGCGATCTCGCGCTCGCCTGGCAACGCCAGGGAAACAACCAAACGAAAGCGCGAAACACCGACGCAGCGCTCAAGAGCTACCGCGAATTCCTCCAATCCACCCGAGACTGGATTCAACGCGACCCCGCCAACCCCTACGCAACTCAACTCCTCGCCATTGCTCAACTGAAACTCGCCGAAGTTCAGGATCACGAAACTGCAGTCAAGAGCGCTCGCGCCGCCATCCAAATCATCGACTCGCTCCTGGAACAGGAACCCGAGAACCCCCTGTTCCGGAGAGACCGCGCATACAGCCAGTGGATCTTCGGCCGCACCCTCGCGAAAGCCGCCAATCAACCAGCAGCCTGGAAATCGGCTGAGGCCGAACTCCAACGTGCCCGCCTGCTGTTCGCAGAAATCGCCAATCGGAACCAACTCACTGCCGAAGACCGCGACTTGCCGAAAACCATCGCCGATCAAATCACCGCATGCCGCCAGGCTGGCGGCTACTAACCGTTCGACACTCCGCTAGCCTTCGCTTCTTTCGCACGGTCATCGCGACCCATCGGCCGCCGTTGCGTCAACCCAAGGGCCAGTCGAACGTCTGTATGAATCTGCGCTGCCAACGTCGCATGCTGCGCCAAACGCTCCAGAACCTCAAACCGATTCCGGCCAATCACCTGGCCATCATAAACGAAGCCGCCCTTACCACTCTGAATCACCCCCGCCTCCACGCCCCTGTCCAGGAGTTCCGCCTCCCGCACCACACCCACTCCGCCGGCAAAATCAAACTCCGTCTGCCGCGGCCGAGCCAATTGGTTCTTAACCACCCGCAACTGGACACGCGTCCCGCTCCGAAGCTCCGCCCTCTCCCGCAAATCCGCTCGAACCGAAGCGTGCAACTTCAACGCCCACCCGCCAGCACTCGTCTCCGAATACCCAAATCCCTGATAGCTACGCACCTGATTCAGGAACACAACACACGCCGGACTCCCCTGCAACGCCCGCGCCAGTCGGCGCAAACCACTCGCCAACAACTCGCATTGCGCAAACGGCGTCGCCTCTCCCAAGGCAGCCTCGCGCTCCTCCGGCGGAACCAGCGCCGCCGCGGAGTCCACAACAATCAAATCGACAGCTTTACAGCCCGCCAACTTCTCCAAAATCCGAAACGCCTGCTGCCCATCCTCAGCCCGAGCCAACAACAGCGCATCCAAGTCCACACCCATCTGGGCCGCATACCCCGGATCAAACGAACGTTCGACATCAACGAACGCCGCCGTCTCCCCATCCCGTTGTACCGCCGCCACCGCCTGCAGTCCCAAAGTCGTCTTCCCCACCCCCGGTGGCCCAAACAACTCGACAATCCTGCCCCGCGGCAACCCGCCCACACCCAACGCCGCATCCACTGTGACCGACCCGCTCGGCAAAATCCCCTGCAAGTCGCGCCGCCGCAAACCAAAGCGAACCGTCTTCTCCAACTCGGCGGCATACCGGCTATCAAACCGGGTTTCCTGCCGATCTTCGGGAATCAAAGGAAGCGCCAACTGGGAGGGGGACATAACGCCCTCAGTGTGCCCTAGAACAGCACGCATGTCCCCTCGGATTGTCCGGAGTGTTAGCTGAGCCGGCCCTCAGGAAACTCCTGTAAACGTACTGGTTTCAGATCCCGCATAAGGAGGTGGACGCACAGCAGCGCCGTCAAATGAAACAACCCGAACGTCAAGAAAATCGGTTTGTACCCAATCACAGGAATTAAAACACCCGGCAGCCAGGTCGCAAACATCACCCCACCCAAACCGCCTGCACAACCTCCAATCCCCGTCACCGAAGCCACCGCCGGCCGCGGGAACACATCGGAAACCGTCGTGAACTGATTCGCAGACCACCCCTGGTGCGCCGCCGTCGCCAAACTCATCAACAACACCGCAATCACCGGGCTATCAAACAACACCGCCGTCACCGCCAACGGCATACACGCCGCACAGACGCCCATGGCCATTTTCCGAGACTTCCCAACGTCGAACCCCTTCCGAATGAAATACCCGGAAAGCCACCCGCCCGCGACGCTCCCAAAATCAGCCATCAAATAAATGAACGGCAACACCCAGCCAACCTTTTTCATGTCAAAACCACGAACGTCGTACAAATAAACCGGAAGCCAATAGCTGTAGAATCGCCAAACCGGATCCGTCAAAAACTTCCCGGCCGCGAATCCCCAGGTCTCCCGATACTTCAACGCCGCCAACCAACCGATCTCCGGCTCCTTCGTCCCATCCTCATCAGACAGAATGTACTCCCGCTCCGCCTCATTCACACCCGGATGTTCCTCAGGTTTCCGGTACGTAATCATCCACAACACCAGCCACAAGAACCCCAACCCGCCCGTAATCAGGAAGCAACCGCGCCAACCAAAATTCATAACCATTACGGTGAACAGCGGCGGCCCAACCATGGAGGCGACATTCGAACCCGCATTAAATATGCCCGTCGCAAACGCCCGGTCTTTCTTCGGAAACCACTCCGCGACACTCTTGATCGCCGCTGGGAAATTCCCCGCCTCACCCAAACCCAACAACGCCCGGTTCATCCCCAACGTCAACGGCGTCCGCGCCAGCGCATGGAACAACGCCGCAGCAGACCACCACGCGATGGCCACCGCATACCCAATCTTCGTCCCGTACCGATCAATCAGCTTCCCCATCGCCAAAAAGCCGACCGTGTAGGCCATTTCAAACGCCGCCGTCATCCGGCCATACATGGCATCGTCCAACACCATGTCCTTGCGAATCTCCGGAACGAGGAAGCCAAAAGCGATCCGATCCATATAGTTGATCGTCGTCGCAAGAAACAGCAAGACAAGAATCCACCAACGAACGCGGGACTGTGGAGTAGCGGACTGGCCGGAGGGCATCCCGCAATTATAGTGCGATCAGCACTCCCCTCCTTTGGGGGGCGTCGCTACACAACCCAAACCACCTAGGATTTTCCCGACTCTACAGAATCATCCCAGGCCCATCAACCCTTCGTCTCGTCCCGCACCAACCCCGCTAAACGCTTACTAACCACCACCTCCAACCCATTGGACATCTTCAACAGCCACCGCTTGCTACTCAGCGGAGAAATCGCGCGGATATGATCTCTGTTGATCAGAGTCTTCCGATGCACCCTCCGGAACGGCCCCCCCGCCAGGCGCTCTTCCATCGCCCGCAAAGACCCACTTGCAAAATAACGCCCCTGGGAAGTCAAGATAAACACAATCTCCCCATCCGCCTGAAACCCAACCACCTCACTGGGATCGAACAGCCGAACCTGATCCCCCATCCGCCCCACAATCTTCCGCACCTCACTCGCCAACCCAGCCAGCCGCGTACGCGCCCTCTCCAACGCCTCCGCCAACCGCTCCTCCCGCACAGGCTTCAGCAAATAGTCCACCGCTCCCGTTTCAAACGCCTCCAAAGCGTGCTGCTGAAACGCCGTCACATAGATGATCACCGGCACGCTTCGCCCCCCTAAACTACGCGCCACCGAAAACCCATCCATCTCCGGCATGTGCAAATCCAAAAGAACGACATCCGGGTTCGTGCGCTCCACCAGCGCCACCGCATCCCGCCCCGTACCCGCCTCACCAACAATATCGACACCCGGGAAATCCTCCAGGTACTCCCGCATCACCTGCCGCGCTATCGGCTCGTCATCGACAATCAAAACTCTCATAAGGGGAAGGGAACTGCAAACGAAACGGTTGCCCCGGCCGCTGAACTGGAAATCACCAGATCCGCCTCCGGTCCATAACATAATCGCAATCGCTGCCTCACGTTATCCAGTCCCACACCCCCTCCCTTCACCGCCGCCTCGCCAAACCCCCGTCCGGTGTCGGCAACCTCTACACGTAGGAGTTCCCCATCGCGCCAAACCCGCAGCCGAACCGTCCCGCCCTCCGCCCTTGCGGAAACGCCGTGCTTCACCGCATTCTCAACTAACGGTTCCAAACACAACAACGGGACCCGCGCCGACATCACCGCCGGCTCCACATCGATCTCAGCCACCAGCTTCCCGCCCAACCGCAACGACTCAATCTCCAAATACGCCCGGACAATCCGAACCTCATCCTCAACTGAAACGAACGTTCGATCTGCCTCCAGGAAATACCGGAAGATATCCGCCAAATTCCATACGGTCCGCCTCGCCCCGCTCGCCTCCTTCGGAATAATCCCATACAACGTATTGAAAGCATTGAACAAAAAGTGCGGATGAATCTGCGCCTGCAGCGCCCGCAGTTCGGCCTGCGCCACCAACCGCTGCATCCCAGCCTCCCGCAAGGACTCCAATTCCTCCCGGATCCGCTCCCCCGCCGTCCGCAACGCCTGCAAATCCTCACTCAAATACCGCCGCCCGCCCACACGACGGCCAAACCGCATCACCCGAATCTGCCCCCCACCGATCCGCACACCCAGGCCGGCCTCCATCCCACTACCCAACAGAAACGCCCCCTCGGCAACCTCCTCCTCAGAGGCTGCCGCCGTCCCGGCACCAAAATACATCCGCAGCCTATCCTCCGCCCGAGCCAACAACTCCACCTCATCCCCCGCCCCCCGCAAAGAATCCAAGAATCCCGATAACTCCTCCCGCCGAAACACTAATCGGGTCAGCAAAGTCTGCACCCGTACCCTGGCGAACGAGTACAAGATCAACAAACCAGCCACACCCACCAACGCCGACGATGGCCACTTCAACATCCACGCCTCGGCCGCACCCGCAAAAACCAACGCCACCAGGATGTTGGCCAAAAACCGGATCAACGCATCCAGAAATACAAACCGGTAGTCCTGCAGCAAAACGAACATCGCCAACGGGATACCGGCGTGATGCACCAACAGCTCCACCCACCATGCCGTATGCTGCTCATCCTCGGCAAAGTGCAAAATCGATAGCGACAAAAGGAGCAGGGCCAACGCTGGCAACGTCCGCTGGCGGCGCCGAATCGCCGCATACACCGCCAAAACGCCAAATCCCGCCGCAACCATATATAGGCCGGCCCCATGCAGCATCTCGGAGTCAGAAACCAGTTCCGCCAAATGCAACGCCGTCGCCACCGCGCTCAACCCGTACCCAACCCGAACAGCCCAAACCGGCGATCCCCCAATCACCAAATCAAACAACAAAGCCGGCAGAAAACTGAACGCCGTACTCTCAAACGCCGCCAAGTACGGGCCCACACTGCCCATCCACAACCCAACCAACTCGGCCCCATTCCACAAAAACGCAATCCCAGCCGCACCTAGGGCCTTGTTCCGCCCCAAGCTCCGATCCCGTAAGAGCAACAAAAGAAACAACCCAAAAACCAACGCCCCACCCGCATGTCCCAACCAATTAATGAGGTGCCCGTCGATTCCCGCTGCCGTCATCGCCTTACAATACCAACAACAGCGTGCCAAAGCGCAATCACAAAGAACACCCAATTCCGAATCAACAATCCCAAATACCATCCGCCCACTCAGCGGGAATGCCCCCTTCCCCAACACGAGCCCCAATAATCCCACCCACAATCGCAGCCACCGTATCCGTATCACCGCCCAAGCCGATCGCCTCCAACACCGCCTGCCTGAAATCATCGCCATGTCGCGCACAAACCGACAACGCCGCTGGCACCGTGTCCTATATATAGCCACTCACGCCCGGCGCCGGGTCAAACACTCCCATCCCAGCCAATCGCACCCGTTCCACAAACTCCCGATCCGGGCACAACTCCCCGAAAGCCTCCAACCGCCCCGCCGCCGCCAGTGCCACCGCCAGCGCGCCATACTCCGCCTTGGGATCAGTATGCGTCAACCGAGCGCAGCTTCGTACAAACGTTTGAATCGACGCCAGGTCCGCCCGAAACCAAACCCCGATCACCGCGCTCCGCATCGCCGGACCGTTCCCCGCCGAATAACACCCGGCCCGGCCGGGTCCGAAACCCCAAGCCAACTTCAAACATGCCCGCAGCGTCGCCCACACCAAAGCCGGGGCATCGTCAAAAACCAACGCCGCAAGCCCCGTCATAATACCCGTTCGAAAACCACAACGTCACCCTGAGCCACATACAACGCCTCAACCACAATCCACTTGTGCTCCGTATCACCCGAAGTCATCCCCCGGCCAAAGAACCACCGATGCCCGGAAACACCAAGCGGAATCCCCAACCGTTATCCCAAGCAAACACCCAAACACCGCGTCCGTTCATCGAAGTACCAGACACCGCCAAAACAAAAAACGTCGAACCTATTCCGCCGCCGCCCGTGCCAACCGATCACGAATCCCGTCCCAATCCCCACCCAACGGAACCGGCTCCACCACAATCTCCTTCACACCCAACGCATCCGCCCGATGCAACGTGTCGTATAACATCGCCCCATACCGGTCCGGATCCTTCGGCATGCGAACCGAAAACTCCGCATCCCGCGCTACCGCCCACCACAAATACGCCGACCCCTTCGCCTCCTCCGGACTTCCCAACCGCAACCGAGCCTTCGGGGAATAATGCTTCGAATGCTGGCCCGGCGCCGCATGCGCCTCCCCGTCGGAAACCGGCCCAGCCAACTCCACCGGTCCAATCAAAGCCTCAATCTGCTCCCGGCTCACCATACCCGGCCGCAGCAGAACCGCCCGTCCCGCAACCAATGACAACACCGTAGACTCAATCCCGACCCGGCAAGGGCCCCCGTCCAACACCATATCCACCGCCGTACCCAAGCCCTTCCGCACCTGCTCCGCCGTCACCGGCGATAACTCCGTAAACCGGTTCGCACTCGGCCCAGCCAACGGCATTCGGGATTTCCGAATCAACGCAAGCGCCAACGGATGCGCGGGCATCCGCACCCCCACCGTCCCCAATCCCGCCGTCACCTCATTCGGAACCCGTTTCGCCTTCGGCAAAACCAGAGTCAACGGACCCGGCCAATACCGCGCTACCAACTTCTCCGCCGCCTCCGGCCACTCCGCCACCACCCGCTTTGCCATCGCAACACTCGATACATGCACAATCAACGGACTCGTAGCCGGCCGTCCCTTGGCCTCATAGATACGACGAACTGCCCCGGCGTCCAGCGCATTCGCGCCTAACCCGTAAACAGTCTCCGTGGGAAAACCCACAAGGCGGCCAGCCTTCAAGAGGATGACCGCCTGATCCAAATCCAAATTAGTCGTCAAGGTCTTTGTCATCACCGGCCGTTTTGCCGGTCTTTTTGAACACAAGGAAGGCGTGCATCAGCCCGCCCAAATCACCATCCAACACACGGTCCACATCGCCAATCGACATCTTGGTCCGATGATCTTTCACCATGCGGTACGGCGCCAAAACATAACTGCGGATCTGGCTGCCGAAGTTGATCTCCATCTTCGAGTCTTCCAGCTTCTTCTCCGCCGCACGCCGCTTGTTCATCTCATACTCGAACAGCTTGGCGCGCATCTGCTTCATCGCCGTCGCCCGGTTCTTGTGCTGGGAACGCTCACTCTGGCACTGCACCACCAGCCCCGTCGGAAGATGCGTAAACCGCACAGCCGATTCCGTCCGGTTCACGTGCTGCCCGCCGGCGCCGCTCGCCCGGAAAACGTCGATCTTCAATTCGTCCGGCTTGATGTCGATATTCACATCGTCGTCAATCATCGGAATCACGAATACCGACGCGAACGACGTATGCCGCCGCGCGGCCGAGTCAAATGGCGAAATCCGCACCAAACGGTGCACGCCGATCTCGCTCTGCAGCAACCCATAGGCGTTCTCGCCGTTCACTTCCACCGTCGCCGACTTAATCCCGGCGCCATCACCTTCCAACCGGTCCGTGATCTCCGCCTGGTAGTTGTTCCGCTCACACCACCGCAAAAACATCCGCAACAGCATTTCGGCCCAGTCCTGGCTCTCAGTCCCGCCGGCACCCGGGTGGATCGTCAGGATCGCCGACTTCGAATCGTTCTCCCCGGACAACAACATCCCGGTTTCCAACTCTTCCAACCGCGCCGTCAGCTTCGCCAACCCGCCAACGATCTCCGCCTCCACTGCCTCGCCCTCGCGCATCAGCTCGAAGAACGTGTCCAGATCCTCGGTCATGCCGCTCACTTCGGCGTCATCGGCGATGCCCTTCTCCAACCGCTTCCGCTCCTGCATCAGCTTCTGGCTGCGCTCGGAATCGTTCCAAAAATCCGGGGAAGAGATCAATTCTTCCGTTTTGGATAGCTCAAGCCGTTTCTTTGACGCGTCAAAGATAGCTCCGCACAGCGATAGACTGCTGGCGGAGCGGTTCATACTCCCGCGTGAGTTCATCAAACGTCATGAGACCATTCTACCCGCCAAACAGGCAGAGCCGCGAATGGTAGAATAAAGAGCACTTTCTACCATGGGCCTCAACATTAAAAATCCAGAAGTCGAAAAACTCGCCGCCGAAGTCGCGGCAATCACCGGCGAATCGAAGACCGAGGCGATCCGTCAAGCACTGCTCAAGCGCAAAGAACACCTTACCGCACACCAAACGAATCGAATGGATGGAGTTCGCGAATGGCTTGCGCGCGATGTCTGGCCTCACGTAAAGCCCGAATTTAGAAACAAGCCAATGACCAAGGCTGACTGGGACGCTCTGAACGATGTCTAAGCGCTCGCAGCTCGTCTTGGACTCCTCAATTCTCGTCGCCATCCTCACATTGGAACCCGGAAATGAAATATACGACCACGCTATAAACGCCGCAGAACAGGTACTCGTCGGCGCGCCCACACTCGTCGAAACCGCCATGGTCCTCACCAATCGTCTCGGCCACGAACGTGCCATGTCGGATCTGTTGTCATTCCTGCAGCGCACCAACTGCGAGACCATCGCCTTCACGGGAACCCATTTCCTGGAGGCCGCCTCCGCCTTCGAAAAGTTCGGAAAAGGCCGCCACCCCGCCGGTCTGAACATGGGCGACTGCAACTCCTACGCCACCGCCAAACTCGCCCGCGCCACGCTCCTATATAAAGGAATCGACTTCGCCCTCACCGACCTTCCCCCGCTCACGCCTCCAGCGTAGCCAAATCCACCAAATACCCCCGCTTACCCACATTCGCCCCGCGCGTATGGCCAACCATTACATCCCGCCCCTCGCACTCGTGAATGTGGCCGCAGAAAAACCGCACCGGCTCATAGGCGTGAATAAACTCAGCGATTGCCGTACTACCGAAATGGGCCCCTGGCTTCACCCCGTCCAAATCCGTGTCCTTCGGCGGACAGTGGCAAATCAGAACCAGCGGCTTCAACGCGGCAAACGGCCGCAATCGCTCCGCGATCTGCGCTTCCGAATATTCACCGGGCGTATCAAACGGCGTGGGGTTAGAATACCCCAACCCGGCCACATGCACCCCCGCCACCTCCACGGACCGCCCGTGCAGGTTTTGATACCCAAACTGATCGCACACCCGGGCAATGTCGTTCTCCGACTCATGATTCCCCGGCAGCATGTACATCTTGTCCGCGCGCGGCTTCAATAGCTCCGCCATCGTATCCAAACCACGCGCCCACGTCACCAAGTCACCGGCACACACGTACATATCCGCGTCCACCGCCAGCAACTTCTCCAACGCCTTCTTGTCGTTATGAATATCTGAAAAAACCAGCAGCTGCATTACTCAACAGATTCCAAATACGTGTAACCGTGGATACCGTCTTCGTAGAACCGAACCAACCGGCCGGCTTCTTCATAACCCAACTTATTCTCACGCACCGCCACTTCCACGTCCTTACGGAACGCTTCCACCAGCGAACGCGAATTAAACTGCACGTAGTCCAACACTTCCCGCACCGTGTCGCCCTGAATCACGTGGTCCAAAACAACTTCGCCATTCGCATCCAGAATCACGTGCACGGCATTCGTATCGCCGAACAAATTGTGCAAATCGCCAAGGATTTCCTGATACGCACCCACCAGGAACGCCCCCAGGAAGTACGGCTCGCCAGGATTGAAGCGGTGCAACTCCAGGGTGTTCTTCACATCACGCCGGTCGATGAAGCGGTCAATCTTGCCATCGCTGTCGCACGAAATATCACCCAACACCGCATGCTGCGTCGGCCGCTCTTCCAACCGGTGAATCGGCATCACCGGGAATAACTGCTTCACCGCCCAGCTATCGGGCATCGATTGGAACAAGGAGAAATTGCAGAAGTAAGTGTCGGATAACATACTCTCCAACCCTTCCAACTCTTCCGGAAAGTAATCCAGTTCCTTCGCCATCTTCAGCACCTTGCGCGACACATGCCAATACATGTTCTCCGCAATGCTTCGCTGCTCCAGCGAAAGATATCCCAGGCTGAACAAGTTCAGAGCCGAATCCAACGCGCCCTGCGCATCGTGATAGCTCTCCAACAGATTCTTCTGCGACACCGAATGCATCGAGTGATAAAGATCCAGCACCGGCTGTTCCCAATCCTCGTTCGGCGCCGTCGGCACCTGCTCGTCGCCGAACCCGCTCACGCCCAAAACGTTAAACACCAGCAACGAATGGTAGGCCGCCACGGCCCGCCCGCTCTCGCTGATGATGTTCGGCGTCGGCACTTCCGCCTCTTCGCAAACGTTCTGAATGTGATAAACGATGTCGTTGGCGTACTCCTGCAGCGTGTAGTTCACGCTCGATTCGAAGTCCGTCTGGGAACCATCGTAGTCGATACCCAGCCCGCCGCCAACGTCGATGTAATCCAACCCGGCGCCCGCCCGCTTCAACTCCACATAAATCCGCGCCGCCTCGATCACCGCGCCCTTAATCTGGCGAATGTTGGTAATCTGGCTGCCCAGGTGGAAGTGGATCAACTTCAGGCAATCGCCCATGCCCAGCGCCTTCAAACGCTCCAGCGCCCGCATGGCTTCGGTAACCGTCAAACCAAACTTCGAACGATACCCGCCCGAACTCTTCCACCGCCCGGACCCCCGGCTCGCCAGCTTCAACCGGATGCCAATCGACGGCTTCACGCCCATCTTCTCGGCGTGCTTCAAAATCAATTCCAGCTCGGTGTACTTCTCCACCACCGGCGTAATGTTGCGGCCAATCTTCCGGCCGATCATCGCCAGTTCGATGTACTCGTCGTCCTTGAAGCCGTTGCACAAGATGGGCGTTTCGTTATCCGCAATCGCCATCACCGCCATCAGCTCCGGCTTCGACCCGGCTTCCAACCCAAAGTGGAACGGCCGCCCGTACTCAAAAACCTCTTCTACAACCTGGCGCTGCTGGTTCACCTTAATCGGGAACACGCACTGGTACTCGCCCTTGTAGTTGTGCTCGTTGATAGCCGTCTTAAACGCCCCGGCCATCTCGGCCAGCCGGTTCTGCAGAATCTCGCCAAAGCGGATCAGAATCGGAGGGTTAATCCCGCGCAACACCAGCGTGTCGACAAGCTTCTTCAAGTCCACGCTCCGCAGCGGGTCCTTGCCGGGGTGTACGCAAACATGCCCCTCGGCGCTTACGGAGAAATAGCCCTTCCCCCACGCCGAAACGTCGTACATCTCCGACGCTTCAGTCGTCGTCCACCGATCTGCCGGTTCTAGTCTCTGTGGGGAATCGCTCATCTTCAAACTCAACTTACTGAGGCCTCCGAAAAATTCCAGTGTGCGCAGAAACCGGCCCCCCCGGCAAGCGAAATATCGTTACACCCACTACAATCAAAAATTCCATGCAAAACTCCGCCTACAAATGGTGGCTGGTCGCCATGCTCTGGTTCGTCTGCTTCTTCAACTACGCGGACCGCCAGGCCATCTTCTCAGTCTTCCCCCTCCTCGGCCGCGAGATGAACCTCTCCGACGTCCAATTGGGCATCGTCGGCAGCGCCTTCACCTGGGTCTACGCCGCCGCCGGCCCCTTCGCCGGCTGGGTCGGCGACCGCCTCTCCCGCAAAACCGTTGTCCTCGGCGGCCTCATCGCCTGGTCCCTCATCACCGTGGCTACGGCGCTTTCCACCCAATACGCCCACCTCGTCACCTTCCGCGCGCTCGAAGGTCTCGGCGAAGCCTTCTACTTCCCCGCCTCCATGGCCCTCGTCAGCGCCTTCCACGGGCCCGACACCCGCTCACGCGCCATGTCGCTCCATCAATCCTCGGTCTACGCCGGCACCATCGCCGGCGGCACCTTCGCCGGTTACCTCGGTCAATATTACGGCTGGCGCGCAGGCTTCTATACGTTCGGCCTGCTCGGCGTCCTCCTCGGCATCGGTCTCTGGAAATTCCTCCGTGAACCCGAAGCGCCCAAGGAAAAGGCCGCCGCCCCCGTCCCGTTCAAGGAAATCTTCTCCCACCCCATGGTCTACGTGTTGACGCTCACCTTCATCGGCGCCAACTTCGTCGCTCTCATCTTCCTCACCTGGATGCCCACGTACCTCTTCCGCACCTTTAAACTCTCCCTCACCATGGCCGGCTTCTCGGCAACAGCGTTCCTCCAAATCGCCAGCGTACTCGGCGTACTCTTCGGCGGCTGGCTGGCCGATCGCTTCGCCAAAAAACAACTCGGCGGCCGCGCCCTCACCCAATCCATCGGCCTACTCGGCGGCGTCCCGTTCCTTTTCCTCACCGGATGGACCATCAACGTCACCATCCTCATCATCGCCATGGTCGGCTTCGGCTTCTGTAAAGGTCTCTACGACGCCAACATCTGGGCCACGCTTTACGACTACGTCCCCGTCGAACGCCGCGCCAGTGCCGTCGGCACCATGAACTCTCTCGGCTGGCTCGGCGGCGGCATCGCCCCCGTCGCCATCGCCGCCGCGTCGCAAACCTACGGCATGGCCGCCTGCCTCAGCGCCACGTCAGTCATCTATCTCGCTTTCGGCATCTTCCTCTACATCGGAACCAAAAAATGGACCCCCTCACCCTCCGTCGCTTTAACTCCTGCACCATAGCCAACGCCGTCGAAACCTTCGAGGTCATGCCTCGCGAGTTCACCTACACCGGGCCCGGCGTCCACTGCGTCTTCCCCGATCTCGGCCCCATGGTCGGCTACGCCTGCACGGCCACCATCCACTCCGGCCAGCCCGCGCCCAACCCGCGCAACGTGGACCGCAAGCACTACTGGCAATACACCAAGGACGCCCCCGGCCCCAAGCTCACCGTCATCCAGGACCTCAGCCCCGTCTCCGGCGGCGCCTACTGGGGCGAGGTCAACGCCAATATCCATAAGGCGCTCGGCTCCCACGGACTGCTCACCAATGGCTCCGTCCGCGATATCGACGAAGTCAAACCCCTCGGCTTCCACTTCTTCGCAAGCGGCCTCCACGTCTCCCACGGCTACGCCCACCTCGAAGAGTTCAACCGCCCCGTCAAAGTCTTCGGCCTCCTCGTCCACCCCGGCGATCTGCTCCATTGCGACAAGCACGGCGCGGCCCTGATCCCCAAGGAAATCGCCGAACACGTCTACGCCCGGGCGCTCGAAATCGAAGAGAAAGAGCGCCCCATGATCGCCTGCTGCAAGTCCCCGGACTTCTCCATCGACGATCTCGACAAGCTCATCCCCCGCGCCTATTAAACTGGACATCATGGACAAGGAATTCTACGGCAAAGTCGCCCTCGTCACCGGAGCCAGCAAAGGTGTTGGCAAGGGAGTGGCCCTCCAACTCGCCCGCCACGGCGCCAACGTCGTCGTAAACTACAACTCGGACCGGAATGGGGCCGAAGCCACGGCCGTCGAAATCCGCGCCATGGGCGTCGCCGCCATCGTCGTCCAGGCCAACGTCAGCGTTGCCGCCGAAGTGGAGGCCATGTGCGCGACCGTCATCAAGGAGTTCGGCCGCCTCGATATCCTCGTCAATAACGCCGGCGTCCAAACCTGGAAAGCCCTGCTCGAACTCTCCGAAGCCGAGTGGGACCACGTCCTCGATACCAACTTGAAGGGCTGCTTCCTCTGCACCCAACAAGCCGCCCGGCTAATGAAAGATTCCGGGGGCGGCCGCATCATCAACATCGGCTCCGGCTGCAACAAAGTCGCCTTTCCACGCCTGGTCAACTACACCGCGTCGAAGGGCGGCATGGAGCAGTTCACCAAGGTCTCCGCCGTCGAACTCGGCAAGTACGGCATCCGCGTCAACTGCGTCGCCCCCGGCGCCGTCGAAATCGAACGGACCAAGGAAGAAGCAGGCGACTACGCCGGCACCTGGGCCGGAGTCACACCCCTCGGCCGCGTCGGAACTCCCATGGATATTGGCCGCGCCGTCGTCTTCTTCTGCGGAGAACTGTCGGATTTCGTCACCGGCCAAACCCTCTACGTCGATGGCGGCCTCTTCGCCAAGCCCCACTGGCCCTACGAATACTAATCTAGCGCGCGAACCAGTTCCGCCAAACCCGTCGGCCGCTCCTCCGGCTGCAGCGATAGCATCCGCGCCAGCACCACCACCGCTTTCTCCGGCACTCCCGTAACGGCGGCCCGAACTCGCGCCGCCGTCAGCGCCAGGTCTTGGTTGTTCGGTGGCAATTCTAATTCCGCCACCCGCTTCCCAGCCAGCATCTCCAACGCCACCGCCCCGCATGCATAAATGTCCGCGCCCGACGACACATGCCCCAACAACTGCTCCGGCGCCATGTAGTCCAGCGTCCCGCCAACGGAACTCATATGCGTCGCCAACGCCCCCGCCTCCGCCACAGCCGCCAACCCGAAATCAATCAACACCAGCCGCCCGTTCTCCGCCCGCACCATCAGGTTCTCGGGCTTAATGTCCAGGTGCAGAACCCCCTGCCCATGCGTCGCAGCCACGGCGTCAGCCAGCTCACCCAACAGCCGCACCGCCACGCCTCGGTCCATCACACCCCGCCGCAACAACGCCCGCAGCGATTCGCCTTCCACAAATTCCATCACCAAAAACGGCTGCCCGTCCTCTGTCATCCCCACGTCCAACATCGGCGCAACCGCCGCATGGCGCACCCGGCTGCTCGCCACGCACTCCCGCAGCAACCGCCGCTGCACCGCCACCGGATCTTCGTCCGGCAGATCAAACACCTTCACCGCCACCATCCGCCCCGTGTTCCGCAAATCCTCCGCCCGGTACACCACCGCGCTGCCGCCATTAGCCACGCACTCCACAATCCTGTACCGCCCCTCCAATACCCCCGCCACAGCAGCCCGCGGCGACGGCGAAGCCGCACCAGGTGAAAACACCGCCGACAAGTCCGAATCCACACCTCGCAACAGCCGCGCCTTCTGTCGCCGGTACCGCCATCGCCGCACCACAAACGGCAACGGCGCCAGCGCGAACCCAATCCACAGCAGATAGTAATCAAGAATCCGTCCCACCGGACGCCCCAACGGTTTGAACGGCAGCGGCATCCGCGAAACCCGATGCGAAGATGCCGCCAAGCCCCCCTTACGCCTCACGATCCGCAACACCCCCGACGCATAATCCGCCACATACGCGTTCTGGTTCTCGTCGACGCCAATACCCGCATAAGCCTGGTTCATATGGTCTGAACTCGCATATCGGACCGCCATCCCATCTGGCTTCACTAACACCATTTGGTACGCCGAGGAAACCAAAATCCCTTCCCCAGAAAGCTCTACCGCGCCCGCCGGCTCCTGAAGTCCCAGCTCCAGTGCGCGCCGCGCCCCGCTCTGCATCTCATATCCATCATCATTCCCGGCTAGAATTTCAACCCGCGCATCCAAAGTGAGCCGCCGCAGCAGATTGCTCCCTGTACTCTGCGTAAACAGGATCTCTCCATCGCTCAACGTGCTTAACCCCGATATCCCGCCCAGTGGCGTTGTACGACCGGGCCCCGTCATTCTGCTGTTACTGATATCACCCGTTCCCGCAATAACCGCCACGCGTCCATCGGACTCCAGCCGGAATATCCGCCCCTGCTCCGCATCCGCAAAAACAATTCGGCCCTCGCGGTCCAGCACCAACGAAGTCGGCGCGCTCAATGTCGCACCACCATCCCCATTCCGCCAAACAGTCCCAATCCGCCCATCTGGTCCCACCCGCCGTATCGCCGGCGGAAGCCCACCCAACACAAACACCTCCCCGGCACGCCCAGCGGCAACGGCTACCGGCTCGCCCAGCCGTGCCTTTTCCCCCGGCCCGCCGTCGCCAGTGCTGCCTGCCTCCCCATTCCCAGCAAGCGTCTCCATCATCCCGTCCGGACGCAACCTCCGCACTAAGTGGTGCAGCTGGTCTGCAATCAGGATGTTCCCACCCCGGTCGACCATCACGCCGTGCGGCCCTGATAACCATGCGCCCGCGGCCGGCCCTCCATCACCATAGTGCGTGTCCACCCCGGCCACATGCTCGGGCACTTGGCCCGCCTCCATCCGGTAGATCCGATTCCCTTCCGCAAAAACCACGGAACCACTGGTATCAAACACCGCCGCGGATACATGCCGTTTCAACACCAGTGGCTTCGCGCCCGCCGAAGCATAAACGCGAAACTCGCCTTCCGTCTCGCACGCCACCAGAATCCCGCCGCTCTTCGAATGCGCCAGATGGTTGATCGCGCATCCCGGTGCCTCCGCAAACGGAGCCTCGCTCAATCGGTGCGCCGTAACAAAATCCACCCGTTGCAGTTCTTTACCCGATGCGAACCAGGCAACTCCCTGCGCATCAATACTCAGCGCCGTCAGCCGCCCAGTCGCCATATCCAGCCGGCTGTTCATCACCCGCGGCGATGTCTTCGGCTCCTGCCCCACGAACGTCCGCAGCAATCCTCCCGGCACGATCTCCCGAATAGCCCTCGCGAACAGGTCGAAAAAAACAATCTCTCCCTTCGGCCCCAGCGCCATTTGTCCAGTAACATTTACCGACACCTCCAGTGGCGGTTTGTTGTCCATCCGCGGCTTGTTTCGACCTGTCCCACCCACTCCACGGATTCGCCCATCTGGCCCGACTCTAAACATTCGCATCCCCGCCCAATCGGCAAAAAACAGATCCCCCTTCCCATCGACAACCAACCCCTCCACGCCACCCAGATCCGCCCTCCGCGCTTCCCGCTCCGAAACCCACCGTTCACTCGCCGGCTTCCCAGAACCTGCCCACACTTCCAGCCGCCCAGCCGTCGTCAACCGGAAGACGCGCCGCAAGTCCCGGCAGGAAAAATAAACCTCCCCATTCAACCCCGCCGCCATCCCCGTCACCTTTCCCAACGGCGCCGTCCGCGCGTCCGCATACGCCTCCGCCATCGGTACCCACTCCGCCGTCACCGGTTCCAGCGAATACGGCTGCCCAAACAGCAGCCCGCTAACCGCGCAACTTACGAAGCAACCAAATCCGAGCCGAATCCCACTCTTTCCGAACTTCATACACCTGTCGCCCTACCAGTTCCCCTGTTTCTTCTAACGAGTATCCAAGGAAATACCGCAGGTGCACAATTTCGGACGCAACCGGGTCCAATTCGGATAGCTCATCCAACGCGAGGTGTAAGTGTATCATCTCGTCCAAACGAATCGGCTCATTCGGCTCGGGCGTATCCACCTGCACCCGCTTCCGCGCCATCCGTGCCCGCGCATAATCCACCAGCGCATTCCGCATCGCCTTCGCCGCCAGTACACACAAACGCCGCTCCGTCATCCCCTGCGCCACCGGTGCCGCCCGCAACGCCCGCATGTACGCTTCATGCACCAACACCGTCGGCGTCCAGGTATGCCCCGGACGCTCCCGCCGCAACAACCCCGCCGCTATCTTCCGCAACTGCGGATACAGTACGTCAATCTGCTCGTCCGCCATACCGAAATTACATTGTCCTCGAAGCGCGCACTTTCAACTTCAACTTCTCCAACGCCGCCTCACCACCGGCCTTGTTCAACTCCCAATACTTCATCCGTTCCGTAGCCACCAACGTAGCCTCCAGCCCATCACTTCCCACATACTTCACCACCCGGAACGGCGCCGTCTTTTCCACCTCAAATACCCGCTCCCGCCCATCACTCAACTTCGCCCGGAACACATCCACCGCCCCCGTCGAATCCCGCGACAACACCGCCGTCCCCCACTGCCGCGGGCCCTTCTTAAACCGCGCCGACTGCATCGACATCAGCACCGGCACCTCGCGCGTCTCGCCACTCTTCAACACCGGCCACGCCATCCCCCGCGCCCACAACATCAACGCGTCTTCACTCAACACCGCCGCCGCCGGCGTCGCCTCGCTCAACGCCTGGTCCCCCTCGCCGTCAAAGTAACTATGGCTCGTCACCCGCAAAACGTCTTTGTCCAATAGCGCGGTCTTAAACAAATTCCCACACCACTCCTGGCTACTCCACGCCACTTTCGTCGTCACCCCCGCCGGCCGCCCATTCACACCGTCCACCGCCACGAAGGTCTGCAGCATCAGGTTGTAGTCATACACGCCCGTCTGAAAATCCTCCACCAGGTTCAGCTTCATCACGGAGAACTCGTCTTTCTTATCCCGCACCCCCGGGTCACTCTTCACCCGAAGAGAATTGGAAAACGTCTCCGCCACGAAGATAGAAACCGCCGTCCCCGGCCGCTTCGATCCATAGCGCGGATACTGCAAGTCGTAACTGGTCAACTCGGCAAACCCGTCCCCCCACGTCTTCCAGAACGCCCCGTCATACTTCGGCGACGCGGCGTCGGTCACGACCGCAGCCGCCGCCGGAGCAGCTGCCTCCGGCGCCTTCGCACAACCCGCCAGAACAGCCGCCAATAGGACAAACCATTTCGCCATTCCTCCAGCTTAGTACCATCCCGGCTACCCTAAAGAGGATGGAAGCCGTCATCACAATCGAACTCCTGGAACAGAGAGTCAAAGCCATTCTCCCGGAGCGCTACCAGGACTGCTACGAAGAGGTGCAACCCGTCTCCATGGGCTCCGCAGGTCTCAAATACGGCCCCGATGGAAGGGTGGCCTGGAACGAAATCTGGGGATCGTTCTGCGATCTCGCCATGGCCGGAGGCCCGCCCCACAAAGGAACAATTCTCCTTCCCGCCACTCCCGCCGAAATCGAATCCCACCCAACCGAATACACCGAAGTTGCCGCCGAAATCTGCCGCGGAATCCAACTCGTCACGACCCTCAAAGCCAGCCCCTCCCAACAACCAGGTTGGATCGAAGTCACCTGTGCCAACACCGCCGAAGCCGGCTGGCTCACCCGCGCCATCGTCATGGAAAACGTCTCCGCCCGCACCGAAGGCGCCAATCTATTTCTCCCCGCCGGCCCCCACTACCGCATCGCCAAGGAGGTCAAGAACGTCATCACCTCCACCGCCAAAACGTTCCACCACTGGGAACAACACATGTGGTCCGCCCAGCAACGTGAAATCGCCGCACTCTTCGAAAAACAAGGTGAACTCCTCCAACCCCCAGCCCACTCCAACCCCACGCTCCCCGAAGCCATCCGCGCCGCCACCGGCCTCCAACCAACAGCCCACGCCTACCCCGGTTGGCTCGGCCTCGAATGCGGCGATGTCCATGCAGCCATCTGGCTCATGCGAGCCCTGGTCGCCAGTGCCATCCTCGCCCGCCGCGAACAGACGGTGCTCTTCGTGCCCAGCCACGAAGCGGTTACCGAACCCCTAACCGCCCTCCACGCCTTCGCCAAATCCCGCGGCATTATCTAAACCACGCAGCGAACTACCCACGGGGACACCCGCGGGCCACAGACCGGGTGTCCCCAGAGGCCACACACGCCCGCAGCCACCCATCTACCCCTTCAACACCGAATCCAACCACGCAAACGCATCCTCCTGCATGGCGATATTGAAGATGTGTTTCTCATCGTAGAACTTCGATCGAAACGCCGCCCCCGCCCCGGCCTTCTTGTAAATCGCCCCCAACTTCGCCACACTTTCTTCTATCCCAGATAGAGGGAACAGCCCATCCCGCCGGCACTGCAAAACAAACAGCGGCTTCGGCGCCCGCAGCGCCACCACGTCCGGCAGATCCAAATGCGCATGCACCCCCGGAATGAAATGGACAAACGAATGCGTGTCCATATGCTTCCGGATCATCGGCCGCACCGTGGACATAAACCCCACCACACACCCCGCTGCAATCCGGTCATCCAGCCCAGCCAACAACAACGAACGATACCCGCCCAGCGACACACCCACACACCCAATCCGCTTCGCATCCACCTCCGGCCGCGACGCCAGATAATCCACCGTCCGCATGTCATCCCAAGCCACAATCCCCGGCCAGGTCACCCCCGCATACGCCAACGATTTCACTATCGTCGACTCCTTCGCCCGGCACTTCCCATTCAGATAGCGAAGGTCCTCAACCGAATATTTGGACCGCTCCCACCCATACTTCGCATCCTCGTCCAGCATCACCCGCCGCTCCCCAAACGGGAACGCGTCGATCGTGATCACCACATACCCACGCCGCACCATTTGCGTCGCCGTCGGCCGGCCCTCGTAGTTCTCCTTGTGATACTGCGTCAACGCCGGATGATTCACCCCGAAATCGATGACCTTCTCCTTGCCGTAGATGAACATCCCGCCGTGCGAATGCAGGTCAACAATCGCCGGCAGCCTCCCTTTCCGGTTCTTCGGAATGTGCACATACGCCGGTACCCGAAACTGCGCCGATGTCGAGAACACCACCTTTTCCCGAATAAACTCACCCAGATCCTGCCGGTCCACCACCTCCGCCCGCGGCGGCACAGCCGGAGGTCGGTACGCCAGCCCAGCCTGCATCACCTTCAAACCTTCGCTGCGAAAAGACGCCACATCCTTAAACCGAGGATGCAAAAACGAGTTCGAAAACTCGCCCGTCCCCGCCAGCCCCATGATGTCCGGATACAACGAAGCCGCATCCGCCCCGGCCGCCTCGGACGTCCGAGCCAAATCCAACGGAGCCTGCCCATACAATCCACCACTCAAAGCGCCCAAAAGCGCCCGCCTCTTCATTGCTTCAGCCTCCAGATAATCTGCCGCAGCATCCCTTGCCACATCCCGGCGTCCTTTTCGGACATCTTCATCCGCCGGACGAGCCGCCGCAACTTCAGCGTGGTCGATACATCCACCGGCGACTTCACATACCCGCTCTCGGTCAATACGTCCAACAGGTAATCCCCCACCCGGTCCTGCGCCCCGACCGACGCCGCCCGCGAAACCGGTCCGGAAAGCAACTCCACCTGCCCCGTCCGAATCAGCTCGTATAGGGTAACCGCCACCGCCTGGCCCAGGTTCATCGACCGGTGCTCTTCCCGGGTTGGAATCCGCAGCAGCCAGTGGCAATGGCTCATATCATCGTTGGACAACCCAAACTTCTCGCTCCCAAACAGGATCGCCACACGACCCTTTACCCGTTTGATCTTCCGGCCCCCGGCCTCCAGCCCATAGAACGGCTGCAGCGTCTCCCGCGGACCCAACCCGGATGTGCCGACCACCAAATGGCAATCAGCAATCGCATCAGCAACCGAATCAAACTCCCGAGCCTCCGTCAGCACCCGATCGGCATTGACCCCACTCCGAGCCTCATCCAGCGCCACGCGATAGGCATGGACCAACCGCAGGTCAAAGAACCCGAAGTTCGACATCGCCCGCGCCGCCGCGCCAATATTGAGCGGGTTCCGCGGCGACACCAAAATAACCGTTACATCCACAGCCCATTGTAAAACCCCAAAACCGTGTCACACACAATTTCCCGCCCCACCCCCAATCATTAAATTGGTGCCAAGCACCAATTTAATCTCCAACCACCCAAAACAGCCAAAACCACTGCGAAACCCGCAGTATTCCTGTTCCAAAGACCCGTAAAGCACCCCGAATCATTAAATTGGTGCCAGGCACCAATTTAATCTTTCCCCCCCCGAAAACCGTGTCACACACAATTACTAAAACCGCCGCAACACCGTCTCCCGCCCCACCCCAACAGCCTCATACCGGTTCTGCATCGTCGTCAAAATCGGATACCCGTAATCCCCGCCAACTCCCGCCCGCACCAACTCCACAATCCGCTTGCGCAACCAAACCAAATCCCCCACCCCATCCACCGCCAACACAAACGCCTCCGGCGCGTTCTGCGACTTATGGAAAAACACCCCAGCCGACTGCAAACTCCCCGCCGCCAAAAACTCCATCCGCGTCCGCCGCCACACACACTCGCCCTTCGCAAAATCAAACTGCGCTTCCAACAACGTATACGCCCCATCCTCCCGGCTCTCCGCCATCATCCCCAACGCCGGCCGGCGCTTCACTCCCACGTGAACTCCCATCCGGTGCCGCCCCATCAACCGGTACCGCCCCTCCGTAACCCCCTCCAACTCCGTCACCTTCGTCCCCCGCACCAACAACACCCGCGCCGTCAGCACATCCCCGGTCTCATCCACCAAAGCAATTAAGACCCCGTCCTCACCCGGCACGGGCGTACACACGCTCCGCAAAGGCGCGGCCGCTGTCTCCCAGACGTTCTCAACAGAAACCGACGGCTGCCCGTCCCGCCCCGCCACATATCTATGCCGGATCAACCGTCCACCCCGCCATGCATACGCATGCAACTCCCCGTTCGGCGCGATCACTGGCCGCTCCACCAACCGCTCCCCACCCTCCAACGCCACAGCCAAAACCAACTGGCTATGCACCGCCTGCCCAAACAACAGGCTCCCCTCCCGCCACACCCACCAGAACTCATCCAGCTTCGCCAGCAATTCCCCCGCCTGAGGAATCAACAGTCCCATCCCCCCCGGCGCCCGCTTGTCCCACTCCACGCCACGGAACAGTTCCACTTCGCCCGTATCAGCCCGCGTCTCGTGAAACTCCAACGTGCACAACGCGCCATTCCCATCCACAAACGCGCAGATCATCTCCGCCGACCGGCCATCATAGAACACCGTAGTCGATGCCGCCGTCGGTGCCTGCATCCCTAGCTGCCGTGGACGTCCTTCAACTTACCTTGCGTATTCGGTCCGCAAAGCCCATCCACCGTCAGCGCGTTGTCGCACTGGAATTCTTCCACCGCGCTCTTAAAAGCACTGTCGTTGGCATCGCTGGTCTCGCCGGCCCGGTATCCCAGGTTGTTCAGCCGCCAGACCTGCCCACTGATCTCTTCCACCGGGTCCAGATGACCAAGCTTCAGACCCAACTCAAACCCCTTCACCGTCAGCTTGCCAACCTTTTGGCCCAGCGGGTCCAAGGTCTTCTTCGTGACGCTCCCATCACCGGCGGTCTTGATCTTCTCCCCACCGTCCAGTTGAATGTCGAGCTCCGTATCGACCACCGGATTACCCGCCCAATCCAGCACCACAATCTTCAGTTGAACCGGATCGCCAACCAGTTGAAAGGTGGAATAGTCCGTCGTCGGAACACTCTCCTCCTTCTTCTGCCGCGCCGGAATCTCCAACACATCGCCCGGGAACAACACATTCGGGTTCCGCTTGGCTTTGATCCCGGAATTCTTCCCGTCGTCCCAGATGGTCTTCCACGACACGAACCCCGCATCGGCGGCAATGCTCGCAATATGGTCGCCTTGCGTCACTTTATACGGACCCGCGGAAATCTTCGGCGTGCCTTTGAACAAAGTCACCGCCGTCCCCTCCGCGAAACTACCCGACTTTGCCCATTCCCGCCCATCCAAATCCGGAAACCGCACCCGGCACGTGCCCGGATCGATTCCGTCTTTGCGGAACGATCCCTTCTCCGATAGCGTGCCTTTTTCGATGCTGCCATCCGGCAACGTCAGCTCAATCGCCAACCCCTTCACCGGATGCTTGTTCTTGTCCAGAAGCTCCACTTCCACCCAGGTCTTCTTGGAGTCCTTGAGCGGATCTTTATTACCGGAACTCTTCGCACTCGCTTGCGACCCGCCCAGATTCCCATCCACCTTCATCTGTGGCAGATCCACGACGGCCAGCGTCCAACGTCCCGCCGCCACACGTTTGGCGGCCTCTTCAACGACCAGCGGATCAGCCATCCGCTGCATGACCGAGCCCAACTCCATTACCAGTAAGTGGCGCAGCGCTTGAATCGCCGTCGGGTCCAACCGTGCACGGCGTAACAGAGTGGCCGTGCCAACATCCACCGTCGGAGTCCGCGACGGCGTGTTGGAGACGTGTACGAGTTTTCCTGCGATCCGAATACTGACTGTCATGGGGCCTACGCTTACAAAAGCGTGTTCACTGGGGATTTCCCCTCACCGCCTGCACATTTTAACGCGGATGGTCCAATTCTCTCGCCACCGAAACCAGTTCCCTATATAAATCCAAAGGAATCGCCGATTCCCAGTGGCCCGTCAAACGGGCTCCCATATATACCACCACAAACACGACACTAATCGCCACCGCCAGACGCTGACCGGTGATCCCGCCCCGCCTCCCCGCAAACCCTACATACAATGCCCCTTCCGCCGGGCAGGCGCTGACGCATTCCATACACCCGATGCACTCCACCGAGCGAATCTGGACAAGCTTGTCCACCGGAAGCCGGCTCGGACACGCCCGCGCGCACTTCCCGCAATCGATACAAGCACCCGCCACCCGGCCAATTCGCGTGGGGCTGCCGAGCGCCGCCAGGCCCATTAGAGCTCCGTACGGGCACAGGTACCGGCACCAGGCGTTCGGCACAAACAGCGATACGATCACCAGAAAACCCACGAACCCGGCCGCCATCGGGGACAGGAATCGGAAGAAGTTCAGCATCTTCACATCAGCAATCAAACCGTACGGCGAGCCCAAAAAGCCCTCGATGGAGGCCGCATCCATGCGCAAAACGGCGTAAAAAAACGCCGAAAGAAGTACATATTTGCACATTCTGAGCACCAAATCGAGCCATTTTGGAGTAAGAAAACTCCTCCCGAAGGCCTCACGCCCCGTCTTCCAGAGCCATTCCGACACTGTCCCAACCGGGCAAAGCCAGCCGCAAAACGACTTCCGGAACACCAGCGAAAGTAATACAAACGTAACGAATAACACCATTGCCGCCGGGTGTATAACCGGCATATGCCCGGTCTCCAGGAAGTACCGGGTATTCATCAATCCGGCGATCGGCAACCACCTACCCTCCAACCCCCGAACGAATAGTACAAATCCGACCCCAATCCAAAGATTTAACAGTAGGAAAACACCCTGTACGACGCCCCTCGAGCGTTGGAAATCGTCGGCGCTGATCCGCTTTTTCCACTGGTGTCCATTCATAGGAAAAGCGTAAACCCAGTACTCTCCAGCCACTGTGACCAAGGTCACCGGGGCGATTGTAATCATAGGGAAACAATTTCAAGACGAAATGTTTTCTAATTGAAAACAAAGGACTTAGTAAAACTTTTTGCACTTGTAATCTAATCCATGTCCTGTGCTAGACTAAGGGTCCGACCAGTCATCTGGCGGGTCATAACGGGATTCCTGCCTCGGGAACACAATCACTACATCACCAGTTTTCAACCGGTTTTCCACAGCCTGTGGATAATCTGAGGGAAACTTTTTCCCTGTAAGGCTTCTCTACTTTTTTCACCATGAGTACTTGGGATCGCATCAAGCACCACCTTTCGCAGACCATTAGCGCTGAGAGTTTTAAGAACTGGCTCGCCCCGACCGAACAGCGCGAAGAATTCAGCGGCACTCTCCTCGTCAGAGTGCCTAGCGAAGCAGCCAAGATGTGGCTGGAACAGGAATACGGCGACAAAGTCGCCGCGGCTATCAGCGCCATGAAACTGGATGTGCGTACCGTTCTTTACGAAGTCGCGGCCGGGCCCTCGGCCCTCGCCGCCATGACCGGCGAAAAGACCGGTCCGGCGAACGAAGTTACGTTCGCTTCGCCAGCGACGCAACTCAATCCGAAATATTCGTTCGATACGTTTGTGGTGGGGTCCTGTAATCAGTTCGCCCATGCGGCGGCACGCGCCGTAGCCGACCATCCCGCCAATCGATATAACCCGTTGTTTATCTACGGCGGAGTCGGGATGGGGAAAACCCACCTGATGAACGCCATCGGACGGGCGCTGATGAACCACCGGGAGGGAATGAAGGTCGTCTATACCTCCAGCGAACGGTTCATGAACGAAATGATCGCCAGCATTCGTACCGATCGCATGTCGCAGTTTCATCAGCACTACCGGAACGCCGATGCGCTGCTGGTGGATGACGTCCAGATCCTGGCCAACCGGGAACGGACGCAAGAAGAGTTCTTCCATACTTTCAACGAGTTATACGAACACGGCAAGCAGATTGTGATCTCCTCCGACCGTCCTCCCAAGGAAGTCTCGGGTTTGATGGATCGTCTGCGCAGCCGGTTTGAGTGGGGACTGATGGTGGACGTCCAGGCACCGGACCTGGAGACCAAAATGGCCATTCTGGACAAGAAGGCCGAGGCCGAGGGTGTCCATCTGCCCGAAGACGTCCGGATCCACATCGCCACCAAGACCAAATCGAACGTGCGCGAGCTGGAAGGCGCCCTGGTGAAGCTGATCGCCTATTCCAGCGTCACCGATACCCCCATCTCGCTGGCGATGGCCCAGCAGGTTCTGAAACACCTTTCCGCGGGCAGTGACAAGCGGATCACAGTCGAATCGATCATCAAGGCGGTTGCGGAGAAGTTCAACCTGCAGCCGGCCCAGCTGAAGCAGAAGACGAACGTCCAGCAGATCGCCTATCCACGCCAGATCGCCATGTACCTGTGCAAAGAGCTGACGGCGGCGTCCCTCCCGGAAATCGGCCGGCACTTCAATGGGAAGCATCACACGACGGTCTTGCACTCGGTGCAGAAAATCGACAAGTTGCGGCAACGTGACGCGGACTTAAACAGGATTATCCACAGCATCACTGACGCGTTTTGAGTGTTTTGCGGAGTTTTCCACAGAACGGGCGGAAATAGCCTGAGGAAGTCTGTGGAGGGATTTCGCCCCCCTGGGTCTTCCACCAATTCCCACCGGCGATTCCAAAACGGAACATGACGCGAAGCACTTTGTTTTAGTACAATTTAGAGAGAATTCAACATATCCACAGGCCCTACTATTCCGATACCTGTTTAGTAATCATCTTTCACAGAAGAACAGAAGCGGAGAAGGGCAGCGGGGACGGCAAAGGCAACGACGATGGAATTCACAGTCAATCGATCCGATCTGGTGCGTGAACTGGGCCTGTCCCAGGGTGTTGTCGAGAAGAAGTCGACGATACCGATCCTCTCGAACATCCTCCTCGAGGCGGATGGCGAGCGGCTGACGTTGACGGCGACCGATCTCGAGTTGGGGATCCGGTGCAGCTGCCCGGCGAAAGTGAAGAAGGCCGGCAGCGGCACGATTCCGGCGAAGAAGCTGATGGACTATGTCCGTTTGTTGCCGGAAGGCGAAATCAACATCAAGTTTGGCGACAACCAGTGGGCGTCGATCACGGCCGGCAAAGCGCGTACCCGAATCGCCGGTATGAGCCGGGAGAGCTTCCCGGAACTGCCGGAGATGCCCGACACGCTGGCGGAACTGCCGGTGAAACTGCTGGCGGGGATGATTCAGCGGACGATATTCGCCATCTCTGCAGAAGAGTCCCGTTTTACCCTGAACGGCGCGCTGTTGCTGGTGAAACCGGATGGGCTGACCATGGTATCCACCGACAGCCACCGTTTAGCCACCGTAGAAGTGCCTATGGCGATCGATTTGAGCTCCGGGCAACCCTTCCGTGCCCTCCTGCCCCGCAAGGCCATGAACGAGCTCCTGAAGCTCTCTTCCGAAGCCGGTCCGGATGCGAAGCTCCTTTTCAGCGGTGACGACAATCACCTGTTCTTCCAGCTGGGCGACCGGCTGCTGTTGAGCCGCAAGCTGACCGGCAATTTCCCCGACTTTGAACGCGTGCTGCCCAAAGAGCACCCGAATGTGATCACGATGCAGCGTGATGAGCTGAAGGCTTGTTTGGAGCGCGTGATGCAGTTCGCCGATGAGCGATCGCGGGCGATTAAGCTGCGCGCCATCGATGGCGAGGTGATGTTGCACTCTTCGCTCTCCGACACTGGTGAGTCCGAGGAAACCCTCAACGTCACCTACAACGGTCCCAAGGTTGACATTGGTTTCAACGCCCAATACCTGCTGGAATTCCTGCGGGCCGGGGATGAAGCCGAAGTCTCGTTTTTGTTTAAAGACGCCGGCAGTGCCGGTGAGTTGCGTCCGGTGGGCGATTCCCCGCTCCGTTACCGGTACGTTGTCATGCCGATGCGCATTTGAAAACCAGGTAGTCAGGAACACACACATTGAGCAACGAACAGGATTACAGCGCCAGTAGTATTAAAGTGCTTGAGGGTTTGGAGGCCGTACGCCTCCGCCCCGCCATGTATATCGGCTCCACGGGTGAGATGGGTCTCCATCACTTGGTGTACGAAGTGGTGGATAACTCCGTTGACGAGTGCATGGCCGGCTACGCGACCAAGGTGCTTGTAACGATCCACACCGACAACTCGGTGACGGTGGAAGACGACGGCCGCGGCATTCCGGTGGATCTCCACGTGGAAGAAGGCGTTTCGGCGGCCCAGGTCGTATTGACCAAGCTCCACGCCGGTGGCAAGTTCGATTCAAACAGCTACAAGGTTTCCGGTGGTCTGCACGGCGTTGGCGTCAGCTGCGTGAACGCACTGAGCGAAGAGTTTGAAATCGAAATCTGGCGTCAAGGGTATACCTGGACCCAGGAGTATTCCAAAGGCATTCCGCTGGCACCGCTGAAGCAGGGTGGCAAGGCCGGGAAGCGCACGGGCACCAAGGTACGGTTCCGGCCGGACCCGACCGTGATGGACGCCACCGTTTTCAACTTCGACACCCTGGCAGCGCGCCTGCGCCAGTTGGCGTTTTTGAACCGCGGGCTGACAATTCATCTGACCGACGAACGGCAGGAACCGGCGCACGTCCTTGAGTTCCATTACGAGGGCGGCATCGCCGAGTTCATCAAGCATCTTAACAAGACCAAGAGTTGCCTGCACGATAAGCCGATTTTCTTTGAAGGCGAACGCGACCTGCCAAACGGCGGCAAGCTGACGATGGAAGTCGCGCTGCAGTATAACGACAGCTATTCGGAAACCGTATTCAGCTTTGCAAATAACATCAACACGGTGGATGGCGGGACGCACCTTTCCGGCTTCCGCAGCGCGCTAACGTCGACGATCAACAAGTACGGCAAGTCCGGCGGCTTGTTCAAAGATGTGAAAGAAAATCTCTCCGGCGACGACGTGCGCGAGGGATTGACCGCCGTTATCAGCGTGAAGATTCCGCAGCCGCAGTTTGAAGGCCAGACCAAGGGCAAACTGAACAGCGATTGTTCCGGCGCCGTGGCACAGCTGATCAACGAAAAGCTGGGCGAGTATTTCGACAAAAATGCCGGCGTGATGAAACGGATTGTGGGCAAGGCCATTGATGCCTCCCGCGCCCGTGAAGCGGCCCGAAAGGCTCGCGATCTGACCCGCCGCAAAGGCGCGTTGGATTCCGGCGGTTTGCCAGGCAAGCTGGCTGACTGTCAGGAAAAGAATCCCGAGTTGTGTGAGATCTACCTGGTTGAGGGTGAGAGCGCCGGCGGCACCGCCAAGAGCGGACGCGACCGGAAGTTCCAGGCGATTCTGCCGTTGAAGGGTAAGATTCTCAACGTCGAAAAGGCCCGCTACGACAAGATGCTGGGCCACGAGGAAATCCGGGCCATGATTACCGCGATTGGCGCGGGCATCGGCAAGGACGACTTCGACGTCTCCAAACTCCGGTATCACAAGATCATCATCATGACGGACGCCGACGTGGACGGATCGCACATCCGCACGTTGCTGCTGACGTTCTTCTTCCGCCACATGCAGGAGCTGATCACGCGCGGACATGTGTTCGTAGCCCAGCCGCCTTTGTACCGGATCAAGAAGGGCAAAGACGAGAAGTACATCAAGGACGACAAGGAATTCACGAAGGAAATCCTGCAACGCGCCACCAAGGGCCTTTCGATGGAGTACGGTCCGGAGGGTGCGCGGCAGAAGATTGAAGGAACCGAATTCCGGAACTTCCTGATCTCGCTCGACGAGTTCGCGGTGCTGTTTAAAAATCTGGAAAAACGACTGCGTGATGCGAAGGTGGTTGAAGTGCTGACGCACGCGGAACTGCCGGTGGACAGCAAGCTCGAATTCCAGAACAAGGACAACGTGGAAGCGTTGTTCAAGCGCCTGGAGCCGCTGAAGATTGGCGCCGTGATGAAGGCCGACGAGATGCACGAGGCCTGGAGCGTTTCGTATTTCGACTCCACAAACGCGGAGCGGAATATCGGCATTGAAATGGCATCGCAGCCTGAATACCGCCGCATGCGGGCGCTGGCTAAAACCATCGCCAAATACAACCAGCCGCCGTTCATCGTCGCCAAGGATGAACGCAAAGAAACCAGGAACATCTGGAACGAGTTGCTGGCCTACCTGCGAGAAGAAGGCATGAAAGACGCCAACGTGCAGCGGTACAAAGGGCTGGGCGAGATGAACGCCGAGCAACTTTGGGAAACCACGATGAATCCAGACAAGCGATCGCTGCTCCGGGTGGACCTGCAGGACGTTGTTGAGGCCGATCTCATCTTCTCGACGCTGATGGGTGAAGACGTGGAAAACCGCCGTCGCTTTATTGAACTGAACGCGTTGGATGTGCGGAACCTGGATATTTAAGCGCGCGGCGCTGCTGGCGCTGTTCGTACTGGCGGGGCTTGCGGGCCCCGCTCAACCTGTTGCTCTCCAATGGACGGATACCTATGTGGGCCGGCTGCAGGTGCTGGCATTGTTGCAAACTTTGAACGCTGAGCTGTTGGCCAGCCGGAGTGCGACGCTGACCTTGGAACACTGGTGCCGGGATCACCGGTTGGCGGCGAAGCCGGAGGTTGTGGCGCGGCTGATGGCGGGGGACACAAAGGCGCCTACGGCCGAGCAGTTGGGCCGGCTGCAGGTTGAGTCGCCGGGAGAGGTGAAGTACCGGCGCGTGGAGCTGCGATGCGGCGATGTGTTGCTGTCCGTAGCCGATAACTGGTATGTGCCTGGAAGGCTGACGGCGGCGATGAACCGGGCGTTGGAAACGACTGCGGAACCGTTTGGAAAAGCGGTTCGGGAGTTGGAACCGACGCGGCAAACCATTGCAATGACGATCCTGTGGGCGCCGTTGCCAGAGGGCTGGGAAATGGGAGCGGCTGGCGAGAACAACACGATGCCCGACGCGCTGTTCGAACATCGCGCGGTGCTTTTCACGAGCGAACGGAAACCGTTTTCGGAAGTGCGCGAGATCTACCAGCGAGGACTGTTCCGCTTTGTGCCTCCCGTAGCAAAGTAGTCCATATTCAAAAAATTTCCGGGGCGACTTGCAGTCGCCCCGCGCATTCGCTTCGCCCGGCTGAACAGGGTCACAATAGAGCGGTGAGTCAACTTAGTCTTCAGGCCCTGTCCGCCATCGACTTGTTCGCCGTGCTTCCTCCGGCCGAGCGCCAACGGTTCGCTACGCTCGCCGTTATTCGCCGATTCGAGGCGAAGCAAACATTGTTTGAAGAAGGCCAGCCGTGCGAAGGGATTTGGGTGATTGCCAGCGGGAGTATCCGCATCTACAAGTTCACGCCGGGCGGCCGGCAAATTGTACTCGCGGTACAGGAAGCCCCTGCAACAGTGGCCGAGGTACCGGTCTTCGATGGCGGCCCGTATCCCGCAACCGCCATTACCCAGGAGCCGAGCGAGGCGATGTTGATCCGGAAGGACGACTTTCTGGCGTGTTGCCGGCGGAATCCGGAATTGACGTTAAAAATTTTGAACGTGTTCAGCGCCCGGCTGCGTCACCTGGTGGGGTTCGTGGAACGCGTAACGTTTGGGAGTATCCGGCAGCGGCTGGCGCAGGCGCTGGTTGAGATGGCGGATGCACACGGGGCTTCGTTTGCGTTGGCCGAGACGCATGAAGATCTGGCGAACCGGTTGGGGACGGTGCGGGAGGTGGTGTCGCGGAACCTGGGGCGGTTTCAGAGTGAGGGGTTGATCCGGCTGCACAGAAAGGACGTGCAGATTTTGAATCGGGAGGGGCTGGCAGCGGAAGCGGAGACCACTTTTAAGGTAACAGTTTCTTGGCGCGGCGATCTAATTCCAGTAGAAATTGTTGGAACTTTGAGGGGTTCGTACCGTAGTCTCCGGCATGAACCTGCTCATTGGCTTGGCCGTTTGTTTATCCGTTGGCGGCCTTGCTTTTGCCGAGCCACTCCAGATTCGGCGTCTGGATGGCTCGGCGATTTCTGTTGTTGAGGCGGACCGGCTGGCGGCCGAGGTGCTGCGCGCGAATGGCGTGACGGGCGCACAGATGGCGGTGATCGACCGCGGGCGCGTCGTATGGATGCGAGCGTTTGGGTTGCGGCGCTTGGAGCCGGCATTGCCGATGCGGACGGACACCAGTATTTGGGCGGCTTCGATTACGAAGGGCGTCTTTGCGGACTATGTGGTGGGGCACAGCGGCGTCGCGCTGGACGTGCCCGCGGCGCGGCAGTTGGGGGCGCCGTTGAACAGTTTCGCGGAGTACAAGGAGAAAGCCTCCGTATTGGTTTCGGACCCGCGATGGCCGTTGGTGACGCCGCGGATGCTGCTGGCTCATACATCGGGGTTGGCCAATTTCGCGTTTCTGGAGCCCGACAAAAAGATGCGGCTGCATGCGGCGCCGGGGGCGGCGTATCGGTATTCCGGGGAGGGGTTGAACCTGCTGCAGTTACTGGTGGAAACGAAGCACAGGCGGCCACTCGATGTGCTGATGCAGGAGGCGATTTTCGGCCCGTTGGGGATGACGCGGACGGGGATGATTTACCGGGAGGAGTTTGGGGAGAATGTCGCCGACCGGTTTGGCGCGGATGGGAAGTTTCTGGCGCAAACGCGGCGGTTTCCGGCGCGGGCGGCGGGAAGCATGGCGACGACGGTGGAGGACCTGGCGAAGTATGCCGTGGCGTTGACGGAAGGGCGAGTCGTGAAGACGCTGACGAAGCCGGCGGTTCGGATTCGGAGCGTGCATCAGTTTCCGAAGCCGGGAGACGCGGCGGAAGGGGAAGAGGCCGGGCGCGTGGGGTTGGCGTATGGGTTGGGGTGGGGCTTGCTGACGAAGACACGGTTTGGGCCGGCGTTCTTCAAAGAGGGGCACGGGGACGGAGCGACGAACTACATGATTTGCTTTCCAAAGCGGAAGGCTTGCATGATTCTTCTGACGAATAGTGAGAATGGGGAAAGGGCGTTCCGGCCGTTGCTCGAAGGGATCTTCGGCAATACCATCACGCCCTGGGAGTGGGAAGGTTATTTGTTCGCCAAGTAGGCGCGCCAGCCGCCGAGATGGGTGATCTCCTTGGCCCCGGCGAGGCCGGCAGGTTCGCAGATGAAGCCCGTGGCAGTGGTGCCGTCATCAAGCGTGAGCGATCCGAGACCGAGCGGGGACGGGATGAGCGCCAGGAAGCTGCCAAGATTTTGCGCGGGCATGCCCCAGACTTCCACTTCAATACCGGGCCCTGCGTAGCCGGGTTCGCGGACCAGGCCGGGCTTAGGCGGCGTGGTGTTGGCGAGCGCGTAGAGGCGGTAATCATTGGCCGTTTTACAGGTTTTGATCAACCGCGCGCCGCGTTCGGTGAGCTGCTTATTGAGCGGCTGGCCGGTGAGATGAGCACCGACGACGGTGACCTTCACCTCCTCCAGACGGGCGGCCAGATCGAGCAGCCCCCAGTCCGAATGCGCCTGGCCGATGAGCGTGACGCCGAAGGGCAGGCCGTTCGGACGGAAGCCGGCGGGTATGGCGAAGGCGGCGAGATCGAGCAGGTTGACGAAGTTGGTGTAGTAGCCGAGGTTGGAATTGAGCTTCACCGGGTCGGCTTCCACTTCGCTGATCTTGTACGTCGTGCCGGTGGTGGGGAGGAGCATGACGTCGATGCTCTTCCACGTCTTCAGGGTTTCGGCCTTGTACTCTTCCAGCTTATACATGGCCTTGAACGTGTCGGCGGCGGAATAGTTCTTGCCCCCGAGGATGATGTTCTTGGCCACTGGGTGGGCGTCGTTGGGATGACCTTCCAGGAAGCCGCCCACTGCTACATAGCGCTCGGCGACCCAGGGGCCGCTATAGAGCAATTGCGCGGTGTCCCGGAAGGGGGCGTAATCGATCACCACCTTCTGGCCACCGGCAGCCTCCAACTTCTTGATCGCCGATTCGTAGAGCGCGGCGGCGGCATCGTCACCGAAGAACTGCAGATGCTCGGCGGCCGGAACGCCGAAGCGGAAGGCGCCCGCGGCCCAGGCGGGTGTGGTGGTGCGCGGGTAGGCCGCCTGGTAGACGCGCTGGACCGTGCGGACGTCGCGGGTGAAAATCGACACGCAATCGAGGCTGGCGCAGGCGGGGACAACGCCCGCGTTCGACAGGACACCCTTGGTTGGTTTCAGGCCGTAGATGTTGTTGAACGCGGCGGGAACACGGCCGGAGCCAGCGGTGTCGGTACCTAGGGAGAAGTCCACTTGACCGCTGGCCACGGCGACGGCGGACCCTGAGGATGATCCGCCGGAGATGTATTCGGGGTTAAACACGCTGGCGCAGGCACCGTAGGGCGAGCGCACGCCGACGAGGCCGGTGGCGAATTGATCGAGGTTCGTTTTGCCGATGGCGCGGGCGCCGGCATCTTCGAACAACGTCACAACCGCGGCGGACTTATCGGGCGTGTTGGAGTAGGCTGGGCAACCGGCGGTGGTGGGCACGCCGGCGTAATCGATGTTGTCTTTGATGGCGAAGGTGAGGCCGTTCAACGGGCCCGGTTTCGCGGGCTTTTCAGGGATCGCGGAGATCCAGACGGGGGGCTTCATCGCAGCACCGCCAGGACCTGCCCGGGCTGGACCATGGCGCCGGGGGTGCAGCGCATTTCGATGAGTTCACCGGCCGAAGGGGCGGTGATGGCGAGCTCCATTTTCATGGCCTCCAGTACGATGAGTTTGTCGCCGGCTTTGACGTGCTGGCCGGTTTCGCCGGGGACGGCCCAGACGCTGGCGGCGATGGGCGAGCGGACCGCCGTGGCGCCCTCAGGCAGGGCGTCCTCGGGGGGCGGCGGAAGATCGTCGAGCGCGGGCGCGATGTACTCGCCCCAGCGGTCGCGCTCTTCGCGGAAGGCTTGATCGCGCGCTGTTTGGAAGGCGATGGTTTCGGCTTCGATGGACTTCAAAAACGCCTGGTGTTCGGCGAGGTTGAAGACGCCTTCTTCGATGCGCGGGGTGAAGTTCGGATCGGCGCGGAGCTTCAGCAACTCTTCGGCCGAGACGGGGTAGAACTGGAGACGATCGAAGAAGTCCAGCAGCCAGGGCTTGGGCTGGCGGTGGGTCTTCCACATCTGCGTTGTGCGGCCGACGAACTGGTAGCCCCCGGGACCTTCCATGCCGTAGACGCAGAGATAAGCGCCGCCGATGCCGACCGAGTTTTCGGCGGTCCAGGTGCGGGCCGGGTTGTACTTAGTGGTTACTAACCGGTGGCGGGGATCGATGGGCGTTGCCACCGGCGCGCCGAGGTAGACATCGCCCAGGGCGAGCGTCAGCCAGCTGGCTTCGAAGACGGTGCGGAAGACATCGTCCACCGATTCCAGGCCGTTGATGCGGCGGATGAACTCGATGTTCCAGGGGCACCAGGGCGCGTCGGCACGGACGCCTTGCATGTACTTTTCGATGGCGAGGCGGGTGGCCGGATCGTCCCAGGAGAGCGGCAGATAGACCTTGCGCGAGGGCACGCTGGTGAGCGGGTGGGCCTGTGCTTCGTCGATGCGGGCGAAGAGTTCGTCGCGGCTGATTTTCGTGTTGTCGTAGTGGATCTGGAGGGAGCGGATGCCAGGCGTGAGGTCGATGATGCCGGGCGTTCCTTCCAGTTGGCGACGCAGCGAGTGGGCGGCGAAGGAGAGTTCGAAATCGAGCTGATTGGCGCCGAATTCAACGAGGAGGTTCTGATCGCCATCGGCGCGGATGACGACGCCGGGGGCTTCGCCGCGGAGAATGGCGGGTTCGTTATTGATGCGGATGAAGCGGACGGTGTCGCCGGCTTTCAGCTGGCCCATCTTCCAGAGTTCGTCTTTGACGATGGTGGCCGGGCAGACGAAGCCGCCGCAGCTGGGGCCATCGGGGCCGAGGATGATGGGCATGTCGCCGGTGAAATCGACGGTGCCTACGGCGTAGGCGTTGTCGTGGATATTCGACGGGTGGAGGCCGGCTTCGCCGCCATCCTTGCGCGCCCACTGCGGCTTGGGACCGAGGAGGCGGATGCCGGTGCGATCGCTGTTATAGTGCACGCGCCAGTCGTGCGAGAAGAACATGTCGATGTCTTCTTCGGTGAAGAAATCGGGCGCGCCGTGGGGGCCGTAGGTGACGCCGATCTGCCATTCCTTGCCGTATTCGGGCGGGTTCTGGCAGGGGGCGGGCTCGGCAATGGTGGTGGTACTGAAGCGGAGCAGGTCGCCCGCGCGGAGGTGGCGGCCGCCGAATTTGCCGAGGATGAATGTCGCGCGGCTGCCGAGGTAGAGCGGGACATCGATGCCGCCGCGGATGGCGAGATAGCCACGCGCGCCGGCGCCGTTGACGGGGGTGAAGCGGATGGTTTCGCCGGCCTTGACGAAGAGCGGTTGCCAGCGCGGGATGCCCATGTCGGCGCCGGAGGCGGCGATGACGGCGTCGTGATGGAATTTGAGCGTCGGCCCGATGAGGGACATTTCCAGGCCGGCGGCATCGGGGGCGTTGCCCACGATTTCATTGGCGATGCGGAAGGCCTTATCGTCAATGGGGCCCGAGGGCGGCACGCCGATGTGCCAGTAGCCGAGGCGGCCCGGGAAGTCCTGCACGGTGGTTTGCGTGCCGGGTTCCAGGACCTCGATGGCGCGGGTCTGGTAATCAAAGTTGCGGAGGAGGGAAGTGGGGAAGGCACCGGCGGCGAAGGCATCACTGCCCACGACGGCGCGGAGATAATCGACGTTGGTTTCTATGCCGGCGATGACGGTTTCGGCGAGCGCCTGGCGGAGCTTGGCGACGGCCTCGGCACGGTTGGCGCCGTTGACGATGATCTTGGCGACCAAGGGGTCGTAGAACGTCGACACTTCGGTGCCGGATTCGACCCAGGTTTCGACGCGGGCTTCCTTCGGAAACTCGACGTGGCTGAGCGGGCCGGCGCAGGGGCGGAAGTCGTGGAGCGGCGATTCGGCGTAGACGCGCACCTGTATCGACGCGCCACAAGGAGTGACTTCCCGGATGGGGCTTTCGCCGGCGGCGAGGCGGACCATCCATTCGACGAGGTCGACGCCGGTGACCTCTTCGGTGACGCCGTGTTCCACCTGCAGGCGGGTGTTTACTTCGAGGAAGTAGAACTCGCCGCGGGTTTCGTCGTAAATGAATTCAACGGTGCCGGCGTTGCGGTAGGAGACCAATTCGCCGAGGCGGACGGCGGCAGCGGCGAGTTCCTGGCGCGCGGTACTGGAGAGGCCGGGTGCGGGAGTTTCCTCCACCACTTTTTGATTTCGCCGCTGCGCGGAGCAGTCGCGCTCACCGAGCGCGACGACGCGGCCATTGCCGTCGCCGAAGATCTGCACTTCGATGTGGCGGGCTTTTTCGACGAAGCGTTCTGCGTAGATCCCGGTCTGTTTGAAGTTCGTTTGGCTGAGCCGCTGGATGGCTTCGAAAGCCTCCTCCAACTCCTCGCGGGAATGACAGACGCGCATGCCGATGCCGCCGCCGCCGGCGGTCGATTTGAGCATCAGCGGAAAGCCAACGACAGCCGCGTCTTTGGCATGTTCCAGAAGGCCGGTACCGGGGAGCATGGCGACGCCGGCGGCGCTGGCGAGTTCGCGGGCGCGATGCTTCAGGCCGAAGTCGATCATCTGTTGTGGCGTGGGCCCGATGAAGGCGAGCCCTGCTTTTTCGCAGGCTTCGGCGAACGCCGCGTTTTCACTGAGGAAGCCGTAGCCGGGGTGAATGGCTTCGGCGCCGGACTGTTTGGCGGCGGCGAGAACGGCGTCGACATCGAGGTATCCGCGCGGGCCGCCGATGGAGACGGCTTCGTCGGCCTGGCGGACGAAGAGCGATTCGGCGTCGACTTCAGAGTGGATGGCAACGCTCCCCACGCCCATCTGGCGCAGGGTGCGAATGATGCGGCTGGCAATGGCGCCGCGGTTGGCGATGAGGACTTTCTTAAACATTATTCCGTTACCACCAGCCTTATCGGGGTGGGGTTGTAAGCGTTGCAGGGGTTGTTCAACTGGGGACAGTTGGAAATGAGGACCAGGGTGTCCATATTGGCGTAGAGGTCCAGATACTTGCCGGGGGCGGAGAGGCCGTCCTCGAACGTCAGCTTGCCTTCGGGGGTGACAGGCACGTTCATGAAGAAGTTGATGTTGTGGGCGATGTCGCGTTTATCGAGACCCGCGGCGAGGCCGTACTTTAGGAACGTCTGGCGGCAGGCGTGCATATAGCGCTTGCCGATGTCGTAGCGGACCATATTGGACTCCTGCGAGCAGGCGCCGCCGAGGGTGTCGTGGCGGCCGCAGAGGTCCTCGGTGATGGTCATCAGCACGTTGCCGTTTTGCGACATCAGCTTGGTGCCCTTGGTGAGGTAGATGTTGCCCTGGGCGGTGATGGTATCGACGGCGGAGTAGCGATCGGTGAAATCGTGGGCGTTGTAGAGAAGCGTGTCGGCGGCCTGATTGCCTTCCAGATCGATCATGCGCATCGTCTGGCCCTTCTTCACAACACCGCTGAAACCGTCTCCGGCCAGCACCGTTACATCCAAAATCGTACTCATCGGCAGCACCTCGCAGTCAGTTCAAAGCCACGGCCGTTTTCGGGCCGGGACACGCGGCAGATATCGTCGGGGCCCGGAGGCGGCACGCGCTTCACCGTGATCTTCACGGGTTTGGGAGCGTACTCGCCGCCGGGCTCCATGGCATGATGATTGGCCGATAACAGGATCAGAACCTTCATCTCCGCCCGCAGCTCTACAAAATCGCCGGCTTTGGAATTGCCGGGGATGTACTTCATCGCGCCGGTCTCATCCACTTGCACTTTGCTGAACAAATTCAATGTCGGGGTGAGGTCGCGGGGGCCCAGGCCGTACTTGGCGAGTTCCAGCAGCAGACCTTCTTTGGAAGCTTGCGTCCAGTCGTTGCGATGTTGCTGATAGGGCTTTTCGCCGTATTTAGACGCGACCTGGGCGGCGGTGAGCGTGCCGCCAATCGGGTCGTGCCAGCCGACGGAATCGTCGGTCACCGAGCACAGAATGCGGCCCATGTCGGAGTAGAGCACGAAGCCCTTGGTGAGCCGGGCGATGTGCTGCGCCTTCAGCGTGTCCGGCATGTTGTAGCGCTCTTCGGGTTGGAGGGCGTTATAGAAGAGGGCGCTGACATTCGCGCCCCCTTCTGTGTCCGTCAACCGCAGAGCCATGCCGGGTTCAAGAACGTGCGACCAGGTCTGGCCGCCGTGCAGCAGGTCTTCCCACAGGATAGTTTCACTCATGACTTTCGCTACGGAGCGATCTTCGCTACGTCTAACCTCCAAATATTCTGTTCACGCAGGTTTGAGAGCCACACGGAGCCGTGGGCAAAGAGAATGGCGTCGCCGCCCGGGCCGGCGTATTGATGGGTTACTTTATCGGTCTTGGCGTCGATTCGGGTGATGGGGATCTGGAACATCGTGATCCACACCGCGCCGCCGCCGGCGGAGATTTCGCCACCGCCGCCGGGCAGGCCGCACTGGATGGTGGCGACAACTTTTTTGGTTTTCGGGTCCACCTTGGAAACCGTGCCGTCGCCCTGGTTGAGGGTCCAGACGAAGCCTTCGCCGTAAGTCAGGAAGCGCGGACCGGGGCCGACTTCGATCTTGTCGGTCACCTTATTCGTTTTGGCGTCGATGCGGGTGAGCAGGTTGCCCTTGGACTGGGTCACCCAGACGGCGCCATCGCCGTAGTCGACGGTGTGCGACCCGGCGGGGACGGGGATTTCGGCGATAACCTTATTCTTCTTCGGGTCGATGCGGACCACTTTGTCGCCATCGGCGCCGGAGGCCATCCAGACGGCGTCCTTGGAGGTGGTGATACCGCCTTCGGAGTTGGCAGGGCCTACGGGAATGGTGGCGACCACTTTATTGGTCTTTTCGTCGACGCGGGCCACGGTCTTGTCGCCGCAGGTGGGCGCCCACAGGCTGCCGAAGCCGTAGGCGATCCCGCTGCAGGGCTGCTTGCCGACTTCGACGGTGGCCGTGACGGTGTTCGTCTTGGCGTCCAGCTTGGAGATCGTGCCTTTGGGCTTGTTGGAAACCCAGATGCCGTCTTTGGTCGCGATGGTCCAATCGGGCACGCCGGGTACGGGGAACACGAATTCCGGCTTCACGAGGTCCATCGGCTTCTGTACTTCTTTGACGCCGGGGAGCGGCGGCCGGGGAGAACGTTTTTTCTTCGGAGCGTCTTGGGCCTGGGCGCAGAGCGCGGCGGCCGTCATGAGAATTACGGCGTATCGCATAGGAGTTCCTCGTTGTTTTCTGCCGTGGACGGTTCGGTCAGCAGGCTGCCGGCAACGAAGGCAACAGCGCTCAATACGGGTGGGAGTAGGGTGTCGAGCCCGGCCCATTCGGGCGGGACCACGAAATAGCAAATGCCGCGGGCGATGGTTCCGGTGAGAATACTGGCCAGAGCGCCGGCCTGTGTGGCGCGGGCCCAGTAGACGCCAAAGAACAGCGGAATCACGCAGCCGGCGAAGACGATATCGAAGGCGACGACCAATAGAATGCCGGGTTCCGGACGGACGTAGGCGATCCAGGCGGCGGCGATGGCCGTCGGCAGCGCCAATGCGCGGGAGAGGAAGAGCATGGTTTCGTCGGTGACCTTCTTGGTGCTCCAGCGCTGCCACACGTTGCGGGCCATGACGACGGAGATGACGAGCATGGCGCCGTTGGCGGTGGACATCGATGCGCCCATGACGCCGACGAAGACCATGACGCCGATCCAGTAGGGCAGATGGGTGCTGGCGAAGATCGGGAGCACCATGCGCGGGTCTTCCACCTTGCCGATGGCGGAGATCGCTGCCATGCCGAGCAGGGAGGCGGAGAGGCCGATGACCATGGTCCACCCGGCCGCGTAGTAGCAGGCCTTTTTGGCGGTTTCCGGGGATTTGGCGGAGAAGACGCGCTCCATGAAGTCCAGCGCCATGGCGTTGCCGAAGGCCAGGGAAATGATGTTGGCCCAGTTGGACAGGCCGCCCCCGGCGAGGGTGGTGAGCTGGGTTATGCTCAGCGTGGTGGGCGGCAGCGCGGCGGAGATGGGGCCCCAACCGCGGGTATATAAAACGTAGGCCGCCGCGCAGACGAAGCCGATGATGGCGACGTGGATTTGGAAGAAGTCTGTCCAAATGGCGGCGTAGAGACCGCCGGCGACTGTATAGAGCAGGATGACCGTGGTGCCGATGGCCAGGCATTGGCCGTAGCTCAAGCCGCTGACGACGGAGAGAATCCATGCGACGGCGGAGAGGTTGCCGGCGACGACGACGATGAAGCAGAGGATGGTCAGAATTGACGCAAGTAACTCCGCGGTGCGGCCGTAGCGGCGGTAGAAGAACTCAGGAAGGGTTAACAAATCCATCTTGTTGAGTGGACCTGCCAGGAAGCGGCCGACGATGAGGAGACTGGCGCAGAGGCCAATTGGGATGGCCGCTCCGGCCCAGAAGCCTGTTGAAAACGTGAGAGAAGTGTTGCCGAGCGTCGCGTTGCCGTCGATGGCTTGCGCGGCCAACGCGGTTCCAACGACAAGAAACGGCATCGATTTGCCGCAAACGGTATATCGTTTGCTGGAACCCTGCACTTGCGTGTAGGTATAGAGACCAATGGCCAGCGAGATGGCCATAAAGATCACGACCGGCCAAAGCATGCCTGTCATGGAACTACCCCTTGAAATGAAGCCGGCTGATGACAGGGGCCGGGGATGGGCTACGGGGGCGGACCGCAGACTCTGCGGGGTGAATAAGGAGTATAGCTCTTTTCTATTTGACTCCTTAAATCGAAATCTCTTATGATCCCCTTAACTGCTTTCGTCTAGTCACGAGAGATGTATCCGCCTTGACGCGGCTCCCCTCACCGTCTGAGAATCGTGCGCTCCTGTCCGCGCAGAACGAATCTTAAGGGGAAAACACTTGAAAAGAATTACCTTGCTTCTCGCGGCAAGTCTACTGTCGTTATTCGCTCAAAGCAGTTCGCTGCAGGGCGTAGTCACCGATCAACAGGGGGCCGCTATTACCGAAGCGGTCGTCAGTATTACCAATACCGATACTTCCGCCGCTCGGAAGGTAATCGTCAACGCAACCGGAACGTATTCGTTCCTGCAGGTGCCGCCCGGAACGTACAAAGTGGAAATCCAGCATCCTGGGTTCCGCACGTACCATTCGAACGTACGGCTGGCCATCAATGTGCCCTCCACGCTGGACGTGAAATTGGAACTCGGACAGGTGTCCGAAGTAGTGAACGTCAGCGAAGAAATGTCGCAGATCAACACGCAAAATGCGACCGTCGGCAATGCGTTTTCGCAGGTGCAGGTGCGCCAGCTTCCGCTCCAGACCCGCAACGTCGTCGAACTGCTGAGCATTCAGCCCGGTGTGACTTCGACCGGTGAAGTGCTGGGCGCCAAGCGCGACCAGAACAACGTCACGCTGGACGGCGTGGACGTGAACGACAATCAGGCCGCCGGTATGGCGAACACCACTTCCGCCGGATTGAACGCGGCGCTCCCGGTGCCGCTGGACAGCGTGCAGGAATTCCGCGTGACCATCGCCGGTCAGGGCGCCGATCAGGGCCGCTCGGCTGGTGGGCAGGTCTCGCTCGTCACCAAGAGTGGTTCCAACCAGTTTCACGGCACGCTGTATGAGTTCCACCGCAATGTGAAGACCGCCGCCAACGATTGGTTCTCCAATCGCGCCGGCATCGCTCGCGAAGCGCTGATCCGCAATCAGTACGGCGCCTCGCTGGGTGGCCGTTTTGTGAAAGATCGCGTCTTCTTCTTTGTGAATTGGGAAGACCGCAAGGATCGCTCCGCTTCCGCCCAGTCGCGCAATGTGCCGACGGAAACGTTGAAGCAGGGCATTGTGCAGTTCCGTTTGAACAACGGCACGGTCGGCCAGTTGACACCGGCCGAAGTGACGGCGCTTGACCCGCTGAAGATTGGTTATAGCGCGGCGATGAAGAGCATTCTCGGCTCCTATCCGGTGGCGAACGATCTGGCTTCCGGCTCGGATCGTGGTTTGAACTTCGGTGTCTTCCGCTTCAACGCTCCGCTGACCCGCAACGACCGCGCCTACGTTTCGAAGATGGACTTCAATCTCGACAAGGCCGCCAAGCACACGCTGATGTTGCGCGGCACGCTGGCCGACAACTCCCGCAACGAAATTCTGGCGCAGTTCCCGGGCCAGGACGCGGCCGCCAAGGTTCTGGACAACTCCAAGGGCTTGGCTGCCCGCTATACGGCGGTGCTGACTCCTTCGCTCGTGAACGTTTTCAGCTATGGCTTCACCCGGCTCGGCATCGCCCAGTCCGGTGTTCCCGGCACGTCTATCGCGTTTGACGGCCTCTCCACTCTTCAGAACTTCGGGGCACGCGGTTTCGGCCGCATCATTCCGACCACCAACCTGGTGAACGACCTGACCTGGACCAAGGGTACTCACACCGTGCAGGCGGGCATCAACTTCCGCCTGGTACAGAATGACCGCAGCTCGTTTGCCAACTCCTTCCCCAGCTACAGCTTCAGCCGCAACACGCTGCGTGGCCTGGGTGCTGACATCTCCGATGTCGTCAACGCCTACGTCAAACAGCGCTCCGGCAACTCCGCTCTGGCGTTGTCCGAAACGCAGCCGACACAGCGCGCCATGGGCAACCTGTTCGGCCTGATCAACAACTACAGCGCCACCTACAACTTCGGTCGCGATGGCAACGCGGTTCCCTTCGGCCAGCCGCTGGCCCGCAGCTTCGGTACCCGCGAGTATGAGTTCTACCTGCAGGACGTCTGGAAGGTCCGCCGCGATTTGACCGTCACCTACGGTCTCCGCTACGGCAGCTACCAGGTGCCTTTCGAAAAGAACGGTGTGCAGGTGGTCTCGACCACCGGCCTGGACGTCTACCTGGCTGAGCGCGTGAAGGCTTCGATGACCGGTGTTTCCGGCGCCGCCATGCCGAACGCCGCGTTGACCTACGCTCTGGGCGGTCCGGCCAACAATGGCCCGGGCTGGTACCAGCGCGACAACAACAACTGGGCGCCCCGCCTGAACCTGGCTTACGCGCCGGTGGCCGACGGCTTCTGGGGCAAACTGTTCGGCAAGGGCTCCGTGGTTCGTGTTGGCGGTTCGATGCTGTATGACCGCTACGGCTCGGACATGGTGACCAACTTCGACCGCGCCGGTTCGCCGGGTCTGGCTTCTCCGGTGACCCAGCCGCGCAACACCAACTTCACCGACTCCTTCCGCTACAACGGCAGCACGCTCCCGACGCTTCCCACCGTTGCCGGCGCGAAGTTCCCCTATACCCCGGCCACCATCGTCGGCGGTTTCGGCTCCTTCTCCGGCGTCTTCCCGGACTTGGTCGCGCCGTATTCGATGTTGCTCAACATGAGCTACGCCCGTCCGCTTCCCGGCAAGATGACGGTGGAAGTCGGCTACGTCGGACGTCTGGGCCGCAAGCAGCTGGTGCAGATGGACGTCTTCCAGCCGCTCACGCAGTTCAAGGATCCGAAGTCGGGTCAGACGTGGGCGCAGGCCGCCTCCATCCTCCGCAACTACAACCTGCAGGGGAAAAAGGCGAGCGAAATCCCGCCGATCCCGTTCTTCGAAAACATGTTCCCCGGAGCCGCCGGCTACAACATCCCCGGTACGGCTACCCAGAACTACTACGACGTGACCTACAACACCTATGACGGCTCCGATCTGGACGCCCTCAACGATATGGATCGTGAACGTCAGGCCAATGGAAAGTGCATCTCGGTCCTCGGCTGCAACACGTTCTTCGCGTTGCAGAATGCCGGCAACATTGCCTGGAGCAACGCCGGCCGCAGCTCCTTCCACGGTGGACAGTTGGTTCTCCGCCGGCCCGTCACCAGCGGCTGGGGCTTTGACTTCAACTACACCCTGTCTCACTCCATCGATCTCGCTTCGACCGCCGAATCCGGGGCCGGCACGGCTGGTGGTGTGATTCAGGACACGTTCAACGTCAACGCCTTCCGCGGCTCTTCGGACTTCGATCAGCGGCACAACATCACGGCGAACATGGTCGTGGAACTGCCGTTCGGTAAAGGCAAGCACTTCCTGAATGGGACGAACAAGTTCGTCAATCAGGTGCTTGGCGGCTGGCAGACCACGATGCTGTGGCGCTACCGTTCGGGTCTGCCGCAGAACATCTCCTACGGCGGTTCCTATCCCACCAACTACCTGACCAGCGCGCTAGCCATTCTGAAACCCGGCTCTTCGATGCCGGAAAACGGCACCGGCTACAACCAGAACGGCAACCCCAGCCTGTTCCGCACCACCATCGCCGCCGCTGGCGCGTTTACGCAGCAGTACCCCGGCGGTACCGGCACGCGCGCCATCATGCGCGGCGCCAGCATGAGCAACTTCGATATCTCGCTGGGCAAGTTCTTCACCATGCCCTTCGAAGGTCATCGGATTCAGGTTCGCGCGGAGGCCTTCAACGCCTTCAACAACGTGAACTTCACAACGGCCAACCTCAGCGCCGCAAGCCCCTCCAGCTTCGGCCAGTTCACCGGCGTCATGGCTCCCCGCGTGATGCAGTTCGCTTTGCGTTATGAATTCTAAACAGTTCGTTTCCATCCTCCGGACCGCGACGGTGGCCAGCTTGCTGGCCGCCTCCGCGGCTCCTAAAGAGAACAAGAACGCGAAGAAACCGGTGGCGGGCGTGCAAACGCCCGGCATCCAAATCCCCTTCGCGTCGCTGAAATCAGACGCCGAAATCAAACTGGAAGCGACGCCCTCGGGCGTCGCTTTCACAACGGAAGCATTGGTCGCCGCCGGCAATACAGTGCAGCGCATCGATGCGAAAACCAACAAGCCCGGTGAGGCAATCGCCGGTTTGAACAACGCTTGTGGCGGATTGATCAATGCGTTGGCGAATCTGTGGGTCGTCAACTGCGGGTCGAAGACGGTGGCCAAGGTCAGTCTGAAACCGGCCAAAATCGAGAAGACAATTGAGACCGGTACCGGCACCGCCGCACCCGCGATCGCCGCCAGTACCGATAGCATCTGGATCCTGTCCGATGACAAATCGACGCTTTCGCGCGTTGATCCGAAGGATAATGCCGTTGTCGCCGAGATCCGTTTGGCAACGGGTTGCAACTCCATACTGTTTGCCGAAACGTCGCTCTGGATTACATGCCCGGGCGCGGATAAGGTGCTTCGCGTCGACCCGCGAACCAATCTCGTGGATAAGCGAATTGAGGTTCCTGGAACGCCGTCCGCGATCGCTTTCGGGGAAGCTTCCATTTGGGTACTCGCCCAGAAGGAAGGAAAGGTGGCTCAAATCGATCCCAAAACGAACAAAGTGACGGCGACGATTGAGCTGAACATCCCCAATGCCACTGGCAATATTGCCTTTGGCGATGGTTCGGTTTGGGTATCCGCTCCCGGATTCCCCATCACCCGCATCAACCCAACCACCGCGAAGGTTGTGCAGCAGTTCGCGGGCGAGGGTGCCGGAATGGTCTATTCCGGACTCGGCTCCGTCTGGCTGGCCAATCCGAAAACGAATACGTTGACTCGGTTCGACCCCAAGCGGATTGCCGCTACGCTCGCTGATTAACGGCCCTCGATCACGGCGGCCAATTTCCGCACTCCCTCTCGAATAACGCGCTCCTCGAAGGCGGCAAAGCCTAAGAGGAGCGCGTTGATGTCTCGGCGCCGAATTTGAAAGCGTTGAAGTGCGCATACGTCCAGACCCTGTTTCGATGCCCTGTCCTCAACGACGCGCGCGTCGGCAACCCCGGTCAGATGGGCGGGGATATGTAAGCCGGAATGGATATCCGGAAGGGAAACGGCGCCCTTCAAATATCTATCGGAAGCAGTCCGCAGTGTTTCCAGGCGTGCGCCATAGAGCATTCGCATTTGGCGCAGGTGCCGGCTGAAATGGCCATCGGTGAGGAAGTCGCAGAGTACGGCCTGTTCCAGCGTCGGGGGGAACCGGTCCAAGGCGGCGCGCGTAGTTCGGACAGGGTCAATCAGTGTCTCCGGGATCACCATGTACGCCAGGCGGAGTGCCGGAAAGAGCGTCACATTAAAACTGCCCATGAGGATCACTCTGCCGGATGGGTCCAATCCCTGCATCGCAGGAACGGGCTTCCCGTCGTAGCGAAACTCGCTGTCGTAGTCGTCTTCAAGAATGTAGGCGCGAGCCTGACGGGCCCATTGAATGACAGCCAGACGCCGCTCCAACGGCATCGTCATTCCAAGCGGAAACTGACGGGCAGGCGTCAGGTAGACCGCTGTTGCCGCCGGGTCCTGGCGCACACCGTGCCGCGGATCCAACCCCAATTCGTCCACTCGAACCGGTACCACGCGAGCACCAGCGTTCCGCAAGGCAGCCACAGCGCCAGGGTATCCAGGATCCTCCATCCAGACGGCTTCCTCCGGCCGTAGAATCGTCCGAAGCACCAGGTCGAGTGATTGATTCGTGCCGGAGGTGATGACTACCTGCTCCGGCCGACAAACCACGCCGCGAGACCGGTGTAGATAGTCCACCACTGCCTCGCGCAGCGGCGCGTATCCAAAGGCGTCCCCTCCAGCAAGCATCTCCGTAGGAACTCGGCGCAAACGGCTCGCGGCCACCCGCGCCCAGACATCCATGGGGAACGAACGCAGTGCTGGTTCGTGAAAGCAAAAAGGTCGTTCGTGTTCTTTTTGCGGCGGAGGGAGCGCGCGGCTCTTGTAGGCCCCCTGCGGCAGTGTTTCCGGGAGTTTAATGCTGACGAATGTTCCTGTTCCCTTGCGGGCTTGCAGGTAGCGCTCCGCGATCAATTGCTCATACGCCGTCACGACTGTACCGCGGGATACACCGTACAGACTCGCCATATCGCGAGAGGCGGGAACGCGGCTGCCGCGCGGTAGTTTCCCGGAGAGGATGTTGGTCCGGATCTCCCAATAGAGTTGAACGGGTAGTGATCTGCCCGAGGCACGCTGATGTAACGATGTTTCCTGGACTAGCCCGGTGAGCGCCATAAATCGTGGTCTAAAGAAAGTCTACAAAATTGCCACGCTGATATACCGCGAATATTGGGCGCCTGTGGAAGAGACCGGCCACAGTGGTCTAACAAAACATCCATTTGGAGAACAACGTTAGAACTACGACATCTGTTGCGTAAAAAGGCAATCGGCGGCGGAGCCTGGTGAGCTCCGCCGCCGATTGGTTATGCTTGCGGCGTGGTCGCCGTTTGCTGGGTTACAGGGTAAAGGTGATCGACCTTGCTCCGGTTGCGACCGCCGCGGCGCCGGCTGCTGTGCCGGCATCGGTTGCGTTGACGATTACCGTATAGGTACCGGAAGCAACCGCGCTGCTGACGCTGACGACGCCGGTGGAGGCATTGACGGTCACGCCAGCAGGAGGCGGCGTGGTGTTGTCGAGCGCGAAGGAGACCGCGCCGGTGTTACCGGTCGCGGAAACCGTCGTGAGCGCACCGCCGACACCCTGTACGAGCGTCGCGAGTGTCGTGTTGGCCATCTTCAGACCGACCACAATCGAGATGTTCAGCGTACCGGTGAGCGGCGAAGTGGCCGAGTCGGTAGCGGTGATCTGCAGGTTGTAGGTGCCAGCCGGGGTGAGGGCGCTGACGCCGATCACACCAGTGTTGGTATCGATGGTCATGCCGAGCGGAGCCGAGGCAATCGCGAAGGTGTACGGATAGACGCCGCCGGAAGCGCTGATCGTGGTGGATGTCGCGTCGGCCGTACCGTAGACTTCTGCGATGGGCGAGGCAGTGGAGGTAGTAACCACCAGGCCGCCAGCCACGGTGACGGTGAAGGAGACCTTACCCGTCAGTGGGTAGTTGGCGGAGTCCGTGGCGGTCACGGTGACCGCGTAGGCGCCAGCCGTGCCAGCCAGAGGAGTACCGCTGATGGCGCCAGTGGTGGCGTTCAGCGTCAAGCCGGTCGGCAGGACGCCGGAGGTCAACGCGTAACGGTAGGTGGTCGTGCCCAGGGTGGCAACGACCAGATTATTGGACGAAGCCCAGGGGACGTTGACCGTGCCGGAGAGCGCCGTCGGAGCAACAACTTTCAGGCGACGCGCCACCCACATGTTCACACCAGCCTGGCTGGCGCGAGACCCGGCGGTCACAACGACCGGCAACTGCACCGGCGTTGTAATGTTGTTGCCGATATTAACACCGGCTGCATTCGTGAAGGGACCAGCGGCGCTGCCAGGCAGCCGCACGTTGACCTGATAGAGGCCAGCCACGCTATCGGCAACCCAACCAGCATAGGTAACCGTGCCGGCCACACCACCGATGGTTACCGTGGGAGGCGTACCGCTGCTGTCGCTGGCGGCGCGGAAGCAAGGGGCAAGCCGGCCGGAGGTGAGAATGCTGGAGCTGGTGATGACACCATCCAGAGACGTAAGCGAGCTGCTGGCGGCAGTATTCACCGCCGTCAGGAAGTTGGCCGGGCTGACGCAGTCCGTCGACCAGATAGAACCGCCACCAGTTGTATTGGCGGCCGCGCTATCGGGAACGCCCAGTCCGGTCATGAAAATCTGCACCGTGTCGGAGTCGGGCGCGTTGGAACGCATACCTGCTTCGGATCCAGCGCTGGAGATCGGAGCGTAGTTGGACGCCAGGATGGCGCCATCGCCCTGCCCGTTGGCCGCAACTGTGAAGATGCCGGGGTTGGTGGCTGCCACCGTAACCGGGAACACCGAACTGGTCTTCATCGTGGTGCCGGAGCCGTAGCCGAAGCTGACCACCATGTTGATGGTATTGCCGGATTGGGCAGCAAGAGCGGCCGGGGCCATGATGTTAATCTGCCCGTTGGTCGCGAACAGAATCGGTGCCGTGCCGAGTACGACGGGCGTGCTCGCCTGCGTTTGGAACGTTACCGTCAATTTGCGCTGTGTGGCGCTCACCGCCTCCGGACTAACGAACGTCGGATAAGCCAAGGTGACCGCATCGGGTATCCCGTAAATGACATCCGTGCTGGCGCAACCAGTACCACCCGACGAGCAGAAGTTGGAGCCGAAAACGCTCAACATCTCGTAGGGGGCGACCGTTTGGATCGTGGGCGCCGTCACCTGCAGGAAGCTGGAGGCGCTGGTGACCGCCGAGACGATCGGGTTAGAGCCGATCGTGAACGTGGCCGTACCCGTTGGCGTGGAGCAGGAAGTTCCGTTCGGATTGCAGACGCCGAGTACCACTGTGCCGCCAGGGCCGGTCGGTCCGAAGGGCAAGTTGGCAGATGCCGTTGTTGGAACGGTAATAGTCAGAACGATGGAGGAGACGTTCACCACGTTGACCGTGATGGAAGGTTCCACCACGAAGCCGCCGGAGGTGACGACGCCCACCTTTGTGCGCAGCGCCGGGTCGGTACCGGCGACAAAGCCAGAGCCGGTCATCGCCATCGTGAACGACTGGCCGGCGGCGGCCGTCGGAAGGCTGGCCGGAGTCAACGACGTGATCGCCGCGCCGGGCGCCTGCACGTTGACGTTAAAGGTCACCGTGATCGTGGTCGAGGGGGTGCCCGACGTAATCGCCACCGTGCCAACCAGCGTGGTGCCGGGCTGCGCGGAAGCAAACAAATTCGGATTGAACGTAACGGGAATCGGCGTGCCGAAGCTGTAGGCCAGGCCTTTCAGGTTAGCCGCCGGAATTACCGGAGCCAGCGTGCCGGCCGTATCGATCGTGTACGGAATGGGAGAGTCGCTCGAAACAACGGTCACGAACAGCGACGGAATTGCCGAACCGATTGTCCAGCTGATGTTTCGCGTCGTGCCCTCTGACACTGTCAACTTCGGTGCGGGATTGTTCAATTGCAGCGTAATCGGCAGCGTCAGGTCCGCCTGTCCGGAGACCTTCACGCGCACCGTCGCAGAGTAATTACCGGGTGCCATTGTGTCGGCGACGACCGTGGAACTGAAGCGCACGCTCTTGGGAACCGTGCCCGAAAGCGAGTCCGCCGTCAGCCACGGGGGCAAGGAGGTGGCGTCGACCGTGAAGAACGGCGCCGGGTTGGAGGCGGACGCGATCGTGACGTCCACCTTACCGGCCGTGCCAGAGCCCTTCACGTAGGATAGGCTCGCCGGGTTCGGAGTGGCGGTCAGCGTCGTTGGGGGAACAACCTGCAACGTCACGGTCACTAACTTGTCAGGTGCCGGAGCATTGGCCAGGTGCACGACGAAGGTGTTCGTCGTTCCAGCAGCGAAACTTCCGCAACCGGCTGCCGCAACAAACGATAAGTTGACCGCTGTGTCTGTCGCTGTTCCTCCTGATAGTGGAGATACTGTCAGCCAGGCTGGCAGCGCGTAGGTAGAGTTCTCTACCGTGAATGGGGTGCCGTTGGTCGTGGCCGACTTGACCGCCAGGGTCTGCGCCGGACCCGGCGTATACGTGGGAGTCGGAGGGGTCCGAGTACACGTGAGTGCAATCGAACTGGGAAGCGTTGTGAGCGGTGAACTCGCGCCCACCGTAACCGTGACGTTTGCCGTCACTGTCACGTCGACACCGTTCGAAACGGTGCTGAAGCGGAACGTCGGCGCGTTGGCGCCGGAAGTGAGGCCCGCGCATCCGTTGGCCGCGCGCACCGTAAAGGTGATGCCGGCCGTCGAGTTGCTGGAGCTAAGGGTGTTGACAGAAGGCGTTGTCACTACCAGGCCCGTGCCGATAGAGACAGCGGTAACGACGAGCGTGTTGGAACCGGTCAGGGCAGTGATCGGTTTGACAATAACGTTCGCAGCCGTGCCCGGTCCGGTGGCCGTGCTGCAAGTAAGAGTGACGGAGCCAGGTGTCGCCGTCAAGAGGTTTACAGCGTAAGCCGGGATGGTCGATCCGACCATCGCTACGAATAGCCCGAGAGCTGTTCGGTTGGCCTGGAG
>CANIVU010000035.1 GCA_947470805.1 Acidobacteriota bacterium | reverse complement strand
CTCGAATACAAAATGCCGGATCCCAGGCGCTAAGTCCTTGAACCCAATCAACTTCGCCGTCATGCCTGCAGTGCCGCCGCCGCTCTTTCCAGAAGTATGCCCACCAGCGACGGATGGCCGTCGAGCGGCTCCGTCACGTCGATGTGCACCCCTTCATGGATGCCGGTCAACTCTTCCACGATGCGCGGCAAATCGCGCCGCAAGTGGATGCCGAGCGTCAGGAAGTAGGGAATCACGACGATCCGCTTGGCCCCGCGCGCCGCCAGGCGCGCGACGGCTTCGCGCAGGTCCGGTTGCGCCATTTCCAAATACGCCGTCTCCACCAGTTCGTAGCCGCCTTCGCTGGCCATCCGCGCGGTCACGCGCATCACCGCTTCATTCGCCGCGGCGACGCTGGAACCGTGGGCAAATACCACCAGCCCGGTCACTCGCCGCCCTCCGGGAACGCGGCGCGCAGGTAATGCACATAGGCCCGTCCGTTCGGCTTGCCGTTGTCGTATCCGTAAGCCACGCGGGCCATGAAGACCAGCACGCCCAGGAACGCGGTGTCGGCGAACGGTCCGGCCTCCCGGTCCTGCAATTCCGCCTTGAACGGGTCCAGCTTTTCGCGGAAGCGGGTCACGATCCCCTGGGCCACCTCGCCCTCCGGGTCCACATTTTCGCCCTTGCGGTAGGAGGCCACCAGCGCCTCAAGAGCCTCGCGCGCTTCTTTGTCGGTCGCGTTGGGCACCGGCTTCAAGGCGTTATTCATGAACGCCGCCATCAGCATGAGCACCATTTCCGAACGTTTCAGGAACTCATCGTCGATCTTCACATCGCGGTGCGGCATCCCCGCTTCACTGAATTCCCGCTTCTCGTGCAGGCGCGAATCGCGGAGGTAGGAGCACTCGAACGGGCAGTTGATGGTCACCTCGCGCTCGGTCGCGCAGCACTGTGTGCAGATGTCCTCCCCCCTCGCGGTGCAGTAGCGCTTACCCTTCCGCGCTTCACAAATAGTACATATTGCCATTCTGGCCATCGTATCATTGCCTAATGCAGCGCCTCGACATCTACCTCAAAGTGGAACTCGAGCTCGACAACTCCGAGCAGCCCCAACGTGTGGCCCGAGAACTGGAACGGATCCTGAAGCGGTTCTACGGTGTCCGTACCGCCGAAGCCACCAACCTGGTCGTGCGCGAAGACTGAAAACTACTTGCGCCGATAGGTGCTCGACGCGCCTTTGGCGTCGGTCATCGTCAATTCGTTCCCCGATACCCGTACCTGGAACACCGACACCGCCTTCGTCGTCGGCTTCCGCACGGGCGCGCCGCCGCAGGTGCGCGAGTCGAACGTGCCGTCAGTGGGCGTCGTCGTCAGCTCACTGCCGCGCAGCGTGTACGTCCCGGTGATGTTCATGAAGTAGCTGTTGATGCAGGTGGAATACGTGAACTGCATCAGGCCGTACTGCTGGTAGGTGCCGTCGGGCAGGAACTTGTAGGTCATGTTGTTGCCCGATGGCGGCGCCAGTGCGCCGGTGACGCTGTCCTGCCGTTGAATGGTGGAGATGCGTCCGGTGTACCATTCGTCGGTGATGGCGTTGGCGCTTACGGGCGCCGTCGCCACGCTTCGATTGGACGCGAAGAACGCCATCGCAGCCGGCCTATACTTCTGATACGAAGCAGCATCGTTGGTGGCGAACAGCATGGCCTCCAATTGCCCGTTCCGCACCCACGCCATCGCAGCCCGGTGGGTCCGCGAGCCGTTCGGTTCCTGCACCTCATATTCGGCCATCGCCGCGCCGCCCTCGGCGTCGCGCACCTCGCCGCCGGCCACCACTTTCCCGCCCAGATAGCTCTGCATTCCTTTCGTCAGCCCCGCGCGCGCATCACCCGCGAATGGCTTGGCGGGGGCCATCATAATCATTGCTTCCTCACCCTTGAAATAGGCCACGGCGCCGTTCTGTTCCTGCTTCCGCCAACCGTCATTCTCCAGCGCCGTAGCCGCAAATCCAATGCCGCAAAAAGTAATCAAAGTCGTCAAAAATCGCATATATCCACTCACGCGACGCACCGGCCCGGAAAAGCTCACCCCGGCGCGAGTAAACTGGAGAGTGGATGCCTCCTAAAACCCGCACCGTGAGCGCGCGTAGCTTTTTCGCGCCCCGCGGAGCCCTCTCCGAATGGCATCCGAACTACGAGTTCCGCCCCGGCCAATTGGAAATGGCCGAAGCCGTCGAGGCCGCCATCGACGAGCGGAAGCACCTGCTGGTCGAAGCCGGTACGGGCACCGGTAAATCGCTCGCCTATCTGGTCCCCGCGATCCTCTCCGGAAAACGCGTCGTCGTCTCCACCGGCACCAAAAACCTGCAGGAACAGCTGTTCTTCAAAGACATTCCGTTCCTGCAACAGCACTTCGCCAACCAGCTGCGCGTCACCTACATGAAGGGCCGGTCCAACTACGCCTGCCGCCAGAAGATCTACGACGCCGAACGGGAGCCGATCCTCTCAGGCCTCGAAGAAGTCGCCGATTTCCAGATCATCCGCGAATGGGAAAAGAACACCGAAACCGGCGACCGGGCCGAGATCAAGACCCTGCCCGAATCCTCCTCCGCCTGGGCCAAGGTGGACGCCCGGGGCGAGCTATGCACCGGCCAGAAGTGCGCCCAGTTTGAACGCTGCTTCATCACGGAAATGCAGCGCCGGGCGCTGGCGTCCGACATCATCATCGTCAACCACCATCTGTTTTTCGCCGATCTTGCCGTCAAAGAGAACGACTTCGCCAGCATCATCCCCGACTACGAAGCCGTCGTTTTCGACGAAGCTCACGAGCTGGAAGACGTCGCCGGGCAGTACTTCGGGCTGTCGGTGAGCAACTTCATGATCGATGACCTGCGGAAGGACATTCTTTCGCTGGCGCGGCGCAAAAATCTTGGCACGCCCGATCTGGACCGGGTGTTAATTGACCTGCAGGCCGCCACGGAGCGGTTTTTCGCCTGCTTCCCGGCCAAGGAGGGGCGCACCGGTTTTCAACGCCGTGCGGAGTTCGTACGGCAGTTTGAGGATGTCTATCAGGACCTGCTTTCGTCCCTCGAAATAACCGGTGTCCAGTTGCAGATGATCCGAGAGTCGATGGACGAGGTGGTGCCGCTGTTCGGCCGTGCGCGGTCGCTGCAGGAGAGCCTGAAGCAGTACCTGGAAGGCGTGGCTGAGGATTTCGTCTACTGGATTGAACGGCGCAACCGCGGCGTCTACCTGCAGGCGGTGCCGATTAATATTTCCAACCTGCTATCCGAGAAACTGTTCGACAAAGTCCCGTCCACCATCCTCACCTCCGCCACGCTTTCGGTGGAGGGCGGGTTCGACTATCTCATCAAGCGCCTCGGTATCCCCTACGCGCGCACGCTGAACGTGGCCAGCCCGTTCAACTTCCAGGAGCAGGCGCTGCTCTACGTGCCGCAGCACCTGCCGGACCCGCGGGACGCCAGCTTTCTGAAGGCCGCTGCCGAAGAGATCGTCCGCATCCTGAAGCACAGCCGCGGCCGTGCCTTCGTGCTCTGCACCAGCTACCAGGCCATGCGCAACCTGCACGACAAGGTCACCTACGAGATCGATTACCCGGTGCTGCTGCAGGGCACCGCGCCGCGCAACGCGCTGTTGGATGAGTTCAAGGCCACGCCCCATGCGGTGCTGTTCGCCACATCGTCCTTCTGGCAGGGCGTGGACGTGCAGGGTGACCAGTTGAGCTGCGTCATCATCGACAAACTGCCCTTCGCCGTTCCCAGCGATCCCGTCGTCGCCGCGCGCACCGATGCCGTCCGCCGCGCCGGGGGCGAGCCCTTCCGCGAGTATCAGATCCCGCAGGCCGCGATTGCCTTGAAGCAGGGCTTCGGCCGCCTCATCCGCAGCCGCACCGACCGCGGCGTGCTGGTCCTGCTCGACAACCGCATCACCCGCCAGCGCTACGGCCAGATCTTCTTCGACAGCCTGCCCGATTACGCCTTCACCACCGAAATCGCGCAGGTGGAAGAGTTCTTCTACCGCCCCTGAAAATTATGTTCGAAGTTCACGTCACCACCATGTTCCCTGCAGCCCACGCGCTGCGTAATTACTACGGCAAAACCGAGCCGATCCACGGTCACAACTGGCGAGCCAAGATCACCATAGCTGGACCGCGGGTCGATTCGATGGGGATGCTGATCGATTTCGTGCCGCTCCAGAAGGAGATGGGGCGGATCATCGGCAAGCTCGATCACCAATTCCTAAACGAAGTTCCACCGTTCGACGTCGTGAACCCGTCGGCGGAAAACATCGCGTACTACTTGTGGGAACAGTTCAGCGCCTCCGTGCCTGCCATGCAGCCGGAGTTCGAAGTTACGGTCTCCCGCGTTGAAGTCTGGGAGACCGATAACTGTAGCGCGGTTTACTTGCCGAAGTAGGCGGCGTTCTTACCGGCGAAATCGTTCCATTTCTCGGGCAGGTCTTCGATGGCGAAGATGGCCGAGACGGGGCAGACCGGGACGCAGGCGCCGCAGTCGATGCATTCCACAGGGTCGATGTTCAGGATTTCGACCTCATCGAACCGGGCGTCGTCCTTCTTGGGATGAATGCAGTCCACCGGGCAGGCGTCAACACAAGCAGTATCCTTCGTCCCAATGCAGGGTTCAGCAATTACGTAAGCCATTGGACCCTTTTTACCACAGCATTCTCCCTTCCCACAATCGGCCGGAAAGATATACTCGTGGGGATGCGAATTGTCGTTCTCGATGGCTATTGCCTAAACCCTGGTGATCTGAACTGGAATGCCCTCCGCGCGATGGGCGATGTGGAAGTGTTCGACCGGACGCCGGAGGCGCAGGTGGTGGAGCGCGCCGCCGGAGCCACCGTGGCGCTCACCAACAAGAGTCCCTTTTTCGCCGCCACGCTGGCCGCGCTGCCGGAGTTGAAATACATCGGCGTGCTGGCCACGGGCTACAACATCGTCGACGTGGCCGCGGCGCGGGAGCGGGGCGTTGTTGTCACCAATGTGCCCACCTATGGCACTCACTCGGTGGGGCAGTTTGCGATGGCTCTGTTGTTGGAATTGTGCCATCGCATCGGCCATCATAGCGATCTGGTGCGCGCCGGCGAATGGTCCAAGAATGCCGATTGGAGCTTCTGGCGCAGCCAGCAGGTGGAGCTTGCCGGTAAGCAATTCGGCGTCATCGGCTTCGGGCGTATTGGGCGTCAGGCCGCGCTGGCAGCCGCTGGTTTGGGTATGAAGATTGCGGCTTACGATGCCAATCCGGGCGCGCCGCTCGAAGGTGTCGATTTCCGCTGGCTGGGGCTGGATGAGTTGATCGCAACGTCCGATGTCGTCAGCCTGCACTGCCCTCTGTTCCCGGAAACCAAGGGGCTCATGAATGAGGAGCGCATTGGGAAGATGAAGAAGTCGGCGTTCCTGTTGAACACTTCGCGCGGGCCGCTGATTGTGGAACAGGACTTGGCGACGGCTTTGAACAAGGGCGTCATCGCGGGCGCTGGGATTGATGTTGTGCCGCAGGAGCCGCCCGTCGATGGGTCGCCCCTGTTCAGCGCCAAGAACTGCATCGTCACCCCGCACATGGCCTGGGCCACGCTGGAAGCGCGTGGCCGGCTCATGGATGTCGCGGTGGGCAATGTGCGCGCCTTTGTCGCGGGCGCGCCAGTGAATCAGGTCGGTTAGTTCTTGTCTTTGTAGTCCAACAGGAACTTCCGCCGCTCCTCGACGAACTGCTTCAGGCTCATGTGGGGGCTCGATCCAAAGGGCCCCATTTTCGGGAACGTCGTCTCTTCCAGCACGCCTTTTTCAAAGGCTTCGGTGGAGTAGAGCTTGCGCGTGTCCATTCGCACGTCGGGCGCGATCCGGGCCTGCATCTCCGTGACGATTGGGCCTAGCTTCTTCCAGTCCAGCCAGTTGGTGGCGATGTCGCGCATGTAGCCCAGGTATTTGGCACGCAGGGCGGGTACCTTCAGGAGTTTGGACAGGAGTGCCTTATTCGGGTCGTCGGCGCCGGCGAACGGGTCGAGCGTGGCGTTCTCCGGTGGCGGCTTGAATCCTGCGGGAGGACCGCCGGGGCCACCGGGGCCGCCGAAGCCGGGAGGAGGGCCGCCAGGGCCACCGGGGCCAAAGCCGGGCGGCGGGCCGCCGGGACCACCGGGGCCACGCGGGCCGCGCCCCATGCCCATCCCCATCATTTCCGCCGGCTCCAGCGTCTCATTCGAATCGTGCGGGAAGATGTGGAATTTCCCCTTTTCGTCCAGATAAATGTTGTAATCGCTGGCGCGTGTCCAGTAGCCGTCGTTGTTAATCAACGCCTTGTCGAGCGCCAGGAATTTCAGCGTGCCGTCGATGTCGAGGATAGGCTCCAGCGCCGCCTCCAGCTTGTCGGCAGGCGTCTTGTCCAGCACCTTGCACAGGTTGATCAGCGCCGCCCAGCTCTTCGCGGAGTCCTTCGTCTTCAGCTCATACATCTTCTTGTACTCGGCCGGATCCTCGCCGATATACGCAAGCCCGGCCCGGCCTCGCGGGCTGCCCGGCGTCTTCCACCGCGCGCCCTTGGTCGTGTTCCAAACCTCTTTCACCATGTCGGAGTTGTACTGTTGCTGGTTGGTGTAGATACCCCAGAATTCGCCGTTGATCACCAGACGCACGTGGTTCGCCTTGGGAGCCGGAATGTAGTTGCGCGCGATCATCAGGTACAGCGAGGAACGCAGGAACGTCGGGTCGCCGTTGCCGTTCAACAGGTTCAGCGTGCGATAGCCGCCCAGGCGCGCCTTCTCCTCGGTGAAGTCGACGGTGATGTTGATCGACCGTTTCCGCCCCTCGGGCACCATCATGAACGACGACGCGCCGCGGAAGTGCACGCCCACGCCGTTGATTACTTTCCCATCGACGGTGAGCTTTGCCGGGATGTCGACGTCGGTGTGATAGAACGCCGCCATCTCCTTTTCCCAGTCCGGATTTTCAAATTCCAGGAACAGAGTCCGCACCACCTTCGGGTCGTATAGCCCTTCGTCGCCATAGACTTTCACATCCTTTGGCGTCATCTTCGGCCCCGGCTGCGGCGCGGCCTGCTCCCCACCGCCCATGCGCGGCCCGAACCGGCGCGTGGGCTGCGCGGCCATCTCTTCCTGCGCGGCGGCTCGCTCTTCCTTGTTCAACTTCCCGTCGCCGTCCTTGTCGAACTTCTTCAGGATCTCCCGGCGCCCGCCCATCGGCCCGCCCGGTCCGCCGAAGCCGCCAAAGCCGCCCGGCGGTTGCGCCATCAATACCGCCGCGCCAGCGGCAAGAAACCAACCGACTAACCTGGTCATAAGGGAGCCTCTCATTCCGCTTCCGCGTCGCGCACAGTCAGGCGCACATCGTGAATTCCGTCCATCCGGTGCAGCCGTTTCACCAGCTCTTCCGGGCTCAAATCTTTGCCGGGATGAATCTCGTACGCCGCGTCGAGCGACGTTCCCTGCTTGGCCGTTCCCAGCGATAGCAGCCGGAACGTTCCGCCCACCAGTACATCCTTCAACAACGCATCCGATTCCGTTCCCAGGCTCACGCGCAGCCGAAGCACCATCCCAGCCGCCGCCGCTGCCGCGGGCTTCTCCTCGCGCCATGCCAACAGGAACGATGCGCTGCCCGCCACCACAATTCCTAAAACCGCCACCCACGGATGCTGCGATCCAGTCGCCATGCCCACCACCACCGCGAAGATCACGAAAGCCGTGTCGCGCGTATCCCGCACCACCGTGCGAAACCGCACAATCGACAGCGCGCCCACCAGGCTGAACGCCCGAGCGACGTTGTCACCGATCACCTGCGTCACCATCGCGATCATCACGCAGAGCAGCACCAGCGTTGTCGGCAGCGACGTGGCCGACTCTTCGCCCCGCGTGGTCCGCGCGTAGATCCAGGCCACGATCCAACCCAGCACCAGCGCCGCCACCAGCCGCACGAAGATCTGCAGCGGATCGACGGACTGCCCTTCGGCTAGGGCCTTCGTCAGGAAGTCAGGCATAGTTTCAACTCCAGTGCCGCCACCGCCAGCCGGTACTTCGATGACGGCTGCGGCCGCAAATCAAACGTCTGCATCAACTCCTTGAACAGCCCCGGAATCTCCGCCTTGTACTTCAATTCCAGAATGCGCTGATCCGGCGACAGCACGACGCCCGCATCCACCGGCGCGAACGCATACCGGTCGACCGGAGTCGCCCGCAGATCCTGGTCCACCGTCAGCCGGATCGGGCCGCTCTCGCTCGTGCCCATCCGCGCCATCCGGCTGTAGGAAATCTGGCACACCGGCGCCAACTCCCGTATCTGCACGCGCTGATGGAACCAGTGGCCCGCCCACTTCTTCGGCGATTCCAAGCGCTCCAACATCGCCACTTCATTTGCGCTCACGATCGAACGGATCTTGCCCACGCGGTTCCGCGTTTTCAGCTTCCGCTCCAGAAAAATACGGTCGCTTTCGCCATACCGGCGCACGCGGTACTTACTCCGCCCATACGATCCGCGCCGCTCGAAAACCGCTAAATCCGCAGTGTCCAGATACAGGCTGGTGACGCGATACTCATCGCCCGCCGCTCCGCCCGCATGCGGATCCGGCGAAAGATTCACGCGCGCCCACTCCCGAATCCCATCCGCCTGTTCCGGCGAGACGAGAAACTTCATCTCCTGTACGAACGCCCGGCTCTCTCGCATTTCGGTCAATGGCATGTTTGCTCCGCTCAAGAGAGTTTACGGTTTCTGTAACGGGAATGTTACCCACTTTACACTTCTTTACCGCTGAATAACTTACGAGCCAAATAGCCGCGCGCCGGTCTCCCACAGAATCGCCCGCCGGTCTTCGGCACTCATCGCGAGGGTAAAGATCTTGCCGATCTCGGTCTCCACGCTTTCCGGCAAATCGCTCCCCGCCATCAGCCGCGACGCCGGCACCTGATGGAGCAACTCCGCCACATGGTGCGGCATCAGCGAACTCACTTCGATATAGATGTTCTGGCACACCTCGGCCGCCACCACGCACTCCAGCATCAGCAACGGCCCGCCCGCGTGGCCCAGCACAATCGGCACATCCGGGAACCGCCGCGCCGCGGCGATGTAGAGCGAAGGCAAGGAAAACGGCACGCCGCTGCCCGTATGCGCTACCACCGCCATGCCGTTCGCCTGCGCCGCGGCGAAGAAAAAATCGCTGCGCTTCGACACTGGGTTCAACGCCTGATACATCGGCTGCAGCTTCAACGCCCGGAAGCCAAACGTCTCCGCGCAGCGCCGTACTTCTTCGGCAAACGCTTGCTCACTGACGAACGGATACAAACACGCCGCGCCCGCGAAACGGTCCGGCCACTGCCGCACCGCCGCGCCGATCAGGTCGTGCTGCGCGCGATAGTCGTCCACCACGGGGAAGGGAATCAGCAACGACCGGTCCACCCCGTGGCGGTCCATCGACCGCAGCATCTCCTCCGCCGTAAAGGTGCGGCCCGAATGCCGGGCCGTACCGATATGCGTGTGCGTGTCGAAGACCCGCTCGCCCTGGATCACGCCAGGACCGCCGCCGCGATCCGGTCTCCCATCTCGTGCGTCTTCATCGTGCCGCCCACGTCCGGCGTGCGCGCCGACGGATCGGCCAACACGCTTTCCACCGCGCGATGCAGCCGGCGGCCGCCTTCCTTCGCTGCCTCGCCGGGCAGCCAGTCCAGCATCATCGCCGTCGACAGGATCATCGCCACCGGGTTCGCGATGCCCTTGCCGGCAATGTCGGGCGCGGTGCCGTGGCTGGGTTGGAACACGGCGTATTTGTCACCCAGATCGCCCGAAGGCGCCATGCCCATACCGCCCACCAGGCCCGCCGCCAGGTCCGACAGAATGTCGCCGAACATGTTCTCCGTCACCATCACGTCAAAGTCCTGCGGACGCCGCACCAGGAACAAAGCCGCTGCGTCCACGTAGCAGGCCTCCGTTTCCACGTCCGGATATTCTTTGGCAATCTGCTGGAAGATCGTACGGAAATACGCCATCGACGGCAGCACGTTGGCTTTGTCGACAAGCGTCACTTTCTTCCGCCGGTCGCGCGCCATCTTGAACGCGGAGTGGAACAATCGAACCGACGCATGACGGGTCACGCGCATCGTGTCCTTGGCGTCATCGGCGTCCAAATCCGCGCTGCCGTGGCGGCCGTAGAACAGCCCCTCGGTGTTCTCGCGGATCAGCACGAAATCGATGTTGGCGCCACGTTTCAACGGCGAGTCGTCGGGATGATACGTGCGGATCGGCCGCACGCCGCAATAGAGATCCAGCACCTCGCGGATGTCGATCTGCGGCGTCATCTCCTTGCCGTCCGGCCAGCGCACGCCGGGCAGGCCCATCGCGCCCAGCAGGATGGCGTCGTAGTCCTTCATCCGCTCCATCGTCTCCGGCGGTAGCGGGTTGCCGCTGCGCAGGAACTCGCCCGCGCCCACCGAAAGCTCGTCGCAATGGAATCGCAGCTCGGGCAGCACCGTCTCCACTGCGCGCAGCGTCTTCAACCCTTCGTTCGTCACGTCGGGACCGATGCCGTCCCCAGGCAGGACAGCGATTCTGAAATCAGGCATATGTTGTTTAGCGCAGTAGTTTGCGCGTCTCCTCGGAGTCGGGCAGCACGCAACGGAAGCCCACGATATTGCCGCCGTTGCCTTTGTTGCGGAAGGAAATGCGCAGATGCTGTGTCGGGTCGCTGAACCACGAACCGCCGCGCACCACGCGCTCTTTGCCCGTGGCCGGACCGGTCGGGTCCACCTTCCCGGACTCGGCGAAATAGGTCTTGCTGTAGTAATCGGCCGTGAACTCCCACAGGTTCCCGGACATGTCGAACAGCCCGAACCCATTGGGGTCGAACTGCCGCACCGGCGCCACTTCCGTAAACCGGTCGTTCCCCTGCTTGCCGCTGAAATTCGCTTTGTCGCGCGCGTTTTCCGCGTTCAGCGGGACAATCTCGTTCGCTTTCCCACCGCGCGCCGCATACTCCCATTCGGCCTCTGTCGGCAGTCGTCCGCCCACCCATTTGCAGAAGGCCTCGGCGTCGTCCGGGGAGATGCCCGCCATCGGGAAATTTCCCTGGCTCCAGTTCTTGTGTTCAATCGGCGCTTTCGGCATCTTGCGCTTCGGCGTGGCCGTCTCCACAAACTTTTGGTACGCCTCCACCTGCGCTTCGCTCTCGCCCATCCAGAACGCTTTGCTGATCGTCACCTCATGCTGCGGCTTCTCGTGTTCTTCGCACTTACTGTCGCCGGGCACGCATCCCATCAGGAACTTCCCCGCCGGGATGTAGATGTACGGCTGCCGGTCGCGCGCATTCACGCGATCTTTCGTGATGAACTCATCCACCGGCTTGCCCGGAATCACTTTTACCGGGGGCGGCGGCGGAGGTTCGGTAAACCGGAACGCCTGCGTCGATTGCGTCAAATAGAACGGGTTCAACTTCTTCGTCTCGGCCGCCACCTGGCTCTGCGTCCCGGCCAACAGGTCCACCAGCGTCGTCCCCGGCTTCCGGATCAGCGCCGCCACCTGTTTGGCAAACGCGCCCCGCTCGGCGTCCGTCAATGGCACCGGCACCGCGTTCATCGCCGCGCTCGAAAGATACGCAATCTCGCGGATATCGGTCATGTCCGGCAGCGCCAGGCCCGGCCCCGTCGCCCGCTGCAACAGGTCGGTCGCCTGCGTCGTGGCATCAATCAAAATCATCTTCAGCCCGATCTGCTTTTCGTCGAGCAACTGCATGAAGCCCGTCAGCGACCGCGCCCGGAACGGCACCGGATCGGTCTTCTTCGGGTCGAAATCCACCGGCACCAGGAAGTTGTCCCCGCTTGCCTGAATCGCGTAGCCGAAGTAATAAAACAGCAGCGTATCGCCGGCCTTCACGGTCGAGAGGAGCGTTTTGTCGAGATCCTTCGCCAGCCGCTCCTGCGTGAAGTTCCCCTCCTCGCGGACCTCAAATTTCGCCGCCGCCAGCGCGGCCTTCAACTCGTCCAGCGCCGCCGTATTCGCCGTAAGCGGCGCCACGCTCTTGTACTCCGTGTTGATCAGCAGAAACGCCTGCCGGGATGGTCCTTGCCCGGCGGCGGGCAGGATCGGCAACAGAATGCAGGCAAGTATCGAAAGCGCGGTACGCATCGGCGGTTGCCTCGATTTTACAACGCCTGGGGACTAGTCCCGCACGGTCCAGCGAATTTGCACCAGGCTGATCGCCGTCGTGCTCTGGTTCACCAGCACCATCCGGGAGAATCGATCCGCGGCCGAAGGCGCCGATTCCAGCCGCACGCCCTGCGTCCGCACTTCCACATTGATCGGTACGTCGCCCGTGAAGAACTGGCCGCTGGCGTTGCCGCCGCCGCTCGCCACGCCGTCTTTGGTGATCGTGATCTTCTGTCCCGGCGCCAGTTCGCCCACCCACGTAATATTGCCGCGGCGCAGCCCCGCATACGTGCCGCCAGGTGTCGGCGGCGCGACAGGCTCTTTCACCGGCTCCTTCACAGGTTCCTTGACCGGCTCTTTGACGGGCTCTTTCACCGGCGGTGGAGGTGGGTTGTTCTGCGTCCCCGCTGGCTTATCCCCCTCGCGCACGCGCAGTGAAACCGGCACCCGATGCACCACATCGGCCATGCCCTCGGCCGCGATAATCACTTCGCCTTGATATGGTCCCGGGGCCAATCCGGCGGCCGATACCGATACGCTGATCGTCGCCGGCACGCCACTCTCCGTGGGCGAAACCCGCAGCCAGCTGCCCTTGCCGCGCGTCGCCACACTGACCTTGCTCACACCTGTCCCCCGCACCCGGATCAACTTGCTGTCCGATTGCGTCGCTCCCGCCCGCACCTCAAACGTCAGCAGGTCCACATCGGCGTTCAAACTATTTCCCTGCGGTGACGCCGTCTGCCCGGCCCGCGGCAAAATCTTCAACGTCACGTCGACGGTCCGTCGCTTCGGCTCGGCCCCGGTCGCGTCCAACGTCACAGTGCCTTTATACTCGCCCGCCTTCAGCGACGTCGGCGAAATGGCCACCGCGAACTGTCCCGGCGTCGCCGTCTGCCCCGGGTCCACGGTCAGCCAAGCCGCGCTGCTCCCGGCGCTCAACTGCACCGCGCCGCCCGTGCTCGACAACGCAATCTGCTTCGGCTCCGGCAGCCCCTCGCCGATCTTCCAGCTGAACGCCATCTTGTCCGTCGATGCCGACCAAGCCCCGCCGTCTTTCTTGTTCAAGAACAGCATCGACCCGCCGCCAATCGCAATCAGCAACCCCAGCGCCAACCCGGCCTTTACGCCTGTTGACATCCCCGGCTGCGGCGGCACCGGTGTCTGGATCGACGTCGCGCCAATCGCCTCCAACCGCCGTTCCGCCCAATCCAACAGGTTCCGCGCCTGCGCGTCCCCGGGGAATTCGGCCAGCAGTACCGCCGCGACTTCCTTCACCAGTTGCGGCTTGTCCGCCTTGCGCTTGGCCTCCAAATCGTTCAGCCGCGTGGCATACGTCTGGCGCTTGATATGCGCCCCGCGCGCCGCGTTCAATTCGTCCAGCGCCTGCACTGCCTCCCGGTCGTCCGGGTTCGCGTCCAGCAATCCCCGCAGCAACGCGCTCGCCTCGTCAAACGCCGCTTTGCCCACCAATTCCTGGGCTTTTTTCAACGTCTTCGCCCGTTCGCCCGCTAGCTTCTCCCGCTCTTTGGCAATCCGCTGCGTCAGCTTGGCAACCTTCTCATCGCCCGGCTTCATCCCCGCCGCCGCCCGCAACGCCGTCTCCGCCAAGTCCAGCCGCCGCGCGTTCAGCTGCTGCTCCACCCGCTGCAAAGCCTCCACGAAAACCGTCTCGGCTTCCACCGTCTGCTGCAACCGCACCAGCCGCGCATCCCGCGGGAACGTCCCCATCGCCTCTGCCAGCTTCTGCTTCGCCTCGGCCACCGCGCCCTTCGCCAGCAGCTGCTCAATCCCCCGCGCCGCCGCGTCCAACTCGGCCATCCGCCGCTTGACGTCCAACTCCTCCGCCAGCCGCCGCAAATTCGCCTGCTCGCCAAACTGCCGTGTGGCGTCTTCAATCTCCCGCCGCGCCGCATCGAACTGCCCGCCGTCAATCGCTTGCGAAATGCGCGCCATCCGCGCCGAAATATCGCCCGCCCTCTGCCGCTCCGCCGCCCGCGCCGCCAACGCTTCGCGCGCAGCGCCCAACTCCGGATCGCCGCCGAACAGCCTCAACCCTTCGTCCAAAGCCGCCAGCGCCTCGGCATCTTTGCCCTGGCTCTCCAACGTTCGCGCCGACTTTTGAATCTCTTCTTTTTTCTTCCGCGATTGCTGCTCGGTCAGGCCTCGCTCAATGCTGTCCAGCAGCGCCGTCAGCTCCGGTTCCGAAGGATACTTCGCCAACGCCGCCTGCAGCACGTCCCGCGCCGCATCCCACTTCGAAGCCGCAATTCGTTCCCGCGCCTCGGCCGCGGCTTTGTCCACCGCGTCCCGCTTCTCGCGCACGCGCTGCTCGCTCGAAATCTCCCGGTCCAACTCCTCTAACGCCGGCCAATTCCCATACTTCGCCCGCAGCGCCGTTACCTCCTGCGCCGCCTTTGGCAACTCGCCCCGTTGCCGCGTCTGCCGCGCCGCCGCAATCGCCGCGTCGCGCTCCTTCCGCGTCACGTCTTCCGCCAGCCCGCGCTCCACGCTCTCGGAAAGCGCCATCAATTCAGGTTCCGCCGGGAATCGCTGCAGCGCCTCTTTCAGCTTCGCGCTAGCCGCCGCCCACTCGCCGCGCGCCGTCAGCCCCCGCACCGTCGTCGCAATCGTGTGCGCGGCCTCGCGGTTCTCCTTGGCCTGCAGATCGCTGCCGATCTCTTTGGCCAGCGCCGCGATTGCCGGCACGTCGCCGAACTTCTTCGCCGCCTCCGCCAGCACACGGCTCGCCCCCGCCATGTCGCCGGCTGTCCGCAAATCGCGCGCCTGCCGCAGCGTCTCTTCAATGCCGCGTCGCTCCTCGCGCTGCCGCACCAGTTGCTCGCTTTCGCGCAACAGCTTCGTCAATTCCGCGTCGCCGCTGAACTCCTGCAACGCCCGCTGCACCAGCGCCACCGCCCGGTCCAACTCGCCGTCCTGCTGCAACGTCCGCGTGCGTTCGGTCACCCGCCGTACCGCCTCGCGCCGCTCCATCACCAGCCGGATGCCCGCACACCGTGCCAGCGCCTGCGCCACCGCCGTGTCGTCGGGCGCCTCCGCCGCCAGTGGCCGCAACAGGTTCTCCGCTTCTTCCACGCGCTCCTGCCGCAGCAGTTCGCCCGCCTCCCGCACCGCCCGCTCCCGCCGCTCCCGCTCCGCTCGCGCCTTCCGCGCCGTCTCGGCTTCGGCAATCGCTTCGGTAATTTCCGGCGGCTCGTGCAGTCGCTTGCCGGCTTCGGTCAACAGCGCCACCGCTTCGTCAAATGAGCCATGCTGCACAAAGCCCTTCGCCTTGCGCACAATCTGCTCCACCTCGCGCCGCCGCTCCTGCGAATCGAAGGCGTGCTGCACGCGCGCCATCACTTCCCGCGCCCGCTGGTTGGTCGGGTCTACCTCAAATGCCTGGCGCACAATCTCGTGCGCTGCTTCAAAATCCTTCCGGTCCGCCAGCAGCGCCGCCGCCTCGGCCAACTCCTGCGCCCTCTTATACTGACCTACCGACCCACGCGCACCCTCCAGCAGTGAGCGCACCTCGGTATTCGCCGAATCCAGCCGCAGCGCGTTCTCAAAACTCTGAATCGCCTCCGCGAAACGGCTCTGCGAGACCTGCTCCAGTCCCGTCTTCTTCAGCGCTTCCACCTTCGGGCCAATCGCCTGCTGCTGCGCCATCTTCTGGATGCGCTCACGCAACTGGCGCGCTTCCACGTGCATCGGGTCCAGGTCCAGGATCCGCCGCACCACCTTCTGCGCCTCTTCCCCTCGTTCCTGCGCAAATAGCGCCCGCGCCTCCGGCAGCAGTTCATTCGCCCGGTTCCGCCGCATGTCCAAGAGCAGTGGCCCCACGTCCAGCTGAAACTCCTGCAGGCTTTGATAACGCAGGTCCCGGTCCTTGGCCAGCGTCTTCATGACCATCTGGCTCAGCGCTTCCGGGCAGTCCGGCACCAGCGTCGATGGCGCCGGCGGCTCCACCGACGTGATGCTGTACAGAATCGCCGGCGTCGACGTTCCTTCAAACGGGAACCGTCCCGTGATGAACTCATAGTAGATGACGCCAAACGCCCAGATGTCGCACAGCGCGTCCACTTCCTGATCCCGGAACTGCTCCGGGCTCATGTAGTTCAGCGTGCCCACCAGGAACCCGGCTTTGGTCATCCGCGTCGTGTCGTTCCGAGTCAGCCGCGCGATGCCGAAGTCCATCAGCTTCACCAGGTTGTCGCGCAGCACCATGATGTTGCTGGGCTTGATGTCCCGATGAATTACGTTGTTCTCATGCGCGCAGTACAGCCCCGCCGCTGCCTGCTGCATGATCTCCACTTTGTCCAGCAGCGTCAGCGGCTTCCGGTCGCGGATGATCTTCTGCAGATCCTCCCCTTCCAGATACTCCATCACCAGAAACTGCGACCCGTTGTCTTCCCCGAACTCGTGAATCGTCACCAGGTTCGGATGGTGGAGGTTGCCCGCGGTCGTCGCTTCCATCTTGAAGCGCGTCAGGAACTCCGGATCCGTCGTGTCCGGGAGTAGTACTTTCACCGCGACAACGCGGCCCACCATCGGGTCGAACGCTTTATAAACGCGTCCAAATCCGCCCCGGCCGATCTCGGCCTGAATTTCGTACCGCCCGATCCGTTCAATCATCGTCCCGCTCCGGCAAGCCGGGCACAGCTCTCCCCGGGGCTAAGAGGGAGGCCAAATACGGCCACCTCCGCGAACATGGAATATGTGCGGGGGATCAACACGTTGAAACAGTTTATGATACCGCTACCAGCCAATGCGTATTCGCGTGGGGATTTTGACACGGCTTCCCTCCCTTTTTCCGCTTTACTAGATGGGGATGGTGCTTGTCACCGTTTACCTCGGTTTCGTAGTATGGCTAGTACGGCTTCCCCATTCAAAATTAAGGATGAACGCAATGAAATTTACGCTTCGCGCACTTCTTCTCGCCGCAGTGGGCGCCTTCGCCCTCTCCGCGCAGACGGCCTCGGTGGTTCGCTCCGGCAGCTATGAAGTGGGTGGTTTCGTCGGGGCCAGCTATGGCATCGATGACTTCCGCTGGATGGGCGGCGCCAACGTCACCTACGCCGCCAACAAGTACATCCTCCCCTACGCCGAATTCAGCTACTTCCCCGGCATCGGGCGCAAACAGAGCCGTACCTTCCCGACAATCGCCAAACCGGTCGATATCAGCTACAACATTCCTCTCACCGACTTCCACGGTGGCGTCCACATCCGCATGCCCATTCGCGAATTCCCCATCGTTCCCTACGCCGTCGTCGGCGTTGGTATGATCCATGCTCCCGCCCGCCAATTCAACGTGAATATCGATGGCTTCCCCCCCATTTCACTGAACGCGGACGCCACTACCAATGCAGCCGTCAACGTCGGCGGTGGTCTCCGCTACTACATCAATCAGCGCTTCGGCGTCCGCGCGGAAGCCAAAGTCTACAAGCCCACCGGCCAGTTCAAGGAAACTTTCGGCAAGGTGGAGTTCGGCTTCTTCATCCAGCTTCGCTAACAGCGGCCATGCGGAAACCCACCCGCAGACTCGCCATCGGCGGTGCCGCGGCGGCCTCTCTGGCCCGCGGCGCCGCCGGTTTTGCGTTCGAATACTGGGACGTCTTTACAGACCGCCGCTTCACCGGCAACCCTCTCGCCGTCTTCACCAACGCCGACGGGTTGACCAGCGAACGCATGATGGAGATCGCCCGCGAAACGAATCTCTCCGAGACCACCTTCGTCTTCCGCCGTCCCGCTGCCGAAGAAAAGAAGAAGGGCATCCGTACCCGCATCTTCACACCAACAGCTGAATACGACTTCGCCGGGCACCCCGCACTAGGCACCGCAATGAGCCTCTGGCGCCCCGGCGCCAAACGAGTGCTGCTGGAAATGAACGTCGGCCCCGTCCCCGTCGACATCCGGCCGGAAGGCGATCGAATCTACGGCGAAATGCTCCAACCCGAACCGAAGTTCGCCGAAGAGCACTCCCCGGCCGTGATCGCCAAACTCACCGGCCTCCGCGAGTCGGATATCGACTCGCGTCATCCCATCCAGAACGTCTCCACCGGCCGCCCCAACCTGATCGTCGTAGTGAAGGACCGTGCCGCTCTCCGCTCCCTTCAGGTCGATTGGAAAGCCGTCGCAAGTTACTTCGCCAACGGCGACAAGCAGCGGTCGTTCTACTTCCTTACGCCAGACGCTCCCACCGGCGCCCGTTTCGAAGCCCGCAAACTCACCCCGCGTGTCGAAGACCCCGCCACCGGTTCCGCCACCGGCTCAGCCATCGCCTGGCTCGTCGCCCACGGCATCGTCGCTTCCGGCGAAACCATCGCCATCTCCCAGGGCGGGGAAGTCAACCGGCCCAGCATGCTGTACGTGAGTGCCGAACGCGCCGGCGCCATCGCCACGAAGGTGAAGGTGGGCGGCTACGCCGTCAAAGTCTGGACCGGCCAGCTCTAATCTTTAAACCGGAACAGTTGCGCCGGCTTCCGCCCCGTCGCCTGAAATTCCTTTGTCGGTTTCACAATCCCCTGCAACTGCACCCGCCGCCGGAAGTTGCGCTTGTCCAACGGCTCCCCCAGAATCGCCTCGTGGACGACCTGCAACTCACTCAACGTGAACTTCGCCGGCAGCAGTTCAAACCCGACGTTTGTGTACCCCAGCTTGTTCCGGATCCGCGTATGCGCATACTGGACAATCGCCAAGTGGTCAAACGCCAACGGCGGCAACGCGTCCACCGGAAACCACGCCGCGTCCGCCGCATCCGTCCCGGCCTGCAGTGACTGCGTCTGCGGCACCATCGCATAGTAGGCCACGGTAATGATCCGTCCCCGCGGATCCCGTCCCGGTTCGCCAAACGTATAGAGCTGTTCCAGGTAGACGCTCTCTACGCCCGCCTCCTCCCGCAACTCGCGCGCCGCCGCCGCGTCCACGGATTCATCCGGCAACACAAAGCCACCCGGCAGCGCGAAGCACCCGGCAAACGGCTCCGCTAATCGTCGGATCAGCAGCAGATGCAACCGCCGCTCCCGAATCGTAAACAACACGATATCCACCGTCACCCGCATCCGGCCCCTCCCTCCAAAATTGTGTCACACACAATTACCAACCCCTATGGCACCACCAAATTCGCCCGCTCCGGCGCAATCCCCACCCGCGCCACCGCCCCCGAATTGAACTCCAAATAATCCGCCTCCATCCCATCTGAGAAAATCACCCCACCCGCCGGCATCAGCGATTCCAATTCCAACCCCGCCTCCGGCCCCACCGCCCCAGCCACAATCGACGCCTGCGAATGCCGGCTCACAAACGGCTCCCGCACCACAAACAACAACCGTTGCTCCTCCCACCCCAACCGCAATGGCGCCACCGGCCCACCGCCCAGAAACGCCACAATCCCCGCCGTCTCGTTGAAAATCGATGACAACCAACCCGTGCTCCCCGCCCCCGTCGAAACGATAATCCCGCTCGACGACTGCTGCTCCTGCCGCTCTCCGAACCGGATCGAATACCGTGCCGAAACGTGCGTCCCGGCGCCAATATACAGATCGTTAAACCCCAGCAACCGCTGCCCGTCGGCCAATCGCGCCTCGGCCATCGTCACCGCCCGCATCCGCGCCGTCCCCGCCGCCGCCCGCTCCACCTGCAGCCGCAACTCCTCCGGCGCAAACGGCAACAGCACCCCATCAAACCGTTCCCGGTCCGGATTCACCGCAATAATCGGCTGCCCGCCCACATACTTGGCCGTATTCGCCACCAACCCGTCCTGCCCCAACGTGACGATCAGGTCCCCCGCCGCAAACACGTACGTCGGCACCAACGCCCGGTCCATCACCTGCACCTTCAACCCCGTCTCCACCGCCCGCCGCGTCACCTCCAGCGACTGCTGATAGGCGTCATGTTCATCCACGTAAGTCCCAAAATCCCCGCCCGCATGTTCGATATAGAACCGCGCCTGGGCACGGGTGTTGAATCGCTCCACCAACCCGTCCAGGCGCGTCTTCCGCGTAACCAGTACGATCTTTTCAAACATCGCATCACCCCTTCGGCGCCGCGCCGCCAATCAAACTCCGCAGCAGGTCCGGCGACATGTTCAACTCCCCGATCTTCCCGGCATTCGACGCCAACTCCTGGAACGCCATGGCGATCGTGTTCCTTGCATCCCCGCCCTTCGGGTTCAGCATCATCAACATCCGCCAATCCATCCCCTGCACCGGCGTCATCATCGCCTGCAGCGCGTACGCCCGGCTGTCGGCTTCCTTCCGCTCGTTGTCGGTCTTCTGGTCCGTCAACGCCGCGCGCTGCGTCTCCAGCGCGATTTGCGCCTCCAACTCCCGCTCCTGCAACTCCCGCCGCTTGGTCTGCACCAGCAACTCGGTCTGCAACTCGTTCTCCTTCAACCGCCGTTCCAATTCAATCGCCGAATTCCGCCGCGCATACAGCGCCTCATCGGCATTCCGGTTCAACGCCTCCCGCGCCTCGGCCTCCAACGCCTTCCCCATCTCCGGCGTCGGCTTCAGCGAAAGGATCGCCAGATTCAAAACCTCCACCCCCAACTGCACCGTCTCCGAACTCCCGTTCAGCCGGTCCATCACCCGCGCTGCCAACACGTCCCCGTGCACCAGCGCCTCCCGCAACGGCAATCCCTGGATCTCGCCCCGCACCAGCGTCTGCAGCGCATACACCAACCGCTCCGGCAGCTTTTGGTACGCGTCCGAGCAATACCGCCCCTTCGCGTCAACCGTGAAGTCCAACATCGCCGCCGCCTTCTTCGGCTCCCGGATGCGATAGGTCATCTGCCCCTGCACGGTGAGCGTTTGGAAGTCGACGGTCGGTTCGTTGAAAACAAACGGGATATTGGAGCTAGCCACCGGTACCGAAACAATCGTCGCCGACGGCGCGAAGTAGAAGAACGAAAGCCCCGCCCCTTCCCGCACCAGCCGTCCCTGCGAAAAGTGCAGCACGTAATCCGTCGGATTGGCTTTTCTGTAAGTAATTCCCAGCATGTCTTTCTCCTGTTAAGGGTCTATCTGACACTAGAATAGTGTCGTGTGAACACTTAGTCAAGAGAAAACAGCAACTCCCCACCTCAGCTCCCATCGCGATCAGGAAATCCTCAGCGCCCTAAGGTCCCCAACAACCGCACCGCGTCCGCTTGACCCGGACTCACCCGCAGCAAGGCGCGCAGCGTTTCCCGGGCCTCGCCCGCCCGGTTCACCTTCACGTAGAGCGCGGCCAGATTCATATATCCGCTCACCTCCCGGGGGGCCAGTTCAATCGCCTTCCGGAACGCCGCCTCGCCTTTCCCGGTCGCCCCGGTCTCGACGTACAAAATCCCCAGATTGTTGGCCAGCTTCGCGGAATCCCCCTGCCGCTCCCGCACCGCCTCGAACTCGCGCAACGCCGGGCCGAACTCCCCGCCCGCCGCCAACGCCGAGGCCCAGTTGTAGCGGTAACCCGCGTTCTCCGAATCCGCCCGCACAGCCGCCGCGAACCGGTCCCGCGCCCCCGCCACGTCCTGACCCGCAAACAGCACCGACCCCAACCCGTTCAGTGCCATCGCGTCGTCGGGCGATTTCAGCAACACCTTCTCGAACGCCGCCTTCGCATCTCCATTCCGCCCCTGCCGCAACCGGAGGCTCCCCAGATTGGCGAGAACATCGTCCTCGTGCTCCCCGCTTCCGAGCGCCGCCACCAGCAACTTCTCCGCCCGCGCCAGATCCCCACTCTCCAACAGAACACCCGCGTAATTGTTCATCGCCTCCCGCGACGCATTCCCCTTCCGCAGGGCCAGTTCAAAGTACCGCGCGCTCTCCGCCGGCAACCCGCTCTCAGCCAGCGCCGTCGCCAGCTCAACGGGATTGCGCTTCGGCCGCTCTCCCAGCCACCGCCCCGCGAAAGGAAACGAGCGGCGAGCCGCCGGAGCGATGGCCGCGTCAGCCGCCAACTGCTCCGTAGCCGTCATGCCCGAATAGACCTTCAGCACCCGCCCGCTCTCATCCAGCAGAAAACTCGTCGGCAGTCCAATATCCCGCCGTCGGTCAAACAGGTGCCGGTGAAACAGGTTCCACGCCGTCATCTCATTCGCCGATGGCCGCACCACCGCAAACGCGGAAGCCGGAGGCCGTTGGTTGGCATCCTCATCCACCACCGCGATCACCACCCGCAGCCCCGCCGCCGCCAGCCGCCGCGACCCCGCCGCCGACGTCCATTCCTTAAACTCCTCCCGGCACGGCGGGCACCACGATCCCCAGAAGTTCAACAACGTCAACCGCCCCGGACTCCCAGCCACCCCACGCATCGCCGGCGCGGGCACCGGTTCCACCAGCCAAATCGAAGGCGTCTGCTCGGCCTTCTGCGCCGTCCGCAGCAACGCCGCCCCGGCAACCAGCGGCTCGAACCGCCCGCCCCCTTCCACCACCCGGTACGTGCCCGTCCCCGGAACATCGGCCAGCGTCTCCTCCCCGCCCCCAGGCCAGCGGATGGTCAGCCGTTGCGCCCGTTCCCCAGCCAGCAGCGCAAAATGCAGCCGCCGCGAACTCTCCGTCAGATACCCCGATCCCGCCTGCACCAGCCGCAGCAACTTCCGCCCCGTCGACGTCTCCATCACCGCCGTCGCACCGATGGCATCCCGATTTGACCGCCCCGCTCCGCGCAACTCCACCAGCACCGCCGCCGCGGCCGCAACCCCGTTCTCCAGCACCCGGACCCGCGGCGCCGTCCGCGACGCTTCCACAATGTCCAACGCCCCATCCCCATTCAAATCCAGCGTCACAAAGCCCCGCCCATCGCCGGCCGAATCGAGCCCCGTCACATACGACGTATCCGTAAACGTGCCGTCGCCCGAGTTGTGATAACAGACGTCGCGCTCCCGCCCGCTCCACGACCCGTCCGATCGAATGAGCAGATTCACCGCCCGCCATGCTTCCCGGTACGCGCGGGAGCCCGTCAGCTTCTGAGGAGTTCGCGACACGACCTGCCGCCAGAAGAAGCTTCACAAATCGTGCGTATCCGGCCCCGTGATGTAGCCGTTCTTCACGATCAGGTCCAGCCGTCCGTCGTTATCGTAATCGGCAAACCCGCTGCCCCACGCCCATCGCCCGAACTCCACGCCCGCCTTCGCGGAAACGTCCTCAAACGTGCCGTCGCCCTTGTTCCGGAACAGCGAATTTCCCTTCGCCTGCCGCTGGAAAGCCGCGCGCGCCGCGCCATCGGCGACCTCGGCAAATCCTGGATTCGTCGTCAACCGCTGCCCTGCGCTCGACCACATGTTGCTCACATACAGGTCCAGCCAGCCGTCGCCGTCGTAGTCGCCCCACGATACCGACATTCCCGCCCCCAGGTCCTCTACCCCGGCCTTCGCAGCCACATCCTCAAACGTCCCGTCCCCCCGGTTCCGGTACAGGTTGTTCCGTCCGAAGTCATTGGCGACATACAGGTCCGGCCAACCGTCGCGATCGTAATCGGCCCACGACGCCGCAAAGCTGAAGCGGTTGTTGTTCGCGTTCATTCCGCTTTTCGCGTTAACGTCTTCAAACACCCCGCGGCCCCGATTCCGGTAGAGGAAATTCGGCGGCCCGTTGGTGGCGTCGTAGTAAGGTGTCGGCGCGTCGTACGTCGCACCCGAAGTCCAGAAATCGTAGGCGCAGACATAGATATCCAACAACCCGTCGCGGTCGAAATCCGCCACCGCCGCCGAAGTGAACGACGACGCCCCCGCCCGGAATCCCGCGTCCTGCTTCCGCGCGAAGCGCCCCGTGCCGTCGTTGACCAGCAACGCCAACTGCGTTCCCATCACCAGCAGCAGGTCCTGGTCGCCATCGTTGTCGAAGTCGGCGAAGATCGCCATCGACGTGGCGTCCAGCACGTCCACCCCCGCCGCCGCCGATACGTCGTCAAACGTGCCATCGCCGTTATTGCGCAGCAAACGGTTCGGCAGCCCCGCGGGCTGGCTCACATACAGGTCTTCCCAGCCATCGCCGTTGTAGTCCCCCACCGCAATCCCGTTGTGCCCGTACACATCAATCCCCGTAGCCTCATCGAGCACCGTGCGCCACTCATCCAACCCCTTCGATAACTGCTCCCGGTACGCCGTGTTGTGCCCCAGCGCCCGCTCCGTCACATCGCGAAAACGCGGTGCCGCACCTGCCTGCCGCACCTCAGCCAACCGGCCCAGATCCAGCTTGCGCACCTTCCATTCCGCGCCCGCCCCCTGCCGGGTGAAGGTGGCTTGCGCCGTGCCGGTCAGCGAGAGCCGTCCGCTCCCGTCCGCCGCCTCGCCGCCCAGTTCCACCCGCAATCCCAATACGGTCGAATCCTCCTGCGGCCGCGCCCGGTTGCTGGCGACGATCTTGAGCTCCAGGACATCCAGCTTGCGAAAGCGTTCCAACACCCCCGCTGGCCACGGTAGCCCCCGCTTGTCCTTCTGGACGATTGCATTGATCGCCTCGTAGTCCTGCTCACCCAGCCACTGATCCTGAAACGCGTCCGTGCGGACAAGGATCCGCTCCACCTCGGCGGTCCTTGGCGCCTTCGTCTGGACGCGATACTCCTGTTGTGCCTGCAGCCAAAAGGTGCCGCAAGCCAAAGCCGGGATGAGGAAAAGGAAGGTCCGGGATCGCACCGCTTAGAATTCGAGCCGCATGCTGAGCTGGATCTGACGCCCAGTGCCCCGCGTGCTGGTAATCCGTCCGAAATCGCCCCGTCCGCGCACGGCGTTGGGGACGTTGAAATTAGCCTTGTTCGGCAGGTTGTAGAAGTCGCTGCGGAACGTCAGGCCATACTTTTCCTTAAAGTCCCACCGCTTGTTTACCGAGACGTCCAGGTTGATCTGACCCGGCCCAAAGCCAACCGCACGGGCGGCGTTGCCGAACACACCAACAGGGGGCGCCGAGAAGCACGACGTGTTGAACCACTGATTCAAATAGTCGTTCCTCGACCGGCTGCTATCGAGCTCCGGATTGCAGCTCAGGTTCGGCCGCGGACTCCCGGCGAAGGTATTGGTAAGGTTCGTCTGCTCGATCGCGCCCCAGGGCGCACCCGTGAAGAACTCCGCGATCGTGCCAAGCGACCAGCCGCCGGCCACCGCATTCAACACCGGATTCGGAATGTCCACACGCCGGCCCTTCCCGATCGGCAATTCGTACACGCTGCTGCCGATCAGCCGGTGCCGGATATCGTTGCCGGAATACGAACGGTCCAGAGCGCGCAGTTCCGGGTGCGTGTAGCCGTTGCCCTCGCCGCCCGCGAATTCAGTGCCGCCCTCGACGTTGTCCAGGAACTTGGACCATGTATAGTTGGCCAGCAAGTTGAAGCCGTTCGAATACCGCCGCTCCAGTTTGACGTTCATCGCGTGATAGGTGGAACTGCCCCAGTTCGGCGTCAGCCGGTTCACATTATTGTATTGCGGGAAGAGGCGTGCCGCCTGCGACTGCGTGGCCGGCCCGCGCCCGTTCACCAGCGGAATGACATTGATGTTCACCGCCGCGCCGCCCATCTTGCGTCCCAGGTTGCCCAGATAGGCGGCTTCAAACAGCAGATTGCCGCCCAGATCCCGTTGCAGCGTCAGGTTGTACTGCTGCGAATAGCCGTTCCCATGGTCCCGCGAAATGAAATCCGGTGCCGCCCGTGGCGCCTGTCCTACCCGTACCGCGCCCCAGCCCGGGCCCAGCGGTTCGCGCGTTCCCGTCGGCAGTCCATCGCGGAACAAGAATGCCGGTGTCAGTCCGCCGTCCGGCGAACTGAACGAGTAATTCGCGCCGAAGCCCTGCGATAACGTGTTCACCACGGCGCCGAAATAGATGCCCAGATAGTTGATGCCGTAGCCGCCGCGCACAACGGTGCGTGCCATCGGCTTCCAGGCGAACCCAAATCGCGGGGCCAGGTTGTTCTTGTCGAACGGATGCGCATACTTGCCCAAACCGTCGCGCCCGGAGAACGTGACGATGCCTGGCGTCCCCGACACGGGATTGATGGCCGTTCCATTGAAGCCGCTCTGCCGGTTGTCCAGCCGCTCCCATCGCGGCGTATCGATCTCCCAGCGCAACCCGAGATTGAACGTGAGCGTCGAGGTGATCTTCCAATCGTCCTGCAAGTAGGCGCCGTAGTAATCCGTCCGCGCCTCTAGCAAGTCCGGCCGGTTCTGACCCGCGCTCGACGTCCAGCCCAGCAGGAGCGCCGCCATACCGCTGCGCGTGCCCCGGTCGTTAAAGGTAAAGGTGCCGCCGCCGGTCTGCGAGAGTTCGTCCTTGTTCAGCGAGTACCGCATCTCGAAACCGGTCTTCAGCGTATGTTTGCCTTTGATAATCGTCAGATTGTCCACCAGATGGTGCGTCAGAATCGGCGTCTGAATCCGTTCGTTCGGCGTCGTGCTCAATCCGGATTGCCCGGTCACCGCAATCACCGGGAACGCGTTGGCATCCACACCCTTCAGGCCGATCTTGCCGTTGAACCCGGACCCGGTGCCCGCGGCACGATTAATGTGCTTGCGGATTGAATACGCATAGCGCGCCTCGTTCATCACCGTGGGCGCGAAGTTATGCATCCACGAGCCCAGCGCGGCGTGGATCTTGTTCTCCCGAATCCCGGCACGCGTGTCCGCAATGCTCTCCGGAAACGCGCTCGCGATCTCCTGCGGCGCGCCGATCACGTTGTACCGGCCGAAAATGCGGTCGTTGCTGCTGATCGCATGATCCACTCGAGTCGTCAGCGAGTCCTGCGTCAGCTTGTCGGAGACGTTCACAATATAGTTCGCGCCCGGCGCCCGCGTGATGTCGGAGGCGATGTTGGCGTTCGGATACAGCGCCGCGATCTGACGCGCCACCGGATCGATTCTGCTCGCGGGAATCACGTTCCCCGGAAACGGCTGCGTGCTCACCGGATCCAGTACGGCCACGTCCCGGCGGTTCGAAAAGTCGCCGTTGCGTTCCGGCGCATGGGGCACAATCAGGCCCGACACCGTCACGCCATCGCGGCGCCGTGCGCCTTCGTAGTTCGCGAAAAAGAAGGTCTTGTCCTTCCGAATCGGCCCGCCAAAGGAACCGCCGAAGATGTTGTAGCGCAGAGGCGCCTTGCGCGGCGCGAAAAACGTGCGCGTATCCAGCGCCTGATTGCGTAAAAATTCGTAGGCCGACCCGTGGTAGGCATTGGTCCCGGACCGCGTCGTCATCAGGATCAGTCCGCCGCCCGCGCGTCCGAACTCCGCCGAAAAGTTGTTCATCTCGGCCTTGAACTCCTGCAGCGATTCGGCCGGCGGATTCAACTGCAACTGCGCCACGCCGAGCGACATGTTCTGCACCACCGCGCCGTCCAATTGCCACATCTGGTTCTGGCTGCGCCCGCCCGCCATGGAAAACATCGGCACCTGTTCACCGCCGGTCTCGCTCGTGAACGTCACCGCGCCCAGCAACCGAACCAACCCCGCCGTGCGCCGGCTCTCCAGCGGCATATTCAACACCGACTTGCGTTCAATCAACTGCCCCAACGACGAGGTTTCCGATTCCAGCAACGCCGCCTGCGCCTTCACTTCCACCGTGTCCGTCACCGCGCCCACCGTCAGCCGCAGGTCTGCTGTGCGGGTAATGCCGGTCTCGAGCGTAATTCCGCCCTGCACTACTTTCTTGAAGCCGGCCAACTCCACCGTCACCTCATAGGAGCCGGGAATCAGGGACGGAAACTGGTAGTTCCCCGCGTCCGTCGTGCTGGTTTCATTGGTGACGCCGGTCTGCACATTGCGGACGGTCACCTTGGCGCCAACCACCACCGCGCCGCTATCGTCCGTCACTAGGCCGGACAGCCGCGACTGCGTCTGGGCGAAGAGAGTGAGGAGAAAAAGGAGCGTAAACGCGGCTCCGGCTTTGAAGACACCTCGCGAGACCATCGGAAGATAATATCACTTGCCGTACCTACGCCGGGTGACGGCTTCCGGGATGGAAACTAAAGGGCCCGCAGATAGGCGACCAGGTCTTTTTTCTCCTCCGCCGTCAGCCCGGTGGCCAAGATGATGTCGAAGAAGTTCACGGCATCCTCCAGCGTAAGCAGTCGCCCATCGTGATAGTAGGGAGGCGTGTCTTTGATTCCCCGCAGCGAGAATGTCTTCACCGGTCCCTCCGGACGCCCGGCGTAAAAACGCTCGACGCGAAGATCGTGCATGGTGTTGTCGGTGAAATGCTGCACGGGCGGATGACAAGCGCCGCACTGGCCCTTGCCCAGGAATATCTTCTCCCCGCGCAACTCTGCCGCCGTCGCCTTCGCTGGAATCAGGCGGTTCATTACGTCCAGCTTCGGCGCCGGCGGAAAGTCGAGAATGCTGTTGATATCCCCCATCCGGTTCGTCTGTGCCTTCTGTAGATTGCGCCCGCCAATGGCCGCCAGCAACGTCGTGTCGCCGTCGAAATATTCCTCCACTTCGGCGAAGTGCTCGAGCGTCCGGATCGCCCGCTTCGAAGAGAACAGCAGGAACGAATAATTGCCGCGCAGCGTCGGCGTATCCATGCGCAACCGGCCATAATTGGGCCGGCTGTCCGGCGCCAACTCGATCGCCCCGTTCGTATGGCCATTCACGTGGCAACTGAAGCAGGTGACCCCGTTCGATGGCGCCGCCGTCACCCGGTGATGGGTCGTGTTGAACCACGTGGTCGGAAATGGCGTCACCATCAGCCGCAGCCCCTCCATCTGCTCCGGTGTCAGGATGCCATTGAACTTGTCGAAATAATTGTCATAGGTGATTTCGACGCCACCGCTCACATCACCCATCTCCGGATGTGTCGTCAGGTACATCGCCGGCGGATTCTCCGGCAGGAAGCAGTCGGGAATATCGAAGCCGACGTCAAACCGCTCGTGCTCCGGATGGAGCGCCGTCCAGAACCGCGGAAACAGCATATGCGCCGTCGAGTGCAGCGGGTGGTCGAGCGGCGTGTAGGGAAAGGTGCCGGCCTGGCGGATCGCGGCCGGGTCGAGACGCGCAAACGCCTCCCAACTGCCCGCGCCCCGCGGCAAATGCGCCACCGGCCCCACGGCCAGCGCCTTTCCCCGCGACATCTTGGCCGCCGGGTCCGGACGGCAGGTCAAGTCGTACCGGGAATTGAGGATCTTCATCGCCGCCGCGTCCACCGCCGGCCGCTGCTTGGACATGCGGTCCCGCCACGTTTCGAACGGCTCACCGAGGTCCGGCCGGGCGTACGAACTCTGTCCAGCCCCGCCGAATTGCGCCACTCCTCCTGCCGGATTCCGGTCCCCAGGGACGACTCGTGGATAGGGGGTGCTCTGGGCAAAAAGCACCCCGGCCGCTGTGAGAATGGCGATGGAGCAGCGCGTCATGGTATCCCGATCATTTTACGCCCTCTGTATGCCGCCAGAGGCGTTGGCGGCGCAGGAAAGCATCGTCGCGGACCACAGATCGAATCGGCCCCGCGGAGTGGTAGCAACTCCGTGACGAACGGCAATAGCCAGCCCGATTTCCAGCCGGTCCCTTAACCAGGACGGGATCGGAGTCCTGCGCGGAAGCCTCTGACTCCGGCCAGATCTTCTGGTCTGTCATCTTGCGCCGTCACCTGCCGGGAGGCGCCTCGCTCGGACCTCCCCGGCCGGTCGCCCGCAAAACGGAACCGCCGCGACGGTCACGGAGCAGCACCGGTCCAATTGCGCGTCCGGCTGTTGGAAGTTGCCCGAATCAGCAAGTTGCCGATTCCTGGTTGCCACACGGGCCGGTTACGCCGTCTTCGTCGCACGTCGATCCCAGAGGAACGCCTAGGCCGATGAACGTCGAAATATCGGAACCTGGAGATCCGTACGCCCACGCAGCAAGAGTCCCAGTGAAAACGTTGACCAGGATCGTGGTGGCGAGTCGTTATAAACCATAGACTCCTCGCGGATCCTTCTGTCTGAAATCGGATTTCGTCGCATCGTAAGGAAGTGTCAGGCTCGCTGACAATTATCCAGACTGGACTCGCGGCAGACGGGTTAATCTGAACAAAGCCTCAATAATGGATCGGATCCTCATCATCGATGACGATGTCGCCCTCACCGAACTCCTTGCGGAGATCCTGGAGGCGGAAGCCTTCTCCGTTGACTCCGTGCATCGCGGCGAAGATGGCGTTCGACGGGCGCTTGAGGGCGGCTACTCGCTCATCGTGCTCGATGTCATGCTTCCCAAGATGAGCGGATTCGAAGTTCTGTTAGCCATCCGCGAACAGTCTCGCGTTCCTGTGCTCATGCTCACCGCCCGCGGGGATCCCGTCGATCGGGTCATGGGCCTGCAGATCGGAGCCGACGATTACCTCCCCAAGCCCTTTAATGAACGCGAACTCATCGCCCGAATTCAGGCGATTCTGCGGCGGACGGGCGGCGACGTCAGCCGCTCGGCAAGCGCGATCATCACCAGCGGCGACCTGCAACTCGACCCGGCAATCCGCGAGGTGAAGGTCAATGGCCGCAAGCCCGACCTGACGACTGTGGAGTTTGACATTCTGAAGGTTCTCGTGAAAAGCGCAGGCGAAGTGGTCAGCCGCGAACGCCTGGTCATCGAAGGCCTGGGCCGCCCTTTCTCTGTGCTCGATCGCAGCGTCGACAATCACGTCAGCAGCCTGCGCCGCAAGCTCGGGCCCGGGCTCGACGGAACCGAACGTATCAAGACAGTCCGCAGCGTGGGCTATATTTACGTACCGTCTCCCCATGCCTCGTAGCCGCCTTTTCCTTAGGGTTTTCGGATGGTTTTGGTTGGCCCTGGCCGGCATGCTGGCCACCCTGATGGCGATGCTCTTCCTGCTCGATGCGCAAATGGCAAGCGCCAGTTGGCAACCCTTGATTGGAAACGCCTTCTGGCCCTATGCGGACGAAGCCGCTAAGAGATATGTCACCGCCGGGCCTGACGGCCTGGCGAACTACTATAAAGAACTACCCGGCACCGCCCACGGGCGTGCGTACTTGCTGGATGCAACAGGCGCCGAACTCACCCGTCAGCCCGTATCCAGCCGCATCCGGGCACTCGCCTTCGGCCTTGTAAAGCCGAGACAGACCGAAGTCCGCTTGTCCATCCGCCAGGCGTTGATCGGCACGGCCGTCCTCGGTCCCGACGGCCAATTGTACGCGTTCGTGGTGGAAGTCCAGCAGCGGCCCGCCATTGTGCCGTCGCTCGGACCGGATGCGGTCTGGGCGGTATTGGCGGCCCTACTGGTGTTGGCGCTGCTCTGCTTCCTCATCGCCAGGGACCTTGCTTCGCCGGCGGTGCAAGTGAGCCTGGCTGCCCGCCGTCTGGCTGGCGGTGACCTGACGGCCCGCGCGCTGGATACCAACCTCGCCCGGCGCAATGATGAATTCGCCAATCTGGCGCGCGATTTCGATGACATGGCCGCGCGCATCGAGACACTGGTCCAGGTTCAGGAACGCCTGTTGTGGAACATCTCCCACGAACTGCGCTCGCCTTTGACTCGCCTGAGCCTCGCGCTCGGCATCGCCCGGCGCAAGGCAGGTGCCGACGCCCAATCCACGCTCGACCGGATCGAACGTGAGACCGGCCAATTGAACCGACTCATCGAACAGTTGTTGACCATCGCCCGCATCAAAGGGGGCGCAGCCGTTTCCATGAGCGAGGCGGTTGATCTTCTTGAAGTGGTGGCGGAAATCGCCGCAGACGCCGACTTCGAGGCCAGGGGACACAATCGCTCGGTGCGCACCACCATCCCTTATCTCGCCACGCCAGCCACCGCCATCGGCTCACGCGATTTACTGAAAAGCGCGATCGAAAACGTCGTGCGCAACGCCATCCGGCATACGGCACCAGGTACGGAGGTCTCGATTGAGCTGGAGTTGGACGCGGCCTCCAGGATGGCCATCGTCACGGTCCTCGATCATGGCCCCGGCGTCCCGGCGTCGGAATTGGAACATCTGTTTGAGACCTTCTACCGCGTGTCCGAAAACGGGGAAACCGGCGGGGCCGGGCTCGGGCTTGCTATTACGGAACAAGCCATGCACGTTCATGCCGGTTGGGTAAAAGCGGTCAACGCCGAAGGCGGCGGCCTCAAAGTGCAATTGGCTGTGCCACTGCGATAGGCCTACCTGTCTTCATGTCCCTCGACGGAGATGCTGGTCCCCCGTCCGTGTTAGATGTTGCAGGCAGATGGGTGACCAACGCCCTGTGCTACTTCGCCCGAGTCCACGTGACGGTCTTACGCGCCATTCCGACGGTCACCTTAATGTCGAGCAAATCAGCGTTGTTCAACACGATCTTCGGCGTCACTTCCTTGCCGCGCTCGGGGCCATACAGAGTGCCATCGGACCAGGTATTGGAACCGGAGTATTTGAAATCCTTGAGGATCTGGAGTCCCACCAGGGACCGCTTCCGCAAAGCGGCATCGGGATTGTGCTCGTCGTTCTTCGGCTTGTTCATAGATTTGATCGAGCCGCAATAGGCACCGCCGCATCTGCCGATCTCGATCTTCGACTCGCCGTTTGGCGTGTTCCAGGTCCCCAGGATACGGTCGCCTTCGGATTGGGCCATGAGGACGCCGCCGAGCCCAACGATGAGTAGAAGAGAGGTTTTCATAGAGCCCATCGTAGAACCAGTTCGCGTGTTTGATCGTCATCATTCATGGAGATTTATCTTTCGTGCTGACGCATTCCGGAATTGATAGCGTTTGTCACCTGAGCCCGCATCTCGCGCGGTTGCGCGGGGCCGGCGCTGTTAGTCGCAAGCCCCTCGCAGCGCCTTCCATGGGCGTATTAGCGGAACCGGTAGGTGATACCTACGTTGACGACGTTTTCGCGCAGAGACAAGCCGTTGGTTGCACTATAGGCGCCGTTGACATTCGACACTCGCGTCTGGGTCTCAGAGGGGAAGCCCACATAGCGCCACTCACCGCGCAACCTCCAGCGGGCCCCAAGCATCCTTTCAACGCCAATGCCCACGGCCACGCCGGTCTTCGTATTTGTCTTCGAAGTACTGTATCCGGGGGCCAGCACAACGGTGTTGGTCCCGACCGTGATGGCGCCCGCCGCCGGAGGGTTAATCAGGCTGGTATTCATCCTTTCGATGGCAAGACCCACCGGCACGTAGAGCAACGTCTTCCCCTGCACGTAACCGAGGCGCATCCCAATCGTGCTATCCAGATTGAGCCGGCTCGTGTAGGTATAAACTGCATTGTTCAGCTGGCTCCCTGTGGGTGTGTAGGTGGTCCCATTCACGGTGAACGAGGTCGGCGTCAGGTTATTGGATGTGCGGCCATTCAGTCCCCAGCCGATCTCACCTTTCATGCCGATCAGGAAACGGTTGCCGATCTGCCAGTCATGGCCCGGCAAGATATCGATGCGAGCTGCCTTGGCATTCACGTCGAGGCTATTCTGGTTGGGCTGAATGGTCGTGTTCGGTCCAGCGAACTGGATGCCGCTGAGCTGTGCCTGAGCGAATTTGCCGCCGAAGCCGATACCGATGTAGGCGCCCGACCACTTAGGGTCCGCAGGTTGAGCAACGGCGGTGGCAGCAGGAATAGTGAGTGAAAGAGCGAGTGAAAGCGAGGTGATCGCGTTTTTGCAATTCATGCAAGAAGTGTGCGCCGCACCTTGGCCATTAATCCCTCAGGAAATATCACATTGTGTCGAGGCGCTTCGTGTGAAGTGTCGGGAAGTATCAAGTCTTCCCGTTCGGTGTTGGAAGAACGGAATATCCGGCTGGGTCAGGACTTTTTCCGCGCACTCCAGATCGACAACATAAGCATCAACGCCGCCAGCGGCAATAGGACATGATTCGCCATCGCGCCCGGAGGCGTGTGGCGAAACGTCACTGGCTTCAAATGCCCCACCAGTTCGCGCAGCAGCGTTTCCACAATCAAAAGTAGATACATCGCCGGAACCAGCGATTGATAACGGAAAGCCACCACCAGTTGGATGAACGCGTAAATCAACTGCGAACTCCCCCAAAGCGCAAAGGCGAAGATGATCCCGCTCGCTCCCTCGACGTCCAGGTTCATGCCCGCAATGGAACCCGCGCCGCCGTCTGCGGCAAACAGATGAATGCAACTGCGGACCGTACTGATGACGGCAAGCAGCATGAAAAGGTAGACGGGTAACTTCATCCCAAGGACAATGTTGCCGGCGGAAGCAGGAAGCAGGACAGCGAGAATGTGTTTCATGGCGTTGTGGAGTGAACGAATCGGTTAATGGCATCCGCTACTTGAGCGGGTTGGTCGAAATTACTGAAATGGCTGGTGCCCTTTACCCACTCAAGCTTCACGTGAGGGCATCGGTGCGAAACGTCATCGAACAGGGATGGTGGTTGCGCCGGGTCCTGATCGGCCTGGAGCTGCAGCACCGGAAAGGGAAAGGTGTTGGTGCAGATCTTGCCAATAGCAGCGTCCAGATCCCAGTTTTCCGCCAGAAAATAGTGAGGGACCGCCGTGGCGACGCCCGGGCGGGAGAATTCGTAGACCAGATAATCGCGGTCCTCGGCCTTGAACGGAGTCGTCATGCGTTTGGGGGAGTAGACGAGGTCGAGGAACCATGCCGGATCCTGCATGAAAAAGGACCCCAGCCAATAGCTCTGAAAGAGTAACCACTGCGGCTTTTGCAAGTAGGCAGTCAGTTGGTTGCCCTCCGCCCGGCGGATGAGATCGGCCTCCATCCGAACGTAGCCGAGGATGTGTTCGGGGTGGTCGCCCACCAGAACGCTGCCGATGATGGTCCCCCAATCGTGCGAGACGACGTAGTATTTCTGAATTCCCAACGATTCCATCAGGTCCGCGGTTTGCTGCGCGACGTGATGCCAGTTGTAGTCCGCTTCCAGCTTGTCCGAACGGCCGTAGCCTTTCATGTCTATGGCGATCAGCCGGTACTTGTGATCGACCAGCGGTAGAACGTAACGCCACGAATACCATCCTTCCGGCAGGCCATGCAGAAATAGGATCACCTGGCCATCGCGCTGCCCTTCATCGACATAGTGCCACTGGATGCCATTCACGGTTAAATCTTTGTGGTGGAAGGCCGCGTCAATCGCATCGTGCTGCGCTTGAAACCGGGCGCGAAAGGCCCCATCGCGCGCGGCAACTCGTCCGGCCCGAGCCGGTGCGTAACCCCAGATGAAGACCGCCACAGACAGGCCGAGCATGCCGGCAATCCGCCACATCCATCTCCAGCGCGTGCCCATAATTGCACGATCATAGCGTGCGTCGGCCGTTCTGATGTCCGAACTTTTGTCAGACAACCACGACAATTCTTTAGAAAGCGAGGCGAAGAATCGGTGCGTTACCGACTATGTTCGGAGGTTATGGCGCCCGGTCTTGCAGAGACGACCCTTGCGACTTGCAACTTCCAACGCTGGCCGGGAGGAGCATCCGAATGTCCATCCCACTCGGGAATGGCTGCTGCAACTATACGACGCGAAGCGCAACCCGTAGCTGACTGCGGGATTGACGAAGGAAAAGTAGAATGGCGGTGAGGGTGGGATTCGAACCCACGGTACCCGTAAAGGTACGGCAGTTTTCGAGACTGCTCGATTCAACCACTCTCGCACCTCACCGCACGGACAAACAGCTTAAATTATAGCAGTTCTGGGACCCAATCGCCTCTAGACGAAAAAGTCCTTGACCTTGTCCAGCAATCCCCGCTCCTGCGGTTCGTTCTCCGTTGGCAGCGTCTCCCGCAGTTGTTCGAACAGTTTTTTCTGCTCCCGCGTTAACCGCGACGGCACCCGGACTTCGATATTGACGATCAAATCGCCGCGCCCGGACGAGTTCAAATACGGAATCCCCTTACCGCGAATCCGCACCTGGTCCCCATGCTGCGTCCCCTCGGGGACCTTCACATGCTCCAGTCCGTCGAACGTCAACACATCTACCTCGGTCCCCAACGCCGCCTGTGCGACATTCACCGGAACCGTGCAGTGCAGATCGTTCTCCCGGCGCTCGAACACCGGGTGTTCTTTCACCAAAAGCACAACGAACAAGTCACCCGCCGGACCGCCATTCGGGCTGTTCTGCCCCTCGCCGGTCAGCCGCAACCGCGTCCCGTTGTCGACGCCCGGAGGAATCGTCACCCGCAACTTCCGTTCGGTCCGAAGAACGCCATCACCGCCGCACTTCGTGCAAGCCTTGCGGACCAGATTGCCGCGCCCGCCGCACGTCCGGCAGGTCTGCCGGATCGACAGGAATCCCTGTTGCAGCAGCACTTCGCCACGCCCGCGACACGTTGCGCACTGCGTCAACCCGTCCTTGCCCTCGCCGCCAGTGCCATTACAGAAATGGCAGCGGTCCAACCGCGGCACTTGGATCTCCGCGCTCATCCCGCGAATCGTATCTTCGATCGAAATTTCCAAATCGTAGCGAACATCGTCGCCGCGCCGCGTCCGGCCGCGGCCCCCGCCGCCCCGCCGTCCACCACCAAATACATCGCCGAAGCCAAATAGATCGCCTAGAATATCGCCGAAGTCGCCAAACGTCTCCGGGTCAAACCCCTGCGGCGCGCCACCGGCACCCTGTAATCCCTGATGTCCAAACCGGTCGTAGGCAGCCCGTTTCTGCGCATCGGTCAAAACCCCGTACGCTTCAGCGGCCTCTTTAAACTTTTCTTCGGCTTCCGCATTCCCCGGATTTCGGTCCGGGTGATGCTGCATCGCCAGCTTCCGATACGCCGCCTTCAGCGCCGCATCGCCCGCGTCCTTGGCAACGCCAAGTATCTCGTAGTAGTCGCGTTTCGTCACCGGACTGCGACCCTCACCAATGCGGGACGCAGCAGTTTGCCCTTAAAGCGGTAACCACGTTGGAACTCTCCGAGAACACTCTGGTCCTCTGCCTCCTCAGTGTTCACCATCTCAATGGCATGATGCACGTTCGGGTCAAACGTCGTTCCCTGCGTCTCCATCGCTTCCAGACCCAGTTTCTTCAACGTGTCCAACGTCCGCTGGTAAATCAATTCGATCCCGCGCGCATACTCTTTGTCCGTGGTTTCCACGCCCAAAGCGCGCTCAAAGTCATCCAAAATCGGCAAAAATGCCTTCACGGCGTCCATCGCCGCATACTCGGCATGTTCAATCCGCTCTTTTTCCGCTCGGCGGCGGGAATTTTCGTAATCGGCCTGTCGCCGCAGCAACAGCGATTGCAGTTCCGCTTTTTCCTGGGCCAACGCATCGCGCTCGGCAACAATCGGATCCGGTGCTGCCTCGGTCGCGGGAGTCTCTTGCCCGTCTGCTAGCTGGCTATCAGCCTCGCCAGAAAGCGAAACCTCATCTTGAGGTTGGTCCATGGGTACGCTCACACTCCTATTATATCCAAAGCGGCGAAGGAAATCTGATAGCGGTCGACTCAACTTGCGCCAGCTTACGCCGAAAGCGATTCAATCGCCTCACCTACATGGTAAACCGTTGACAACACTTGGCTGTAATTCATCCGCAGCGGTCCCAATACAGCCACCCGCGTCGATATCCCCGACGGCAACGATACCGTCAGCCCGATCAACGACAAATCCTGCAAGCTCGGGTGCAAGTCCCCCAGCCCAATCTGAATCGCCACGTCCTTCCGCGACTGCTCCAGAAACCGGTCCAGCAACTCCAACAGCCGCTGCTTCTCTTCCAGCGTCCGGAAAATCTCCCGTAACCGGTCCCGGTTGAACTCCATGTCCATGCCGAAAAGGTTCGAAGTCCCTTCCAGATGCACTTCCGGCGTCAACCCCAGGTCCAGCAACCCGTTCTGATACAGCGCCTGCAACTGGCACAACAGCGTATCGTAGGCTGCCCGGTCTTCCGCCAGCCGCATCCGCAAGTCACGCCGAATCGCCCCTAGAGTCCACCCGGAATAGCTCGCATTCACGAAGTTCCGAACGGTGTTCAACTCGTCCTGGTTCGCCCGCGTGTCCAGTGCCACCACACGATTCCGAACAATCCGGTCCCGCGTCTCCACCACCATCAGCACCCGCGTATCGGCCAGCAGAACAAACTCCACCTTCGCCAGCGTCTGCGTATCGGTCGGGATGGCCGCCGCGATGCCAACGTTCCGCGTCATCTCCGTCAGCAAGTGGCTGGTCTTCTCCAACCGCTCACCCATCGAATCCGTAACGCTCAACTCCGAACGCACACGCAACAATTCGCTCGCGCCCAGTCGCCGCGTCGGCAAACCTTCCACATACGCCCGAAACGCCTTGATCGTCGGCACCCGTCCGGCCGACGTATGCGGCTGCGACAAATACCCCTCATCGCACAAATCCGCCATTACGTTCCGAATCGTCGCCGGGCTCAACTGCCGTCCACCGGCGCGCGCAATCGTCCGTGAGGCCACCGGTTCCCCGGTTTCAATGTACGACTCAACGATCGACTGCAGAATATTCTGCGAGCGATGGTCGAATTGTGAGCGTCCCGTCATAAGCGATTCACGAACGAGCGGCTAGGGCCTTTCGACAAATTTTAGGTCCACCGGGCGCGGACCGCAAGCTGTTGTGTCTATTTTCCCTTAATTTCCTGCCGGAACCAACGCTATCGCCGCTTTTAGAAAGGCGTCGACAAACGCGGCCCCGTTACCCAGCAAATTCTCCCGGGTCTGATAATCATATTCGATATCCGGCCGAACCCCTACGTTTTCCACGTAACGCGTTGCCCCGAACCCCGGAACCGACTGCATCTCCGGCCGTACCGTCAGCATCTGCGTCACATTCGCCGACCCCTCGGAAAAGAACCCGGCCGAAAAGTTCACCGTGTTGCCCCCAGCCCCAGCCGTGCGGTACCCGAACAACTTGGCCGCCTTGGCGTCCTGCAAAACCGCCGCGAAGCTATCCGCTGCCGACGTCGAAAACTCATCGGTAAGCAGCAGAATCGGCTTCTCATACCCGACCACTGCGCCGGCCCGGTCCCGCACCGGCTGCAAGTCCAGACCTGTTCCGCACAACGGAATCGGTCCCGTCCGCCCCCGGTTCTCCGAGTACGCCGTCTTCAAGTCTTTCAGAAGCGCCGAATATGCCCTTACCTCCCACGCCTCTCCAAAGTCCTGCGCATCCAGAACGGCATACTCGAAATCCCGGATCAGATCCAGGTTCGGCCGAATCTCCAGTCCAATCGTCGAGAACGGTTTCGGAATTAACCGCTGTTCCAAATCCTCAGCAAAACAGGCATACCCGCCCTCGTTCCGCGTCACATCCACCACCAGCACATCCGTGTTCGCCTTCATGAACGTAATCTCGTTTGTGAACTGGTTGCTCGCCAGGCTCAACAGGCTAAAGCTCACCGGCTGAAACGTGCCGATCCGAATCAAGCCCACACGCTTCCCGTTCATCGTGTACGTCCCGCTGAAAAAGAAGTCCGACCGGTTGCGCCCCAACCGCTGCACAAACCCCGTCGGCATCCGGTAGATCGGATCCCGCGAGCCAAACCCGCGCAGCGCCCGCACCGGCCGCGCGCTTACATGCTTCTGCAACGCCACCCACGGCCGCCGGAACGGCGCCACGCCAGGGTCCGCCGGCACATCATCCTCGCCAACCTCATCCCGCCCCAACTTCCGGCTCATCCGGAAATTCGGCAACGGTCCCAGCTTCATCAACGGCGTTCCCGACTTGTCCCACGGAATCGTGTAGCTCTTCTCGCTCCCATCGGCCCTCCGCACCAGCAGCGTCGCGCTATCCCCCAGCTCCGCCGCCCGCGGAATATAAGCCTGCTGCTGATAAACCAACTGATCCGCCGCCCACCGCATCGTCGACCGCGGATTGCCGAACGACGCAATCTTTCCCAAATCCCGCAGCACATCCATCACCGGCCGCCCATTAAACTGCACAATCTCATCGCCCACCGCGAAGTCAAAACGGCTCGCCGGCAAATACGCCCGGTCCAACTGCTCAAACACCAACTTCCCGTCCACAATATCTGTATAAACATGCAGATCCGCCACGAAATCGCTATTCGCGATGTAGTAGCTGTGAATGTCCTGCAGGCTCCCGGTGTACTCCGCCACCAGGTCCAAATACTCCAAATCCGTCTTCGTCTGCCGCGCCCGCTCCAACCACGGCCGCAGGTCGAACAGGTCGAACCCCAACGCATCGCGCTTCCACTCATACGGCGCATACTGCTTGGCATACAGGCTGGCAATCGTCTGCAAATCCAACGCCTTCTGCTCCGGCGTCAACTGCCCCCACACCGATGCGCCGGCCAGCGCCAGCCCTACCACCAACCAACGGCCCATGCGATGAATCAAAGTAAATTCTCCCCGGGGCGGATTACCCGCACGCTGTCAGGTTACCAGTCATAGAGTGGATCGTCTCCATTCCCGAAATTCTTTACCTCGGAAAATCCGGAGGCCGCCTGATACAATGACTTTTCGGCCAACGTATGGTGCAAGCGATTCTCCGTTTCTACAGCTACGGCTTCCAAACCCTGATTTCTCTGGTCTGTCTCGCGCTCGGCCTCGTCGCCATGCTCAGTGACAACGCCGGTTTCGAAATCGATCTCCTCCCCTGGACGGGCAAGGAACTGCGCTACTCGCTCCTCGTCCTCGGCGCCTTCGGGCTGCTCTCCACCTTCCTCGCCTTCCGCGGCAAACTGAAATTCCTGTTCGTCATGTGGACCCTCGGCACCGTCTACCTGCTCACCCGCGGCGTCTTCGCCTCGGCCCACCAGTTCGATGGCGACACCGAGTTTAAATGGGCCCTCTTCCTGCTCTCCGGCGTCGTCGCCACCGTTCTCGGTGCCTGGAGCCGGTTCAAGCAGCCCGCCGGCCGCTAGCTCCAAAGCTCGTCAATCGGCCCATACACATCGTCCCGTGACGACGGCGTGTACTCAAACCCACGTCCGCTCGGATCGTCCCGGCGAATTGTCGTCCAATCGATTCCCAACGCCGAATACACCGTCGCGCCGATATCCTCCGCGCGAATATCCCGATCGCGCGACCAACCCGGATCATCCGTCCGCGCCCCCCGTTCATCGGTCACGCCCAGCGCCCGCCCGCCGCGAATTCGTGCCCCGGCCATCAGCACCGCCTGCTGCTGAAAATGGTCCCGGCCCGCCCCGGCATTCACCACGCCCAGCGTCCGCCCAAATTCGCCCATGGCGACAATCAGCGTCCGGTCCAACAACCCTTCGCTCTTCAAATCCGCAATCAGCGTCCCCAACCCCGCATCGAACGTCCGCCCCAGCGAATTTGCATTCCCCGCGTTCAGCCCGCCCGTATAAATCCCGGCGTGCATATCCCAACTGCCCACGTTGATCTGAATAAACCGCGTGCCCATATTGGCCCGTACTAAATTCCGTGCCGTGATACAAGCCGCGCCGAAATTCGAGTTCCCATATCGCACGCGCTCGGCATTGTCGAACGTAAACACCTTCGTCACCTCGGCGTTATACATCAACCGCCGCGCCCCGTCGTCCCACCGCGCAATCTCCAACGCAGCCGACCCCAACTCCGGCGACTCCCGCAAATCCCGATCCAGATCCAGCAACATCCCATGCCGCCGGTCAAAAATCGCCTGCGTGTCGAAATGCGTCGTATTCCGCAGCGCCGACCCATTCGGGCTCACATAAAACGGCGCATGCTCCGGCGGCAAATACCCCTGCCCCTGGCTCGTCCCCGTGTTCAACGCAATGAACCCCGGCAACGTCCGGTTCGCCGTCCGCGGCCCCAGTTCCAACGACGCGATCGACCCAATATGCGGCGCAATCTTGTTCTGGCCCGACACCGGATTCCGCGCAATCTGCAGCCACGATTGCGCCAACCCATGCGCCGTCGCCCACGGCTTCACCGATCGCAACAGCGCCACCGAATCCATCTGCTCGGCCAACTTCGGCATCAACCCCTGCGCCCACGCCACGCCGTTGTAGGTCTGCGGATTAAACGCCGCCGGCGTCCACGCGCCCACCTTCAAGTCGAACGTGTCGATGTGGCTCGGCCCGCCGTCCATCATGACGAAGATGCAAAAGTCCGCCGTCGCCCGCGGCGCCTGCGCCGCGCTGGCAACCTGTTCCAACGCCCCGCCCGGCAGCACGAAATACCCGCCCACCGCCGTTGCCATATTCCGAAAAAACACCCGTCGGCCCAGGTGCGGCCCGCGCCAGAATCGCGTGCCAGGCGCCGCGCTCTCATCGAATCCGAAACGATCTTTGGTAGCCATGTCCAGGGTCCGTCCTAGTAGTTGATCAGGAAATCCACTTTGTTCACGAGAACCCACGCCAGGTCCTCAATCGCCGCGTTCCGCAGCGCCGCCGTATTGGCCTTTGCCAACACCGCCAGCACCTTCGACAACTCGCCCGCCTCCGGCTCCCGTCCCAGATACAGCAGGAAAACCTCTTTCACCATCTCCGTGTTGTTCGCAATCGCCGCCGCCGTCCGCAAATTGGGCGATGTCGTCAACCGGATCCGGTCGCGGATATAGGTGTCGTTCATCAGCGTCAGCGACTGCAAGATCGATCCCTCCTGCCGCCGCAACTGCGTGTCCCGATTCCCCCGCAGAAACGTCGTCATCAACGTCCCCGCCGCCCCGCCCGGCTCGCTCGGATCGGGCATCCGCCACGCGCTGCGCACGGATTCGGCGAACCCCTGCGGCGTGTAGTTCACCCAGTTGCCCGACGCCTGCGACAACGCGTCATGCACCTCCTCTGCCTCCATCCGCCGCGCATAGTGCCGCGCGTGCAGCGGCACATAATCCAGCTTCCACTCCGCGTCATACCGCGCGCTCAACTGATAGGTGGTCGAAGACACCAGCAGCCGGATCAACTCCCGCATGCTGTACCCATTGCGAATAAACTCGTCACTCAACTTCTTCAACAACACCGGATGCGCCGTCTGCATCGTCCACGGCGCGGGCGGCGGATTGTCCGGGTCCAGCCGCGCCGGGTCCAAATTATCCACCGGCTCGGCCAGCCCCAACTGGAACAACTGCTTCCAAATCCGGTTCACCGCGTTCTTAGCAAACAGCGGGTCCGCCGTCAGCCCATCGGCGTAGGCGTACCGCCAATTCTGCCCATTAGCCGGCGCCTTCCCGTCCCGGTACTCCGGCGTCAGGTTCAGCAGCGTCCCCACCCGCACCCGGTTCGGCCGGTTGCCGAAGGTCGTGTTCAGGTCGTACGTCCCCGTCGTCCGGTCAACCACATCAAAGCTGCCCGAATAATAATCGGTCCCGGGCACGTTCCGCCCCGTAATATTCATCCGCGAAAAATGCGCCGCCATCCGGTAGGCGTCCAGACGGATCTGCCCCGTCCCCCACACGCTCAACTGCTCCAAGTGCCGCCGCCCATCGTGGCAGCTCAAACAGTCGTAATGGCCCAAGCCCAGAAACGTCGTCGCCAGCCGCACGTTCGCCGTATCGTAACGATCCTGCGCCGGCCCGCCCGGCGTAATCGATCGCACCTGCCAGTTCACCGCGCCCAGGTCGTAATTGTTCCCCGCGCCCGCCGTCAACTCCCACGCAAAGTCCCGGAAGCTCTTGTCTTCATGGACCACCGCCCGCAGGTAGTCATACATCGCGTTCCGTCCCGGCACGTTCTGGTTCACGTTCGACGCCGTGCGCGTGTTCTGCACCAGGTCGCCCAGCCACGTCGACCACCGCGAAACATAATCCTGGCTGAACAGCAACGTATCAATTAGCCCATCTCGCCGGCTCCCGCTCGTATCGGCCATGAACGCGCGGTACTCCGCCGGCGTCGGCAGCCGTCCCGCCAGGTCCAGATAAATGCGCCGCACGAATTCCCCATCGGTCGCCAACGCCGCCGTCGGAATCCCATCCCGTTCCAGCCGCCCCAGAATCTCATCGTCAATGAAGTTCCGCCGCGGCAAACTCCCAGCCGCCACCGCCATTCGCGCCCCGCCGGCTTTCCCCGCCGCCGCCAGCGTCCGCTGACGCACCTCCCGGAACGCCCGCTGTTCCCGGTCCAGAAAGGATTGCGGATCCCGCTGAAACGAACAATTATCCGGCGCGCCCTGCGCCCACACCCCAAGGCCAAACAAGGCCATCGACCCAAAGAATGACTTCATATCACCCTGTCCTTTTTTGTCTGGTTACGGCAGACAATGCAATACCGCACGACGGAAGCCGTGTGGACGCGGTAGTTGCAGACTACCATGAGAGGTTTGGAGCAACAAGCAAAATTTCCGCTGTGGCGCGAGTGCATCGGCACGTACTCCGCTACGGTAATCGGCGTAGATCTCGCGGGTTCGGAACGCCGCCCCACCGGCTGGGCCGCCCTCCGCGGCGCGGTCGCCGAAGCCCGCACCCTTCGCACCGACGCCGAGATCATCGACGCCACCCTCGCCCTCCGCCCCCGCATCGTCTCTCTCGATTCCCCCCTCTCCCTCCCCGCCTCCGGCATCATCCGCGAAAGCGAACGCGAACTCATGGCCCTTCGCATCGGCGTCTACCCATGCCTGCTCCCCTCCATGCGCGCCCTCACGCACCGCGGCATCGCCCTCAAACAAACGCTCGAATCCCATGGCATCCAGGTCATCGAAGGCTTCCCCGGCGCCGCGCAAGACTCTCTCGGTATCCCCCGAAAAAAGACGTCCGAACAAGCCCTCCGCCAAGGCCTGGAAAGCTTCGGCCTCCAACTACCCGCCGGCAAATTAACCCACCACGAACTCGACGCCATCACCGCCGCCCTCATCGCCCAGTTCTTCGCAAAGAAGCGCTATCACGCCTTCGGAGCTCCCGGCGAAGTCCCCATCATCACCCCGCTCACCACCCGCCGCCGCGTCAAACTCACCAGCCCCCACCTCGCCACCCTCCGCTACGCCGCCAACTACCTCGCCCTCTTCCACGGCATCCGCCTCCAACCCGGCGGCCGGACAACCGTCCCCGAATTCCCCAAAAAACCAGCCCTCCGCGACTGGCTCTACCGCTTCGTCACAAACGCTGCAATATCCTTGGAAAGCTCCACCAGCGCCGGTTGAAACGAATAGAACATGTGCCCCGCCGGGAACATCTTCGTTGTGATCTGCCCCTTATACTTCGCCGGCAATCCCATGTGGCTGAACGTATACTCGGTCGCAAAATACGGCGTCGCCAAATCGTAATAACCCGACCCCACATACACCCGCATATACGGGTTCTTCGCAAACGCCTGCCGCAGCGCGTCCGCCGTCTCCGCAAATCGGTTGTTCCCTCCGGCCCCGAAATCCCACGGCCCAATCCCCCCGCCCAAAATGTAATAGGTCAGGTCGCTCTCATATCCCAACTCCCGCCGTGCATAGTCATTGAACAGCGCCGTATAAGGCGCCCGGATCGCCGTCATCGACGGGTCAAACTCCGGCAGCGGCGCCCCGTTCAACCCCTCCACGCCCGTCAACCGCCCGTCCAGTCGGCCCACCGTCTCCCCCCGCTCCCGCAGCAACTCTTTCGTAAACCGGCCGATCTCAATCCGCAAATCATGCCGTTCAATAAATCGTTTCTCCAACCCAGTCAACCGGTGCAACTTCTCAATCGCCGCCGCCCGCTCCGCCGCCGTCAGCCGGTCCCCCTTTGCCAACACCGCCAGATACTCGCCGTTCGCGTAAGCCTCGGCCTCCCGAACCACCTCCCGGAACTCGCCGCCAACCTTCTTGTGGTACCACGCAATAGCCGTGTAGGTCGGTAAGTACAGGCTGTACGGAAGATCATTCCCCGGCACGAACTGCACCGTTTGATACTGCAAAATGCTCGAAATTAAACAGATCCCGTTAAACGCCACGCCCTTGTCCACCAGGTATCCCGCCACTCCCGCCGCGCGGAACGTCCCGTAGCTTTCCCCAATCATGTACAACGGCGAATTCCACCGCCCATACCGCCCTAGCCATAGCCGAATAAACTCCCCCACACTCGCAATATCGCCCTGCACGCCGAAAAACTTCTTCCCCAACTCCGCCTTCACCGCCCGGCTATATCCCGTCCCCACCGGGTCAATAAACACCATATCCGTAAAGCCCAAAAACGACTGCGGATTATCCACCAGCTCAAACGGCGGCGCAGGGTACGACCCATCCTCCTGCATCTTCACAATCTTCGGCCCCAGCACCCCCATATGCAGCCATACCGAAGCCGACCCCGGCCCGCCGTTAAATGAAAACATGAGAGGCCGCTTCGCCGGTGCCTTGTCCCCCGCCGGCTTGTCCAAGGTGTAGGCCACAAAGAAGATGTGCGCCTCCGTCTCCCCCTGCTCATTCGCAATCGGCAGCCGCCCGGTCGTCGTCGTATACTCCAACGTCTTCCCGTTCAACACAATCGAATGCTTCTTCACCACCGGTGCGGGCTCAACGGCCTTCACCGCAGCCGCCGGAGTCTGTGCTACCCCAATCGCCGCCGCCAAAACAAACAGAAGTCGAATCATACGCTACCCGTGATTCTCCGCAATCTGCTTCCGTGGATCAATAAACAGCCAGCAAACCGCCCCCACTAAAAACAGCACGCCGCTAATCCGAATCGCAAAATTCCAATCCCCGAACTGGTTCACCAACACCGTCAAAATAATCGGCGAAAGGAACCCACCCACCTGCCCCGCCGTGTTCATACAAGCGCCAACAACCCCAGCGTGAGGCCCGGCAATGTCCAGGCACGATCCCCACGCCGCCCCCAAACAAAACACGCTCCAACCCGCCGCCACCGCCAGCAGCAACGCCGCCGTCGTCGCGTCCTCCGCCATCGTCCCCACCACCGTGAAAATAGCCGCAAACAGGAATGACGACCCACCCGTAATCGCCCGGCCCAACCGCAGCCCCAGCCGTCGTGTCAACACATCCGTCGCCACGCCGCCCGTCACATCGGCAATCATGCAAGCCACCATCGGCGCCCCCGCAAACAGGCTCAACGTCGTCGAACTAAACCCGCGCACCCGCTCCAAATACGTCGGCATCCACGTCAGGTAAAAGTAAAAACCATACGTCTGTACGAAATACATCAGACACAACAGCCAAATATTCCGCGACCGCAAAATCAGCCCCCACGGCACGTTCGACAACGCGTGCGAAGCCTCATGCCCGCGGCCCTCGATGATATAGGCATGCTCCGCTTTGGAAACCCCCGGATGCTCTGCCGGATCATCCCGGAACCACCAGAACCACAACGCCGACCACACAAATCCCACACAGCCAAACGCAATAAACACGCCCCGCCAGCCTAAAAAGGTCAGCAAATACTGAATCAACAACGGCGAATACGCCGCCCCAAAATGCGCGCCCATGAAGAAGATCCCCTGCGCCGTTCCCCGCTCCCGCAGCGGGATCCATTTCGAAAACGTCTTCGCCGCATTCGGCCACGCCCCCGCCTCGCCCAACCCAAACAGGAACCGCGTAATCAGCAGCGATGGATAACTGAACACAAACGCCGTCGCAATCGTGAACGTGCTCCACCAACTCACAATCCGCATCAACACCCGCCGCGTTCCCACCCGGTCGCCCCACCATCCCGTCGGAATCTCAAACAACCCATACGCCAGCGTGAACGCACTAAACACAAAGCTCATCTGCGTATCGCTCAGCCCCAAATCGGCCTTGATGAATTTCGCCATATTCGCAATCGCAATGCGGTCCATGTAGGTAATGGCCGCCAGTGCCACGCAAAAGCCAAGCACGCGGAATCGAACGCGAGAGGTCGCCGGCCGGTTCAAGGGATGATTCATGACCTATCAGGTGTATCACGAACCAACCGGCGACCCGCTTACCCTACCGCTTCCGACGCAGCAGTGCCAACAGCGCCAGCCCCGCCCCCGTCACCGCCATCGTCCCCGGCTCCGGCGCCTCTGTAAACGTGCCCGCCAGGATCCCGCCCGTGAAACCGCCGTCGTTGATCACCCGCAACTCCAGCGTATTCGGACCGAGATTAAAACCCGACGTCACCACCTGCAACGGGCTCATCGAAGCCCAGCCACTGCTCCCGGACATAGCCCCCTGCCCATACAGCAACGGCCCACCGTTCAAATACACCTCCACCCGGTTATCCCCGGCCACCGAAAACTCCAGCCGCGCTGTCGCCAAATCCGTCACTGCAAACGTCGTCGTAAAGCTGTAATCCCCTCCCGGGCAATCCGCCGTGTACCCATCCCACCCGCAATCGCCCGACGAAATGAAATTCGCCATCGACGTCGGCGGCAGCCCCACCGTCTGCCACAGTTGATTCAGCCCGTCCCCGCGCGGGTAACTGTTCTCCACAATATAAGCCGCCCCCGATGTATTCATGCCCGTGCCAGTCGGCCCCGCGGCAATGCTCCACACCGGATCGGAAAACGATCCCATCGTCCCCGGCGCTTGTCCGGTATTCAAGTTCAACGTAGCCCCGGCCGCCGTCATGCTAATCGCAACGGCCACACATGCAAGTATTCGCATCGTCTATTTCCTCCGAGCAAATATGCTCACCCACCAGTGCGCGGCCCCCACCATTCCGGGGTCATATCTCTCCAGCGCCCCGAGCGATATACTTCCCCTAGCCATGAATCGCCGCGCCTTTCTCGCCTCCCTCGCCGCCGCCGTCAACGCGAAAGAAAAATCCTGGGAGGGCATCTTCGTCATCATGCAGACGCCCTTCCTCGATAACTTCGAACTCGACGAAGCCTCCCTCCGCCGCGAATGCGATTTCCTCGTCCGCGGCCGCGTCCACGGCATGGTCTGGCCCGCCGGCGCCGGTGAATCCGTCTCCCTCTCCCCCGCCGAACGCCGCCAGCATTCCCAAACGGTGGTCAAGGAAGTCAACGGCCGTCTGCCCGTCTTAATCGGTGTCCATGGCGCCAACAAATACGAAGCCATGGACTACGCCAAATACGCCGAAAAGATCGGCGCCGATGGCCTCCACGCCCTCGGGCCGACCAGCGGCGTCACCGACGGCGAAATTCTCACCGACTACTTCACCTCCATCGCTAGCGTCTCCAAACTCCCCATGTGCGTCCAGGTCACCAACGGCGGCATGACGACCGATCTCCTCCTCAAGCTCGCCGACAAAATTCCCACCCTTCGCATCCTGAAACTCGAAAACTCCGACGTCCCCCACGACGTCACCCGCGTCGTCCGCGAACGCAAACGCCCCGTCATCGCCTCCACCGGCGGCGGCGCCATGTACCTCTACAACGAGATGGAACGTGGCTCCGGCGGCACCATGGCCGGTGCCGGCCTGGCCGACATCCAAGCCGAAATATGGGACCTTTTCCAAGCCGGCCAGAAGAAGGAATCCCGTGATCTCTTCCTGAAATTCCTCCCCTCCGCCGTCCTCGAACGCCGCACCAGCTACATCCTCATGAAGGAAATTCTCCGCCGCCGCGGCGTCTTCACCACCACCAAAATGCGCAACACCAGCCGCAATTTCATGGATGCCGGAGACCTCAAGGAGCTCGATCTCATCCTCGAAACCCTGAAGCCCCACTACCGCGTCTGAGCCAATACCAGCGCCCCTGCCACGATCAGCGCCACGCCCGCGGCGGTGCCCATTGTCACCCGCTCGCCCAGAAATAAAGCGGAGAGCAACACCACAAACACCACGCTCAGTTTGTCCAGCGGCGCCACCCGCGACGCCTCTCCCAACTGCAGCGCCCGGAAATAGCAAAGCCACGACAACCCCGTCGCCAACCCCGACAACACCAAAAACAAAACCGTCCGCCGCCCCATCTGCGCCATCTCCCGCAACGGCACGGTAGCCAGCGCAATCCCCCAGACCAACACCAGGATCACCGTCGTCCGCACCGCCGTCGCCAGGTTCGAATTCACCCCAGCCACGCCCTGCTTCGCCAGCACCGCCGTCGCCCCCGCAAACACCGCCGACAATAAAGCCCACCCTACCCAATTCATCGCAGCGTCACCGTCAGCTCCAACCCGCCCCCCGCCCGGTTCCGCGCCACCACTCGCCCCCCGCACATCTCCACATAATTCCGCACAATCGCCAACCCCAACCCCGTCCCGCCCTTCTTCCTATCCCGCGCCGAATCCAGCCGGAAAAACGGCGAAAAGATCTTCTCCAGCGCCTCTTCCGGCACCCCCGGTCCCCGATCCGCCACCACAAGAATCACCCCATCTCCCTCCCGCCGCCCCGTCACCAAAATCTCCCCGCCCCCATACCGCACCGCGTTCCGCAGTAAGTTCGAGACCGCCCGAAACAACAAATGCTCCTCGCCCATCGCCGTCAGCCCCTCGGCAATATCAATCGCTGCAGAAGCCCCCTCCACCTGCGCCGCATGCTCCACCACCTTCCGCAAATCCACCGGCCCCAGCGTCACCGGCTCCCGCTTCAACTCCGACCGCGCAAACGTCAACAGCTCCGTCGTCAACCCCGACAACAACTCCACATCCTCCTGCAAATCCCGCACATATTCCGGCTCTGCCCCCTTCTTCTCCAGAATTCCCAACGCCACCTGCATCCGCCCCAACGGCGATCGCAACTCATGCGCCACATCCCCCAGAAACCGCTTCTGCCCGTTCACGTAATCCCGCAGCCGCCCCGTCATCTGGTTGATCGACCCGCCCAATCTCCCCAACTCATCGCTCCGCTTCGTGTCCAACTGCACGTCGAAATGGCCATCCGCCACTGCCGCCGTCGCCACCGTCATCTTCCGGATGTCCCGCGTCAATCCCCGCACCAGCGGGAACCAGCAAAGCCCCGTCACCACCACCGCCGTTAACAGAATCGCCAGCCACGGCTCCCACTCAAAAAAGAACGGATTGCTGAACAAAGTCGGCGAAACCAGCAACAACGTCACCCGCGTCGTCGACCGCAAATCCGCCCCCGGCAACGCCATTCGCACCCCGGTCCAATACATCCCTCCGGCTTCAATCAAAAACGGCGGCGGCCCCAATCCCGTCAACACCCGCGGTGGCAGCGCCACTGGCCGCACCAATCGCCCCGCCACCTCCGGCGGCAGCGTCGAATCCGGTCCCGCCAACCGCGCCCCCTCGCTATCGTACAGCCGGAACTCCACCCCATACGCCGCCGCATACCGGCCCAGCACAAAGTCCCTCTGCCCCTCCTCCACCCCCGCCAAATCCAGCGACAACTGCCGCGACACCGCCACAATCTTCTCCCGCGCCGTCGACATCAAAAAGGATTGAAACTCCTGCCCCAGCTGGTGCCGCGCGAACAACAAAAACACCACGCCCAACAAACTCACATTCAGCAACGCCAGCAGCGCAAACTTGGCCCGCAGCGACAGCGGTCTCATGGCAGTCGCATCCGGTACCCGGTCCCGCGAATCGTCTCAATAAACCGCGGCGACTTCGAATCATCCCCCAGCTTCTTTCGCAGCGCCGAAATGTGCACATCGATGGATCGGTCAAACGATTCAAAATCCCGCTCCGCCACCTCCAGCAGCAGCTGTTCCCTGGTCTTCACCCGCCCTGCCGATCGCCCCAACGACAGCAGCATCTCAAACTCAATCGGCGTCAACGTCATCGGCTCCCCGTCGATCGTCGCCGTATGCGTCGCCGGGTCGATGTACAACCCGCCCACCACCACCGCCGCCTCCCCCTCCACCGCCCCCCGTCCCGTCGTCACCATCGATCGCCGAATCACCGCCCGCAGCCGCGCCAATAATTCCCGCGTCGAAAACGTCTTCGGCAAATAATCATCCGCGCCAATCTCCAACCCCGCAATCCGGTCCGGCTCATCCCCCAGCGCCGTCAGCATCAGCACCGGAACTTGCGACTCCCGCCGCAACTCCCGCAGTACATCAAACCCGTTCAACCCCGGCAGCATCACGTCCAGGATCACCGCCGCGTACGCCCCCTCCAGCGCCATCGCCAGGCCCCTCCGCCCGTCATGCGCCGTGTCCACCTCATACCCGAACTGCTGCAAATAATCGCGCAACAGGCGCGCGAGTTTCTCATCGTCGTCCACCAGCAGCAGGCGTGCGCTCACACCTCCATCCTAATCGCGAAAATCCATCTTTACTCAACTTTTACAATCCCGCCCTCCATTCCACACAACCCCTTAACACCCAAACGGCACACTCAAATCAGCCAAGGAGTCGACACCGAATGAGTACCCCAACAATGGAAGCGGTTGCCATCAAGCCCGCCATCGATCCGCCCGCCGTCCCCAAACCCCCCCGCCGCTGGTGGCTCGCCGCCCTCGCCGCTGTCATCACCCTCGCCGCCGCCTACGCCGCCTGGGAATACTTCGGCACCCCCGCCGCTCCCGTCACCCCCACCGTCGAAATCCGCCGCGGCGACGTCCGCCAAACCATCTCCGCCACCGGCAAAGTCCAAGCCGTAACCACCGTCCAGGTCGGCACCCAAGTCTCCGGCACTGTTTCCGAACTCCACGCCGATTTCAACAGCCGCGTCAAAGCCGGCCAGATCATCGCCCGCCTCGACCCCTCTCAAATCGACGCCCAGCTCAAACAATCCAAAGCCAGTCTCGCCGCCGCCGAAGCCAACGTCGCTTCTTCCCAGAACATGGCCAACAGCCAGCAGGCCGGCGTCCTCTCCGCCAAGGCCAATCTCGACCGTGTCGACGCCGTCGTCCTCGAAGCCGAACGCGCCTACCAGAACACCCTCCGCCTCGTGAAGGAAGGCGTCACCCCCGCCCGCCAGGCGCAAACTGACGAAGCCATCCGCCTCCAGTCCCTCGCACAAAAGGCGCAAGCCGCCGCCCAATACGCCCAGGCCGTCGCCCAAGCCGAAAGCGCCAAGTCGCAACTGGAACAAGCCAAAGCCCAAGCCACCCAAGCCCGCGCCGCCGTGGAGGTAGCAGCCGTCAATCTCGACCGCACCATCATCCGCGCCCCCATCGATGGCGTCGTCATCTCCCGCAACGTCGACGTCGGCCAAACCGTCGCCGCCAGCCTGCAAGCCCCGACGCTGTTCTTAATCGCCAACGACCTCACCAAGATGCAAGTCCTCGCCGATATCGACGAAGCCGACGTCGGCCAACTCAGCCCCGAAAGCGCCGTCACATTCACCGTCGACGCCTTCCCTCGCGAGACCTTCCCCGGCCACATCTCGCAAATTCGCCTCGCCCCGACGGTCGTCCAAAACGTCGTCACCTACACCGCCGTCGTCGAAGTGGCCAACCCCAAACTCCAACTCAAACCCGGCATGACCGCCACCATCACCGCCACCGTCAACGAACGCAAGAACGTCCTCCTCGTTCCCAACGCCGCCTTCCGCGCCAAGGCCCCCAGCCGCGGCTCCACCCTCTGGCAAATCGCCCCCGATGGCCAGCTCCAGCCCATCAAAGTGAAGGTAGGCTTGAGCGACGGCGTCTCCACCGAACTCCTCGAATCGCCCTTCAAGGAAGGCGATCGCATCGCCACCAGCACCACGGCCCAAGGCACCTCCGGCGACCAGAAGAAACAGGCCACCGGTACCTTCCCCGGCGCCGCGCCAGCCGCGCCCAGAGGCAGGAGATTCTAGCCATGCCCACCGTCATCCAGGTCGACAACATTCACAAGGTCTATGATTCGACGGACGTCCGCGTCCACGCTCTCCGCGGCGTTTCGCTCACCGTGGCCTCCGGCGATTTTGTCGCCATCATGGGCACCTCCGGCTCCGGCAAATCCACGCTCATGAACATCCTCGGCTGCCTCGATCGCCCCACCAAAGGCCAATACCTTCTCGACGGCGTCGACGTCTCCAACTTCTCCAAAGACGAACGCGCCAACATCCGGAACCACAAAATCGGGTTCGTTTTCCAAGGCTACAATCTCCTCCGCCGCACCAGTGCCACCGAGAACGTCGAACTCCCGCTCATCTACTCCAACGTCCCGGCCCCTGATCGTCTCCGCCGCAGCCTGGAAGCTCTGCGCATCGTCGGCCTCGCCGACAAATCCGAAAGCCAGCCCAACCAGCTCTCCGGCGGCCAGCAACAACGCGTCGCCATCGCCCGCGCCTTAGTCAACGAGCCGGCCTTGCTCCTCGCCGACGAACCCACCGGCAACCTCGACAGCCGCACGTCCATCGACATCATGTCCATCTTCCAGCGCCTCAACGACAACGGCATGACCATCGTCGTCGTCACCCACGAACCCGACATCGCCCAATACGCCAAACGCATCGTCGTCATGCGCGACGGCCAGATCATCCTCGATCAGCCCGTCCGCAAACGCCGCAACGCAGCCGTCGAACTCGCCGCCGCTCCGCAAACCACGCAACTCGAAGAGGCCTTCCAATGATCGCCGCAATTTTCAAAATGGCCATCCGCGCCCTCGCCCGCAACAAGGCCCGCTCGGCACTCACCATGCTCGGCATCATCATCGGCGTCGCCTCCGTCATCGCCATGGTCAGCCTCGGCCAGGGTGCCCAGAAACTCGTGCAGGACCAGATCTCCAGCATGGGTACCAACCTTCTGATCGTCCAGGCCGGCAGCCAGCGCAGCGGCGGCATGCGCGGCGGCGCGGGCACCTCCACCACCCTCAGCGTCGATGACCTCACCGCCATCCTCCGCGACGTTCCCTCTATCGCCGCCGGCACACCCTCCATCTCGGCCGGCGTCCCCCTCGTCGCCGCCAACCAGAACTGGACCACACGCGCCGAAGGCGTCGACGTCGGCTACCCCTCCATCCGCGTCCGCGCCATCTCCCAAGGCCAATTCTTCACCGATGCCGACGTCCGCTCCGCCGCCCGTGTCGCCGTCATCGGCACCACCGTGTCGAACGCGCTCTTCCCCGGCCAGGACCCCATCGGCCAAACCATGCGCGTGCGAAATCTCACCTTCCGCGTCATCGGCGTCCTCCAATCCAAAGGTCAAAGCCAGATGGGCCAGGACCAGGACGACACCCTCCTCATGCCCTACACAACGGTCATGAAAAAGCTCCTCGCCACAAACTACATCTCCTCCATCCAGCTCTCCGCCGTCAGCCAGGAACTCACGGCCGACGCCGTCCGCGACGTCACCGCCCTCCTCCGCGCCCGCCACAACCTCCGCGCCGGCCAGGAGGACGATTTCGCCGTCCGCAACCTCTCCGACGTCGCCGAAACCGCCGCCGAAACTTCCAAAGTCATGACCATGCTCTTAAGCGGCATCGCCGCCGTCAGTCTCCTCGTCGGCGGTATCGGCATCATGAACATCATGCTCGTCTCCGTCACCGAACGAACCCGCGAAATCGGCATCCGCATGGCCGTCGGTGCCCGCGCCAAACAGGTCCAAGCTCAGTTCCTGATTGAGTCCCTCGTCCTCGGCCTCCTCGGCGGCCTCACCGGTATCGTGGTCGGTATCGCCACCGCCTACGGCCTCAGCTACGCCTTCGGCTGGGCCCAATCCCTCTCCCCCACCGCCATGTTCGGCTCGGCCATTTTCTCCATGCTGATCGGCATCTTCTTCGGCTACTACCCCGCCCAAAAAGCCGCCGCGCTCGACCCCATCGAAGCCCTCCGTTTCGAGTAGCACTTGATACAGTAGTGCCGAATGACAAAGCGTCTCCCGTTCCTGGCGCTAGCCTGCTCTTTGATCGCCCAGCCCCACCCCGGCGACCGTCCCTACAAAGAGGAATGCGCCCGTTGCCATGGCGAAAACCTCGCCGGCGGCGAAGGCGCGCCCGCCCTCCGCGGCCCGGCCTTCACAAAGAAATACACCCTCGAAACCCTAACCGCGCGCACCCAAAAGACGATGCCGCCCGAAGCCCCCGGCCGTCTCTCCGCGCAGCAATCGGCCGCCATCGCCGCCTATATATTAGGCCTCAAAACCACCACCCAAAATCAATCGAGCCAACAAGCCGACTGGCCCTTCTACGGCGGCAACGCCGCCACCCAAAAGTACACCCCCCTCGACCAGATCAACAAAACCAACGTATCCAAACTCCAAATCGCCTGGCGCTGGAATGCCCAAAACTTCGGCAAACAACCCGACATCAACTGGCAAGCCACGCCCCTCATAGTCAACGGTGTTCTCTACGTCACCGCCGGCACCCGTCGCGACGCCGTCGCCATCGATGCCCAAACCGGCGAAACCCTCTGGATGTACCGCATCGACGAAGGCGACCGCGGTTCGAACGTCGCCCGCCAGCAAAACCGCGGCCTCGCCTACTGGTCCGACGGCAAACAGTCCCGCATCCTCCTCATCTCCCCCGGTTTCCAACTGATCGCCCTCGACCCCAAAACCGGCCGTCCCATCGAATCCTTCGGCAATAAAGGCATCATCGATCTCACCCAAGGCCTCGACCGCGTCATCGTCAAGCCCGGCCAGATCGGCTCCAGTTCCCCGGCTATTGTCATCAAAGACACTATCGTCGTCGGCGCCGCCCTCCAAGCCGGCACCGCGCCCATCTCCAAAACCAACGTCCCCGGCTACATCCGTGGCTTCGACGTTCGCACCGGCCGCAAACTCTGGACCTTCCGCACCATCCCCCACCCCGGCGAACCCGGCAACGAAACCTGGGAGCAGGGAAGCTGGGAGTACACCGGCAACGCCGGCGCCTGGGCCCCTCTCACCGGCGATGAACAATTGGGCTACGTCTACATCCCCGTCGAAGCCGCCACCGGCGATTTCTACGGCGGCCACCGCCCCGGCAACAACCTCTTCTCCAGCTCCCTCGTCTGCCTCGAAGCCCGCACCGGCAAGCGAGTCTGGCACTACCAGATCGTCCATCACGACCTCTGGGACATGGACGTCGCCGCCGCTCCCATCCTCGCCGACATCACCGTCAACAACAAAAAAATAAAAGCGGTAGCCGTCGTCACCAAACAAGCCTTCACCTACGTCTTCGACCGTGTCACCGGCCAACCCGTCTGGCCCATCATCGAAACCCCCGTCACGCAATCGAAAGTGCCCGGCGAGAAATCATCCCCCACCCAACCCTTCCCCACTCTCCCGAAGCCCTTCGACCGCCAAGGCTTCACCGACGATGACCTCATTGACTTCACCCCCGCCCTCAAAGCCGAAGCCCGCAGAATCGCCAGCGAATACGAACTCAGCCCGCTCTTCACGCCCCCCATCCTAGCCGGAGCCAACGGCAAAAAATCCACCCTCACCCTCCCCTCCCACCTGGGCGGCGCCAACTGGCAAGGCGGCGCCGTCGATCCCGAAACCGCCACCCTCTACGTCTCCAGCGTCACCAATCCCGCCACCTACGCCGTCGCCCCAGCTGACCCAAAACAAACCGACATGGCCTACGTCGGTTCCGGCATCGCCCAGTCGTTGGGCGGTTTCAAAGGCAGTGCCGACGCTCCCCGCGACGCCGCCAAACAATCCGTCTGGGTCGTCCCGGATGGCCATATGGGCCCCCAAGGCCTGCCCATAGTGAAGCCCCCGTGGGGCCGCATCACCGCCATCAATCTCAACACCGGCGACCATCTCTGGATGCGTCCCAACGGCGCCCCGCCCGAATACATCAAGAACCACCCCGCCCTGAAGGGCATCGACATCGGCGACACCGGCCGCCCCAGCCGTTCGCCCCTGCTCGTCACCAAAACCCTCCTCTTCGGAGCCGACGGCGCCAATCTCTTCAACCCCCTCGCCGGCGGCGGAGGCAACACCTTCCGCGCCATGGACAAACGAACCGGCCAAATCATCCACGAAATGGAACTCCCGGGCCAGGCCACCGGCAACCCCATGAGCTACATGGTCGCCGGCCGCCAGTACATCGTCGTTGCCGTCGGAGCCCCCGGCGTCCCCGCCGAACTCATCGCCCTCGCGCTACCCTAAGACAATTCCTGGGTGACTGTCACCCAGGAATTGTCTGGCCTATGACGAACAGACGCCAATTCTTAACGACCACCCTCGCCCTCGCCCCCGCGCCTCCAACCGCCACCGACGTCCTCGTCTACGGTTCCACTCCCGGCGGCATCACCGCCGCCGTCGAAGCCGCCCGCCAGGGTCTCAAGGTCATCCTCGCCTGCCCCCAGTCGAACCTCGGAGGCATGGCGGCCAGCGGCCTCTCAACCACCGACGCCGTCCGCACCGAACTCTTCGGCGGCCAGGTCGCCGAGTTTATCTCGCTCGTCCGCGCCCACTACCAGCGAACCCTCGCCAACAGCCCCGCCGAATACGCCCTCACCAAAGACGGCTGGTACTACGAACCCTCCGTCGCCGAAGCGGCCTTCAACAAAATGGTGCAATCCGAACCCAACCTCACGCACCTCCCCGCCCACCATCTCACCAGCGCCCAAACCGCCAACGGAGCCATCTCGAGCGTTGTCCTCAACAACCAAACCTACACCGCAAAAACCTTCATCGACGGCACCTACGAAGGCGACCTGGCCGCGGCAGCAAACGTGCCCTACAAAGTAGCCCGCGAATCCCGCGCCGAACACGGCGAACGCTTCGCCGGCATCCACTACATGAACTGGCACACCGGCCAGCAAATCATGACGCCCGACTCGGGCGAAGCCTCCCCCGCCATCCAGGCCTTCTGCGCCCGCTGCATCTTTACGGACGATCCCCAAAATCGCGTCCCCATCACCAAACCCCAGACCTACGAACAGCACCTCCCCGACTACCTCCCGCTCATAAACGACTTCGAATCCGGCCGCGTCACAAAATGGGGCCGAGGCACCCAGCTCCGCCACCGCAAGTTCCAAATGAACGGCAACATCGAAGCCCTCACCAGCGCCAACCTCCCCGGCGCCAGTTGGACCTGGCCCGAAGCCAACCGCCACCACCGCGCCCGTCTCGCCCGCTTCCACGTCACCCACGTCGCCGGCCTGCTCTGGTTCCTCCAAAACGATCTCCGCGTGCCCAGCGCCATCCGCGCCAATCTAGCCCCATTGGGCCTCCCCAAAGACGAATTCCCCGCCAACGGAAACTGGCCCTGGCAGATCTACGTCCGCCAAGGCCGCCGCATCGAAGGCCGCGCCCTGGTCACACAGCACAACTTCACCATCGACCCCAAAACCAACCGAACCCCCAAGGTCAAACACCCAATAGCCATCGGCGAATACAGCTTCGACGTCCACCCCTGCCACGACCGCCGCTACGCCGTCGACGGCTTCATGGAAGGCGTCCTCTGGTACCCAAAGAAAGCCTTCGGCCCCGCCCAACCCGGCCAGGTCCCCTACGGCGCCATGCTCCCCAAAAAGCTGGACAACCTCCTCGTCCCCGTAGCCCTCTCGTGCACCCACGTGGCCATGTCCGTCCTCCGCATGGAGCCCGTCTGGATGACCCTCGGCCAGATCGCCGGCCTAGCCGCCGCCGTTGCCGCTAAACAACGAACCTCCGTCGCCAACATCGATCCCGACCCCCTCCCCGCCAAACTCAAAATCCGCACCGATCCCTACACCTAACCGGCCGAGATGCTCCGGTCCAACTCCCCACGCAGCAACATCCCCTCCTGGGACATTCGTGCCGGAGGGAGCGCAGCGACCGTAGGCCGTGTGTCCCCAGACACATCACTCGCCCGCACCCAAGCCCAAGGAATGGGAATGAGTCGCTCAAGTCGCCTCCGCACTCCGCGCCACAAACTGCAGCACCGCCTCCACCTGCGCCCGCTTCACCCCAAACTCGCCAATCAACTCATCAATCCCCATATCCTGCAAGTTCTCAAACACCAATGAAACCAGCGTCCGTGTCCCGCGAAACACAACCGCGCCGCCCCGCTTCCCAGGAACACTCTCCACCGCGTCGCACTGCGACCAATCCAAAACCACCATTCTTTTCACCCTACCCCAACCCTCATGCAAAAATGAGCCAAATGAGCCAAGGACTCCCCGCCAAAGTCTGGAAAGAAGGCAGTTGGTACGTTTCCCAGTCTCTCGAAGTAAACGTCGCCAGCCAAGGCGAAACCGAAGAAGAAGCCCTCGCCAACCTAAAGGAAGCCCTCGAACTATACTTCGAGCCGCCCACCGCCACCCGTTGACCGCTGCATCCACACCCCGCGTCGCCGCCAGCTCCACCCCTCCATCCGCCCGCCCACCCAATACCAAAACACCGGAACGAACAAAAGTGCCTGCGTCATTTCTGCCACCTCGTTCCAGCCATCCCACAACATCCCAACTCCGCCAGAAACCGGCACACTCCCAATCAACGCCGGAAGGTTCACCACAACCGCGAATGTAAAAGGCCAAGGCCAAACATGATACGCCGCTGTAGAATCTCCGCGCGCTGCCAAAGCCCAATCCCGCTGCTGACCGCCGCCAACAAAAACTGCCCAACGGCCAGCCACCCCCGAAAACCCAAACTAATTCAACCGGGCACTAGCCGACAACATCTCCAACGTCACATCCTCCAACGCATTCTCATGCGTCGCCTCCAACCGCACATGCGCCCGGATCCCCGCCTCGTGCGACTTCTTCCACATCTCCGTGCAAACACACCACGAATCCCCAGGCTTCAACCCCGGAAATCCCCACTGCGGCCGCGGCGTGATCAAATCGTTCCCAATCGACGCCTGATGCAGCAAAAACTCCTCCGTCATCGTCACGCACACATGGTGCTTGCCAATGTCGTCCGGCCCGGTATTGCACTTCCCGTCCCGATAGAAACCAGTCAACGGATCCGTGCAACAAGTCTGCAAAACGCCACCCAAAACATTCTTCACCATATCTCTTCAAGGTAGCTCAAACGGGTCCGGACACGCCGGAGAAATGCTCACCGCTATCTTCCACCCCTCGGGATCCCCCGCCGCCTTGAACCGTCGCACCCGGCTGTGCCACTGCGCCATCCCATAAATCATGCAGTGCAGCGCGTCCACCCACGCCATCAACATCGGCAACTCTGCATACCGCAGCAACAACGCCCCCTCCAACTCCCGCACCCGCCGCACCTGCCGCGTGTGCATATTCGCCACCCACTTAAACGCCTCCCCCGCGTCGTCCCCAAACTCCCGCATCACACACTCCACCAACGCCCCATGCCCAATCAACTCCCGCCCAATCGCTACACAATCCGCCGCCGCTTCCATTAACTCCCGCACATCCACCTCCGCCGGCAACGCCCAGTCCAACTCGTATTCCAACAACGCCGCCAACGTCTCCACCCGCATCTCCGCCCGCCGCCGCCGCAAATACTCCGTCGTCGAAACCCCTGCCAACGCCCCCCCGCAAGAACCGCAAGCCCACTCCGCAAACCGCTGTGTAATCAGAATGGCCCTCTCCCCCTCCGCGAACGGAAACGCCCAATTCGCGCCCAACCCCACCTCCAATTCCCGCGCGCACCGTCCCCCCATCCGCGCCTCCACCAGCTTCCCCAACTCCACCGCCATCGGATTCGGCCGCGCCGCCCAGCTCTCCGGATAGTGCAGCGTCACACTGCACCGCCGCACCCGCAAAGGCGCCAAACGAACCCGAGAAATACCAACAGCCGCTGCACTCATGCAAAATAGTGCAGCCACCCGCCAATCTGTATCAATAAAAATTACTTACCCGCATCCCCCACAAAAACAAACGGTGCCCAGAAGTACGGATGCCGCCACGCCCGGTTCCCACCCTGCGCCATGGAAACCTTCGCCCGCCGCAACGCCTCCGCCCCGCCCAACCCCGCCTTCATCCCTGCATAGAACGTTTTCATCAACTCCGCCGTCGCCGCGTCATTCACGTTCCACAAACTCACCACCATCCCCTGCGCCCCCGCGTACAAAAACGCCCGCGACAACCCCACCACCCCTTCCCCATCCAGCAGTTTTCCCAACCCCGACTGGCACGCCGACAACGTCACCACATCGGCATTCAGCTTCATCCCGAAAATCTCCCGCGCCTGCAAAAAACCGTCTTCCTCAAGTCCCTGTCCCAACACCAATCCGCTCCGCCCCGGCGCTGCTTCATCAAAGTACCCATGCGTCGCAAAATGAACATACCGGTACAGCCCCAAATCGGCTCCCTTCACCTCCCCCTCCCCCGCCTCGGCGCCCACTAAAACCCGCGCCCCGCCAAACATCCCCCGCAACGCCGTCGCCTCCGCCCGCGCATTCGGCAACTGCGTAAATGCAAACCCGCGCTCGGCCCCCACCGCGCCCGTCAACACCGGATCGGCCACCGCCAGCAACGTCCGCTCCGGCGCTGTCCTCGCCCGCCCGCGCTTCTCCAATCCAGCCAGCGCCGCCGCCGACGGAGCATACGAAACCCGATACTTCGCCAACACCCCCGGCAACGCCTCAAACGGCAAATAATGCAGTCGCCCATCCGGCACAATCACAATCCGCTTTTTCCCCTGCAGTGCCCCTTCCAACGGCCCCATCACCGTCTCAAAAACCCGGCCCGCCGCCGCCTCAAATGCTGCCATCGACCGCCCCGCAGTCAGTGCATTCACAGGCTTGCCCAGCAACTCCCGCAGCGCCGTCACCCGCGCGACAATCTCCCCGCTTCCCGCCAACACAAAACTCTTTACCCCCGCCGCCGTCACCACCCACGCATACGACTCTTTCTCCCCCAGCGAATACTCAATCAACGCCGTATCCCCCGCCAATACCGGCTGTTCCAACACCGCCCCCGCCCCGGCGGCCTTCGAAAACTGCGTCCGGTAGAGTTCCCAATCCATCTCCGCCTTGGCCAATTCCCCCAGCAACACGCCCCGCCGCTCCGCCGAAACTCCCTCCCGGAACAGCTGCTTCTGCACCCCCGCAATCGCCCCCACCATCTCCGCCGTCTTCCCATTCGCCGGCACCGCCGTCGCTCCTGTTCCCGCCTCCGTCAACATCTCCGCCAGGCTCCGCGCCCGCGCCCGCTCGCTGACCCAATACGCCCGCTCCCCATACCCCAGCGCCATCAGCAGCCGCGTGTGCCGCCGCACCCGTCCCGCCCCCGTCGAACCCGCCATCGCCCGCAGCGTCTGGTCACTAATCCCCGCCCGCATCTCCTCGTTCGCCATCGCCGCCTCCTCCGCGAAGGCCACCGCCGCCAGCAACCGCCCCTCCGCCTCGGCCAGCTCCGCCATCGCGTCCAGCGCCCCCATCCGCACCTGCTTGGTTCCCGCCTTCGCCAGCGCCTCCTCCAGCAGCGGCCGCGCCGCCGCCGTCTGTCCCTGCCGCAGTTGCATCATCCCCGCGCAAATCAGCGACTGCGGAAAACCCGTACTCGGGCTCACCTTCCGGTTCAGCGCCACCGCCTCTTCGGCCACCGTTCCCGCCCGCTCCCAATCCTTCGCCTCCACCAGCCCGTAACACAAACCCACCAGCGAATTCCCTATCGTTAACTGGTTCCCCATCGTCCGTGCCATCGCCAGGCTCTCTTCCAAATTCGCCACCGCGCCCTTGAAATCCAGCCTCCGCATCTGGATCGCCGCCAAGCTCGCCAACTCTCCCGCCACCGACCTGTTCGCCCCCAGCTTCCGCGCAATCCCCACCGCGTTCTCCAGAAACTGCCGCGCCAAATCCAACTCCCCAATCGCCAGATACGTCCGCCCCAATGACGATGCCGCGCTAAACTCCCGCTCCACCTTCCCCGTCTCCCGCGCCATCCGCAATACCTCCGAATGAACCTGCAGCGCCGCCTGGTAATCCCGGTTCGCCAAGTGGATCTCCCCCAGCCCCATCCGCGCGATCATCTCGTTTTCCTTCGCCCCTGTTCGCTCATGCAGCGCAATCGCCTGACGCTGATTCTTCTCCGCCTCTGCCAGCAATCCCAACCGCACGTAGATCGTCGATAGCTGGTTCCGCGCCGTCCCTTCTCCGGAGATATCCCCAACCGCCAACCGCAGCGCCAGCGTCTCTTCGGTCAACTGCCGTGCCTCGGTCAGGTCGCCCATCCGGAACCGCACCTGGCCCAGATTGTTCAACAGGCCCGCCAGCGTCACCCGCGCCTCGGGCATTCCCCGCACCAGTCGCGCGCCTTCTTCGAACTTTTGCCGCGCCGCGGGTAAATCGGTCAGGAAGAAGTGCGCCGCCCCGGCCAGATTCATCGCCCCGGCCGCCATGTTGGGTTCTCCGGCCGCTAGCCAATCCCTCGCCGCGCCATCAAACGAAGCCGCCGCCGCCCGCATCGCGGCCACCTTTTTCTGGCCCAACTGCGCCTCGCCCGCACCCATCGCCACATACGCCGCATGCCTGTGCCGGTCGGCCTCGTCCGGCGTCCGTGTCGACGCCTCCAGCCGGTACCGCGCCATCAGCTTGCTGCCGTTCTTCACCGTAATCCGGTACTCCCCCGTCAGCGGCGCAATCCAATCCGCCCGCTCCGCCTCCGTCGTTGTCGCCCGGTTCCATTCCCCCACCGAAGCCCCATCCGGCGCCGTCACCGTCAGCGTCACATCCCCCGCCATCTGCAGTGCCCGCACCTGCAAAAACAAACCCGCCTGCACCGAATACCGATAGCTATCCGTCGCCCCCGCCGCCAACTCCTTCTCCACCGGAGCCCCCGTAAACAGGTCCTGCCCCATCACCGAAACGGCCATCAGCCAAATAAATCTCATTCGCCCTCTCCCACAAAAACAAACGGTGCCCAGAAGTACGGATGCCGCCAAGCCCGGTTCGCGCCCTTAGCCAGCGAAACCTTCGCCCGCCGCAACGCCTCCGCCCCGCCCAACCCCGCCTTCATCCCTGCATAAAACGTCTTCATCAACTCCGCCGTCGCCGCGTCGTTCACGTTCCACAAACTCACCACCACGCTCTGCGCCCCCGCGTAGAAAAACGCCCGCGGCAAACCCATCACGCCCTCCCCCGCCAGCAGTTTCCCCAGCCCCGATTGGCATGCCGACAACGTCACCACATCCGCGTTCAGCTTCAAACCGAAAATCTCCCGCGCCTGCAAAAAACCATCGTCGGTCCCGCCCTTGGCCAGCACCAGCCCGCTCCGACCCTGATTTTCCTCGTCAAAGTAGCCATGCGTAGCAAAGTGCAGATACCGGTACCCGGAAAGCGCCTCCGTCTTCAAATTCTTCTCATTCGCCTCCGCGCCCATCAAAATCCGTGTCCCCGCGCTCCCGAAAAGCGCCCCCAATGCCTGCACCTCGCTCCGCGCATTCGGCAACTGCGCGAAAACGAACCCACGCTCAGCCGCCACGCCCGCACCTATCACCGGGTCCGCCATCCCGAACAACGCCCGCTCCGGAGCCACCCGCGCCCGCCGCCGCAGCGCCGCCAGCGCCGACGCCGACGGCGCATACCGGATCGCGACCCGGTCCAACAGTCCCAACGCCTCAAACGGCACATACCCCAGTGCCCCATCCGGAACCACGATCAGCCGCTTCTTTCCGCGCCAGTGCGCCTCCAACGGCGCCACCAGCATCCGCCGCAACTCGCCCGCCTCCCGTTCCACCGCCGCCATCCCCGCCCCGGCCGTCAACGCGCTCACCGGCCGCGCCAGCACCGCCCGCAGCCCCTCCACCCGCTTCTCAATGGCCGCCCGCCCCGGCAGCGTCACGCTTTGCAGCCCCTCTTTCGTAACCACCCACGCGTAGGATTCCGCCTCCCCCAGCGCATACTCCACCAACGCCGCATCCGCGTCCAAATAGTCCGCCCGCAAACGCGCCGCGTCCATCGGCTCGGCCAGCGCCCGCGCCTTCGCCCGCCCCAGCCCCGCCTGAAACAGGTCGTACTCGCTCTCCGCCTCTCGTAACTGCGCGCGTAGCGTTGCCTGCCGCGCCCGGGCCATTCCCTCCCGGAACAGCTCCCGCTGAATCGTCGCAATCGTGTTCAACAGCTTCTCTTCCCGCTCCGCCTCCGCCACCGGCAATACTTCGTTCCGGTACGCCGTCGAATCGTCGATCATCTCCGCCAGCGTCCGCGCCCGTGCCCGTTCGGCCACCTGAAACGCCCGCTCACCGTAGCCGCCCTCCGGGTCCTTCCGGTGCAACGTCATCAGCAACTCCGTGTGCCGCCGCACCCGCTCCGCCCCCAGCGCGTTGTTGGATGCGCGCAGCGTCGGGTCGGCGATCTGCGACCGCGTCGCCTCCGCCAGCACCGCCGCCTCTTCCGTATAGGTCAATGCCGCCAGCGTCCGCCCCTGCCTCTGTTCCAGCCGCGCCAATTCGTCCAACAGCTCCACCCGGATCACCCGCCGTGGCGCCGTCTGGGCGGCCTCCTGCAGCTTCGCCGCCGCCGCCGGGTAGTCCTTCGCCTCCGCGTCCAGCTTCGCCGCGCACAACAGCGCCCGCGCATACCCATTCCCAGGGCTCGCCTTCTTCGTAACCGTCAACGCCTCCGCCGCAATCGGCCGGGCTGCCGCGAAGTCGCCCAATTCTGTGTACAACGTACACGCCGCCAACAGCCCAAACGCCACTCCCTGCAAATCGGTAATCTTCCGGCTCAACGCCAGCGCCTCGTCCATCTGCTTCCGCGCGCCCGTCGCGTCCCCCATCCGCAACCGGATCACGCTCTGCGCGGCCAGCATCGGCATCAGCGTCGTGTTGTCGTTGAACTCCCGCGCCACCGCCGCGCCCCGTTCGTAATGTGGCAGCGCCTGTCCGTACTCGCCCAGCGCGTGATACGCCGTCGCCATTCCCCGTGTCGAAACGAACTCCCCCACCACAAACTTCATCTCCCGCGCCCGTGGCAGGATCTGCGCCGAGATCTCCAGCGCCGCCTGAAAATTGCGCGTCTCCAAATGCGTCGTCGCCAGGCTCTGTAGCGACATGAGTTCGTTCCGGGCGTCGCCCGCCTTGCGGTGTAGTTCCACCGCCGCCCGCAGCATCTCGAACGCCCGGTCGTATTCGCCCAGTTTCCGCAATGCCCCCGCGTAGTTGCTCCGCGCCGTGGCTTCTCCCAGCGCCCCCGGGTACCGCGCGTACAGTTGCAGTGCCTCTTCAAAAATCGCCTGGCACTGCACCAGTTGCCCCGTGTTCAGCAGAATCTGTCCCAGGTTGTTTAACGCCGATCCCAGCACCGCCACCAGTTCCTCGCGCCCCCGCGCTTTGGCCACCGCCTCTTCCAGCAGCGCCTGTGCCTTCGGGTTGTCGCTCAGCATCAGCGCCACCAGGCCCGCCGTATTCAGCGCCTGCGCCTGCAGCGCCGTCTCCCCGGCCGCCCTCCATTCCGCCAGTGCCTTCACCATCTTCTCGCCGGATTCGCGGAACGTCCCGCCCTGCCGGGTGCCAATGAACGTCTGAACTTCCATCAAATGCAGGGCGTACGCCGTAGTCCGGTGCTGGTCGGCCTCGGTAGGTGTCCGCGCCGCCGCCTCCAGCCGGTAGCGCGCCGCCGCCTTCTGTGGCGTGTTTACTTCAATCCGGTACTCGCCGCCGGTCTTGGCCATCCAGAACACCACCTCGGTCCCCAGCAATGTCAACGCGTTTTGTTCCACAATCCGCGACCCATCCGGGGCCAGAAGCGTGACAGCGACATCCCCCTGCAACTGCTCACACCGAATGTCCAGAAACTGTCCCGCCTGCGCAGCAAACCGGTAGGCATGTTTCTCCCCGGAAGCCAACGTCCGGTCTGTCGGCGACCCGGTAAACAGCTCCTGCGCCAGCAAGGGAACGGCTACCGCCAGAAGCGCCAAGCGTGACGCCGCCAACCCCCACGACCGCACCATCCCGCCAACAGTCCGCGTCATCACAGCCCCCCTGCCTTCGGGTACACCCGCCCTGCCGAGCCCGCCACAAACCCTTCGACCCCCGCCCGCACCGTCGGTGCCCAATCGCTCGCCAGTCCGCCGCCAGTCCGTATCATCGCAATCCTCCCAGCCAACGGCGACAGCCTGCTGCCCAACCGATCGCGCCCCGCCGCCGCCAATCCGCATCATCCCCGTCCCCTAATCCACGGGCCACTGCCCACCGCCTCAGTCCACCTCGCGACGCATGCCTCTTCAGCCACCGGCCAGCCCGCCCCGGTCCGCGTCCCATTCAGCCCATCCTCGCGTCGATACCGGCACCCCGTACCCAGCCCCCGTCGCCCCAGATTGGGTACCGCAGACAGTTCCCGGGGCGTCATTGGTTACCTCTTCACGGCAAACTTATACTCACCCGCCAACGCGCCATTCGCTCCAAACAGCCGTGCCGTATACTGCCCCGGCGGAACCTGCGCCGCTGGCAGCGAACCCGTCAACGCACCCTGGGCATTCGGCGTCAACCCGGCCAACGTCGCCATCGCGGCACCGCCCGCACCCGTAATCTCCAGCCGGAACGGCCGCCCCGTGCCCGACGGCGCATCCAGCCAAATGGCAAACTGTGCCGCTCCCGGCGCCAGCGCGAACGCCGTCGCTGTATCGGCCCGCGATGCTTCCAACATCAGTACCGGCAAATTGGCCTGCGCCATCACCACCGGTACTTCCACCTTCTCCGCCGCCGGCGGCACTACCTGCAGCGCCCGCGCCACTTCCAGCTTCAATCGCGGAATCTCAAACAGCATCGCCCAGGAAACGAACCCGACCAGTGCGCACGCCGCCGCCGCGAAAGCCCACTGCCAGTGAGTCCCCGATCGCGCCACGGCCGGCGTCCATTCTCTGACCCCAGTCCGCATCTTTCGTTGGGTCTCGACGTCGTTCCAGCATTCCGTACAAACAAAAAAATGCTCCTCGAACGCGGCGCTCTCCGCCGCCGCCAGTCGCCCATTCACATAAGCTTCGGCCATTTCCCCGGACAGTGCTTCCTCGTGCGTCAATCGGTCTCCATCACTAAGTGTTTTCCCCGGCGAATTTGTATCCATTATTTTCGCTGCGCCTCCGTCACGCGCCAGTAAAACTCCCGGAAGCTCTTCAAAGCACGAGACTTAACCAGTCGAACTCGATCCGGCAAAATGCCCAGCCGTTCGGAGATTTCTTCCTTCGAGAGCTCATCGAAATAGGTCAACCGCAGCACGTCCTGCTCCCGCGGCTTCAGCCGGTCCATGGTCGATGCAATCGCCCGCTTCACTGCCGGATCCACCGGCTCCTCCGGCATCTCCCCGGCGAAATCCCGATCGCCCAGTTCATCGGTTCGGTTCTGCTTCCGCATCTCCTCCAGCACCACGTTCCGCGCGATGCCCAATACAAACGCCGGAAGCGCATCGGGGGTCCGAAGCGATCCGGCGCGCAAGGCTTGAATGACGCGGAGGAGCGTCTCATTTCGCACGTCCTCCGCGGCGGTTTTCGACCGGAGTTTCCGCAGCGCGACATAGTAAATCCGGCTGGAAAACTCCGCGGGCAATCGCGAGATAATCTGCTCGATGTCAGAGGATGATGACATCATCCGTATAAGGATAGCGCGCGGGACCCTTACTGTACGGTGACCATCGCCGCGTTGCTCTTCTCCCCATTCACGGTAATGACCAGGGGATAAGTGCCAGGTTGCAAGTTAGGGACCTTCATGTTGACCTGCATGAGCCCCACAAAGCCCGGCGTCAAGCCGCCGAAGGCCACATCGGCCGGCATGTCGGCGATAGTGGCCGTCACCGGGCCGCGCGGACGGCTCAGCGGGTCTGCCCCCGCCGCCGCCCCGGAGCCAACTGCGTTGTCCACCCGCCCCGCCCCGGTCAGGTAGGCAATCACATAGCTGTTCGCCGCCGCTGGGTTATCGGTGTTGTTCACGGTGTAGTCGGCATTCTGCACCACCGCCCGCTTCTGGCCGAACTGGAAGATGCCGGGGGAGGCGGCCATCACCGCCACGTTCACCGGCGCGCTGGCCACGCCGTTGACGGTGACGACCACCGGCACCGTCTGGCCTTCCAGAGTCTCGTACGGCACCTGGGCGTTGATCTGCGACGGGCTCACGAACACGAGGGGAGCTTGTTTGCCGCCGATCGTGACGGAGGTGCCGGCCAGATTCGTTGCCAACGGCAGGGCCGCGGCGCTCTGGGTTGTAGCGGCCAGACTGGAGCCGAAAACGCTGAACAGCGCGCCCGGCGCGACTTTCGGAGTGAAGCTGGCGCCATTGACGACGCCACCGGCGGCAATCTCCGGCGGGGCGGTCACTTCGAGCGTGAACTCACCGACGTAGTCCATCGTCCGGTTACTCTTGGCCTCGAAAGGCGACACCCGGTCCACGTTGTAAAGTTCCGGCTGCGAGAACTGGAACGCGGTCAGCTTCACCTCCACGGTCCCCGACTTGTAGACGAGCGTGCCGTTGCCTTTCACCGGGTAACCGGCCAGATTCTCCGTGAACTCCTTGTTCGGCTCAAACGGCGGAAAGAAGAGAGTGGAGGTAGTATTGAGCGGTGCCAAGGCCGAGATCTGCGGGGCGTTCGCCAGGTCAAAGAAGAACTGGATCGAGTAGTTAGTCCAGCTGTTGCTGTTGTACTTCTCGGCCAGGATCGTGTAGGTGTGGGTGCCGGCGGTGAGCGGGATGTCGATGCCGTTCTGCGCCACGCCGGGCCCATTGATAATGGCGCCATCGGTGGTGCTGCCCTTCACCAGGAAGATGGCTGGCTGGCCGCCGTGTTGGGTGGTCTTGAAGCGGTGTGCGCCGGCGCCCTGGATCTTGCCAGTAGTGTCGGTGGAATTGATCGTGAGGGCGGTCAGCTTGACCGCCCCCTGAAGGGTGGTAGCCGCGAGTAGAGCGGCGAGGATAAAGGTTCGCATAGGGGTCTCAGCTGACTACGCGAAGCCCGGTTCGCCGATTGGGTCAACATTTTTCGCCCCCGTCTTTTCCGTAGCCAAGGACTTTCCTGGTTACCCGGTAAGCGGGGAAATCCGAGAGACTCATGGAACCCGCCGGGCCGGTGTGCCCCTTGCCTGCGGTGTGTAAAGTGAATGACGAGATTCATAAGTGCATTTTGTTGCATATACATACCGCACGGGATCGGGGAGGCGTTGAGTGCTGCGCGGTCAAACTCAGAGCAGGAGGCCACTCAATTTCAGCGAGGCGCTTTCCACGCTACCGGTGTTCTCCGTAACCAAGGACTTCCCTGGTTACCCGGTTACCGGGGAAATCCGAGACTCATGGAATCCACGGAGCTGGTGTGACCATCGCCCTCGGTGTGCAAGGATTCGGTTTCAAATACTGACCGCACGGGATCGGAGAGGCGTTGAGGGCTACGCGGTCAAACTCAGAGCAGGAGGCCACTCAATTCCAGCGAGGAGCTTTCCACGCTACCGGTGTTCTCCGTAGCCAAGGACTTCCCTGGTTACCCGGTAACCGGGGAAATCCGAGACTCATGGAATCCACGGGCCGGCGTGCCCCTCGCCTGCGGTGTGCAAGGTGAATACGTCGGTTCCTAAGTGCATCCGGTTTCAAATACTGACCGCACTGGACCGGAGAGGTGTTGAGGGCTACGCGGTCAAACTCAGAGCAGGAGGGTACGCAAATTCCGCGAGGAGCTTTCCACGCTGCCGGTGTTTTCCGCGGTCTCGGACATCCCTGGTTACCCGGTAACCGGGGAAATCCGGGATCAGATCTTTTCGCGGCGGCGGAATTCGCTTGGCGTCAAACCAGTGAGTTTCTTGAAGTCCTTGCTGAAGAAGAACCGGTCGTGATAGCCGACCGCCTGGGCGATCCATTGAACCGGGTCGGCCGTGTCGCCCAGGCGGCGCTTGGCCTGGCTGATGCGCTCGCGGCGAAGCCAGTCGATCGGGCTCGTGCCGAAGGCGTTCTTAAAGACCCGGGAGAAATGAGAAGCGCTCATGCCGGCGAGCGCGGCGAGCTCGGGCACCGTATGGGGTTCGAAGTAGAACAGCTTCATCCGCTCCACCGCACGCCGGAGCGGTGCCGGGACCGGGGCGGCGGTGTCGGTCCGCTGGCAGGCGCAGCAAATCTGAGCCAGCAGCTGAGCCACGGCGGCGTGGACGCGGGGCGCGGCTTCTGGGGTGTCGCTCGCCAGCAGGCGGAAAAGTTCCTCGAAAATCGGCTCGGGCGCCGCTACCGGGAAGACTGGATTGGTATCGGCGGAGAGCATAGTACACATCTGGTCCAAACGCGGGCCCTCCACCCGGACCCAGTACACCTCCCAGGGGTCCGCGCGAATGGCGCCATGTTCATGGGGCCGGTGGCAGTTGATCCAGACCAGGTCGCCCGGTCCGACGCGGTGCGTCGCGCCCGCGACGCGGGCATAGCCAGCCCCGCGCAGGCAGTAGATCAGCTCGTGCCCGGGGAAGTGTTCGCGGCGAATCCGGTGGTCGGCGCCGCCGATCATATGCCCCGCGCGCGGGACGGTGTAGAAGACCTCCTGGTGGGCCGGGTTGGCCGTGCTGTAGAGCGAGATCGGGAACCGCGTCCGCATGATCGAATAGTACAATCGATTGGCGTCATCCGCCATTGCGAAGGGGGCCAATTTGGGGAAAGATGGGCACTATGGCGTTCTGGCGAAATTTGATCGTATGCGCGGCTCTGCCGCTGGCGGCCCAGGAGTCGGTCCGGTTCAGCCGGGACGTGATGCCGGTGCTGTCCGATAAGTGCCTCAGCTGCCACGGCGGGGATCCCTCGGGGCGGATGGCGAACCTGCGGCTGGATACCCGCGACGGCGCGACGGCGAAGGTGGTTGTGCCGGGCAAACCGGAGGAGAGCCTGCTGCTCAAGCGGGTCACCGCGACCAATCCGATGCAACTGATGCCGCCGGCCCGGTCGCACAAGGCCAAGCTGACCGAGGCCGAAGTGGCGACGCTCCGGACCTGGATCGCG
>CANIVU010000034.1 GCA_947470805.1 Acidobacteriota bacterium | reverse complement strand
GACCCTCCCAAGAGTCATTGAAAACAAACGACGAGCCCGAAACGCCGCCGCCAACGGAGACCGAAACCGCCGAAATCCCGGCCCCGCCGCCGGTCGTCACGCCCGTCAACAGCCCGCCCGCTGGCGAAATCCAGCCCGTAATGTAACCCCCAAATGCCCTGACCACACCCGAAGTGTGTCCAAAAGTATAAAGCCGTTCCCCCAAACCACCGATAGCCCCGATGGCCTTCGCCCGCAATCTCCTCACCCTCCTCCTCGCCCCCCTCGCCCACCCCGCCGTCCTCATCTTCACGGACCGCCCACCTTCAACGCCGCCGCCCCGGCCAATCTCAACTTCGAAGACTTCGAAGAAGGCGTCCTCGCCTCCGGCGCCGCCACCGGCCTCCCCTCCGTCCTCGACCAGTTCTCCAACAACGCCGTCTTCGTCCCCGGCGACATCACCCCCGGCCTCCGCATCGAAATCGCACAGTCCATCTACGCCGGCCGCGACACCAACCGCTTCCCCACCCTCGCCATCATGAACAACGCCGAAGCCGACCCGACCACCATCACCTTCCCCGCCATCACAGTAACCGCCCTCGGCTTCGACTTCTTCGGCAGCTTCACCGAAAACGGCCCGGCCCTTCTCACCGCCTACGACGAGTCGAACAACGTCCTCTGGTCGGACACGTTCACCCCGCCCGGCCGCGGCCAGTTCATCGGCCTCATCTCCGACATCCCCATCGCCCGCCTCACCAGCAACAACGGCATCGCCTGGTACGGCTTCGACAACATCGCCTTCGGCGCCGAAACCCCGGTTCCCGAACCCGCCACCTGGGTCCTCACCGCCGCCGCCCTCCTCGCCCTCCGCCGCCGCTCACTCAAACCGGAGTGCTAGGATCGGGTCAATTCGGCTCGCCCGCCGCGCCGGAATGAATCCCGCTAACCCTGCAACAACAGCCAGCACCACCACCGTCAAACCAGCCATCCACGGGTCATTCGCCTTCACCCCGTACAACTGCGTCGACACATACTGTCCCAACCCGATCGCCGACGGCACCCCCACCGCCAGCCCGATCCCCAACAACACCAGCACCTCCCGCATCACCAGCCACAACACCGCCCCCGGCTGCGCCCCCAGCGCGATCCGCACCCCCAACTCCTTCGTCCGCCGCGCCACCACAAACGCCATCACCCCGTACAACCCCACCCCCGCCAACAGCGTCGCCAACATCCCGAACCCCGCCGACAACAACGCAATCAGCCGCTCCGTCAACAGCCGCTGGTCCAACTGGTCCCCCAGCGTCTTCAACTCATACACCGGCATCGCCGCGTCCAATCCCTTCACCGCCCCCCGCACCGCCCCATACACCGACGCCGACCCCATCCCCGCCCGCACATAAAACGCCACGCCGCCCTTCCCCCAATTCGGCATATACACCTGCCGCCGCAACCCCTCCCGCGGCCCCTCGTACAACGTGTTCGCCACCACGCCAATAATCTCAATATCCAGCTTCGTCCCCGGCCCGCCGCCAAACCCGATGTGCCGCCCCACCGCGCTCTTCTCCCCAAAGTAGTGCTCCGCAAACTTCCGGTTCACAATCGCCACATCCCGCTTTTCCTTCCAGTCCCGATCGGCAAAGTCCCGCCCCTCCAACAACCCGATCCCCATCGTCTCGAAGTACCCCGGCGACAAGGCGTTCATAAATCCCTGCATGTCCTCGCCGTCTTTCGCCTGGTGCCCCTCCACCGACAAGCTGCTGTCCCACTCCCACCCATGCAACACCGGCACCTGCGCCAGCGACGCCGCCCGCACCCCCGGCACGGCGCGGATGCGCTCCAGCAAATCCCGGTAGAACCCCACCGTCCGCGGCGCGTCATACCCGTTCAACGCCGGCGAAACCTGGAACGTCACCAGATTGTCGATGTCTTTGAAACCCGTATCGGTCGTCTGCAAATTCTGCAGGCTCCGCACGAAAAGCCCCGCGCCAAACAGCAACAGGAAACTCAGCGCCACCTGCGCCGCCACCAGTCCCTTGCGCAAATACAAGGACCCGCCCGATCCCGCGATCGCCCCCACCGTATCTTTCAACGTCGCCCACAAGTCCGGCCGGCTCGCCCGTAGCGCCGGCAACAGGCCGAACAAAACACCCGTCAACATCGTCAACACCAGCATGAACGCCATCACCCGCAAGTCCGGCTCCGGCTTCAACAACAGCGGATTCCCCTCGGTGGGCACCAGCGCCAACAGCCCGCGCGTCATCGCGATCGCGAGTCCCACGCCAGCCGCGCCCCCCGCGAACGAAAGCAGCAAACTCTCCACCAATAACTGCCGGATCAACTGCCCGCGCGTCGCGCCCATCGACAGCCGCACCGCGATCTCCTTCTGCCGCGCGAAAGCCCGCGCGATCAGCAGATTCGCCACGTTCGCGCAGGCAATCAGCAGCACCAGCCCCACCATGCACATCAGCACGATCAGCGCGTTCGAAAAGTCATTCCACAACGACGAATACCCCGTCGCCGCCGGGTCCACTTTGATCGTGCCTTTCATGAACTGGTCCCGCGCGTACTGCGACCAGTCCTTCGCCTTCGCCTCGGTCATCTCGTACTGCCGGATCTGCTGGAACAGCCCCTGCAACGGCGCCACCGCGCTCTCCGCCGTGTAGCCAGGCTTCAGCCGCGCGAACACCTGCACCCACCGCGTCCGCCGGTCGTCCATCTCCAGAAAGCCCCACTCCGGCACCATCACCGGCTTCATCAAAATCGGCACTCGAACCTGTGGCGACTTCGCTGGATCCAATCCCGCGAACCCCTCCGCCGACACGCCAACGACGGTCATCGGATAGTTGTTGATGAGGATCTTTTTCCCGACAACCTTCGGGTCCCGCGCGAACCGCGTCACCCAGTAGTCGTAGCTCAACACCGCCACCGGATGCCCGGCGTAGGTCTGGTCATCCTCCTGCGAACTGAACACGCGCCCCGCCGCCGGGCCCACGCCCAGCATCGTGAAGTAGTTGCCGGAAACCATCTCCGCGTCCACCCGCTCGGTCTGGTTATCGACGCTCACCGCCGTGCTCACCAGCCGCCGGCACAACACCTCGGCCAGCGGCGCGGCCTTCGTCTGCCAGTCTTTGTAGATCGGGTAGGACTGCATCCGGTCGCCCATGTTGCTGCCGTTGTGCGCCCCGCGCTGGTACAGCATCACCAGGCTTTCCGGATCCTTCACCGGCAGCTTCCGCAACAACACCTGATCGAGCAGCGTGAAGATCGCGGTGTTCGCGCCAATCCCCAACGCCAGCGATAGGATCGCCACCGTCGCAAACAGCGGGCTCCGGCGCAACGTGCGCAGCGCGAATCGAAGGTCGGCCAGGAAATTGCTCACACAACAGCTACGAACAACGCCCGGGAAAGTTTCTTTTATTTCTAGTGATAAATCCCCGGACCCTCGTGGCCCAGCGATTGCACATACTCCTCGTACGGCCCCAGGTACACCCGCGGCTCCTTCTCCGTGCCGCTCTCCCCGCCCAGCTCCAGCACGCGCGTGCCCAGGCCGCGCAGGAACATACGGTCGTGCGAAACGAAGATCATCGTGCCTTCAAAATCCTTCAGCGCGCTCACCAGCATTTCCTTCGTCGCCAGGTCTAAGTGGTTCGTCGGCTCGTCCAGCACCAGGAAGTTCGGCGGATTGAAAAGCATGCGCGCCATCGCCAGCCGCGACTTCTCGCCGCCCGACAGCATCTTGATCCGCTTGTCCACATCCTCGCCCGAGAACTGAAACGCCCCGGCCAGCGAGCGCAGCGAGCCCAGGCTGTCCGTCGGGAAGTCGCGCTGCAACTGTTCCAGCACCGTCAAATCCGCCGCCAACACATCGAGCGACTGCTGCGCGAAGTAGCCCATGTTCAAGCTCGCGCCCAACCGTACGGTCCCGCTATCGGGATCGGTGGCGCCGGCGATCATCTTCAGCAGCGTGCTCTTGCCCGCGCCATTCCGGCCCATCACCGCCCACCGCTCGCCGCGGCGCACCGTCAGGCTGAAACCGTCGTAGATCACCCGGCTGCCGTAGGCCTTCTTCAGGTCTTCCATCACCACAACCTGATCGCCCGACCGCGACGGCGTCTTGAAGTCAAACTGCACCACGACGCGCCGCTTCGGCAGCTCGATCTTTTCCACTTTGTCCAGCGCCTTGATGCGGCTCTGCACCTGAGCGGCCTTGGCGGCGTGCGTCCGGAACCGATCGATGAACCGCTGCTCTTTAGCGAGCATTGTCTGCTGGCGCGCGAAGGCGGCCTGCTGATTGGTTTCGCGAATGGCGCGCTCGCGCTCGTAAAAATCGTAGTTGCCCGAATACGAAATGATTTCGCCCGCGTCGATTTCGGCGATCTTCGACACCAGCCGGTTCATGAACTCCCGGTCGTGAGAGGTCATCAACAGCGCGCCTTTGTAGTCGCGCAAAAACTGTTCCAGCCAGATGATCGATTCCAAATCCAAGTGGTTCGTCGGTTCGTCCATCAGCAGCACGTCGGGCCGGCCGAGCAGCACGCGCGCCAGCGCCACGCGCATCTTCCAACCGCCGGACAGCGCGCCCACGTCGCCATCGATCTGCACATCCGGGAAGCCCAGGCCGTGCAGCACTTCGCGCGCCTGCGCCTCCAGCGAGTAACCGTCCAGGTGCTCGTACTCTTCCTGGACTTCGCCGAAGCGCTCCAGGATTTTGTCCATCTCGTCGAACCGCGCGGGATCTTCGAGCGCGTTCTGCAGCGCTTCCAGTTCGTGATGAAGATCGCCCACGCGGCCGCTGCCAGCGATGGCTTCATCGAGCACCGTGCGGCCCGACATTTCCTCCACATCCTGACGGAAATAGCCGACCGTGGTTTTCTTCGGCACCGACACGTCGCCGTCGTCGGGAGCCTCCTCGCCGACCACCATCCGGAAGAGCGTGGTCTTACCGGCGCCATTCGGTCCGACGAGGCCCACCTTCTCGCCCGGGTTTAACTGGAACGAGGCGTCCACGAAAACAAGCTGTTTTCCGTACTGTTTATTGATGTTGGAAAAGGAAATCATCCGCTCTACCAAGCTAGCAGATGATGCCCTTCCGAACAGCATAAAGCACGATTTCGGCGGTGTTGTGCAGCCCGAGCTTCTGCATCAGTTTCAGCCGGTGCGTTTCCACCGTCGACAGGCTGATGTGCAACACGGCGGCGGCTTCCTTGTTCGATTTGCCTTCCGCCAGCAGCTGCAGCACCTCCTTTTCACGGTCGCTCAGCACGTCGTAGGAATCTTCGAGGCCGCGCTGCTTCAGGTGGCGGACGTAGTCGGCGAGGAGGATTGTGCTGATGGCGGGGCTGAAAAAGCTCCGGCCCAGCGCGACGGCGCGGACGGCGGGGAGCAGATCGTCTTCGGTGGCCTCCTTCAACAGGTACGCCCGGGCGCCGGCGGTCAGCGCGCGGACGATGTAGGCTTCGTCGGCGTACATGCTCAGAATGATCACGCGCAGATCGGGGAAGGCTTTCATGGCCTGGGCGGTGACCTCGATGCCGTTCAGCATCGGCATGGCCACGTCGAGGATGGCCATGTCGGGCTTGGTGGTTTCGAGCAGTTTCAACGCTTCGCGGCCGTTGGCCGCTTCGCCGACCACTTCCACGCCCGGCTCGCCTTCGAGCAATGAACGCAGACCGCGGCGGACGATTCCGTGGTCATCGGCAAGAACTATACGCATACAGGTATCGGCATCTCAATCTTCAGAGACGTGCCCTGACCGGGTTGGGAGTACAGCTGCAGGCGGCCGCCGAGTTCGCGGACGCGCTCTTCGATGCCGAACAGCCCGAGCCCCGGAGCGGCCAGCGGGCGGGCTGGCATGCCGACGCCATCGTCCTTGATCTGCAGGCGGAGCTGGCCGGGGGTGCCGTGGAGCACGACATCGATGCGGCGGGCCTGGGCGTGGCGGGCGCAGTTGGTGAGCGCTTCCTGGACGACGCGGTAGGTGCACGTCCGGTGGGATTCGGGAAGCGCGTCGAGATCGCCGGAGAGGTCGACGTTGACCGGGCAATCGAAGCGCCGGGCGTGGTCGCGGGCGAGCCATTGGAGCGCGGGCCCCAAGCCGATGTCGTCGAGCATCGACGGGCGCAGGCCCATCGACAGATCGCGCACGGTGGCGACCATGGTATCGATGAGCGCTTTGCTTTCGGCCTGGTGGCCGCGGCCGACCTCCATGCGCAGCGCGGTGAGCATCTGGCCGACCTGGTCGTGCAGTTCGCGCGAGAGGCGTTTGCGCTCCTCTTCCTGCGCGCGCACCATCATCTGCGAGATGCGGCGGTACTGTTCCTCGAAGCGGGTTTCGACGTAGTGGAAGCGCAGGCCGGCGCCGATGGCGATGGCGACGCCGAGGCCCATGGTGATCCAGAGCATGCGGGCGAAGAGGCGGCGGAGTTCGTGTTCCTGCTCGGCGACGACGGCGCGCTGCTGCGAGAGGCTGGCGTTGTTGAGCGCTTCGATGTCGCGCGTGAGTTCGAGCACGGCGTTGCGGCGGGGGAGGACGTTTTGGCGGAGGAAGGGCGCGCTGAGATACAGCTTCTGCGCGGGGGTCCAACCGAAGAGCGGATCGTAGGTTTCCCAGTAGTCATCGAGGTTGGACTGGAGCCGGGCGATGCGTTCGCGCTCGGCTGGGCTGGCGCTCGCGTGCAGTTCTTCGAGGGTTTTGCGGGTGGCCTCGCGGAGGGTGATCAGGCGGGCGCGGTAGCTGTCGGCTGTGAGGTGGGAGTTATCGAGCAGGTAATCGCGGACGTAGATGCCGGACAAGTGAATGTCGGCGCGCAACGTCTGGAGCTTGACGGCGTTGCTGCGGTGAAGGGTATTTACCTGGTCGAGTGACTCATAGATATCGCGGGCCTTGCGGCGGATGACCTCGCTGGAGATGAGGATGAGAAGGAGGAGACAGGCGAGCCCACCGACGACGGTGGGCCAGGTGCGAAGCCGCATGAGGAGTCCTTTAGGCGGGCTTGGGTACGGGCTGCTGTAGCCAGTGTGGCATGTGGAGGTGCGTTGGCTCTGTAACAATCAGCGGGCAGTTCAGCAGTTGGCGCATGACGTGGGGCGCCTCCCATTCGACGACGCCCCACGCGGGGAGGGTTTCGACGGCGCGGCCTTGGAGGGCGATCGCCTCCGTCAGGCTGTCGCCGAAGCTGTTGACGGCGTTGATCTCTTCGACGCGATCGTAGGAGAGGCCGTTCATGAGGGCGTCGGCTTCGTACTGGCGGAGCTTGGAGCCGGCCTGTTCGGTATAGCCGTTGGCAATCAGGCGGAGGGTTTCGGGGGCGAGCCGGACGCCGTGGCGTTCGAGGCAGCGGAGCATGGCGCCGGCGATATCGAACGTCATGCGGCGGAGGCCGCGCGTGGGGTCTTTGGGGGAGAGCTCCTGGTGTTTGTGGTCGTAGTTTTCGGCGATGTCGGCCTGGCAGGCGCGGTGGGGGCCGGCGTGGTGGAAGACCTCCGAGAGCACGCCGACTTCGAGGCCCCAATCGGCGGGGAGGCGGAGTTTGCGGGCAAGCGTGGCGGTGGTGGCGAATTCGCCGGCAAGCGGGTAGCGGAACTCGCTCAAGAAGGAGAGGAAGCGGGATTCGGGCAGGTGTTGGCGGAGCGATTCGACGAGCGGGGCGAGGAAGAGGCGCGAGACGCGGCCGTGCAGCTTGCCGGAGATGCGGGCGTAGTAGCCCTTGCAGAAGTCGAAATCCATGCGCGGGTGGGCGAGCGGGTAGCAGAGCGCGGCGGGGATTTCGCGGGTGTAGTTGGCGATGTCGCAATCGTGGAGGGCGATGATATCGGTGTGGCCTTCGGCGAGGAGGTAGCCGGCGGCGAGCCAGCAGGTGCGGCCTTTGCCGTCGGTGTGGGCGGGGAGTTTGAGGTCGTTGAAGATGGCCTGGATGCGGGGGTCTTCCATCCAGAGGACGGTGACGGGGGAGCGGAAGCCGTGGAACCAGCGGGCGGCTTCTTCGGCCTGTTTGCGGGTGGCGCGGCCGATGGCGACGACGATGTTGGCGTAATAGTTGGCGGGGCGGAGTTCGTCGACGATGCGGCGCATGGCGGGGCGTTCGAACTCGGTGATGAGGGCGGGCAGGATGAGCGACATGCCGGTGCGGCGGGAGAAGCCGGAGAGTTCGGCCTCCATGGCGGACAGGCGGCCGGAGCGCAGGCGGTGCAGGGTTGCGACGGAGTTGGTTTGGTAAAAGTCAGCCATTGTTTGCCTCTGGATTCAGTTTGGAGGCGGGGCTGATTTTTGGGTATCGGGTGAACAGGTGAAAGGCGGGCCGGGAAGGGGTGATTTACCGGGGTAACGGTCGTTGCGGCGAATGGACCGGATGCCCTAATGCCTGCAGCAGGGCCTGGAAGTCCGGGGGCGGTTCGCAGTCAATGGACACGATTTCCCGCGTGCGTGGATGCAGGAACTCGAGATGCGCCGCGTGGAGAGCGACGCGAGTGATTCGCCGTTCCAGTTTTGCATCTGGATTGTATTTTCGGTCGCCGAGTATGGGGTGGCCGATTGCCGACAACTGCACACGGATTTGATTCTGTAATCCGGTCACCAGCGAGACGCGGACGACCGACGCCCCTTTGAGGCGGTGTTCCACGGCATAGCGCAGTTCGGCGCGAGACGCATTCGGATCTCGCGCTGTGGTTACCCTTTGGAACGTTCCGTCCTGCCGAAAGTAATGTACAAGTGTCCCTTCTTCCACGCGAAGATGACCGCCCACTACCGCGAGATATTCCCGCACCGGGGTGTGCTGGATAAATTGCGCGACGAGTGCTTCCCGATCGGGCCAGGTTTTTGCGAAGAGCAAAATCCCCGATGTATCCCGATCGATGCGATGCACCACAAAGGCCCGCTGTCGCCTTGCTTCCAGCTCTGCCGAGAGAAGAGAGAGGGCGGAGGGGAGATCGCCTTCATCCTTGGGCACGGCGAGCATTTTGGCAGGCTTATTGAGGACAACAACGGCGTTGTCCTGGTAAAGAATGCGAAGCTGCCGCCGAGCCTCCTTTCCTAAACGGCGACCGCCACCGGGTCGAATGATTCTCATATGAGACGGATGATGATCCATCGCTATGCTACCAGGATCCCGGTTGGTTGACGCGCCATCGGGAGATAGAACCCGATCGGCGGTGCGGCGGATTGGTGGAAGTCAGCCGTTGATCGCCTCTGGACCCAGGTTCGGGGGCGGGGGCCTTTTGATTCACCCGGCGAATCGGTCTGACGACCTTGAACTTCCGCGTGAAGAACGAAGAGACATCCTCGCCTCGCGATGCTCTTTCGGCGATTTCCTCGGCGTCGATTTTCGGTTTAGACTTGCTCGGCATACGCTTTCACTTCCTGTTTGGTGGCCTTCCAGGGTGCCACCAGATGATGGTATTCCCCAACCGTATCGCGCCGCACACCCGGCGATGGGGCTGCTGCATTTTGGGAAGGGTCGAGGCGGCTAGAGCATGTCCTGGAACTAGGCGAAGTCCACTTCGACTTCGCGGACCTCTACGGCCAAGGGCAGATCATTGGCTTTGCGGGCCGCCAAGCATCCTTGGATCGCCTCGCGTATGTTTTCAATTGCGGCGCTCTCGGTCTCCCCTTGGGAAACACATCCGGGCAGAGACGGGCACTCTGTGATAATGCGGGCGGTTTCGTCCCGTTCGAGTGTGATGAGCAATCGCACGACGTCATGATAGGCGATCGGTTAGGAGGAGGAGAGGAGCGCGTCGAGGCGCTTGGTGTCTTCGCGGTACTTTTCCCAGATGCGGGGGTCGGTGGGTGGGGTGGTGCCTTCGGTGCGGCTCTTGGCTAGGATTTGTTCGATTTGGGAGATGGAGCTTGGGGCTCTTGCAGGGGCTTTAAGACAGTGTCTATACTTTAGACAGTGTCTACTAATGAACCTCGTGACCGTCGCGAGCGGAGACGGCTGAAGACCGCTGATCGGCTGGCAATCGAGGCGTTCGCATTCATCGAGAAGGTTGGTATCGACAGGGTGTCGATGGAAGAAGTTGCGCAGAGCGTGGACATTTCACGAGCGACGCTCTATAACCACTTTGCAAGCAAAGAAGCGCTGGTGGCCCACTTTATTGGGGTTGAATTCGAGCGCGGGTGGCCGGCATTAGAAAGCCGCCTTCAGGAACTTCCTGACGTAGAAAGCCAACTGTTCAGGATGTTTGGCGAATTCGCCAGCTGGGCGCAGAAGCGGCGGGCGTACCTCCCTTTGGCGTTGAAACACTCCCTGTCCGCCCATTCGGCTGGCGGCGAGACGCCGAAACGTTCCAAGTTAGGGCTCGCGTTTGAGTCAATTCTCCGGCAAGGACAGCTTCGCGGGGAAGTTTCGTCGGAATGGCCTTGCGATACGTTATCCCGGGCCCTGGAATATCAGTATCTCGCCGCAACCTTGCAATGGTTACAGAGTTCGGTTGCCAGTCCCAAAGAGGAGTTCGATCAGATGCTGCGGCTGTTCCTCAATGGTGCAAGAACCGGGAGAGTCTCCGAATGAAGATCGGGCTGCAGACATGGGGAAGCGAAGGCGACGTTCAGCCGTTCACGGCTCTCGCTGCCGGTCTCGTAAAGGCGGGTCATGACGTAACGCTCGCGATCACCGACAATGTGGGGCGCGATTACGGTGAACTGGGACGGAAGTATGGGTATCGAATCATCACCGCTCCCTTGCCGCAGCCGCCTGGTGAAGCCGAGGTGGAGCGGATCTGGCAGACGATCATCGAATTAGGGAATCCGATTCGGCAAGCCGAAGTTGTCCTCAAGTACGGATTCGATCCCGCCGTTGAAGAGATGTATCGCGCCGCGACGGCTCTTTGCGAAGAGAACGACGCTGTGATCGGTCACTTTTTTGTTTACCCGTTACGTGTGGCCGCAGCAAAGCGAGGCGTTCCGGTTGCGACCGTAAATGTGGTCCACAACTGCATCCCAACGGCAACGATTTGCCCGCCAGGTTTTCCAGATCTCGGGAGGTGGTCCTACCCACTGGCATGGCGGCTTGTAAGACACGCGGTCAATCGCATTTTTCTCCCCCGCGTGAATGCCCTGCGCCGTCGCGAGGGGCTGGCTCCGGATAGGGATGTCATGTTGGACACGTGGGCGTCGCCAAGGTTGAATCTGCTTGGCGTCAGCCGCGCTATTTGCCAGCGGCCCGCAGATTGGGCCGAGCAGCATCATGTATGCGGGTTCTTTCGAGCGCCGGCAGTGACCGGAACCGATCGACTTCCGGAAGGCCTGCTGGATTTCTTGTCCCAGGGCCCGCCGCCGGTTTACATTACATTCGGCAGCATGATGTTGAAGAGCTCGAGCTATGTCCGGGAGACGGTTGGCATTTGGATTGAGGCTGTTCAGCGCGCCGGATGCCGGGCAATTCTGCAAATCCCTTACGAAGACCTGGCGTCTTTTCAAACCGGGGAGAGCATTTTCAAAGTACGCCGGACACCCTATCGCGAAGTGTTTCCGGATTGCTCGATGATCGTCCACCATGGCGGTGCGGGAACAACCCAATCCGCGTTGGAAGCGGGCAAACCCATGATCATCGTTGCGCACGTTGCGGATCAGTTTTTCTGGGGGGCGGAACTGGAACGATTGGGATGCGCGGGGAAGACGTTGGGGCGAAAGGGATTCCGTGCAGTAGACCTGGCTGGCGGCATCCAGAGTGTTCTGGCGGCCCCAGAGATGGCCCGTAACGCCGCGGATTTGGGCCGGCAGATGGCGATGGAAGACGGTGTCTCGGAGGCGGTCAAACTCATCGAGCAAAAGCTCTTGCCGTAGTCGCGCGGCGCTTGCGGAAAGGCTAGGTCACGACGACGGGCGTTTTTTTGCTCAGGAGGAGAGGAGCGCGTCGAGACGCTTGTTGTCTTCGCGGTACTTTTCCCAGATGCGGGGGTCGGTGGGTGGGGTGGTGGCTTCGGTGCGGCTCTTGGCTAGGATTTGTTCGATTTGGTGGATCACGCTTGGGTGGCTGGCGGCGATGTCGGTGGACTCGGCGGGGTCCTTGATGAGGTCGTAGAGTTCGATGTTTGCGGTCTTTGTGGCCTGGTAGGCTTTCCACTTTCCCATGCGGACGGCGCGGGTTAGCTTATCGGGGGTGAGTTGTTCCCAGTAGAGGTAGGCGGGTTCCTTTTGCTTCTTGCCTAGGAGGGTGGGGAGGATGGAGGTGCCGTCGATTCCCTTCGGGGGTTGGGCTCCGGCGAGGGCGGCGGCGGTGGGGAGGAAGTCCCAGAAGGCGGTGGGGTGGTTCGTCACGCGGCCTGCAGGGACGTGGCCGGGCCAGCGGGCGATTTGGGGGACTCGGAGGCCGCCTTCGCGGAGGGTTCCTTTTACTTCGCGGAGGCTGGCTTGGCTTCCGAACCGCGCGTTGTTGGCCGGGCCGCCGCCGGGGCCGTTGTCGCTGGCGAATAGCACGAGCGTGTTGTTGTCGAGGTTTAGCTCCTTCAACAGGGACAGGACGCGGCCGAGGTCGGAGTCGAGACGCTCGACCATGGTGGCGTAGATCTTTTCGCCTTCCTTCCAGGGTTCGTTTTCGAAACGGCCGAGGTTGGGGACGTTGTTGCGGGTGTAGGGGCCGTGGGGGACCGTCCAGGCGCAAAAGAGGAAGAAGGGGTTGTTGCGGTTTTCGCGGATGAAGTTGAGGCTTTCGCTCGCGATCAGGTCCTGGGCGTAGACCGGCTTCGACTTGGATTGGGCGATGGGTTCCTTCTGGCTGTTGCGCCAGAGGTAATCGACGTAGAAACGGTGGGCGTGGCGCTGGCAGTTGTAGCCGTAGAAGAAATCGAAACCCTTCTTGTTGGGGGTGCTGGCGGAGTCCGGTCCACCGAGGCCCCACTTGCCGCAGATGCCGGTTTTGTAGCCCGCCTGTTTCAGGACCGTTGCCACGGTGGTGTCGCGGGGGGCGAGGGGGTGTTGGCCTTCGGGGTAGACTTCCCAGTTGTTGCGGACGGTGGCGTGGCCGAGGTGGTAGCCGGTCATGAGGGTACAACGGGCGGGGGCGCAGACCATGGCGCCGGCGTAGGCGGCGGTGAAGCGGAGGCCTTCGGTGGCGAGGCGGTCGATGTTGGGAGTTTGGATGATTTTCTGGCCGTAGCAGCCGAGGTCGCCGACGCCGAGATCGTCGGCGAGGATGAGGATGATGTTGGGTTTGCGGGCTGGGATGGCGGCGGCGGTGGCGAGGGCTCCGAACTGGCGGCGGGTGAGGTGGGACATGCTGGGGTTAGTTTATCTTGACGCGGTTTTCGCGGGTACCTCGCTATGTGAGTGAGGGGTGATTTTCGTGAAGCTACTTTTCCTTTTCAGCGCCGTTGTTTTTGCACAGAGCTTGCCGCCGTATTTGATTTCGACCGTGGCGGGCGGGAGCCGGCTGGCGATTGCGCCGCAGGGGGTGAGCGCGGTGGACGTGCGGCTGATTCTGCCGGCGGCGGTGGCGGCGGATTCGTCGGGGAATTTGTATGTTTCCGATTCGTACTATGACATGGTGTTGAAGATCGCGCCGGGGGGATTGGTAACGACGTTCGTGGGGGCGGAGGCGGGGTTCAATGGCGTTTCCGGGATGGCGTTCAGTCCTTCGGGCGAACTGCATATTGCCGATTTGCGGAACGGGCGGGTGCGGAAGGTGGCGCGGGATGGCGCGGTGGTCACGATGGCGTCCGGACTGGGGAATCCGCGGGGGTTAGCGTTTGACCGGGCGGGGAATTTGTTTGTGAGCGACTCGTTGAACAACTTGATCCGGAAGGTGGATGGGCAGGGCGTGGTGACCACGTTTGTGGCCGCGACGGCAGGGCTGCGGACGCCGGGCGGGATGGCGTTTGATGCGCAGGGGAACCTGATCGTGGCCGATACGGGGAACAACCGGGTGCGGCGCGTGGGGGCGGATGGCGCGGTAGAAAACGTCGCGGGGACCGGTGTGGCGGGGAGCCAGGGAGGGACGACGACGGCGCTGGGGGCGCAGTTGAATGCGCCTTCCGATGTTGCGGTGAACAAGGCTGGGGACGTGTTTGTTTGCGACCGGTTGAACGGGCGGATTCTGCGGGTGCGGGGGACGGCGTCGGCGATTGTGGCGGGGAATGGGTCGAGCAAGACGGTGCCGGGGTCGGCGCTGGCGTTTGGGTTGGGGCTGCCGGTGGGGTTGGCGATGGACGTGGATGAGCAGGTAGTGGTGGTGGACGATGCGCTGCGGCGGGTGTTCCGGGTGAACACGGCGACCGACCGGATTACGGCGGCGGCGGGGACGATTCCGGCGCTGGCGGCGGGGGATAACGGGCCGGCGGAGCGGGCGACGTTGTTTCAGCCGTCGGGCGTGGCGGTGGATACGGATGGGAGTTTTTATGTTTCCGATGTGATCGATAACGTTGTGCGGAAGGTGGGCGCGGATGGCGTGATTCGCACGGTTGCGGGGACGGGCGGGTTGGGGACGAATGCGGGCGGGGTGGCGCGGAATGTTGAACTGGGGCGGCCGCGGGGGATGGCGATGGACCGGAACCGGAACCTGTACATTGCGGCAACGTGGGGGGCGTATGTGTATAAGTTGACGCCGGCTGGGGTGCTGTCGGTTTTTGCGGGCGGGGCGACGTTGGGGTTTGCCGGAGACGGGCAGTTGGCGACGGCGGCGCGATTGAACATACCGTTCGCGGTGGCGGTGGATCCGCGGAATGACGCCGTTTACATTGCCGATTCGGCGAACAACCGGGTGCGGCGGGTGGACACGCGGGGGATTATTACGACGATTGCGGGGAATGGGGAGGCGGGGTTCAGCGGGGATGGGGGGCTGGCGGTGTTGGCGCGGTTGAACACACCGCGCGGGGTGGTTGTTGATAAAGACGGGAATGTTTATATTTCCGATGGGGTGAATCATCGGGTGCGCAAGGTGGATGTGGAGGGGAAGATCAGCACGGTGGCGGGGACAGGGGTGGCGGGGTCGGCCGAGGGGCAGTTGTGGTCACCGCAGGGATTGACGCTGGATGCGGCGGGGAACTTGTGGATTGCTTGTTCGGGGTCGAGCCAGGTGCGGGTTTTGATGGCTGATGGGACGTTGGTGCGGGTGGCGGGGTTTGGCGGGTCGGGGTTTGTGGGGGATGGCGGGGCGGCGGATCTGGCGAAGCTGGCTTCGCCGATTGGGATGGCGACGGCGGCGGATGGGTCCATCTTGATTGCCGATCAGAACAATGAACGGGTGAGGCGGATGGTGGCGGTGAAGGTGGTGTTGAGCAGTGTGGTGAACCGGGCCAGCCGATTGCCTGGGGCGATTGCGCCGAATTCGGTGGTGGAGATTCGGGGAGTGGGATTGGCGGGTGTTTCACGGGTTTTGTTTGATGGGGTGGAGGGAGGACTGGTTTCGGCGGAGAGCGGGGTGGTGGTGGCGGTGGCGCCGGGTGGATTGATGGGGCCGGAGGTGAAGGTGGAGGTGGAGGGGGCGAGCATTTTGGTGCCGGTGGCGGCGGCGGCTCCGGGGGTGTTTACGGTGGGGAATGCGGGGACGGGGCAGGCGGTGGCGCGGAATGAGGACGACTCGGAGAATGGGGAGGTGGCACCGGCGTTGCCGGGGTATTTGTTGCGGCTTGCGGTGACGGGGTTGGGGGTTGTTGGGGAAGACGGGGTGCCGGTGTTGCCGGTGTCGGTTTCTATTGGGGATTTGGTGTGTGAGGTGGTTTCGGTTGGGGGAGCGGAGGTGATTGTGCTGTTGCCTGTGGATTTGTCGGCCGGGGTGTTGCCTGTTGTGGTTCGGGCTGGGGAGGGAGTTTCGCAGGCGGGGGTGACGGTGGTGGTGGGAGGCGGCTAGGCGAGGAGGGATTTATGGTGGCGGTACCACTCGCTTTGGAAGGTTTCGCTGGGGTCGTGGGCTGCCTTTTGTTTTAGGAAGTCTTGGAATTGGGGATAGCAGCGTTCGACTTGTTGGCGGGTGGCCCAGCGGTGGTAGGTGAGATAGTAGTTTTCTCTTAAGTCGATGAGGGAGCGGAAGGCCTTGGCGGCGGCTTCGATTCCTTGTTTATCGTGCGTGACGTGTAAGTTGAAAATGACGCAGGCGTAACTTTCCCTGGCCCAGTTGAGGAAGCTTTCTTTGTCTTGTTCGATCAGGCGGACCGTGCCGTAGACGAGGTTGGCTTTGTGGGCGCGGATGGCGCGGCGGGCCTCTTCCATCAAGGCTGGGAGGGCGGCGCGGCGGACGTAGATTTCGGTGATCATTTCGGTCGCCTTTACCTTGGCGTGGGTGCGGCGATCGATTTCGGCATGATAGCCGGGCTGGTAGGCGGCCGATAACTGCCAGTCGTGATAGTAGACCTGGCCGGAGGTTTTGAGATAGCGCTCGGTGTATATCTTTAAGGCCAGTTGCTTGTGGGTGTGGGAGTAGTAAGTGAGTTTCTCCCAATCGGCGGGGTGGAAGCGGGTGGGGTTTTCGGTGAGAGGGGTGGCGGGGTCGACGGGTTGGTAGCAGGAGAAGACGCCGCGGCGGAGGAAGCTGTCGCGTTTGACGTCGGTGGCGAATTGGAAGTCGCCGTAGAGGTAGCCGTCCTTGATGCGTTCGGCGAAGGCTTCGGGGATGGTGGCGGTTTCGGCTAGTTTTACTATGCGGCGGACTTTGACGCGGGGGGTGAGGCGGAGGCGGACGGCGGTGATGATGCCGAAGAGGCCGTAGCCGCCGATGGCGAGGCGGAAGAGATCGGGGTTGGATTGGCGGCTGCAGGTTTGCAGGTCGCCCGCGGCGGTTAGGAGGTCGAAGGATTCGACGTTATCGATGATGGGTTTTAGCTTGAGGCCGCGGCCGTGGACGTTGGCGGAGAGGGCGCCGCCCAAGGTGAGGCGGTCGGCTCCGGTTTGTTTTTGGATGATACCCAAGGGGGTGGCGGCGAGGGGGGCGATGAGTTCGGGCCATTCGATGCCGGCTTCGACGTGGATAAGTTTCTTGTCGATGTCGATGCCGAGGACGCGGTTCATGGCGCGCATGTCGAGATTGACGGTGTGGGCGCCGAACTGCTGGCCGCCCATGGCGTGGCGGGAGCCGGAGAGGGAGATTTTGTTGCCCTATTTGAGGAGCGCGCGGAGTTGATCGGGATTGGTGGGGCGGGCGACGCGGAGGACGCGGGTGGGGTTGAGTTGGGAGTGGACGTCGTTCAACTCTTCGCCGGGGTTGGCGGCGGCGAGGAGAAATGTTCGGCGGGAGAATCCGGACATGGTTGGACTCCGTACACTGAAGAGCGTATGACTGCTTCCACATCATCTCAACACATGGCGTGCATGGAGGTTTGGGGCGGGAGCCAGTTGACGGAGACGGCGGTGGAGTTTGGGGGGCTGGAGGCGCGGGTGTTCAGCCGGCCGTACGGGGACGCGACGCATGGGGGTGACGTTTACTACGCGTCGAGTTGCGCGACGGGGCGGATTAGCCGGCTGTTGCTGGCCGATGTGGCGGGGCACGGGGTGGCGGTGGCGCGGACGGCGGGGGATTTGCGGGACCTGATGCGGCGGTTTGTGAACCGGTTGGACCAGGGGGAGTTTGTGCGGATGTTGAACCGGCAGTTTGTGGCGCTGGAGAAGCAGGGGGCGTTTGCGACGGCGGTGGTGGCGACGTTCTTTGCGCCGACGGGGCGGCTGACGGTTTGCAATGCGGGGCATCCGCGGCCGTTTTTGTATCGGGCGGCGTCGGGCACGTGGGAGTTTCTGGAGGGTGGGTGCGGGTATTTGCCGTTGGGGCTGTTGGACCATCCGGAGTATGAGCCGTTTGACGTGACGCTGCGGGCGGGGGACCGGGTGGTGTTTTATTCCGATGCGTTGATAGAGGCGGAGATTGGCGGGGAGCCGTTGGGGGAGGAGGGGCTGTTGGGGATTTTGCAGGAGGTCGGGGTGGAGGGGGTGTTGGCGGAGATTGAGCGGCGGGCGCCGGGGAGTTTGGCGGCGGACGATGTGACGTTGATGACGATGACGGCGACGGGGCGGGAGCATCGGGTGCAGTGGGGGCATGCTGCGGACGGTGCTTGCTTACGACGGCTCGCTGGCGCTGCCGGACTTGACGTTAGCCAATGTTGGCGGGGCGTTGGTGCCGGCGCTGGCGCGGAAGTTTGGGTCGGCTAGGGAGAGGGGGGCTTAGAATAAGGGGAGAGCATGTATCGACGACTGTTTCTTACGCTGCCGGGCGCGCTGTTTGCGGGGCCTTCCGTGGACGTGGCCGCGATTGACCGGGGCCGGATATTGAAATCTGCTGATGGCTATTTGAAGGAGAAACCGGTGACGGTGACGGCTTCTTCGAGCCCGCGGAGCGCGGGGGGGAAGCACGACTTCTTCAGCGAAGGCGACTACTGGTGGCCGGATCCGAAAGACCCGAAGGCGCCGTACATTCAGCGCGACGGAATGACGAATCCGGAGAACTTCGTGGCGCACCGGCAGGCGATGATGCGGTTGTCGGTACAGGTGCCGGCGTTGGTGGCGGCGTTCAAGATTACGGGTAAGAAGCATTACGCCGAGCATGCGGCGTTGCATTTGCGGGCGTGGTTCGTGGATGAGGCCACGAAGATGAATCCGCATTTGCTGTATGCGCAGGCGATTTCGGGGCGGTTTACGGGGCGCGGGATTGGCGTGATCGACACGCTGCATCTGGTGGAGGTGGCGCGGGCGGCGGGGTTCCTGAAGAACGTGGATGTGCGGCCGTGGTTTGCAGAGTACCTGACGTGGATGACGACGCACAAGTACGGCAAGGACGAGCGGGACGCGAAGAATAATCACGGCACTTGTTGGACGATGCAGGTGGCGGAGTTTGCGCGGTATACGGGGAATACGGCGCTGATGGCGCTGTGCCGGGAGCGGTTCAAGACGCTGCACGTGCCGGGGCAGATTGCGCCCGACGGGAGCTTCCCGCTGGAGCTGCGGCGGACGAAGCCGTACGGGTATTCGCTGTTCAACCTGGACGCGATGGCGGGGATTGCGCAGATTCTTTCGACTGATTCGGATAACCTGTGGACGTTTGCGACGGCCGATGGGCGGGGGATGGGGAAGGCGATGGCGTATATGGCGCCGTTTATCGCGGATAAGAAGAAGTGGACGCTGGCGCCGGACGTGATGTATTTCGACGAATGGCCAGTGCGGCATTCGAGCTTGTTGTTTGCCGGGTTGGCATTGAACAAGCCCGAATACATTGCGATTTGGCGCGGGTTGCGGGCGGACCCGACGGTGGAGGAGACGATCCGGAACTACCCGGTGCGGCAGCCTGTGTTGTGGGTTTAGCTGCCCAGGCGGGTGGGCTTTTTGCTGGAACCGGCGGCGTAGCCGAGGGTGGCGGCGACGGCGGCGGCGGCTAGCAGGAAAGACCCCGGATGGCGGCGAACGATGCGGCGGAGGTCGTGAACCATGGTGCCGGTGTCACAGGATTCGACGAAGTCCGAGGCGGCGATGAAGCGGCGTTCGGTGCGATCGGCAAAGCCGTCGATAGAGGCGGCAGCGGAACGGAGGGTTTCGGCGGAGTCCGCGCCGGTTTTGTCGAGCATCTGGGCGGTGGCGTTGCGGGCGTCGTTGACCGCGGTGACGGCTTCTTTGATGGTGGGTAACATGGGTGATTCCTTTGATTGGTGGCTGCAGGGGGAAGTTCGTCGAGGTACTTCCCCGCCCCCGTTCGGACACGTCGGGGGCACCGGTTTCGTTTGTCGTTGGCGTGGCGGTAATCCTGGTTTGGATCGTGACCGGGCCGTTATTTCACTTCTCCGATACGTGGCACCTGGTGATTCACAATCCAGAACACGCAGATGCGGGATACGAAGACGATGCAGTTGAAGCTGGACGAGTTGATCCGGGCGGTGGAAGACGCCCGGATCCGGGAGACGGAGGGTTAGTGAATGACTCCGGCGACGTAGGCGACCAGGAGGATGACCAGCACTGTGCCGAGGCCGACGCCGGCGCCGCCACCGTTGCCCCAGCGGCTGTAGCCGTAGTAACCTCCGCCGCCTCCGAATAATAAGACGAGCAACAAGAGTAGGAGTAACATGGTGAGTTCCTTAGTTGGACGAAGTGGCTTTCTGACCCTTTATTTGCAGGGTGTTGACGACTTGTTTGACGTTGGGGACGCGACTGGTGAGGTCTTCGGCGGCGGCGCGAATAGTTTGGGATTGGACTTCACCAGTTAGCGTTACGACAGCGTTTTTGACTTCGTATTTGACGGCGTCGTGCATCTGCGCGCGGAGAAGTGCGGCGTCGACATTGTGTTCGATGCCGAGGTCGAGATCCTTGTTGACGGCCTTGGCGAGGGCTTCATCGCCGACGGGGATGACGGCAACTTCCATGGCGACGACCTGGCCGGCGGCGAGGGGGCGGGCGAGGGATTCAGCGCGGGATTTGTCTTGTTCGTTGGTGACGTGGCCACCGAGGGTGACGATGCCTTTGTCGCGGTCCTGATTGACAGAGACGTCTTTGAGGCCGGCGTCGTCGAGCGAGCGGCGGACACTGACGGAGACGTCGGCGGATTTGGACGAGCCGGCGCAGCCGGCGAGGGCGAGGGCGGCGACGAGGACGAGAGAGAGATTGGTATTCATCTGTTGGGCTCCTACTTGGGGAGGAGCAAGCGGGCGGCCAATTGAAATGGGCCTGTTCGTTGGGGTGAGGGCGGGGCGGGCTGACTGCGGGGGGGCAAGTGACCGCGGGCGGTCGTTGGGGAAGTTGGGATTTAGGCGCGATTGTTGGGATTTGGGTTGGCTAGCCGGGTGCAGTGGGATTGGCATGAAGCAGCGAATGATTGTTGGATTGATGGCGGCGTTGGCACTGGGGCCGGTGGCTCTTGCGCAGACGCAGACGATACGGGCGACGATGACGGGGGGCGGGGGCGACGGCAAGTGCACCTTTGAGGTGGAGGTGGACGGGGCGGCGGAGGTGGAGATTCATGGAGACACGGGGTCGATCCGGGCGCTGAGCGGGCAGCCGGCGCGGTGGCGGCGGCTGGTTTGCAATCAGCCTATGCCGAATAACCCGGCGGATTTCCGGTTTCAGGGGGTTGATGGGCGGGGGCGGCAGCAGTTGGTGCGGGATCCGAACCAGAGCGGGGGCGTGGCGGTGATCCGGATTTCCGATCCGAAGGGCGGGTCGGAGGGGTATACGGGAGACATCACTTGGCGGGGCGGGAATAGTAATTGGGGCGGGACGGGGAATTGGAATGGGCGCGGGCAGCAGGGGGAGAATTGGGGCAAGCGGATATCGGCCAATGAGGCGATGAACATTTGCCGGAACCAGGTGTTGCAAACGCGGGGCGTGCAGAAGAATCGGGTGACGGTGCGGATGGGGAAGTATGACCGGGAGGGAGATTCGACGGTGAATTTCTCGTATACGAATGGGATGGGGCGGTCGAATACGGGGTTCTGCGATGTTTCCGGAGCGGGGCAGATTGTGCGGTTTGAGATGGCGGGGATGGGGGATCGCGGGCGGGTGTCGATGAACCAGGCGTTGGAGACTTGTCAGGATGAGGCGGCGCGGCAGTTGGGGGTGGTGCGGGAGAATGTGCGGGTGCAGCACGGGGTGGACCCGGGGAATGGGAGTTATTTGATTAACTACCAGGCGCAGGACCGGGGACAGCGGATCCGGACGGGGACGTGCCGGGTGTCGGCGGTTGGGGAGATGGAGGCGTTCCGGAAGTAGGTTTTGGGGTTGTTGCGTCTGGGGACGGGTGTCGCGTCTGGGGACGGGCGTCGCGTCTGGGGACGGGTGTCGCGTCTGGGGACGGGTGTCGCGTCTGGGGACGGGTGTCGCGTCTGGGGACAGGTGTCGCGTCTGAGGACGGGTGTCGCGTCTGAGGACGGGTGTCGCGTCTGGGGACAGGTGTCGCGTCTGAGGACGGGTGTCGCGTCTGGGGACAGGTGTCGCGTCTGGGGACAGGTGTCGCGTCTGGGGACACCCGCCCTTCGGGCCGCGGGTGTCCCCGTGGGAGTTGCCGCTGCGGTGGAGTGAGTGGAGTGGGTGGAGTGGGTGGAGTGGGTGGAGTGGGTGGAGTGGGGCTAGTCGACGAAGTGAAGTTGGCCGAAGCGGGCGGGGTTGTGGGGGGTTGGGTTTTTCATGGCCGGGTCCGACCAGAGGCTTAGGCGGCGGGCTGGTTCGACGCCGTCCCAACGGTTGAGATTGGCGGTCCAGATGGCGCCTGGTTTGGGGGCTTCTGTTGCGCCGAGTTCTTCGAAGTTTTTCCAGGGGATTGCCACTTCGAGCACCCAGCCGCGGTCTTTGTCGCCGGTCTGGTTGAGAGTTCCGTCGATGTTGGTGGCCAGTTGGACGCCGGTGAAGTTGATGCGTTTGAGCAGCAGATGGGGGTGGGCGTAGAAGTAGTCGTAGAGGGTGGCGCGGGCGTTCATTTCCAGGCCGTAGTAGAAGTTCTGGGACGGCTTGGGATTGACGAAGAATTCGACGGCGTCGTCCTTGTAGGTGGGGTCGTCGAGGTTGGTGTAGTGGGCGACTACGTCCGCGTCTTCGCACTGGTAGATGACGTAGAGATTGTCGTTGTCCCAGAGGAGGCGGGCGGTGGTTTTTTGCTTGGCGCCTTTCTGGTTTTCCCAGGGGAAGATGAACTCGATGGCGGGGGCGGCGGCGGCCCAGGCGGGGTCGGTGGCGCGGCCGTCGACGATGATTTTCGACGGGGCGCGGTGGACCTCGTACTTCGGGGTTTGGGCGGCGGCGGTGAGGGCGAGGATTAGGGTGATTGCGAGTTTCATCGGGCGTTGATGGTTACGGTGTCGGGGCTGAGGTTGTCGCCGATTTTGAGACGGAGGCGACGGGCGCCGGTGGGGCTGGGCGGCATGGTGAAGTTGACCTGCAAGACGCCAGCGACCAGGCCGGGGGCGCCGCCGGCATAGAGCGGTTCGATTTCGGTGCCGTCGATCACCACTTTGACTGGCAGTTTGGGGAGTGGGAGGGGGAGGGCGGTGGGCTTGCCATCGACGCCGGCGGGGGTGGTGGCGCCTTCGCCGGTGGCGAAGATCGTCAGCACCTCACTGGAGGCGGCTGGGGAGGCGGCAGAGACCAGTTCGCCGGTTTGGCGGATGACCGAGCCGGGGCCGGCGCCGGTGGAGGTTTGGGTGAAGATGCCGGGCGCGGCGGGGAGGAGGTTGAGCGCGATCTGGTTCGAGGCACGGCCTTCGTATTCGACCGTTACGGCGGTGTTGGGCTGGCCTTCGATGCCGTAGGGGACGACGACGGAGACCTGGCCGGAGCTGGTGACGATCATGGCGCCGGGCGTGCCATCGAAGAGGACGCGGGTGTTCCCGAGACGATTGGCGACGAAGCCACGGGCATCGAGTTGGAGGGTTTGCGGTGTTGCGGGCCCGAGGTTGGTACCGAAGATGGTGATGATTTCACCGGGGGAGATGCCTCCTTCGTCCTTGGCGGCACGGAAGCTGGCGGCGTTGGTGAAGCCTTCGGCGGTGATCACAGGGACGGGGGGCGGCGGGGGGAGGACAATGTTGACGGTCGCTGTGGCGGAACGGGAGGTTTCGGCAACGCTGGTGACGCGGACGGTGATGGTGGCGGGGTTGAGGAAGGTGGCCGGGGCGGCATAGAGACCCGTGGGCGAGATGGTGCCGATGGCGGGAGTGATGGTCCAGGTAACGGCAGTGTTGGTGGTGCCGGAGACGGTGGGGGTGAACTGCTGCGACTGGCCGGCGGTGAGGGTGACGTCAGCGGGGCTGAGGACGACGCTGACGCGGTTGACGAGGGTGACGGAGGCGCCGCCGATCTTGCTGCCGTCGGCGATGGAGATGGCGCTGACGGTGATGGAGGGGGAGCCGACGAAGGTGGCCGGGGCGGTGTAGAGACCGGATTGGGAGATGGTGCCGGTGTCGGGGAAGATGGACCAACGGACGGCGGTATTGGGGGTGTTGGAGACGGCGGCGGAGAACTGCTGGGATTCGCGAGCTCCGAGGGTGACCGAACCGGGGGTGACGAGGACGTTAATTTCGCTGAGGAGTGCTACGAAGCCGTCGTTGGCACCCGGGGCGCGGGTGGCGAGGGAGCCGGTGGGGGTGGGGAGGTTAGTTGAGTCCGTATTGCCGGCGATCCAGATACGGCCGCGGGCGTCGGTGGTCATACTTAGAATTTCGTCATTTCCGGCGCCGCCGTAGTAAGTGGAGAACTGGAGGAAGTTACCGCCGGAGCTGAGGCGAGTTACAAAGCCGTCGTAGCCGCCCCTGGGTCCGTCGGCGGCGAGGGGGCCGTCATTTAAGAGGGGGAAGTTGGCGGAGTTGGTACGGCCGGCGATGTAGGCGGCGCCGGAGTTATCGACGGAGATGGCGTTGGCTTGTTCTTCGGCGTCGCCACCGATGTAGGTGCCGTAGACGAGGCTGGCGCCGGTGGGATCGAGCTTGGCGGCGAAGGCGTCGGGGAGGAGGGAGGGTGCGCGTTGGGCACCGTTGAAGGAGACGGGGAGATTGGCGGAGCCGGTGCCGCCGGCGACGTAAGCGGCGCCAAATCGATCGATGGCGATGCCGCGGCCGGACTCCTGGGCGTCGCCGCCGAAGTAAGTGGAGAACAGTAGAGTGGCGCCGTCGGGGGAGAGCTTACTTACGAAGGCGTCGGAGCTGCCTTTGCGCTCCTTTTGATAGGCGTTGTCAGTTACGGGGAAGTTATCGGATCTGGTTTCGCCGGTGACGTAGGCGGAGCCGGCGGGATCGACGACGAGGCCGTTGATGACATCGAGGGCGAAGCCGCCGAGGAGGGCGGAGTAGACGATGGTGGAGCCATCGGGAGAGAGCTTGGTGACGAAGCCATCGCCGGCGCCGCGGGCGGGGAGAGTGTCGCGGGTGGTGGTGGGGAAGTCGGTGGAATCGGCACGGCCGGCGATGTAGGCGGCGCCTTTGGAATCGACGGCGATGGCGTTGCCGGAGTCGGAGAGGGAGCCACCGAGATAGGTGCTGTAGACGATGGTCTGGCCGTTGGCGGAGAGCTTGAGGGCGAAGGCGTCGGTGACGGCGGAGCCGCCGGCGAGGATGGACTGGGGGGCGCTGGCGGTGACGGGGAAATTGGTGGAGGCGGTTTGGCCGGTGATGTAGATGTCGCCCGTGGCATCGAGGGCGATGGCTGTTCCGGTGTCGGAACCGGCGCCACCGATGTAGGTGGCCCATTCGAGGGCGCGGCCGGAGGGGTTCAGCTTGGCGACGTAGACATCGGCGCCGCCGAAGGTGAGGCCGCGGGTGGTGCCGGGGAAATCGATCGAGACGGTGGAGCCGACGATGTAGGCGTTGCCGGCGGCATCGGCGGTGACGCCGCGGGCTTCATCGGCGAGGGTGCCGCCCAAGTAGGTTCCGTAGGAGAGAACGGGATCGATAACGAGTTCTTTGGAGTGGTCGTAGTTGGCGACGGCGATGGTGAATTCGTTGTTGGGTAACGCGATGAATTTAGCGGCGATTTGGTGGCCGTTTTGGCGGGCGACAGGTTTGTGCCATTTGAGGCCGTTGGCGAGGGTGAGTTCGCCGGTGGGGGAGAGGGTGGCGGGGAGGGAGAAGCGGATGTTGGCGGGGTTGGCGCCGGGGTGGACGATGAAGTCGTATTCGAGCTGGCGGTCGGTGCCGTAGTAGACGAGGTCGATGCCGGGGTAGAGCTTGGCGGCGCGGAGGCGGCCGAAGGTGGGGAGGTTGGTGCGTTTGGTGGCGCCGTTGAAATAGTTGACGCGGGTGGGCTGGGGATCGAGGGGGAGGGGCTTGACGAGGGAGGCGCCGCGCCAGGTGAGGGAGGCGGCTCCGGCGGCGGTTTGGAGGCGGAGGCCGAGGGCGTCGATGGCGACGGTATAGCCATTGCCACGGGCGTTGAAGGCTGCGGTGGCGTGTTGTTCAAAGAGCACCGGGCGATCGTTTGCCTGCAAGGGCAGGGCGATGGCTGCGGCCAGGGCGAAGACAGTGATGCGCGTCGTGGTTCCGTCCATGATTAAACCGAAGTGTATCAAGAGACAGGATTGATATACTTGCGAAACGTTTTCACGAGGATGATGAATATGAACCGAAGAGCGTTTTTGACGACAGCCGCCCTGGGCGCGGCGCCTCTGGTGGCCCAGCAGCCGCGCGATTGGAGCGGCAAAGTGCCGACGCGCTATCCGGAGCCGGACGTGGTGGTTCTGGATCCGAAGTTCGCGAAGTACAAGATTGGGAACACGCCGATTCAGCGATTGGCGACGGGGTTCCTGTGGGCGGAGGGGCCGGCGTGGAGCGCCGTTGGCAAGTATCTGCTGTTCAGCGATATTCCGAACAATATTCAGGTGCGGTGGACGGAGGAGACCGGCGCGATTTCGACGTTGCGGAATCCGGCGGGGAATTCGAATGGGAATACGTTTGACTGGGAAGGGCGGCAGATTTCGTGCGAGCACGGCAACCGGCGCGTGGTGCGGTATGAGCATAACGGCGGGATGACGGTGTTGGCGGATAAGTTCAATGGCAAGCCGTTGAATGCGCCGAACGATGCGGTGGTGGGGCCGGATGGGGCGGTTTGGTTTACGGACCCGGGGTATGGGTCGTTGATGTGGTACGAGGGGAACAAGGGACCGCTGGAGTTGAAGGAGGCGGTTTATCGGATTGATAAGTCGGGGCGGATTGATAAGGTTACGGATGAGTTGTTTAAGCCGAACGGTTTGTGCTTCTCGCCGGATTACAAGAAGCTGTATGTTGCCGATACGGGGGCGACGCATTATCCGGAGGCGAAGAAGGTTATTAAGGTTTGGGATATTAATGGCGGGAAGTTAGTGAACGGGAAAGTGTTTTGCGATATGCAGTTGGGGAGCCTGGGGGCCGGGTTGCCGGACGGGATTCGCTGTGATGAGGATGGGAATATCTGGTCGAGCGCGGGCTGGGTGGGGGAAGGGTATGACGGGGTTCATATCTTCTCGCCGGAAGGTCAGCGGATTGGGCAGATCAAGTTACCGGAGATTTGCGCGAATCTGACGTTTGGCGGGGCGAAGCGGAACCGGCTGTTTATGTGCGGGAGTCAGAGTCTTTATGCGGTGTATGTGGAGACTCGGGGGGCGCATTTCTGTTGATTTCCGAGGCCCGCGCTTTACGGCGCGGGCCTTTGTGTTTTTGAGCGTTCAGCCGGTTGCCTAGCGGCGGCTTAGGCGGTAGCCGCCCAGGACGAGCGCGCCGAGGATGGCGTAGTTGACGATCATATTCCCCACGCGCATTTCCTTGAGAAAGATCACGTCGGCGACCAGGGCGACGGCAATCGCGAGCGCGGCACCGCCGGCGAGGCCACCGAGCGTCCAGGCGATCACAGAGAAGCGGCTGGGCCCACCATCGGTCTTGCGCAGAAACGCGGCAGGTACCCAAAGCAGCGCCGCGCCAAACAGACCACCGACGATGGCGCTGGCGAGGTCCTTGCCCATGATGAAGCCCACGACGGCGAAGACCATGCCGGAGACCAGCGCCCAGCCGGCGATGTTGCCGATGCCGCCGCCCACCGCTCCGCCGCCGCCCATGGGCCCGTTCATGCGTTCCCGGATCAGTCGTTCTTCATAGCCCTGCTGCATCGCTTCGGCGATATTGCGCGGCGGATCAGTAAACATGGGGTGTGCTCCAGGAGATCCGAGTGATGGCTGAGATTCTCATCTTGGATCTCTCGGATCCGCTCAGTATACACGCGGCTGGCCCGGTCCGATGCTGGGGTTGGCGGGATTGTCCCGCCGAGAGTTGGAGGCGCCCCGTTTCGTGAACATGGCGTCACTTTCGGCGTTTCCGGGCAGGGATTAAATAGCCGGCCGTTTCGGCATCACGGGTGCTGGCGAGCGGGTGTTTATGGGCCTCGGGGGAGGGGGACACTCTTTGTCTTGGACAGGGGAGATTTTTCGGACTGGGGATTAGAGTGTCCCCGGCTGGTGGCGGGATTTGTGGCGGTTGACGTGCTGGCGAGCGGGGGCTGTTGGAACGGGAAAACCCTAAATCAAGGGGTTTTCCGGTAGCACGGCTCCCAGGGAAATCTTAGTAGCGGACGGATTCGAGGAAGAGGCCGGCGGAGGGGGCGGTCCACGCGGCGACGTCGAGCCGTTTGGGGTCGCCTTTGGCGTTTAGCAGGTCGTCGAAATCGGATTGGGTGATTTCGCCTAATCCGACTTTTACTGTGACGCCGACTAGGCGGCGGACCATGCGCCATAGGAAGTGGGAGGCGTCGATGCGGAAGAGGATTAAGTGGTCATCCGCCGTGACTTCGGCGGTGTCGACGTAGACGATGGTGGACTCGTTGGGTTTGCTTGGGTCCTTTTGGGCGAAACGGACGAAGTCGTGGCGGCCGGCCATTTTTTCGGCTGCTACCTGCATCGCTTTGATGTTCAGGTCGTCTTTGATCCACCAGACGTGGCGTTTGTGGAAGGCCGTCTTTCTTGTGGTGATTTGGTAGAGGTAGGTGCGCGCGGTCGCCGAATGGCGGGCGTGGAAGGAGACGGGGGCTTCTTCGACCTCGGTGACCGAGATGTCGGAGGGGAGGCGCTCGTTCCACTGTTTTAGCAGGTATTGAGGATCGTAGTGAGGGTGGCGGCGATCGGACTTGCGGAGTTTGACGTGGGCTACCTGGCCGAGGGCGTGGACACCGGCGTCGGTGCGGCCGGCTCCCATTAGCTCGATGGGAGTTCCGAGTTGGTCTTCGATGGCGGCTCTTAGGGAACCAGCGACGGTGCGGGCGTTGTTCTGCTCCTGCCAACCACTGTATTTGGTGCCGTCATATTCAAGCGTTAACTTCCAAGTCTTCACCCCGCTATTATGATTCAGTATGCATTGGCTGTTCATTTTGGCGGCGTTGGGCTTGATGGCGCAGGACAAGCGCGTGGACTATGGGCGGGATGTACGCCCGATCCTTTCCGAGAACTGTTTTCATTGCCACGGGCAGGATGACAAGAAGCGAATGGCGGGGGTGCGACTGGATGTGGCGGGGGCTTCGTTGCAGCGGGTGGTGGCAAGGGTTTCGAATGGGTCGATGCCGCCGGCGGGGTCGAATCGGAAACTGAGCGCGGAGCAGGTGGCGGTGTTGAAACGCTGGGTGGCCGAGGGAGGCGCGTATTCGCAGCACTGGGCTTTTGTGCCGCCGGTGCGGAAGGCGGGCGGGTCGATTGATGGGTTTGTGAACGCGAAGTTGGAGGCGGAGGGGGTTCGGGCGAATGGCGCCGCGGCGCCGGGGGTTTGGTTGCGGCGGGTGTCGCTGGATTTGACGGGGTTGCCTCCGACGCCGGCGGAGCAGGATTTGTTTGTGGATTCAGTGAAGAAAAAAGGGGAGGAGGCGTATCGGGGGGCGGTTCGGAAGCTGCTGGCTTCGCCGCGGTATGGGGAGCGGATGGCCATGGATTGGCTGGACGTTTCGCGCTACGCCGATACGCATGGGTTCAATAACGACTCGTCTCGATCGATGTGGCGGTGGCGGGATTGGGTGATCCGGGCGTTCAACGAGAACATGCCCTATGACCGGTTTATTACGGAGCAGTTGGCGGGGGACTTGCTGCCGAACGCTACGCTGGAGCAGCGGATTGCGACGGGGTTCGGGCGGAACCATGTGATCAATTCCGAGGGCGGGATTATTGAGGAAGAGTACCGGGTGGAGTATGTGGCCGACCGGGTTCGGACGTTGGGGATGGCTTGGCTCGGATTGACCATGGAGTGCGCCAAGTGCCACGACCATAAGTACGACCCGATTACCCAGAAAGACCACTACAAGTTTTTTGCGTTCTTCAATAACGTGCCGGAATTGGGCGAGGACGGGCGCGTGGCGAATGCGGTGCCGATGATTCAGGCGCCCACGCCGGAGGAGATTTCCAAGCTGGCGGCGTTGGATAAGAAGATTGCGAAGATGAAGCCTCGGGTTCGTCCGGTGGAGAAGGTGGCGGTGCCGGAGGGGATGGCGTTGGCTACGGACAAGACCGTCATGATTGCCAAGCACGATCCGGTGACCTTTGCGTTCCGGGTGAAGGGTGGGGCGGACCGGGAGTTGGTGAGTTCGATTGACTACACGCGGAATATGGCGGCGACGACCTATGGACGGGGCGTGGATTTGCGGTTGGCGGGGGGCGAGATTGAGTTCCGGTTTGCGGACCGGTTGATGGCGTATTCGATCCGGGTTGTTTCGGAGGGGGCCGGGTTGACGGAGGGGCGCGAGCGGCATGTGACGTTGCTCTATGAGGGCGCGAAGAACGCGCCGGACGCGATGCGGGCGATGGCGGCTTGGGTGCGGGTGTTTGTGGATGGGCGCGAGGTGGCGACACGGATTGTGAACGATGGGTTGGCGATGCCGGATGTGAAGGGGGATAAACCTTCGGCGTATAAGTTTCGGGTAGGCGATGTGGGCGGGGCGACGGCTTGGAACCGGGCGCTGACGCCGGCGGAGATTCGGGTGGTGGCGGGGTTGGATAGCGTTGATCCCGGGTATGAGGCGCTGCGCGAGGAGCGGATGGCGGTGGCGCGGAACGTTTCCACCGTGATGGTGATGGAGGAGTTGCGGGGGAAGCCGCGCGAGACGCATGTGCTGTTGCGGGGGGCTTATAATTCGCCGGGAGATTTAGTGGAGCCGGGGGTGCCGGAGTCCATTCTGGGGGCGTGGCCGGCGGGGGCGCCGCGGAACCGGTTGGGGTTGGCGCAGTGGTTGACCAAGCCTGATCATCCGTTGACGGCGCGGGTGGTGGTGAACCGGTTTTGGCAGCAGTTTTTTGGGTTGGGGTTGGTGAAGACTAGTGAGAATTTTGGGTTGCAGGGGGAGTTTCCGAGCCATCCGGAGTTGCTGGATTGGATGGCGCGGGAGTTTGTGGATTCGGGTTGGAATGTGAAGGGGCTGGTGGAGAAGATTGTCCTTTCGGAGACCTATCGGCGGGATTCGGCGGGGAGCTATGCGAAGGATCCGGAGAACCGACTGCTTGCTCGGGGGCCCCGGTTCCGGCTGCCGGCGGAGGCGCTGCGGGACCAGGCGTTGCAGTTTGCCGGGTTGTTGAAGAACCAGGTGGGCGGGCCTTCGGTGTTTCCGTATCAGACCAAGGATTTGTATAAGGGCATTGTGGTGGCGGCGGATTATCCGGGAACGAAGTGGGTAGATTCGACGGGGGATGGGCTGTACCGGCGGAGCTTGTACACCTTTTGGAAACGGACGGTGCCGCATCCGACGTTTACGGTGTTTGATGCGCCGGATAGGGAGTTTTGTATTGTGAAGCGGTCGACGACGAATACGCCGTTGCAGGCGCTGACGCTGTTGAATGACCCGATTTATGTGGAGGCGGCGCGGAAGTTGGCCGAGCGGGCTTGGAAGGAGGGGGGATCTTCCCCGGCTTCTCGGGTGGGGTGGGCGTTCCGGCTGACGACGGGGCGGGGGGCGGATGATTTGGAAGTGAAGACGCTGTTGGCTACTTATGAGCGGATGTTGGGCGTTTATAAGGCTGATGCGGACTCGGCGCGGGCGCTGTTGGGCGTGGGGGCTGCACCGGTGGATGCTTCGATTCCGGCGGCGGAGTTGGGGGCCTATACGGCTGTTGCGAACTTGATTTTGAACTTGGACGAGGTCATTACGAAATGACGATTTCACGACGGGATCTATTGGCGAAGACCGGGTTTGGGTTGGGGACGGCGGCGCTGGGGACGCTGCTGGGGGCCCCGAAGGCGTTTCCGAACTTTGCTCCGAAGGCGAAGAGAGTGATCTTTCTTTTCCAGGCGGGCGGGCCTTCTCACTTGGATTTGTTGGACTACAAACCGTACATGAAGGGCCGGTTTGACGAGGATATTCCGCCGTCGATTTTTGGCACGCAGCGGATTACGGGAATGGTGGCGCACCAGGACCGGTTCCCGGTGATGCCGACGATGTATGGGTTCAAACAGTATGGGAAGTCCGGGCAGTGGGTGAGCGATTTGCTGCCGGAAACCGGTGGCATTGCCGATGACATTTGCGTGTTGCGGGGGTTGCATACCGAGGCCATTAATCACGATCCGGCGATCACGTTTATTCAGACCGGCAGCCAGTTGCCGGGGCGGCCTTCGATGGGGGCGTGGGTCGATTACGGGTTGGGGAGTGAGAACGAGAACCTGCCGGCGTTTGTGGTTTTGAATTCGACGCCGAGCAATGGGATGGCTGACCAGGGGTTGCTGGCGCGGCTGTGGGGGGCGGGCTTTTTGCCGTCGCGGTATCAGGGCGTGCAGTTCCGGGGCGGCGGGGATGCGGTGTTGCATCTGTCGAATCCGCCGGGGATTTCGCGGGAGCAGCGGCGGGGGCAGCTGGATGGGTTGGCGGCGATGAACAAACGGCTGCAGGAACGGGTGGGCGATCCGGAGATTGAGACTCGGATTGCGCAGTATGAGATGGCCTACCGGATGCAGACTTCGGTGCCGGAGCTGGTGGATGCGTCGAAGGAGCCGGAGAGTGTGTTTAAGCTGTATGGCGACGACGCGCGGAAGCCGGGGACGTTTGCGGCGAATTGTTTGTTGGCGCGGCGGCTGGCCGAGCGGAACGTGCGGTTTATTCAGCTGTACCACCGCGGGTGGGACCATCACGGCGGGTTGACGGAGAAGCTGCCGGTGTTGGCGCGGGATATTGACCGGGCGTCGGCGGCGCTGGTGACCGATTTGAAGCAGCGGGGGATGCTGGACGACACCCTGGTGATCTGGGGTGGGGAGTTCGGGCGGACGCCGTATGCGCAGGGGCCGTCGAAGGTGAATTCCTATGGCCGGGATCATCACGGGCGGGTGTTTTCGATGTGGATGGCGGGGGGCGGGGTGAAGCGTGGGTTTAGTTATGGGGCTTCGGATGAGTACGGTTTCAATGTCGCCGAGGGGGGCGTGCATGTGCACGATTTGCAGGCGACGATTTTGCATTTGCTGGGGATTGATCACCAGCGATTGACGTTCCCGTTCCAGGGGCGGAACTTCCGGTTGACGGACGTGCATGGGCGGGTGGTGAAGGAGATTCTGGCGTGAGATTCGCGCGGCGGATCGGGGTGCTGTTTGCCTTGGCCGCCGCGCTATACGGCGAGCGGCCGCATTGGGACCGGGTGCAGCATTTCGTTTTTGTGTTGCTGCCTCGGGCGAGTTTTGACCAGTATTTTGGGGCGTATCCGGATTCGGAGGGGAGGCCGGGCGGGTTGGGGCCGCGGGAGGTTCCGAACCTTTGGGCTTACGCCGATCTATACACTTTGCAGGACCACTTCTTTGCTTCGGAGGGGGCGGCGGAGTTACTGCGCGGGCCGATGGCGCGCGCTGGCGGGCGCGAGTATACGGGGGATTTGCAGGGTTTTTTGGAGGATTGTAGAGGCGAAGCTTTGCCGCCGGTGAGTTTATTGGCGCCGGTTTCGTTGGGCGGTGAGACGGAGATGGGGTATGTGACGAAGGTCGTGAACGCGGTGGCGGGGAGCCGGTTGTGGCGGCGGGCGGCGGTTTTTGTGGCCTGGGCGGAACCGGGTGGGGACGGGGATCATTTTCGGCCTCCGGGCGGGATGGGCGGGAGGGTGCCATCGCTGGTGATTAGTCCGTGGGCACGGCTGGCGTATAACGATCATCGGGTGTATACGCACCAGAGTTGGGCGCGGACGGTGGAGGAGCGGTTTGGGTTGGTGCGTCCGGCTGACGGAGTGGCGGATTTGTATGATGCCTTTGACTTTGCGCAGCAGCCGCGGGAGCCGGTGTTGTTGGATATTACCGGGGCTAAGGGGTATCCGGTGGCGGGGCAGGGGCAGGTGTTTCCGGCGAGCGGATGGCTGGACAGCGTTCATAGGGCGCATGGGACGTGGACGGTGGCGGCGGGGGCGTTGGTGATTGGGTATGGGGCTGGGTTTGCGGGCGAGGCGGAGGTTTTGGTGACCGATGCGGCGGGGGTGGGGCGGCTGGCGGCGGTGCAGTATGTGGGGACTTCGCAGGTGAACTATGTGGTGCCGGAGGGGACGGCGGCGGGGTTGGCACAGGTACGGATTACGACGGCCGGGCAGAGGTATGACGGGTTTCTGATTGTGGAACGGGTGTCGCCGGGGTTGTTCACGGCGACGCAGATGGGGCAGGGTCCGGCGGATGGGGAGGCGGCGGGGGAATCGACATTTGGTTGTGAGGAGGGGCGGTGTTGGGCGGTGGCGGTACGGGGGCGGAGAGTGTCGTTGCGGGGGTCGGGCATGCGGGGGGCTTCGGTGGTTAGGGCTTGGGTGGACGGGGTGGAGGCGCGGGTGGTGGGGTTTGGGGCGGACGCTGTGGTGGATGGGTTGGACCGGGTGGAGGTGGAGATAGCGGAGGGGATGACGGGGCTGGTGCTGGTGATGGTGGAGGCCGATGGGGTGTTTTCGAATTCGGCGCAGCTTCTGTTGGGGGGTGGGCTGTGATAGGTTCGTGGTGATATGAATCGACGCTTATTTTTGATGCAGGCGGCGGCTACGGCCGCGGCGGTTTCGGCCAAGGGCAAGAAGATTCCGGTGGGGCTGGAGTTGTATTCGGTCCGGGCGGAGTTGATGAAAGACGACGTGGGCACGCTGAAGGCGGTGGCCAAGATGGGCTACGAGGGCGTGGAGTTTTATTCGCCTTATACGAGCTGGGACGTGGCTAAGGCGAAGGACATCCGGAAGCTGCTGGATGATTTGGGGATGAAGTGTTTGTCGACGCATAACAGCGGGACGACGTTTGCGCCGGGGGCGATTGAGAAGGCCATTGAGCTGAACACGATTCTGGGTTCGAAGCTGATTATTATGGCGAGCGCGGGGCGCGTGGAGGGGTTGGCCGGGTGGAAGGGCGTGGCGGAGAAGTTGAACGCCGGGGCCGAGAAGATGAAGGCGGCCGGGCTGCGGGCCGGGTTCCACAATCATAAGTCGGAGTTTATGCCGATTGAGGGGACGCGACCGATGGAGGTTTTGGCGAAAGAGACGGGGAAGAACGTTGTGCTGCAGCTGGACGTGGGCACTTGCGTGGAGGCGGGCGTGGATCCGATTGAATGGATCAAGAAGAACCCGGGGCGGTTTGCTTCGATTCATTGCAAGGACTGGTCGAAGGACGCGGCTGTCGGGTTTAAGGCTCTGCTTGGGGAGGGCGATTCGCCGTGGAAGAAGATCTTTGCGGCGGCGGAGAAATCGGGCGGCGTGGAGTCCTATTTGGTGGAGCAGGAGGGGAGCCGGTATACGGCGTTTGAGACGGCGGAGAAATGTTTGGTGGCGTTCCGGAAGCTGCGCGGATAAATTGCCGGGCCGCCTGCGAGGGCGGCCCTTTTTGGTGGCGGGGTTGGTTAGAAACCTTCGAAATCGCGGTCGAGCGGGATGACCGATTTCGGGTCGGCGCCGGAGAGGGAGAAGGCCGGTTTTTTGAAGCCGTTGTCGCGCGCCGGGACCGGGGAGAAGGAGTTGCCGGAGCGGACGGGCGGGGCCTTGGGACGGTCGACAGGGGCGTCGGTGACGGAGAAGAGGTTGCGGAGATTGTTGACGATCTCGTCGACGCCGCGGGCGTGGGCGCCGAGTTCCATGCCGGAGGCGGCGGACTCCTCGGCGGTGGCGGCGAGTTGCTGGGTGACCTGTTCCATGCGGGAGACGGCGCGGGCGATCTGTTCGATGCCGCGGGCCTGTTGTTCGCTGCCGCCGTGGACCTCTTCGACGAGGGATTTGACTTTGTTGGCGGCGCCGGTGACGCCATTGATGGAGGCGGCGACTTCGTCGAGTTTCTGCTTGCCTTCGGCGGCGCGGGCGATGGACTCTTCGATGAGCTGCGTTGTGTCTTTAGCGGCCTGGGCGGAGCGTTGGGCGAGGTTGCGGACTTCGTCGGCGACGACGGCGAAGCCCATGCCGGCCTCACCGGCGCGGGCGGCCTCGACGGCGGCGTTCAAGGCGAGAATATTGGTTTGGAAGGCGATGTCGTCGATGACCTTGATGATCTTGGAGATACGGCCGGAGGAGCTGCTGATTTCGTTCATGGACTCCATCATCTGGTGCAGGGCGAGGTTGGCCTGATTGATGATGCGGCCGGCTTCCTTGGTGCACTCGGTGGCGGCGCCGGCGTGTTCGGCGTTGCGGGCGGTCATGGAGTGGATCTCTTCGGCGGAGGCGGAGGTCTCTTCGAGCGAGGCGGCCTGTTCACTGGCGGCCTGGGAGACCGACTGGCTGGAGGAGGAGACCTGACCGGCGGTGCCGGCGAGCTGCTGGGAGTTGAGCGTGAGTTCGTGGATGCTCTGCAGCAGGACGCGGGTGACGGAGCGCTGGTTGTAGAGCACGCCGCCGCCGACGGCGACACTGATGAGGCAGAGGATGGAAAGGACGAGAAGGACGGAAGTGCGGGTGCGTTCGGAGTCGGCGCCGAGTTCGGCGAGGACTCGTTCTTCGTGCTGGATGAGCTTGCCGGCGGTCCGGTTCATTTCGCCGAGGCGAGGGAGGAGGGAGCCGTTCAATTCACTGAGTGCCTCGTCCATTTTTTGGGCTTGGAGCTTTTCGACGATCTTCTGGTGCTGCGTGCGGAAGGCATCGAACTCGGTGCGGAGGATGCGTTCGGCGTTGCGGGACTCATCTTCCTCAAGACCAGAGCGCTGGAATTCGGCGAGCAGGTGATCGGTGGACTCCTGCGTGGCGGCGAGGTCGCGGCGGGCTTGTTCGGCAACGGCGGTCTGCTGCAGCATGGTGGCCATGGCCAGTTGGCGTTCCAGGTTTTCCAGGCGTTCGGTGGACGCGGCGATCCGGCCGGAGAGCATCTGGTGACGCGCGCTGCCGTTGACGGCGGTAGTCAACCGGGTACCCAGATGGTTGGCGACCCATAAGGCGCTGGCGCCAACCAGAAGCGTGAGAACGACCGTGACCCACGCGCACACGACAAGCTTACGGCCTGCTGACCAATTCATAAGAGTCCCTATTTCCCTGAGTTAGAGTTTGAAGGTGAAGCGGAGCGTGGCGACGGCCTGGATGGGCTTGCCATTTTCCTGGAAAGGCTGAAAGCGCCAGTCGCGAACCGCCTTGACGACCGGGGCAGTGAGCAGTGCGTTGCCGCTGAGAACTTTGACGTCGGTGACCTCGCCGGCATCGGAGACGCGGGCTTCGACTTCCACATCGCCCTGCACGCGCATCTGCTTGGCGATCGGATTGTAATCGGGCTGAACCTTCTTTACAGCGGCCTTGATGGCGTCCGGGCCGTTGACCCGCATTTCGGCGAAACAGGGCAGCAGGGCCGCCAGGGCGAGCGCGGCGAAAGTGGTGATCCGGGAACGAGTGATAGTCATAGGGATGCGAATTCCTTAAAACGTGGATTTTCTTGCGAAACAGTCCAGGCACCGGAGATCCGCTACGGGGGGAACCGGGAGGCGCAGGGCGACTTCAAGTGACATTTCGTCCCAAATGACGGTTCTTTGAGAAAAAAAGAAATATTGGGAAAACGGAGACCGGGTTAAAGGGAAAACGACGATGGGCGATAAGCAGTCTGTACCCAGGGCCTGTGCTGTCAGCAGCCCGAATGGAGAACAGCGGCATGGAAGAAATCGCACACACAATGAGACAGGACCTGCAGGGCGCCGGGAAGTATCTGGCGTTCTGGCTGGGAAAAGAGGAGTTCGCGGTGCCGGTGGGACGGATTCGGGAAATCATTCCGTGGCAGGAGATTACACCGGTGCCCCAGGCGGCCGGCTACGTATTGGGCGTCATTAACCTGCGTGGGAAAGTCGTCCCGGTCATGGACCTGCGGCTGCGGTTGGGAATGCCGTTCCAGGAACGGGGAGTCCGGGCCTGCATCGTGGTGATGCAACCGGATACGAAGCGGGCGCGTTCGCCGATCGGCGTGGTGGTGGACGGGGTGTCGGAAGTGCTGCAGATTCAACCGAGCGAGGTGGAAGAGACGGCGTCGCTGGCCAACGGCTGGATGCAAATGGGCTACGTGAACCAGATTGCCAAGAGCAAAGGCAAGGTGAAATTGCTGCTGGAAATTGACGGCGTGCTGGCGGGCCCGATGGAAGACGCCGTGGATCTGCAAACGCCGGAGTTGGCCGGTTGCGGGAAAGGGTGACGGGACCCATGCGACAGGAAGCGCAACTGCTGCGACTGCTGGAGGCGATTCTGGGCAGCGTGTTTTCGCCGGCCGCGGCGAACGAGACACAGGCGGGGACGCGCCGGCTGGAGCTGATTCAGCACTTCGAGGAGACCGAGGCCTGTGCGCGCCAATTGGAGATGGGCGGTACGGCGGAGGCGGCGCGGCATCTGGTGGCGTTGCTCGAACCGGAGGACGGAGGCGAGGAGCGCGAGGCCACGCTGCAGGATCAGGTGGAGCAGTTGCATACCCTGGCCGAGCAGGAGTTGGAGGCGCGACTGGCCGCGGCGGCGCCGCCGGCGCCAGCCGGGCCCGGAATGCCCTGGGGCGACTTCGTATTGGAGGCGCGCGAGCATCTGGCCAATATTGAACAGGAGTTGCTACGGCTGGAGAATTCGCCGGAGGACACCGAGGCGGTGCACGCCCTGTTCCGGAGTTTTCACACGATTAAGGGACTGGCGGCGATCGCCGGCGTCGAGACAGCCCGCGAAGTGGCCCACCACACCGAGAACCTGTTGGACGAGGTGCGGAGCGGAGCGCGCGCGGTGAGTTCGGCACTGATCGACCTGGCGCTTTCGAGCGCCGATTTCCTGGGCGAAGTGGTGGCGGCGGCCGAACAGTTGGACCAGGGTGAGGAGGCCGCGATTCCCGACGATGCCGGGGCGCTGCTGGAGCAGTTGTACGCCGCCACGCACAGCATGCCGTTGCCGCTGTCCGATGATTTGCCGGCTGCGCCGCCGCCGCGGGCGGCCGGACCGGCGGCGAAGAGTACGCGCGCTGGAGGCCGGTCGGCAGTAAAAGTAGACACGGCGAAGCTGGACCAGCTGGTGGACCTGGTAGGCGAGCTGGTGATTGCGCAATCGCTGGTGCAGTTGGACCCGGCGCTGGCGGCGCTGGGCGATCCGAAGACGGCAAAGAATCTGAACCAGTTGGGACGAATCACGACAGAGTTGCAGAAGACGGCGATGTCGCTGCGCGTGGTTCCGATCGGGCAGACCTTCCAACGGATGGCGCGCGTGTTCCGCGATCTGGTGCGGGAGTCCGGGAAACAGGCGGTCCTTGAGACGGCCGGCGAAGACGCCGAACTGGACCGGACCATCGTGGAGCAGCTGGCCGACCCGTTGATGCACATGGTGCGCAACGCGGTGGACCACGGGCTGGAACTGCCCGCCGACCGGGAAGCGGCCGGCAAGCCCATTGAGGGGCGGATTCGGCTGTCGGCGTTGCACCAATCGGGGCATGTGGTAATTGCCGTCTCCGACGATGGCCGGGGCCTGGACCAGGCGCGGATTCTGCGCAAGGCGGTGGAGCGGGGACTGGTGAAAGAGCAGGCGCAGCTTTCGCCGGCGGAGATTCTGGATCTGATTTTCGAACCGGGCTTTTCGACCTCCGAACAGGTGACGGCCATCTCCGGCCGGGGCGTCGGCATGGACGTGGTGAAACAGGAAATCGAGAAGCTGCGGGGACGGGTGGAGGTGCGCAGCGAGCCTGGCAAGGGAACGACGTTCCTGCTGCGGGTGCCGCTGACGCTGGCGATTATTGACGCGCTGGTGGTGAAGCATGGGGCCAACCGGTTCATCCTGCCGCTGTTCACGGTGCGGGAGATTTTGAAGCCGCGCGGGCAGGAGATCAACACCGTGGAGGGGCGGCACGAGGTGGCGTTGTTGCGCGACCGGATTGTGCCCGTACTGCGGATGGAGACGCTGCTGGGAGAAAGTGCTTCCGGACGGGCGACAGAGGATTCGGTGCTGGTGGTGGTGGAGGCCGGACCGCGCCGGGTGGCGCTGGCCGTCGACGAAGTGATCGGCAAACAGGAAGTGGTGATTAAGAGTCTGGGCGACTGGATGGGCCGGGTACGAGGCGTGGCGGGCGGGGCGATTCTGGGCGACGGGAGCGTGGGAATCATTCTGGACCTGGATGGATTGATGGGACGGGAGGGTTATGGCCTCGCCGCGTAGCCCGGAGACACGATTACCGGCGGCGGCGTTGCAGCGATTGCAGGAGCTGGCGACGGCGCGGCTGGGCCTGGAGCACCGGCCGGGCAAGGAGTTGCTGCTGAGCGTGCGGACGGCGCGCCATATGCGGGAGCTGGGCGTCAATGATCCGGCCGACTATTTGCGCCTTTTGGAAGAAGACAAGACGGGCGAAAAGATGCAGGGGCTGCTGGACCTGTTGACCACCAATCACACGGCCTTCTGGCGCGAGGCGAGCCATTTTGAATGGCTGCAGACGCAGATCGCCGAGCTGTGGCGCGGCCCGGTGGGGCGACAGACGATTTGGTGCGCGGCCTCGTCGAGCGGCGAGGAGCCCTACACATTGGCGATGGTGGCGCGGGAGGCGTTGGGACCGGGGGCATCGGAAAAGGTGCGAATTCTGGCCACCGATGTATCGACGCGGATGTTGGAGACGGCGCAGGCCGGACTCTATACGCGCGAGAGGATTCAGCCGCTGCCGGAAAGCTGGCGGCAACAGTATTTCGAGGCGGGCCGGAACCGGTGGGAAGGCTACTACCGGGTGAAGGCCGAGATCCGGCAGATGGTGCATTTCCGCTGGCTGAACCTGGTGGACCCGTTCCCGCAGATTGGGCCGTTTCCTTATATATTCTGCCGGAACGTGATGATCTATTTTTCGCAGGAGACAAGAATGCAGATCGTGCAGAAGCTGCTGCAGCGACTGACCCCTGGCGGCTACCTGCTGGTGGGCCATGCCGAAGGACTCAGCGGGCTGGAAGCCAACACCGATTACGTCCGGCCCGCCGTGTACCGGCAGCGGCCGGCGACAACGGCGGCGACACAGGGAGGGACGCGATGGGCTTAATTGTAGTTGGTATTTCCGAGTGCCGGTGCTCGGCCGACAAAGAGGCGAGCATTGTGACCTACGCGCTGGGGTCATGCATTGGCGTGGGCGCCTTCGACCCAGGCAGTGGCGTGGCCGGCCTGTTGCACTTCCTGCTGCCCGATTCGCGGCAGGACCCGGCGCGCGCCGAAGCCCAGCCGGCGAGCTATGCCGATACCGGTATTCCCTTATTGATCCGGGCCATGGAACGGATGGGAGCCGACCGGAGGCGCATCCGCGTGCGGCTGGCCGGTGGCGCACAAATATTGACAGATAACGCCCAGTTGGCAGTGGGCAAACGCAATTATCTGGCCGCGCGAAAGCTGCTGTGGCAGATGGGCGTGATGGTGGAGATGGAAGCAGTGGGTGGGACCGTGTCGCGAAACCTGGGAATCACAGTGGGGACTGGTGAGTTCTGGGTGCAGATGCGGGGTACCGGCGGCAACGACGCTGGCGGTACGCACCCGAACGAAACACCTATCCGCCGGGTTCCGGTGGCAGGTGCCCGGTAACAACGAAATAACCAGAGGAGAAACTGACTATGCAATCCCTTCGAATTCTGATCGTGGACGACTCGCCGGCGATGCGAGCGTATGTGCGGCGGACGGTGCAGTTGGCGTCGTTGCCGGTGAAGAACGTCTTTGAGGCCGGCAATGGCCTGGAGGCACTGGAAGTTGTGGCCAAGGAGAATCGGGAGCCGAACAAGCTGGACCTGATTTTCGCCGATCTGAACATGCCGGTGATGAACGGCGAGGAGTTCGTCACCAAGCTGCGGGAGGATGAACGGGACGCTAAGGTGCCGATTCTGATTATCTCCACCGACGCGACGCAAAAACGGGTGATGCGGCTGCGCGAACTGGGCGCGCAGGGATACATCAGCAAGCCATGCCAGCCGGAGATGATCCGGTTGAAGGTGCAGCAGATTCTGGGTGAAGAGTAGTACCTCTTTGAGGAGGAAGAGCGATGACGGAACAATTACTGCAGCGCGATGAGGTCATGGCGGCCGAGCTGGTGGGAGCGGCACGGGATGTTTTGAACGTGATGTTCTTCACCGACATTCTGGAGGAGGGCGACGAGTGCGCCTGTCCCAAACCGTTCCCTTTGCAGGTGCGGGTTTCTTTCAGCGGAGATCAGGCCGGTGAGTTCCGGATGGCGGTCGACGATGTGGCGGCCGGGTCGCTGGCCGGGAGCTTTCTGGGCACCGATCCGGTGACAGGGCCGACGGCGGAGGAGACCGATCAGGTGATGGGCGAGCTGGGCAACATGATTTGCGGCGCGTTCCTGAGCCGGTTTGAAAAAGAGGGGCTGTTTGCGCTGTCTTCGCCGGAGGTGGTTCGTCCCGAAGAGGGCGAGTTGCCGGGCGTGCACCGCGGGTTGGAACTGATGGACGGGTTCATGGATCTGCGGGTGTACTGGGAACCGCAGCCGCAATGAGTTCGGGTGATCGGAAGACGCGACTGGTACTGGTGGCCGACCGGGGGGCGGAGTTCCGCCAGACGGTGGGGCGCGCCTTGGGACCGGGCAGCGGATGGAAATGCGAAACGGCAGCGACCATCCGGGAGGCGCGGGACAAGATCGTTCTGTTGCGACCGGAGGTGCTGGTCCTCGAAGCCGAGATGCCGGGCAATGAGAACGGGGAGTTCGTCAAACGGCTGCTGCAGTACTATCCGATGCCGGTGATTCTGCTGGCGCGGCAACCTGTGGCCGGGCTGAGCGGGACCGAGGTGGCTGTATTGTTGCGGCCGATCGACGATACGCGCGCCGTGCAGGAACTGGGGCAGTTGCTGTCGCAGCGGACGGCCAAGCAGGCCTCCTACCGGATGGTGGCGATTGGCGCTTCGACCGGCGGGACGGAGGCGATTGAGCAGGTGTTGATGGCGCTGCCGGCCGATGGGCCGGGCGTGGTGATTGCCCAACACATTCCGCGACAGTTCAGCGGCACGTTCGCGGCGCGGCTGAACCGGGTGACGCACTGGGAGGTGCGCGAGGCGCTGGACGGAGTAACGGTGCGCGACGGCATGGCGCTGGTGGCCCCCGGCGACCGGCATATGCAGGTGGTGCTCGACGGCGACCGGTGGCGCGTGCGGCTGGACAACGGTCCGAAGATCTGGCACCAGCGGCCGGCGGTGGATGTGCTGTTTGAGAGCGTGGCCGAGCAGGCGGCGCCGTGCGCGGTGGGCGTATTGTTGACCGGAATGGGGGAGGACGGAGCGGCCGGATTGCGCAAGATGCGCGACGCCGGATGCTGGACGATTGCGCAGGACGAAGCCAGTTGCGTGGTATTCGGCATGCCGCGCGCGGCCGTCGAAGCCGAGGCGGCCTGCGAGGTCGTATCGCTACAACGGATGGCGGCGGCGATTGACGCGCAGGCGCGCGGCGTGGGTTCGAACCTGGCCTGGAAGTAGGTTGATCTTTACAGCTTGAAACTTTCGAGCACCGTGTTCCAGGGCTTGCGGTAGGGGCGCGTGAGCATGGCGGCGGCTTCTTTGTCGCCCACGATGGTTTCCTTGTCGGCGTCCCACTGGAGCTTGCGGCCGGTGCGGAGGCTGATGTTAGCCAGGTGACAGGCGGTGGCGACCTGGTGGCCATCGGCGACATCGGCGACGGGGCGCTGGCGGGTTTTGACGCAATCGATGAAGTTGCGGACGTGGAGGTCGAATTGTTCGTCGGAGGAGCCTTTTTCCTTCATCGCCTGGGTCCAGGGTTCGGGTTTGGCGTCGGAGATCTTTGGGCCGCCGCCGGGCTGGCCTTTGAAGCGCGGGATGGCCGAGGCGGGGTCGATCTTCAGGTCGGAGATGATTTCAAAGCCGCTGCGATCGACGGTCATCGAGCCCTTGGTGCCGAAGAATTCGAGCGATCCGCCGCGCGGGGTGCCGCGGCTGGCTTCGCGGTGATACCAGGCGGCCGACCAGGTGCCGAAGTCGAAGAGGGCGTCCTGGGTATCGGGGGTTTCGCCATCGTCCTGGAGGGCGTAGCGGCCGCCGACGGAGACGACCGATTTGGGGCCTTTGGGGTTGAGCGCCCAGCACATGATGTCGAGCGAGTGGGCGGCGAGGTTGGTCATCTGGCCTCCGGAGTAGTCCCAGAACCAGCGGAAGTGATAGATGCCGCGGTGCGCCTGATAGGGACGCGACGGAGCGGGGCCGAGCCACATGTCGTAATTGAAATCCGCGGGGGCGGCGCCGGCCGGGGGAACGCTGAAGCCGGGCATGATGTTGCGGGCCGATTGCGAACGCACCGAATGAATTTTGCCGATGGCGCCTTCGTTGAGCAAGCGCTTGGCTTTGGCGTAGTGGAGGCCGGAGCGCTGCTGGGTGCCGACCTGGACGACGCGGTTGTACTTGCGGGCGGCCTTGATCATCCACTGGCCCTCGGCGTGGAAGAGCGTCATGGGTTTTTCGACGTAGACGTCTTTGCCGGCGCCGCAGGCCATGATGGTCATCAACGCATGCCAGTGGTCGGGGGTGGAGACGACGACGGCTTGGAGGTCCTTGTTCTCGAGCATTTTGCGGAAGTCGCTGTAGGGCTTGGGCGACCCGCCCATGGCGCGGAGGCCCTCCTCCAGCCGGGGCTGGTAGGCTTCGGCCATGGCGGCCATTTCGACGTCCTTCTGGTTCTTGAAGTCGGAGACGTGCTGGGCTCCGATCAAACCATAACCGATGAAGCCGACCTGGACACGGTCGTTGGCGCCGTGGACGCGGGTGGCGGCGAGGGCGGTGGTGGCGGCGAGGCAGAAGTGGCGGCGAGTGGATTCTTTGGACATGGAAGACTCGGCGGGAATTCTATCACTTCGGCGATATACTTCGATATTCGACATGGCGCACGTATTTAACGACCAAGACCCCTCTCTTTTTGAAATGCAGCCGAAGCATGCCGGGCCGGCCGGCTCGCTGCCGATTACGGCGGAGGACCTGCTGAAGCGGCCTTCGGGCGATATCTTCGGGCTGACGCAGAACGCCGGGATGGGTTGGGATCCGGCGCTGCTGCGCGGGAAAGAGATCCTGCTGCTATCGACGCACGGCGGCGTGCGGCGGCCCGATGGGACGCCGGTGGCGTTGGGCTACCACACGGGGCATTGGGAAGTCGGGCTGTTGGTGGAGGCGGCCGCCGAGGAGTTGAAGAAGCTGGGCGCGGTGCCGTTTGCGGGGGCGTGTACGGATCCTTGCGACGGGCGCACGCAGGGCACCTCCGGGATGTACGATTCCCTGCCCTACCGCAACGACGCTTCGATGGTGATGCGAAGGCTTGTCCGTTCGTTGCCGACACGGCGGGGCGTGGTGGGCGTGGCGACTTGCGACAAAGGCCTGCCGGCGATGATGATGACGCTGGCGGCACAGAAAGATATGCCGTGCGTGCTGGTGCCGGGCGGGGTGACCTTGATGCCGTCCGATGGCGAGGACGCGGGCAAGGTACAGACCATCGGCGCGCGGTTCGCGCATGGGCAGATCACGTTGGAATATGCCGCCGATATGGGCTGCCGGGCGTGCGGTTCGCCGGGCGGCGGCTGCCAGTTCCTGGGCACGGCTGCGACGGCGCAGGTGGTGGCCGAGGCACTGGGCATGACGTTGCCGCATGCGGCGCTGGCGCCTTCGGGCCATCCGTTGTGGCTGGACATGGGGCGGCGGAGCGGGCGCGCGGTGTTGGAGATGGAGAAGCTGGGTTGGACGATGTCCGACATTTTGACGTCTGCCTCGCTCGAGAACGCGATGGTGCTGCATGCGGCGTTTGGCGGATCGACCAACCTGATCCTGCATCTGCCGGCGGTGGCGCATCAGGCGGGGCTGCGGCGGCCGGTGGTGGCCGATTGGGCACGGGTGAACAAAGCCGTGCCGCGGCTTGTCGATTCACTGCCGAACGGACCGGAGAACTTCCCGACGGTGGTTGTGTTTATGGCGGGAGGCGTTCCCGAGGTCATGCTGCATTTGCGGAAGGCGGGGTTGCTTGATACTTCGGTGAAGACGGCTTCGGCGTGTACTCTGGACGAAGTCTTGAACTGGTGGGAGTCGAGCGAACGGCGGCATTCGTTGCGCAAGCAGCTGGAGGAGCGCGAGGGGATTACGCCATCTCGCGTGATTAAGTCCATGGACGAGGCGATGGCGTCGACGGTGTGTTTCCCGGTGGGGAACCTGGCGCCGGAGGGCTCCGTCATCAAGGCCACGGCGATTGATCCGTCGGTGGTGGACGCCGATGGGGTGTATCGGAAGCGCGGGCCGGCGCGGGTGTTTGTTTCCGAAGCGGCGGCGATTGCGGCGATCAAAGAGGGCCGGATTCAGGCGGGCGATGTGATGGTGTTGTGCTCGCGCGGTCCGCTGGGCTCGGGGATGGAGGAGACCTATCAGGTGACCTCAGCGCTGAAGCATTTGCCGTTTGGGAAGCATGTGGCGCTGGTGACCGATGCGCGGTTCAGCGGCGTTTCGACGGGGGCTTGTATTGGACACGTTTCGCCGGAGGCGTTGGCGGGCGGGCCGATTGGGAAGGTTCTCGATGGGGACGAGATTGAGATTGTGATTGACCGGAACACGATGGAGGGGTCGTTCAATCTGGTGGACGGGGAGCGGTTGTTGGCGGAGCGGGCCGCTCGGCCGGACTTGCGGCCGGACCCGCTGTTGCCGGACGACACGCGACTGTGGGCGGCGCTGGTGGACGTGAGCGGCGGCTCGTGGGGCGGGGCGGTTTATGACGTCGACGCCATTTTGAAAGTCATCGCGGCGGGGAAAAAGGCGTTGGGGTGAACGCCGCGCTGACACGGATCAAGCTGCTGCATACGGCGGTGTGGTGCGTGTTTGCGGGGTGTATTGTGGCCATTCCGGTTGCCACCTACGGGCGGCGGTGGGAGTGGGCGGTTGGGCTGAGCGGGCTGGTGTGGCTGGAGTGCGCGGTGCTGGCGATGAACCGGTGCCGCTGCCCGTTGACGGATATGGCGGCGCGGCATACGGAAGAACGGGCGGATAACTTCGACATCTACCTGCCGTTGTGGCTGGCGCGGTATAACAAGATCGTCTTTGGCTCGCTGTTTTTTGGTGGGGAGATTTACCTGTTGCGGGAGTGGCTGACGGGCGGCTGATTTCGCAAAACCGGTGCGTTGGCCCGATAATGGAAAGTACCCCATGGACTGGAGCCAAGTCGAACTCAAAAAGACGGTCAACCTGCCGAAGACCGATTTTTCTATGAAGGCCAATCTAGGGACGCTGGAAACGCGTCTGCTGGCTGAATGGAAAGACGGAAATCTGTATGGCCGCATTCGAGAAGCCCGCGCCGGGCAGCCGATGTATGTGCTGCACGACGGACCGCCGTACGCCAATGGCAACATTCACCTTGGCCACGCTTTTAATAAGCTGCTGAAGGATTTCATCGTCAAGTCGCGGACGATGATGGGCATGGACTCGCCTTATGTACCGGGGTGGGATTGCCACGGGCTGCCGATTGAGATCAAGGTGGACGGGGAGTTGGGCTCGAAGAAGGCCCAGATGACGACGTCGCAGATCCGGAAGGCGTGCCGCGCCTACGCGCAGAAGTACGTGGATCTGCAGAATACTTCGTTCCAGCGGCTGGGAATTTTCGGGCGTTGGGATAAGCCGTATATGACGATGGCGCCGGAGTATCAGGCCGTCATCGCGGGCGCATTCGTCGACTTTTTCGCCAAGGGGTATGTCTACCGCGGGTTGAAGCCGGTGAACTGGTGCATCAGTTGCCGGACGGCGCTGGCGGAAGCCGAAGTGGAATACGAGAACCACAAGAGCCCTTCGATCTACGTCCGGTTCAAGCTGACCGAGGACCCGGCGACGATCGACGGCGCGTTGGCGGGCAAGGAAGTGTACGGGCTGATCTGGACAACGACGCCGTGGACGATTCCGTCGAACATGGGCATCGCGTTCCATCCGCGGTTTGAGTACGTCGCCTATGAGACGGGCGGGGCGGTCTATATTGTCGCCGCTGGTTTATTGGATACGGTGAAGGCTGCGCTGGGCTGGGCGGAGGGCACGGAGCTGGTGCGGTTCGCGGGAGCGAAGCTGGATCAGAGCGTCTTCCAACATCCGTTTATTGCGCGGAAATCGCTGGGGATTCTGGGCGAACACGTCACCCTGGAACAGGGCACGGGCGCGGTGCATACGGCGCCGGGGCATGGCCAGGAAGATTACGTGGCCGGGATGCAGAACGGCATCCAGGTGTACTGCCCGGTGGACGGCGCGGGGCGGTTGTACCATACCGAAAATGAGCCGGGCGTGCTGCCGGAAGTGCTGATTGGCAAGAACGTTTGGGAAGCCAATCCGATTGTGATTGAGCTGCTGCGGGAGGCCGGGGCGCTGTTGGCGATGACGCCGATCGACCACAGCTATCCGCACTGCTGGCGCTGCCACAAGCCGACGATTTTCCGGGCGACCGAGCAGTGGTTTATCGGCATGGAGCGCAACGATCTGCGGCAGAAGGCGCTGGACGCCATTGGCCGTGTGAAGTGGTGGCCGGCCTGGGGCGAGGAACGCATCAGCAACATGATTGCGACGCGGCCGGACTGGTGTATTTCGCGGCAGCGGACGTGGGGCGTGCCGATTATCGCCTTTACCTGTAAGTCCTGCGAGAAGATCGTCACGGACCGGGCGCCGCTCGATAAAGTCGTCGATTTGTTCCGGGAACATTCGGCCGATATCTGGTATGAGAAGACGGCCGCGGAACTGCTGGGCGAGGGCTTTGCGTGCGCGCATTGCGGCGGTACGGAGTTCGAAAAAGAGCGCGACATTCTGGACGTGTGGTTCGACTCCGGGTCGAGCCATCTGGCTGTTTTGAACGAAGCCAACGGGCTGCCGTGGCCCTCCGATATGTACCTGGAGGGCGGCGATCAGTATCGCGGCTGGTTCCACTCCTCGCTGCTGGTGGGCGTGGGGCTGAAGGGCGATGCGCCGTATCGGGCCACGCTGACCAACGGCTGGACGCTTGATGGCGAAGGCAAGGCGATGTCGAAATCGCTGGGCAACACGATTGAGCCAGAAAAGATCATCAAGCAGTATGGCGCCGAGATTCTGCGGCTGTGGGTTTCCTCCGTCGAATTCTGGGAAGACGTGCGGTTGTCGGAGACGATTCTCACTCGTTTGACGGAGGCGTATCGGAAGATTCGCAACACGTTCCGGTATGCGTTGGGGAATCTGGACGGGTTCGACCCGGCGACGGACCTGGTGCCGTTTTCGGAGTTGGAAGAGATCGACCAGTGGATTCTGACGCGGGCCGATGACCTGGTGGCCAAGTGCCGCGGGTTCTACGATGAGTACGCTTTCCACCGTGTGTATCAGGCCGCCTATGCGTTCTGTGGGACGGATTTGAGCGCCGTGTACTTTGATGTTCTGAAAGATCGGTTGTATACGACGGCGACGAAATCGGCCGGGCGGCGGAGCGCGCAGACGGCGCTGTGGCGGCTGACGGACGCATTGACGCGGCTGTTGGCGCCGGTGCTGGCGTTTACGTGCGAGGAGATCTGGCAGTCGTTTGCGCGGCCGGCCGGGGCGCCCTCTTCGGTGCACATTGCGCTGTTACCGAACGCTGGGGAATTCAGCGGGCGGATGGATGCCGAGCGCGTGGCTGTGTGGGATCAACTGATCGCTGTTCGCGGTGAGGTCCTGAAGGTATTGGAAGCCGCGCGGCAGGAGAAAGTCATCGGCGCGCCGTTGGAGGCGCGGGTCCGCCTGGAAGCCGATGCGACGTTGTTGCCGTTGCTTGAGAGCTACTCCGGGCAGTTGCCGGCGCTGTTCATTGTGAGCGAGGTGGAGTTGGCCTCGGGCGATGCGCTGCGGGCGAGCGTGCTGCGGGCGACGGGCGTGAAGTGCGAGCGGTGCTGGAAGCATACGCACGACGTGGGCGCCGACGCTGATTTGCCGGTGGTTTGCGCGCCGTGCGCGGCGGCCGTTAAGGAAATGGTGGCCGGTTGAACCTACCGAAGGCAGCCCTGATTGGTTTGATTCCGGGCATCTTTGTGCTCGATTGGATCTCCAAGCGCTGGATTGAGCAGAACGTCTCTTTCTGGGACACGAACGTCGTGATTCCGGGGTTGTTTTCGATTGTGCATGCGCAGAACCGCGGGGCGGCGTTCAGCCTGCTGGCCGATGCGCCGGATTCGGTGCGGGGCGTGGTGTTGATCGGGCTGTCGGGCGTGGTGACGCTGATTGTGGCGTGGATGTTCCGGAGCGCGCTGTTGAAGCCAGAAACCTACACGGCGGCCGGGCGACTGGCGCTGGCGCTAGTGCTGGGCGGGGCGTTGGGGAATTTGTACGACCGCATCCTGCGGGGCAGCGTGACGGACTTCCTGTTGGTCTACTGGCGGGACTATCAATGGCCGGCGTTCAACGTGGCCGATAGCGCGATTTCGGTAGGTGCGGTGCTGTTGCTGATTGATTTGTGGCGGCAGAAGGAGACTGCGTAGTGTTTCCAAAGCTGTTTCAGTTTGGTGATTTTTTCCTGCCGGCGTATGGCGTTTTGGTGGCGCTGGGGGTATTGGCCGGATTGCAGGTAAGCACGATTCTGGCAAAGCGGCGCGGGGTGGATCCGGAGAAGATTTCGAATCTGGTGGTGCTGTGCGCGCTGGCCGGGTTGGCGGGCGCGAAGGTGGCGATGATCCTGTTCGATTGGGAAAGCCACTACAGCAAGCATCTGGACGATATCTTCTCTATCAGCACCCTGCAGGCGGCGGGGGTATTCCAGGGCGGATTGATCCTGGCCATCGTATTCGCCTGGTGGTATATGAAGAAGCACGGGCTGCCGTTTTTGGAGACAGCCGATCTGCTGGCGCCGGGGATTGCGATCGGACATGGGATTGGGCGGTTGGGGTGTTTTGCGGCGGGGTGTTGTTGGGGCGGGGTGTGCGACCGGCCGTGGGCGGTGGTGTTCCGGAACCGGGACGCGGCGGATTTGACGGGCGTGCCGTTGGGAATTCCGCTGCATCCGACGCAGTTGTATGAGGCCTTTGCGGAGTTTGTAATCTTTGGATTGCTGTGGCAGCGCGCCGGCTGGAAGCTGGGGCCGGGAGCGCAGATTGGCTTCTATCTGGTGACGTATTCGCTGGTGCGATTTGGGGTGGAGTTTGTGCGGAGCCACGCGCAGGGGCTGGTGGCGGGGTTGTCGCTGACGCAGTGGATGAGCCTGGGATTTGTGGTTTTGGGGGCGTGGTACTGGCACCAGAGCCGGGGACGGAATACGCCCATGGTGGAGCAGAAGGGTTAAATACGAATAGCGGCCGGAATGAGATGGGCTGCTGATTGGTGAATGGCTGGGAGTTGCGCAGAATGAGGGAGGAGTAGGAGAACCTCCGCATTTTGCACAATCGTCCGGTATCGGTGGAGCGCAAAAAACGCCAGCGGGGAAACCAACTGCTGGAGGTAGCGCTCGTTTTTCTGCCGCTGTTGGCGTTGCTGCTGGCGCTGATCGATTTTTCGCTGGCGCTGTTTCTGCGGGCGACGATGCAGAACGCGGTGCGCGAGGGCGTGCGGTACGCGGTGACGTATCAGACATCGGGCGGGTTGTGCCAGGACGCGTCGATCAAGGCGGTGGTGAAGGCATCGTCGGTGGGATTTTTGGCGGACTCCTCGCAGGATTCCAAAATCAAAGTGCGATATTACGGGTCGACGAACCTGAACACAGAAGTGACCGGGGCGGGGAGCAACGCGCCGGGAAACGTGGTGGAGATAGGCGTGGAGGGGTTCACATGGAGCTGGATTGCGCCGTTGTGGCGGACGGCATCGCCGTTTAACGTGAACGTCTACGCGGCGGACCGGATGGAAGGATTGCCAGGAGGATCGTCACCACCATGCCGATAAGAAAGCCATGAAGAAGCGGAATATGGCTGGCCGGGAGCGCCAACGCGGCAACACGGTCGTCGAGTTCGCATTGGTGATCTCGTTTCTGGCGTTGCTGTTGATGGGTACGTTTTCGGTGGGCATGACGTTGACCAAGAGCGTGCAGGCGGGCGTGGTGGCGCGCGATGCCGGGGCGATGTTTATGCGCTATGTGGATTTTTCGCTGGCAGGGAATAAGGATCTGCTTGTGCGGCTGGCGAACGGGATGAACATGACGACCAGCGGCGGGAACGGGGTAGTGATCATGACGCAGATTATGATGATCGGGGCGACCGAGTGCTCGGCGGGCGGATTGTCGACCGGATCGTGCCCGAACTATAACCGGCCGGTGGTGATCAAGCGGATGACGGTGGGTAACACGGCTCTTTATACGACGACGTTCGGCAGCCCGACGCCGTCGCTGATTCAGAGCGACGGAACCATTTCGACGACGAACTATCTGAACGATACGAGCGTGCGGGCCGATGGGTTTACGGCGGTGATGACGTTGAACGCGGGCGAGTATGCCTATGTGTCGGAGGCGTACTTCAAGACCCCGGAAATCGACATGCCAGGATTTCGAGATAACACCTATGTCTATCAACGGAACGTCTTCTAGAGGCGGCGTGCGGCGGCGGCGCGAAGCACGCGAAGGCGGGATGGCAGTGATGCTGACCGCATTGATGCTGCTGTTTACGATCCCGACAATGGGGCTGGCGATCGACGCCGGATTGCTGTACGTGATTCGCGGGAGGCTGACGGCGGCCTGCGACGCGGCATCGCTGGCGACGGCGCGCAATTTGAATCTGGGACAGACGTTGAGTGAGCAGACGGCGGCGGCAACGGTGCGCGGCAACGCGTTTTTCAGCGCGAACTTCCCGGCCAGTTATCTGGGTACGACCGGCACGTCACAATCGATTGCTGTGGCGCAGACCAACATGAGTACGCTGACGGTGACGACGACGGCGACGACGAACGCGCCTCTTTACTTTATGCGGCTGCTGGGCGGCACGACGGCGGTGGCGGGCGCCATTGGCAAGGCCTCCCGGCGAGATGTGAACCTGATGCTGGTACTGGACCGGTCCGGTTCTATGGCCGGTACGCCCTGCAGCGATATGATCACAGCTTCCAAAACCTTCGTGAATATGTTCGTCAACGGCCGGGATACGTTGGGGCTGGTGACGTTTGGGTCCTCTGTTTATCTGGCGTATCCGCCGTCGAACAACTTCCGGACAACGGGGTCGCTGCTGACGAGCGCGATCGACCTGATTGCCTGTTCAGGAGGCACGAACACGTCGGATTCCTATATGGCGGCCTACAACCAGTTGGTGACGATCAACGAGCCGCTCGCGCTCAACATGATCGTGTTCTTCACCGACGGGTATCCGACGGCGTTCACTGCGAATTTCCCCGTAAAAACGGTTTCCGACACCCGGTATGGCGCCAGCGGGTTGAGTTGTGGCACCGGCAGCCAGTGCACAATCCCGAAGAGTACTTGCGTCGATGACAACGGCCGCAGTTCCTCCAGCGGTAGTTGGGGCACATTCGCAGGGAAGACCGGGTCGATCGCGGCAGCCAGCCCTGCCAGCAACGCCACCGGTTACACGCTGGGGCTGATGACACGCACCGCCACCAGTTCGAGCTCCGGCGATGTGATGGCCAGCGCCAGCGTGCTGAACGGCTGCGCGATGGCGAGTTCGTGGACCTATTTACGCCAGGATCTGGCGTATGTGCCGGATACCGATATCAACGGCCTGTCGACGGCGGGATACCAATCCGTCGCCACCTATCCGGGCACCAATCCGTCGTATAGCGGGAGGAAGCGCATCGACACCCCCATCAACATCCAGAACATCTCGATGAATCTGGCGGACAACGCCGCGGCCGCGGCGCGCGCGAATACGACGGTGAGCGTCATCACCTATACGATCGGACTCGGGAGTAACGGGGGCGTTGACGATGTCCTGCTGAAGCGGATGGCGAACGATCCACTCTCCAACATTTACAACAACACCAAACCGGACGGGCTGTACGTGTATGCACCCAATTCGGCCGAGTTGAACAGCGCGTTCGCGCGCATTGCGGGCGAGATCCTTCGGCTGGCCCAATAAGCGAACGCTAAACACGGAAACCCCGCGCCCCCGCCGGCGCGGGGTTTCCGTGTTTATGGGTCCGGATTCCCAGAACATTTTCATCAAGAAATGTTTTGGTATAGTGTTGATATCCGTGCGTCCCGCGTTCGCACGTCTTGGAGGAAATATGCAGAGATCCGTCCTTTTCTCGTTTTGTTTTGCCGGCCTGATGCTTGCTCCGGCCGCGCACGCACAAGCGCAAATGGCGTGTACGGCGAGCGCGCCGACACCTACAACACTGCGTTCCAGTGGTTTGACAGAACTGGCCGGGGACCTCATCCTGACTTGCCGGGGCGGCACGCCCGTGACAGCGGGAGCATTCCCGGTCCTGAACATCAGCATCTTTTTCAACGCCGCCGTGAGCAGCCGCGTAACTGTTCCAGCGAGTGGCGCCGGCCCCGCGTTGACCGAGGCGGTGCTGATCGTGGACACTCCGGCGTCGGCCGACCAGAAGCCGTGTCTGACGCCCGCGGCGTGCCTCAACACCGATAACATTTTTCAGGGCCGGTATGACTCCTTCAACTCCTTGTCCTGGCTGAACATTCCCGTCAATCCGCCGGGGCCGAATGCCGACCGCGTTCTGCGCATCCGCAATATCCGGATGAATGCGACCAGCATCCCGTCCGGCGGCGGACCGGCGCTGGCGTTCGTATCGATCTCCGGGGCGCAGGTGAGCAGCACGCTGACCAACCCGCAGCAGACGCTTGGCACCGTCCGGACCGGTGTGAGCTACGAAATCCGGTCGGCGACCGATGGGGCTCTGACCGGGCCGCTTTCGCTGACGGCCTGCAACGCCTACAACATTGACCTGGCCGGCAACGCCGCGGCGGGCGCCTACAATTCGCCGGGCGGCCGGACGATGCTCGTCAAGTTCACGGAAGGCTTTGCCAACGCGTTCAAGCGCAGAAATCTGGGCACGACGGTGGCTGAACCACAGATTGCTTTTTCGCAGGACAACCCGATTGTCTCCTACAACACGGAGAGCGGGTTTAACAATGCGACGTTCCCGGTGGTGAACGGTTGGAACCGGGTGGGTGTTGGTGACAGCGGCACCATTCTCCGCGCCGTGTTTACGAACATCCCGGCCGGGGCCCGAGTTTACGTCGGCACCCGCGAGTTGGCGACGGGGAGCACGTTGGACGGGGCAGGGGTTCCGACGACGAAGGCTCGGCTGACGTCCACGCCGGGAGCGCCGTTCACGGCACTGGCGGCTGACAACCAGATCGACGGCGGATTGAAACTGGTGCCGCCCAGCGGAGAAGTCTCTTGGGAAGTGCTGGAAACCGACGTCAACAGCGGCGAGGCAGTAGCCTTCGCGGTCGTGATCGCCTACGGCAACAACCCGCAGCCGGCGGCCAATACGATTTCCACCTCCGGCGGTTTTGGGCCGCAGAGTTCGGCGGCGACGGCGACGGCGGGCGATTCGATCCCGCGGTACCTCGGCCTTACGGGTCCGATTCCGATGGTGTCCCTGAACGTCTGCCGCACAACGCTGCTGTTCCAGTTCATCACCAACCAAGCCGGATTCGATACCGGGATTGCGGTCAGCAACACGTCTCGTGATACGTTGACGACATCGCCACAAACCGGGCGGTGTACGGCGACGTTCTTCTCAACGCCATTCAACCCGACTACGCAGGCTCAGTTCCCGGCGCTCTCGTCGCCGACTCTGGCCGGTGGCGAGCAGTGGACGTTCACCCTGTCCGGGGCGCGCGCCGGATTCCAGGGCTACATGATGGTCGGGTGCGACTTCCAGTTCGCACACGGCTACGCCTTCATCAGCGACTTTGGGAGCAAGAACCTGGCGCAGGGCTACCAGGCGCTGGTCATTCCGGACCGGGCGCGACTGGCCGACCCGATGACGACGTCCACCGCCGGCAGTGGCGAACAGCTGATTCACTAACCCGTCGGCGAAGGCAATTCCGGGCGACAGCCGGGAATATGGGCTCAAAAGGTCCCATATTCCCGGCTGTTTCATTTGGAGCACGATTGTTAACTTCGTCCGACCGGAATGCGGGGCCGATTCTGGGCCTTTCAGTAGTGTTAGAGTAGGAGCACGAATTCCGGGGACGGACACTGATGCGACCACTTTTAGCGCTTTGTTTCTTGGGTTGTGGACTGATGATGCCGGGGCAGGAGATCGCCTCCCGCGCCCGCCAATTGGAAGAAAAAGGGCAGGCCGGAGCGGCCCGTTCGTTGCTAATGGCGGCGGCAAAAGAGGCGCCGAACGACGCGCTGACGCTGACGATTGTGGCGGAGTTTCTGGATCGCCACGGCGACCCGGCGGCACGCGGCACCTACGAGAAACTTGTAGCGGCGCTGGAGAAGAGCGGCTCGGCGGAACGGGCGAAATACGCACGGCGCCTGGTGGCGCTGGACCTGCTGGCCGGCGACACGGCGGCGGCGCAGAAGCATGCCTCCGCGCTGGGGCAGACGACGGTTCCGATGCCTAAGGGCGAGTTGGGCGCCGAGTACAGCATCATTGAAATCCCTGGACCGATCCGGTCCTTTTCGCGCATGGCGGCGCTGAGCCCGGACCTGCCGCGGGAAGAGATTTTGGGCGCGTTGGCGCGAAACGTGGTGACCAACGGCTATCAGGCGGCCAACAGCAACGAGGGTCTGGAGCCCACCGAATATCTGAAGCTGGTGGTGCGCTACCTGTCCCAGGCACGCGAATTGAACAAGCTTTCGGGCGAGGCGAAGAAGATCCGGGTGGAGCAGTGCGAATCGCCGGTGACGGCCGACCTCTTGCGCGCGCTGGGCTACCGGATGCGCGGAGGCTGCGGCGCGGAAGTCGTGTTGGAAACAGTGAACGCGTCGCGCGCTTTTCTGACGATCGACTCCGGGTTTCCCCTGGCGGAACTGGAACAGGCGCTGCGCGCCAATCGGCCTTTTGAATATGACTACAAGCCGACCCAGGTGCCGGTGCTTTATGGGCCGGAATACTGGTTGGGCGGGACGAAGGAAAAGCAGCAGGGCGAATTTATCGATCAGTATTTGAGCGATCCGCAGTTGTGCCGGTTGTACCTTGGCATGTCGAAGCTGGACCGCGAAGTGGCCTCCAAACTGAAGGCGAGTGTGCAGGTGATGCGCCTGAAGGCGTTCAGCCACGTGCTGGATTTCTTCGGCGGCATGTACACGATTCGCGACGGCCGGGCGATTGTCCCGGGCGGAGCGAAGGCGGAGCCGATTTGGGCGGAATTGGCGGGCGCGTCGCCGGCCGATCCGGCCGCGTTCTTCGACAAGTTGAACTCCAAAGACGATGGGTGGTTGGCCAGCTACTATGACTCACTGATGCGCGTGAGCGGTCCGGCGCAGGATTACCTGACGCAGGGCGGGCGGCTGAAGCGGTTCTACGGCGCGGTGACCGGCAAGGTAACCAGCCCCGGCCCGGCGCGGCCGGTGTTCCGCGCTAACACCGACCTGCTGTTGCTGACCACGCGGCTGCGTTTCGACGAAAGCGGCAAACCCCACATTCCGGGGAACGTCGACATCTGGAAGCAGCTGTTCATCAAGCATCCGCACGGGAAGTATGACGGCAAGCTGACCAAGGCCGCGGCGAACTGGAAAGAAGCCGATGACCTGCTGGAGGCGCTCTTCGCGCTGTGCCGGAAGGCCGTCGAAAACGAACCGCTGAAGATTTTCATGGCGCTGAGCGATATGAACCGGAAGCGGGCGACGGCGATGGCGCCGGCGACGGTGGACCGGTTGGCGCGCGAATACCGGGCCAGCGGGGCGCAGTACTCGCTACTGAACGAGACGGGGTCGCTGCAGGAATCGACCATTACGGCGTATCTGGACACCATGGCCGCGGTGGCGGCGATTCGGGACCAGGGCGTGCGGTCAAACGCCGCCGGTACGATGCAGGGGCTACTTTCGATCTGGCAGATTCTGGTTCGCCAGGGCACGATTGCCGACAAAGACGCCGATGCGGTGATGGCCGGCATCCTGGGATCCTTCGCCAAGTCCAAGAGCGACAAAGACACCTTTGACGCCGGCTGGAGTGGCGTGCAGGCGCTGCTGAAGGCGACTGGCGCGCCGGCCGGGACCAATCCGCAGGACCGCATGGTGGACCTGCTGGCGGGCGCGGCGAATGCGGAAGACGTCGAGACGCAGACACAGTTGGTGCAGGATATGATCCGCGTGATCGAGGCGCAGCGGCTGGTTTCGCTGAAGGCGCTGGGCGATCTGGCGGTGCATTTGGAGGCGATCGGCAAGGGCGCGAAGCTGGATCCGGCGATCGTGCAGCGTGTCTCGGGCCGGCTGTCGGAGATCCAACTGCCGCGGGCCGGGCTGAGCGGCGTGGAAAAGAACGCGCTGATCTTCGGGTACTGGAGCGAGCGGCATATTGAAAATCAGCGCAAGCTGAACCTGCGCGCGCAAGTGGAAAAAGCGGGCGCCGATCCGCTGAAGCTGGCCGACGTGAAGGGCCTGTTGGCGCCGCTATTGCGCGACACGCTGGTGGGCCTGAACTACGGCCACTACGCCCCGCCGGGCGCACAGATCCTCTATACCAATCCGGTGTTCGTCCGCAGCCACGACTTCCTGGGGCTGCAGGGCGCGGCGCAGACGTGGAAACAAACCGAGGTGGTTGGCTCCGGCTGGCCGGCCAGTTCCGGCGGACGTCTGGTGGGCTCGTTGACGGGACTGCCCTACGCGCTGGCCGAAGCCGAGCAGAACTTCCTGATTCCGAGCAAGGAGCAGGCGCTTATCTGGGGCGACCTGGTGCCGCAGATTGTGCAGAGCTCGAAGATTCAGCGGTTCTGGAATGTGTCCCCGGTGCAAATGCAGTGGGTGGCGATGCACCTGCGGCTGAGCGAATTGATGCTGGCCGAATCGGTAATGGACGAAGGGCTGCGCGGCCGCGTGACGCGGGTGCTGGGCCTGTTCGCCCCGCCGGCGCGGGCGCGGCAGGTGGGCGAATGGCTGGCCGAGGGCCGGGTGAAAAAGGCGTTGGATAACGTGACGCCGTCGGAACTGTTCCTAATGGCCCGGGAGATGCACGGCGCCCAGGCGGAGGCGGGTGACGGAATGGCGCAGGAGATCCGGAAGATCGCCCAGGCGGCACCCACGGTGGCGAGCTACGGAGCGGTGTCGAAGGCCTTTGGAACGTCGAAACCGACGCTGACCAACAGCTACAGCCCGGAGTTACTGAACATCCGAACTTTCCCGACATTGATGGGTTATTCGAGCCGCATTATGGCGGAAAGCTGGGAGTCGAGCCTGCTGTATTACGCCGCGGTTGCCGATTCTGCCTACATGATGCCGTCGCAGTTGAATGTGGCGGTGCCGGAATGGACGAAGCACACGGTGGAGCGGATCTTCGCGACGCATTTGGAAGATTGGCCGGCGTTGTTGCGGTCGATGCGGCAGGTGGGCGAAGAGGTTCGGGCGAAGGCGCACAAGTCGGCGATGGCGGCCGGCGGCGGCGAGTAGTCCAGCAAATGCGGCTGGCATTTCTGTACACTTTTCTACAATAGGCACGCGAGGGAGAGACGAGTGACATCGAGACGAAAAGTATTCGGCATGGGCGCCGCGGCGATGTTGGCGGGGCGTAGCGCCTTGGCGCAGGAGACCAGCCGGCCCACCTTCCGGGTGAAGGTCGACATGGTGGTCCTGGGCTTCACGGTAACCGATAGCAAGGGCAAGTACGTGAACGGGCTGAAGCCGTCCGACTTCCGGATTATGGAAGACGGTATTGCGCAGAAGTTGAACACGTTCGCCGAAGGCAACAAGCCGGTGATGCAGATTCTGGACGACGGTTCGATGCGGCCGCTGGCGCAGCAACCGCCGAAGGAAGAGGCGAAGACCGGGCCCGATGTGCGGTCGGATGCCTTCGTCGGCACCAACGTCTTCGTGCTCTTCGACACCAGCAACTACATGTATCGCGGGTTCGTGTACGCCTCTGACGCTATTGCCGACTTTGTGCGCGGCCTGGACCGGGCCGACTCGGTGGCCGTCTATACCTTCAGCCGTAACCTGACGCGCGCGGCCGACCTGACGAAGGACCGCAACGAGGCGATTCTCGGTCTGCGCAAAGCGGTGGCCGGGGACGACTCGGCGCTCTACAACACGCTGCTGCTGACGCTGCGGGACGCCGCCAAGGTGCCGGGGCGCAAGGTGGTAATCGTCTTCTCCAACGGACCGGACAACGCCAGTATGGTGGCGCCGGACGACGTGCGCGCCGTGGCCGAAGATGAGGGTATTCCGATCTACGTGATTTCCACCGCCGAAGCCAGCAAAGACGCGATTTCGAGCGGCGTGTTCAAACGCCTGGCGACGCGGACGGGCGGCAAGGCCTACTTCGCCAAGACGTGGCAGAAACAGGTGGAAGCGTTCGAATCGATCCGCGAGGATCTGGGCAACTCATACACCGTAACCTACTACCCGCAAACGAACCCGAACGAAGGGTTCCGGAAGATCGCCGTGGAAATCGTGGGCGACGCGGGCAAGAAGTATCGCGTCCGGGCGCGTCCGGGCTACCGGCCCAGCCGCGGATTCTAAATTTCGGGGCCGGCCGGGGAGTTCCGGTCGGCCATTTCCGTAATCGTGCGGATGAGTTGCCCGGCTTCGAGCGGCTTGGTGAGATAGCCATCGGCGCCGGCTTCCAGACATTTCTCCCGATCGCCCTTCATGGCGTTGGCGGTGATCATCAGTACGGGCGTGCGGCGGCCGGTGCCGCGTTCCAAGGCGCGGATGGCTTGGGTGGCGGCAAGACCATCCAACTCCTGCATTTGCACGTCCATCAGAACCAGATCGTAGTCCCGTTCGCGGAACGCGGAGACGCCCTGCAGGCCATTTCCGGCGGTGACGACATGGTGCCCCTGCTTGCCGAGCAGCCGTTCGGCGAGGCGCTGGCTGACGGCGTTATCCTCCACCAGAAGCACCCGAAGGGAGCGGCTGGGCGCGCGTTCGGCAACCGGCGCCACGGCTTGGTCCCGGACACCCGGCTCCAACCGGACGGTAACGCGGATCGTGGTTCCCTTTCCGACTTCACTCTCGGCCCAGATGCGTCCACCCATCAGTTCGGCCAGACGCTGGCAGATGGAAAGGCCCAGTCCGGTGCCGCCGAAGCGGCGCGTCATGGAGCCGTCGGCCTGACGAAACTGTTCGAAGATGATCGGCAGTTTGTCGGCGTCGATACCGATTCCGGAATCGGTAACCGAGAACTGGACGATGGGGTTCTCAGGTGCGGCGCCTTCGGCCGGGGTGACATGCAGCTGAATGGAGCCGTGCGAAGTGAACTTGAGCGCGTTGCCGAGGAGATTGCTGAGAATCTGGCGAAGGCGAGTGGGGTCGCCGCGAAGGTCATCCTCGAGTGACTTATCCACATCGACGAGGAAGCGCAGTTCCTTTTCGTGGACTACCGGGAGGAAGGGCCGAGTCGACTCCTGGATGAGTTTCCGTAGCGAGAAGGGCACTGATTCGATGTCCAGACGGCCGGCTTCGATCTTGGAGAAATCGAGGATGTCATTCAGGATCTGCAGAAGGCTGTCCGCGGAGGAGCGGGCGGTTTCCACGTAGTCGCGTTGCTCGGGCGATAGATCGGTGGCGAGCGCCAGTGTCGTCATGCCGATTACGCCGTTCATCGGCGTGCGAATTTCGTGGCTCATGTTGGCCAGGAACTCGCTCTTGAGGCGATTGGACTGGTGAGACTGCGCCAGGAGTTCCTCGATTTCCGATTTCTGATGTTCAATTCGCGCCGCCTGTTCCCGCAACTCGCGCGTGCGGATTTCGACGGCGGTCTCCAGTTCGGCTCGCTGTGTCTCGATGCGGGAGACACGGCCGCGCCACAGCAACAACGCCAACAGGAGCGCGGCGGCGAACATCGCGCCGCGGAAGAGTCCTGTTTCCGTCCAATGTGGGTTTACGTAAAAGCCCAACGCGGTGGAGGCGGGCTCGCCATCGCCCGATTCCCCTACGATCTGCACTTCCAGGCGATTCGGCCCAGGCTGCAAGGTCAGATCGACGACGGGGTTGAGGGTCTCGCTCCAACCGAACGAGGGATCGACAGGCCGGGTTCCGGTCAGATGGCGGTAGCGATACCGGGCGTTCGGCAACAGGCGAACATTCGAAAATTCGACGTGAAGGGTACGGCCGGAGAGCGACAGGTCCCGCCATTGCGCCTCAGGGAGCGGAACGCCACCGCTGGAAAGCGAGGTAATGACGACCCGATCAGCAGGGGGAGCCTCGCCAGTGCCGCGGTACTCCGAGAAACCACTGGTTGTGCCAATGTAGACACGGCCGTCCGGATTCTCATAGAAGGCCCCAAGCATCACATCGTGCCAGATCAGGCCATCGGGCGGGCCAACATGGCGCCACCGGCCACGGCTCCAAAGATCCACGCCAACGTCGGTCCCCACCCAGACTTTACCGGTGCGATCGACCTCCAGAAAGCTGATGTTGTCGCTCCCGAGCCCCTGATTCCGGCCGAAATTGCTAACGCTGGCCAACCGTCCCGTAGCGTCCAGATTCAATCTGGCGATTCCATGCACGCCCGTATAGCCGGCCCAGAGTTCACCCGGGACCCGTTCGGCCAGGAACACGACGCCTTCATAGGCCAGTCCATCGGCCTTGCCGAAGGTTTGCCATTTCCCATCTCTTTCCTGTGCAAGGCCAATGCTGTTGGCCACCCAGAGAGTGCCATCCCGGGACCGGAGAACACGGTACATCGTGCGCGGTGTCTTCGTCAGCGGAGTGGAATATGCGCGAAAACGCGGCCGTTTCTCTCGCCAATCCCCGAGGTAGAGCCCAGCCCGCGTACAAAGCCAAAGATTCCCCGACGGCTCCACCGTCATCGTCACAATCCGGTCGGAATCGAGTCCATCGGCGGCACCGAAGCGCGATAGATCCTTGCCGGGTCCGATCCGCGTCAATCCGCCCTCATTGCTGCCTACCCACAAGGAACCATCCGGCGTGGCGGCCAAGGAACGAACGCCATTGGCGGCCAATCCGTTGGAGGCGTTCCAAACGCTGAAACGGCCTTCGGCGTCGAGTTGGTTCAGTCCGTCCTTCGTCCCAATCCAGAAACGCCCGGCCACATCCTGGGCGAAGGAGGTAACGCCGTTGTTGCTCAACCCGTTGGACATCTGCCAGCCACGCCAGTCCGGATAGCCATTCCACCGGGCCAGACCGTGCGCTTCCATGCCGAGCCAGGGGGTACCATACCGATCCCAGAGGACGGTGCTTACGGGATCGGCCCGCAGCCCGTTTTGCGAGCTATAGCGCCGCCACGACGGCTGTCCACCGGACTCATCCCGGTGCCATAGACCATTAAATCCAGGCACCCACAGCTGCCCTTGGCGATCCACCGCCAGCGTCGACAGCCGCCCCACAGGCGGCAACTGCAGATCCGACCGGCGGAACACCGTCGCACCGGGTTCCATCATGTAGAGCGAGTTTCGGCATCGGATCCAGACGCGCTTGGCTCCATCCATTACAGGAGCGCCATATTCGGCTTCCGGCAACCCCCAAGGCTGCGCTGCGGTATCCCATGAGATTTGTCGGCCGGCGACAAGGCGGCCGCGATGAACCGTCGAAGAGGACGTGGCCCAAATCCAACCATCCGGAGCCACATACACCGAACGGAGATTCCACCCGCGGGTCTCCGGAAACAGCCGAAACGCACCGCCCTCCAGAATCCCGAGGCCTCCCGGCGAGGCGGCAATTAAGACGCCGCCGGGCAATGTATCGATACAACCGGTGCCGATGCAGCGCATGGCCGCGCCCCCGGCGTCCCCGATTCCCAGTGTCCGGAATCGATCACTATTGCCAACGCTGATGCCGCTATTGGAGCCGGCAATGATCTCGCCGTTCGGCCCGGCAATGACGTAGTTAATCGAGTCCTCGGCCAGCCCCTTGTCGGTTCCGAAGCGCTCAAACCGGTGGCCATCAAAACGGTAAAGCCCATTGCCGGTGGCGACCCATATGCGCCCCATTTGATCCTGGGCCGTCGCGCGCACACTGAGGTTGCTCAGGCCATCGGCCAGCCCGTAGTGATAAAAACTGAACTGCTGCCCTGCCAGGGAGGCCCCCAACACTGACAGGACTGTCAAGGCTGGCAGCAAGGTGCGCAGAAGAGAACGCATATCGGACGTGCGCAGGTACCTCTAGCGAATCGATCGACAGTTCTATCGATCCGCTGTAGGCTCACTGAGTCATATATTTACACGCTTATCAGTAGATTGGAAGCCTCCCCCGGAAACTCTTCCGGCACGGGAGCCACGATCAGCCGCCGCCCCTCTTCCGGCGTGGGTATCTCCAGGGTCCAGGCGTGCAGAAATAGCCGGGCCGCCGGCGCGCCGCCATAGGCGGAGTCGCCTAGCAACGGATGGCCGATGGCGGCAGTATGGATGCGAATTTGGTTGGTTCGGCCCGTGACTGGCATGGCTTCCAGCAGGTCCCCGCCTGCGCCGCGATGGAGCAAACGGAAATGCGTCTCGGCCAGCGCGCCGTCGGCCTGCACATTCCATTGCGGCATCCGATCCGGGTCCCGGCCGATGGGCAGCGATACCGTGCGCTCCACCCATTCCACAGGGCCCGCCGTCATCGCCAGATACCGTTTGGCCACGTCACGCTCGGCGAACATCCGTGCCAGCGGTGAGCCGCGAGGCAGGTGCTTGGCGGCCACCAGGACGCCGGAGGTCTCCCGGTCGAGCCGGTGTAGAAAATGGATGTCCCGGTAGCCGGCCCCGCGCAGGGCGTTGGCCATGGTGCCGGTGCGGACCCGTGTCGTTGGATGGACCAGCATGCCGGGCGGCTTGTTGACGGCGATCAGATCGTCGTCCTCGTAGAGGATCTCCACCGGGATCGACTCCGGCACCACCTCGCTGATTCGCACCTCCGGGTCCACCGTCACGACGGCGCCCGGCACAAGGCGATAGCCCCAGGGACGAACAACGCCATCGACACGGCAAGCCCCCGCCGCCAGCACCCGGCGCAAGCTCTCCCGCGAGGCGTCCGGCATGCACTTTTGGAGGAAAAGCTCCAGCCGCGACGGGGAATCCACCTGCCAAATACGGCTGGAGGCCTCCGCCGTGCTACATTGAGTTTTCGCGGCAGACTTATCTGATACGCCCATGTCGCTTCAAGTATTCCTCTACGCCCAGTTTCGCGGAATTGAACGGTTCGTGTCCGGCACGAGCGAAAACTCGTCTTTTGCCGACCGCAGCCTCTGGGTCTCCATGCTCACCGAAGTCACTCCGCGCGGCTTCCTGGCGGAACGCAAACTGTCGCCGCTGTTGGTCGGCTACGCCGGCGGCGGGTCGTTCCTGCTGCTGCTTCCCGAACCAATGATCGCCGAGGCGGACGCCCATTTTACGACGCTGCGTGACTCGATCGCCGCGTCGACCGGCGGATTGCTCGAACTGCACTGGACGTCCACAGAGAATCTTGGCACCTGGCCCAATATCTGGAAACGATTGAGCGATGGGATTCTGCGCAAACGGCAGACACCGCTCGGGCATCTGGGCGCGGCGGCGTTCAACCCGAACCCGGTGGCGGCAGCTGAAGTGGAGCGGCCCTGGGAAGGCTTGGCGGCACGCCTGACAGCTGAGTTCTCATTGCAGGGAGAGGCCGTGCCGCTGGCACCTGTCCCTGGCGCCGACGATGTGTCGTTGACCATCCCGCCCGCCGCCCCGCAGGACTACGGCCGGACCGCACACGGACGGCGCACCTGGGGCCTGCTGCGCTGCGAGATCGATTTGGCCGCCGCTCGGCTCAATCTGGCCGATTCGGCCGAAAATTTTCAGTATCTGGCTGTGCTTTATAAAGGCTTGGTGGCCGGCGAGTTGCAACGCATCGTTTCGGCAATGCCCGCCCACTCCGGCCGCGTGGCGATCGTCTACAGCGGCGGGCATGACTTTGCCGTCACCGGCGCCTGGGACGCGCTGCTGGGCGTGGCGAGCGAGTTCCACCGCGTCTTCACGCTCTTCTCCGGCGACCTGCCGGGCGGCAAGGAACAGACCGAAGGCACGTCGGTATCCGGGGCGCTCACCGTAGCCGAACCGGGCGAGACGCTGGCGAGCCTCTGGAAGCGAAATCAGGAACAGTTGGAGACCGTGCGCTCCTCCGGCCGGAATGCGCTGGCGCTGTTCGACCGCATTCTGGATTGGCCGGCATTGAAAGATGCCGAAGCGTTGAAGGTCCGCATCCGCCGGCTGCGCGACGTCTATCACTGCCCGCCGGAAGTGTTTGAAGAGTTGGAAGATTTCTACGGTGTGCGTGGCGTGGGCGATGGCATTGCTTCGCCGCGGGCGCGCCGCCGGGAACGCAGCGTGGACCGGCCGTGGCGCTTCCACAGCCGCCTGCGCCGTTTGGCCGGAGATCGCAGCGGATCGGAATTTGAACGGCAGTGGCGCGCGTTTTTGGGAGATTTGATTGGCCGGGGGCAGGTGCAGAAGCAGTTGCGGCCCGCCGGGAAAGTGGCGCTGGATTGGGCGCGGCTAGAAAGCGGCTGGCGCGGGCAGGATTAACGCCCGGGCCCGATGAGGGCCGGATCAGGGAAAGAGAGTTCGAACCTACGTATGTCGGAAGAATTGCAGACGGATACTCCACAACCGGCCCCGGAATCGCCGGTGACTGAAGAAACTACGGCACCCGCCGCCGCCGCGCCCGAAGCGCCGGCACCGGTGGAGGCAGCAGCCCCTGTTGACGCTCCGGCGCCGGTGGAAGCCGCGCCCGTTGAAGCAGCGCCCGCCGCGCCGGAAACACCGGCAGAAGCCGCACCCGCCGACGCCGCGCCGGCAGCCGCTCCGCCCGCTCCCGCCCCCCGTGGGGATCGCCCGCCGCGCGAGCCGCGTGGAGATCGTCCGCCGCGCGAAAATCGCGGAGGCGACCGGCCTCCCCGCGAACGCCAGGCCCAACCGCAGGGCGGCGGCCAGCGCGAACCGAATCCGAACAAGGGCAACGAACGCCGCGGGCAGGAGCAGCGCGGCGGCGGTGCTGGTAACGAGCGTGGCGGCAATGATCGCGGTGGCAACGACCGTCGCGGTGGCGAACAGCGTGGCGGCGGCGATCGCCGTCCCGACATGCGCCGCCCCGAAGGCCCCGTTGAAATCGAATACGACAAGCTGATCAGCGACAGCCTGTACCTGGACAACCAGGCGCACGTGCTGGTGGCCCGCCTGCGGGATCTCGACGCCGGCACGCGGTCGCAACTGCGCCGCCTGTATGGCGCCGTCCGCCGCGCCTGCCGCGCTGTGGAAGCCGACCGCCAGCACCAGTTCGTCATGCTGCGCGCCCGGCTGGCCTATACCATCGCCCGCCACGGTCTGCGCTCGCTCGACCCGCTCGAAAAGCTGCTGCTCCAAGTCACCCGGCGCAATGAAACCCGAGGCTACGATCGGTTCCGCGACCTGTTCGAAGCCATCATCGCGTACAACGAATAATCACGGCGAACCCAGGAAAACCATGAGCTCTTCTTCCCAAGTCCCCGAAATCCGCCTCGCCGGCAAGCTGGTCATCGACGCTTCGCTCGTCTGCCTCACCGGCCTCCACATTGGCGCCGGCAAAGGCTCGCTTGAAATCGGCGGCGCCGACAACCCGGTTGTCAAAGACGCCTTCGGCCGGCCCATCGTGCCCGGCTCTTCGCTCCGCGGCCGCCTGCGCAGCCTGTTGGAACACGCCCTTGGCCTCACCGCGCCCGACGAGATGGTGTACCTCTCGCGCCGCCGCGGCCAGGAAGTGCGCATTCATCAGAGCGACCGCAACGACGATCCCATCTGCCTGCTCTTCGGCCGCAACCCGGGCCGTATGGAGCGCGTGAAGGGCGACGCCGTGGAAGGCCGCCACATCACCCCGGCCCGTCTGGCGATCTACGACGCGCCGCTCGAGGTCGAATCGATCACCGCGCAGATGCGCGAACAGCTCGACGACGAGTTGACCGAGGTGAAGAGCGAAAACGCCATCGACCGCATCACCGCGCAGGCCAATCCGCGCACGCTCGAACGCGTGCCGGCCGGCGCCCGGTTCAAGGTGCGCATCGTCATCGACATTCTGCAGGACGGCGACCAGAAGCTGGTGCCGCTGGTGGTGCAGGGTCTTCGCCTGATGGAAGACGCCGCGCTCGGTGGCGGCGGCTCCCGCGGCAGCGGCCGCGTGGAGTTCCAGAACATCCGCGCCGTGTGGCGCAGCCGGCGCTACTACGCCGACGGCGCGCAGGAAGAGGAAGTGGCCAAGGCGGCCAATACCGAAGCCCTGCAGCAGGCCGTTCTGGCCGACGAGTTCGCGCTCCGCCTGAGCGAATAACCACCCATGCCGACTGAACGGCCAGCCCTGCTGGTGCAACTATTGCCGATCACCCCCTGGCGCTGCGGCGCGGGCCGCTCCGAGGAGCCCGCCTCGCTGGTACCGAGCGACTCGCTGTTTGGCGCCGTCAGCAACGCCATGGGCCTGCTCGGCTGGCTGCCGGAATGGTTGTCCGAGGGCGCCCCGGCCACCCGCATGAGTTCGCTGCTCCCGCTGCAGAACGACGTGTATTATGCCCCGCTGCCGGAGGCCGTTCGCGCCTATCCGGGACTGCGGCGTGTGCGGTTGGAGGCGGTTCGGTTTGCTCCGCTCGGGGCGATTCAAGACTTGGCCGCGCGTAAGTTCGACGAACATCGCTGGCTGCTCGACCTGCCCAGCGGCTGCCTGCAATCGGCCGATCGCGCCAACGCCGGCGGCCCCTATCGCCCGATTGAGCGCCAGCGCGCCGCCGTGGACCGTTTCGACGGGACCGGCGCGCCCGCCGTATCGACTGAAGGCATCGAGTTCGGAAACAACTCGGGCGCCTGGGCGCTGTTCGTGTTCGCCAATGCGGAGACCGCGGCCGTCTGGTCGCAGCGCTTAAAGGCTGTATTTCGCTTGCTGGCCGACGAAGGGATCGGCGGCTGGCGCGGCGCTGGTTGGGGACGGTCCCGCCGTCCGCGTTATCGCGAAGGGGAGTTGGGTAAGCTGTTGCAGAACGCCGGATGGAAAGGCGCGGCCGCCGTTGGTGGCAAGTGGTGGACCATCGGTCTGTTCGCCCCCGCCGAGGCCGACGTGGTGGCCTGGGACAGCGGCGCGTATCGGACGCTCTCGCGTTCCGGCTGGACGCCGGGCGCCGGCGCCAAACCGGAGCTGCGATTCGTTCGTGAGGGAGCGGTGCTCGCAAGCGAAACCGAACCGGCCGGGCGGATCAGCGAATCGACCATCGATGGCGCGGCGCACCCGGTGCTGCGGTATGGAGCCGGATTGGCGCTGCCGTGGCCGGAGGAGGCGCAGGTATGAACCGCCGCTACCGCCTGACTGTTTTGTCCCCGATGCTTGCCGGTTCCGGTGAACTGCTGACGCCCATTGACTACATGGTGTGGCAGAACGAAGTGCGCGTGCTCGACCAGGAACGCATCTTCAAACTGCTCGCCCGCAATCCCCGGCTGGAAAGCTATCTGGATCAACTGCGGAAAGCCGAACGGCTGGAGTGGTCCCAGTGGGGTGGCTACGCGCAGGGCTATAGCTCGGCGAAGATCCCGTTTGCCTCCGGTGGATTGGCGACGATCTGGGAGAAGGCGCGTACGGAAGATCTGCACATTCCGCGCTTCGCCCACGGCGGCGGCCGGCGGCTCCTGCCCGGCAGCGCCATCAAGGGCGCGTTCCGCACGGCCTGGCTGGGCGGGGCGATCGACCCGGAAAAAGCGCGGCAGTTGTGGATCGATTGCGCCGCCGAGGGCCTGCGTTGGAAGACCTTGTCGGCGCTCGACGCCGCTGGCGGCCGCCGGGCCTTGGATGGACTGGCCTTTACTGATGCCCGCACGCCGGCCGACTCCTTCCGCGTCTACCAGACTCGCGTTCTCGTTCTGCGGAACGAGGGCAAGACCGGACCCTCCGAATGGAAACCGGGACAGCAGTTCGCTGAAATGGCACGGCCCGGCGCGGTGTTCGAAGGGCGCGGGGCTTTGCCGCCCGGCGTCACCGAAGCGCTACGCGTCCAGGCACGCCGGTGGATTGGCGACCAGGCGGCCTACGCCAAACACGCCGCGCTCAAACCGCTCATCGAAACAGTGGAGAAGCTGCGGGACGAGGAGTCGAAACTCTCGGGCGATTCCTGCATGTTTCCCGTTGGCTGGGGCGCCGGATTCCGGTCTAAAACGCTGGCGCCGGAACTCGGAACGCCGGAAGCTCGGATGGCGCTTAGCGGCATGCCGGGCATTCGGAAATCGGTCGTGCCCGGCCTTCCCTTCCCCAAGACCAGGCGAATTGCCATCGATGGGGGCGGCGGAGCGGCGCTTTGCGGATGGGTAAAGCTGGATTGGGATTAGGATTCCGCCGTATTCACCCGGATTAGTTCAAGATTCGGCTCCCGCCCGCCGATGAATAGGTTAGGCGCGACCTTAGCCTTACTCATGGTACGATGACAGTGAGTTGCTTCCTGGATCCCGCCACTCAGGTTCTTTATGTACAACGCCTTCTTCGGCATCTCAGAAAACCCCTTCAGTCTCAGTCCAGATCCGACGTTCCTCTATCGCAGCCCGCAGCACGAAGAGGCTCTCGCGAATCTGATTTATGGCGTTCAAAGTCGTAAAGGGTTTATTGTTCTGACCGGGGAAGTCGGCACTGGCAAGACCACGATGCTCGAATGCATGCGTGAGTATCTGGAATCGCAGTACATCGAATACGCCTCGCTCTTCAATAGCCGGATCAATCCGCAGCAGTTCTTTGAGATGATCGCCTATGATCTCGATCTGCGCTGCGACCGTACGTCGAAGACCGAAGTCCTCTTCGCGCTGAACAACCTGTTGATCCAGCAGGCCAACGAAGGCCGCACCAGCGTTCTGATCGTCGACGAAGCCCATAACCTGGATTGGGACGTCCTCGAGGAAATTCGCCTCCTGGGAAACCTGGAGAATCGCCGAGGGAAACTCCTGCAGATCGTCCTCGCCGGCCAACCGGAACTCGATCGCAAACTCGACGCACCAAATCTGCGGCAGTTGAAACAGCGTATCGTTCTCCGCTACAACCTGAAGCCGTTCAGCGAAGCGGAAATGATTGAATACATCGATACCCGCATGGCCCGCGCCGGCATGGAAAACCAGAATGTTTTCACTCCGGCAGTTCTTTCTGAAATTCATAGACGTTCACAAGGAATTCCCCGCCTGATCAATGGGATCTGTGACAACTGTATGCTCACCGCCTTCGCCGCTGAGCAACATCAGGTCACGATGGACACGCTTGAGGAAGTCAGCAACGATATGCGCTTGGAATGGGCTGGCCGCCGTTCGCGCGCGCCGCGCCGCGAATACGATATGCCGCTCGAACATACGTCCTACACCGACCGCGGCGACTAACTCTTTTCTTTTAAACAAGATCTGACGCCCATCTGGCTCCGTGCCCGATGGGCGTTTTTCCGTTTGATCGTCGGTCGCGACAGGTATTCGAGACGACTGTCCTGAGCCGATAGGGAAAACCCCGAATCGGAGCTATCCCACACGAGCGGAATAACCGGGCGTCCCTATAGGAAAAATCCTAGGGACGGAGTACTTTGGTTTTACTTAGAATAGAGTTGTCCTCTTAAGAGACGTAAGGCCTCCTTAGTTGTAAACTAAGGGTCTGCCGTAAGCTTGTCAGGCGAAGGTGTTCTAATGAAAAACCTCAACCAAGTTGTTCGTATCGGTCTTTTTGCGTTGTCGCTGCTGGGAGTTTCCAGTGTATCTTTTGCGCGCAACGCCACTTTCGGCCCGCTGCCTCCTCCCCCTGTGGAAGATGTGGTGAACCTCCAATTCGGTCCGCTACCTCCTCCGCCCGTGGAAGATGTGGTGAACTTCCAGTTCGGCCCGCTGCCTCCTCCTCCCGTGGAAGATGTGGTCGGACTGCAGTTTGGCCCACTGCCCCCTCCCCCAGTGGAAGACGTCGTCCAGTAATCACCTTTATTTTCAAAAGACTGTAAACAATAATCCTCCACCCGTCGATATATTCGTTGGGTGGAGGTTTTCAATTGGATATTGAGCAAATATTCTACGCATTGACGACGACGATCACGTTGTCTCTCGCGGTATTAACCCTCCAACGGCTTCTGTCCGGTTGGTGGAGGCAGTATTACCTGCTCGGCGTGGTGCTCGTCCTGCTCCTGGTTGGGGTGGTTCCACCCATCGCTTCCTACGTGAGCAATGGCAACTGGACGCTATCGAGCGCTCAGAAAATGTACTGGATTCTGGCGCTTGCCTCGCAAGTCACCATCTTCCTACTCGTCTTACAGCTGATATACAGGGTGGGCAAAGAACTGGCGACGCAGGCCATGCTCGTCCGGATGTTGACGCTCGGCGCCATTGTCGCCGCGGCACTCTCGGTATTCGCCCACTTCGACAATCGCCCGAATACGTTCATGACAGCTGTCACACGGGATCTCACCTTTCTCGCCGCCATCCTGAACATGATCCTTTGGCGATTCCTGATCCAGTTGCGGAAGCGAGACTTCCTGCTTCTGGCTGTCTGCGCGGGCCTCGGCATTCAATGCACGGGAGACGCGATCGGGCATTCTTTCCGCATCCTGGCCCGTCAAATGGGGCCGTCTACGGCGATCCATGAGTTCGGAAACATCATTATGTCGCTGTCGGCGGTGATCACCATCGGGATCTGGCATACAGCGTTCTCACGGAGCAAATACCGGGCGGACGTCCCGGCCCAGGCAGCCCAACCGGCCGAGCACGCCGGCGTCGGCAGCGGAACGAACACACACATACTGAACTAGGCAAATTTGCCATAGAACCAGCCGTTGTCTGTCTGTACAATGGAATGGGCTGTACCCATCCACAGCCAACCCAGCGGCCCAGGCCGCCGCACCAAGGAGTTTCCCCGTATGGATCGTAGAGACTTTCTGAAAGGCGCCAGTACTGTCGGCGCCGTCAGTAGCGCGTTTGCCGCTCGGCCAGGCGCAAAGATGTCGGGTCGTATTTTGGGCGCGAATGACCGGATTAACGTTGGTGTTGTCGGCGTTGGCGGCCGTGGCAGCTACGTTGCCAATGTCTTCGCCAAAGTGGGCGCGGACACCAACAAGTGCCAAGTCGTTCAGGTTTGCGACACCTACCAGAAGCGCGTCAACCAGAACATGGAGCGCCACAAGGCCAAGGGCACGCTCGACTGGCGCGAAGTGGTGAACAACAAGGATATCGACGCTGTCCTCGTCGCCACCCCCGATCATTGGCACGCCACCGTCGCCGCCGAAGCCATGCGCAACGGCAAAGACGTTTACTGCGAAAAGCCGATGTGCCACACCGTCGATGAAGTCAAAATGCTCATCGAGACGGTGAAGGACACCAAGCGCGTCATGCAGGTTGGTTCGCAGACCACCTCCGGCGACCAGTGGGCGCAGGCCAAGAAGGCCATCGCCGACGGCGCCATCGGCAAGATGCTGCTTAGCCAGGGCTCCTACCACCGCAACTCCATCGAAGGCGAATGGAACTGGCCGATCGACAAGAACGCCGGCCCCAACGGAAAGGGCGAAGACTACATCGACTGGAAGACCTGGCTCGGCCCGGCCACCAAGCGCGACTTCGATCCGGACCGTTTCTTCCGCTTCCGCAAGTATTGGGATTACTCCGGCGGCATCGCCACCGATCTGTTCTTCCACGTTGTGGCGCCGATGAACATCTGCTGGCCGTCCCCGCAGTTCCCGCACAAGGTCATGGCCGGTGGCGGTATCTACGAGTTCTCGAAGCTGCCGGAAGATCCGTCGAAGCCCGACCGCGAAGTGCCCGACACCTTCCACCTCATCGCCGAATACAACGCCGGCCACTCGCTGGTGCTCAGCTCGTCGATGGCGAATTCCCAGCACATCCCCGGCCTCATCCGCGGTCACGAAGGCACCATCATCATGGTGGAGCACGGCCGCTTCGAAGGCTTCGCCCCG
>CANIVU010000033.1 GCA_947470805.1 Acidobacteriota bacterium | reverse complement strand
TGGAGATTGCGGCGATTGCGGAAGTAGCCGGAGACGACGGTGGTTTGGATGCGCTCGTCGGCCGCGGCGGCGTAGAAGGCGACGAGGCCGCCTTCGCCGTAGCCGGAGATTTTGATGGGGATTTGCGGGTCTTGTTGCTGGAACCAGTCGACGGCGGCGAGCACCTTCTGCACTTCGTAGCCGATGATGTGGCGGCCGGTTTGGTAGGCCATGCGGTAGATGTATTCGCGGTGGGGCTGGTTGGTGAGGCGGTTCAGTTCGGCGTTGCCGGAGAAGTCGTCTTTGCGATCGATGAGCGAGGGGATCAGCACGCGGCAGCCGTTCTCGGCGAAGCGGACGGCGTAAAGTTGGGCGATTTGTTCCGGGGTTTGATCGGCGTCAGGCAGGGCGATGGCGTGGCAGGTGGATTTGGACTTGGGCTCGATTAAGAGGCCGTCGGCATCGACGTTTTCGAAGACTTCCCAGCGGACGTGGTGGATTTCGTATTGGTTCGTTTGGCCGAGTAGGGCGCGTTTGACGAGCTCGATTTTGGGGAGGCGTTTGTCGGCTAGGCCGATGATGTGGCGGAAGCGGAGGCGATCGGGCGGGGCGGTGGGTTGGGCGGTCGCGGTGCGGCGGGCGAGATATTGATCGATGCCTTCGACCATTTGGAGGGCGAGATCGCCGGGGCGGGTGAGTGGGGTGGTGCCGGGGAGGGCGGCGGCGAGGAGGAGCGCGGAGAAGATCATCGACTACTCACTATATCCGTGCCGGGGAAATAGTGGCGGAGGATTTCGGCGGCGGTTTTGCCGAGCTGGGCGAGGCCGGCGCCGCCCCTCTGGCAGTAGCCGAGGCCGTGGCCCTGGCCGTGGCCGATGATCTCTTCGCCTTTGATTTCGTAGTTATTGCTGGGGAGGGTATCCCAGCCCGTTTCGCGACCGAGCTTGAGTCGAATGCCTTCTTTGTTGGGGTTTTGGCGGATTTCTTTTAGCTGCTCGGGGCTGGGATGGCGGATCCATTGGGGCTCGTCGCGCTGGCAGATGGGGCAGTTGACCTCGAAGTAGGGGTAGCGGTTATCGTCGCGCCAACCGATGGCGGCGGCGGTTTTGGTGCGGCCGCCGCAACTGGCGGAGTAGGCTGGGGCGAAGGGTTTGCCCTGCCAGGTGAGGAGGAGTGCTTCGGTGGCTTTGGCGGCTTCGATGCCGCGTTTTGTTGGCTCTTTAAAGTGCTGGCAGTGGGTGGTGTCGCAGAGATCGTATTGGCCGTGGCGGCCGCGCGAGGCGTGGATCCAGGAGCGGGCGAAGATGGCCTGGGCTTGAAGGGCGGCGGGGAGTGCGTTAGGGGGGCTTTCGGCGCTGACGGTGGCGGCGACGAGGGCTTCTTCGGTGGTGGTTAGGACGAGTTGGAGTTCGTTGTTTTTAGCGGTGATCTCGAGGTTGCCGTGGTAGGTGCGTTGGAAGTTATTGGCGGCGCGGACGCGAATGGCGCCGGAGAAGGTGAGTTTTGGTTTCAGGCGGGCGGGGGTGATATCAACGTCGTTGACGGTGACCTGTTGGAGGTGGAGGAGCGAGAGGATGGCGACTTTGACGAGTAGCACTTATAGCAGTTTAAGCTTTGCCAGAGCCTGGGCGGCCTGGGCTCCGGTGACCCCGCGCTGGCGGTAGAGGACGAGTTTGGTGGGCATGTCGGCCGGGGTGGCGGCGAATACCCAGCCGTCGCCCGCGTATAGTTTTGACGGGCCGGTACCGGTTTTGGCGAGGACGTTGGGGCCGAGCGGTTTGGCAGTTCCCTTCTCCGCGGCCTGGCGGAGGCCGGCGATGACTAACGGGTAGTCGGTGCGGCGGGCGAGGAGTTCGATATAGGCTTTGGCGAGGATGTGGGGGCTGGTGCGCCAGTTGGGCCAGTCGTCCGATTCCTGATCCGGGAGGGCGAGGAGGTGGAGGGGTTTGGGGAGGGTTTTGTAGAGCTGGTGGAACCACTGATTGCAGGACTGGGCAAGGGCGCCGGGCATGTCGAGCCAGCCGTGTTTACGGTTGAGCCAGCATTGCGAGCCGTCGCAGTGGAACCGGACGTTGGGGCCGCGGTGGGCGGCGGCTAGGAATGGTTTCCAGAGGCTGCCGGGTTGTGCGACGGCGTCGATGGAATCGAGCCAGTGGGCCTTGGTAATTTTGCCGTCCGGGAGGGTGGCGATGAGGAGGTCCGCCGGGGGGAGGGCGGAGGGCACGGCGGCGGCGAGGAGCGTGCGGCGCGTGAGCATTACTGCAGGCGGTAGACGATGGTTTGGTTGAGGCGGTCGCCCGCGTCCGCGGTTGTGACCGCTTGCTCGTTCACGTTGCGGAGAGTTTGCGAGAGGCTGCCGATGACGTCGCCCAGGAATTGGGGTTCGCGCTGCTGGCCCTGGGCCGGCGGCGTGTAGGTGGGCTGGCCGATGCGGGCCATATAGCGAGTGAAGCGGGGGCGTTCATTCGCATGGCGGAAAACACCGACGAAGCGGGCGTTGGCGGTGGGGGTGGCGTTGTTGGTATCCGTGCGCATGGCGGCGAGGAGGGCGGGGCTGCTGGCAATGAGGAGGCGGTTGCCATCGACGGCGGTTTGGATGGTTGCGGCACCGAGACGGGCGAGTTCGGATTGGACTTCGGTGGCGTTCCAGTTACCGGTGCGGGTGAGGGCGAGGCCGGTATCCTGGACGACCCAGATGTTGTAGGCCGCGTCGCGGGTGGACTGGATCTGGACGAGGCCGGTGAGCTGCTGGCGTGTGAGCCATTGGGCAAAGCGAGCGCCATCGGGCTTGGTGTCGCCGGGGACGAAGGGGGCTTCGTCGATGCGGTTTTCGAAATCGGTTTCGCTACCGGCTTCGCCGTCTTCGGCGATTTGCGGGGCGGACTGGCTGGCGGGGCCGGCGCCGGGCGTGGGGTCGAAGAACTTCTGGACGAGGAGGGCGGCGGCGAAATTGGGATCGGGCTGGAGCCAGGCGCGGTAGAGGCCGCTGTTTGCGGGGACAGCCCGGAGGAGGGCGGGCCAGAGGCCGGCGTTGATTTGCGTGGCTGCCACGGCTTGTTTGCGGATGAGGACGCGACGTTCGGTCCATTCGTTGGCCTTGCGGTCGAGATCGCTGATGGTGGCGGAATAGGGCTGGAGTTCGGCGCGGTTACGGTGGACCCAGTAGCTGCGGAAGTGGGGGGAGTTGTAGAGAGCGTCGACGTTGGCGGCCATGCGGAGCTCACCGGGGGCGCCGGCGGCTTGGGCGGCGCGGGCGTACCAGTCTTCGGCGGCGAGGCCGTTGTTGGCGGGCGCGGCCATTCGTTGGAGGGTTTGGGCGACGAGCGATTCGGTGGTGCCGACGATGAGCCATTCGCCGCGGATGGAGAAGGCGACGACGCGGCGGGAGGCCGGATTGGTGGCGACGAAATACTGGGTACCGGCGGCGGTGCGGGGAGAGAGAGCGGTTCGCTGGCGGCCGAGGAGGGAGGCGGCGAAGCGGGCTTCGGTCATGCGGGTGACGAGGAGGAACTCGAGGTCACCGGGGTTGTAGAGGGCGAGGGCGGCGCGGTCGCCGGCGAGTTGTTCGACGAGGGTCATGTCGATGGCAGTTTTGCTTGCGTCGGCGAATTCCTGTTGGGCCTCTTGGAGACGCTGGGCGAGGCGGGAGACGGCGAACTGTTTGTAGGCGTCGGAGTCGAGCCAATCGCTTTTGGATTGGGAGGCGTTCCATTCGCGGAGGAGGGCGCCGAAGTCGCGGGCTTCGAGGGTGAGCATGGCTCCGGGGGGGAATTGCGGGAGGGGGGAGGCGGGAGGGGTGAGGTTCTGGGCGACGAGCCAAGCGGCGGCGCCGAGGATGGGGAGCAGGAGCAGGTAGCGGCGCTTCATCGGGCACCTCCTTGGGGGGCTTGGGATTTCAGGGCGAGGCTTGACTGCGCGAGGTGGGGTGCCGGAGCGGGGATGGCGTGGGTGTGCCGGATGGTCGACGTCGGCGCGGATGGCGTTCCCTTGGTGGCGCTGTACGGTGGGGCTTCGTGCCGCATTCGGTGGGCGGACAGTTGGCCGAATGGCGTCCGCGTGCCTGGGCTGTGCGGCCGGGCCGGGGCGGCGGCGGAGAGGCGCGGATGGCGTACCGACGGTGGGAGCGTCATCGGCCACCTCCTTGGGCGGCAACGAGCCGTGGTTTGACCAGGTTCTTTTGTTCCAATTCTTCGGCGATGACGGGGCGGCGGAGCTGGTTTTGTTCGTCACGAGCGGCTTGGGCGCGAACGACGTTGTAAGCGTTTTGCCAACGAGCCGTCTGGTCCGGCGGGCCGACGTCGAAGATCTGTTCGAACATGTTGAGCGCGCGCGGGAGCTGGTTGGTGCGGACGTAACAATCGGCGAGGCGGGCTCGGTCGACGTTGGTGGTGATGAGGTGGAGACGGTCCTCGATGGCGGAACTGGCTTCGCGGGGGCGTCCGATTTGCAGGAGCGCGCGGAAGAGCTTAAGGGCCGATTGGTCGTCCTTGGGATCGATGGAGAGGATGGCGCGGTTGAGGCGAATGACCGTTGCTTCGTTTTTGGCGCGGGCGGAGGCGACGCGGCGGGCTTCGGCCCAGAGGGGCTGTTCGCTGGCGACGTCGGTGATGGCGTTTTTCGCCAGGAAATCGAGTTCACCGGAGCCCGAGTTGAGGGCTTTGGGCTTGTTGGCGCCGATCCAATTGGCGGCGCGGAGGCGGTCCTTGTAGGTTGCGGCGGGGTCGGCGGCGAGGGCGGTGAGGGCGGCTTCATCGTCGCGGGCTTCGGCTAGGAGCGCTTTGGCTTTGCGGTTCCAGGGTTCGGCGGCGACGAGCGGTTCCAGGTAGCGGACGGCTTCGGCTTGGCGGTTGTTGCGGAGAAAAAGGTCGCCGGCGACCTGATGGCGGGCGAAGGGAGTGTCGGCCTGCATGACGAAGACGTCGAGGAGCGGGAGGGCTTTTTCCGGGGTACCGGCTTCGATATAGAGCGCGGCGAGGCCGGGGATGGCGGCGTCCACATTGCCGTTTTTCAGGTCGAGATCGTAGGCGGCGAAGAGGACGGTGCGGGCTTCGGCGTTGAGACTGGCGGCACGTAGATTGGAGGCCAGACTGCGGAGGAATTCGGGCTCCTTGGGGAGCGAGGGGATGACGGCGTCGACACGCTTTTCGGCGATGGCGAGGAGGAGTTGGAGTTCGTTGACGTCGAAGCGGATGCGCAGTTCGGGGCTCGCCATGAGGGTCATGACGACGGGGCGAGCGGCGGCGGCGCGGTTGTTCTTTAACAGGTACGTAGCGTAGCGGATGCGGGCGCTGTTGGCGGCTTCTTCGGTCATGGCTCGTTCGTCACCGGTGGCGCGATTGAGGCGATCGATGGCGAAATCCATTTGGAGTTTGAGGAGCGTTTCGCGACCGGCGGCGGGGAGCCAGGCTTCGTTGTTGAGCTGGGCGAGGAAGCTGGCGGGGTCGGCTGCGGAGCGGGAGATTTGGGCGATCCATTGAACGCCCGCGGCGGGATCGCCGGCGAGGCTCAAAGCGCCTTCGAGGAGTTCACGGATTCGGTAGGCGCCGTTGCGTTTAACGTAGGCGCGAATGAGGGTGTCGACGTTGTCGCGGATATCGGCGTTGAGCCCGGCGGCGCCGGCTTCGCGCATGACACGGGCGGTTTCGGACCAGAACCATTCCTGGACGCGGCGGTTGTCCTGCCACCAGCGGAGTTCGTCGACGGCCTTTCGATAGAGCTGCGCCTTTTCGGGCTTCGACTGGGCGAGGGCGGCGAGGCGGGCGTAGGCGATGGGTTGGTGCTCGTCGAGGATGAGTGCGGTTTTGTAGGCCTGTTCGGCGGTCGTGCCGCTGGACTCTTCGCCGAGGCTCAGATACGCGCTGGCGCTGTTGGCGCGGCGTTCGACTAGCGCGGCGAGGTAGTGGGGGGAGTTGCCATCCTGCGCGAGTTGGAGCCAGGCGCCGTAGCGGCCGGCGTAGTAGAACCAGAGGTCGCCAGCGAGCGTGGCATCACGATTGCCGGCGAGGGCGAGTTTGTCGCCGATGCGTTCCGGGCCAATGGAATCGATGAAAGCTTTTCGCACGGCGGGGGAGTTTTCACCGAAGTAGAGGCCGGTGATGGCGCGGCTGGCATTTTGCCAGAGGGGGGAGCGGCGGTTGGAGATGGCCTGGGTGACGATGGGGGCTTTGCCGGTGCGGAGGGCGTAGTTGGCAAGGCTGTCCATGAAGGCGGCATCCTGGGTTTGGCGAGCGCTCAACGTGGCCGGGGCGCGGCGGGTGTTGAGTTCGAAGAGGCGGTCGCGTTCGTCCTCGGCGATTGCGCCGGAGGCCTGGAGGGTGCCGAGGATGCGGAGTTCGCCGGCGTCGTCACCGGCGGCGAAGTAGGCCTGGCGGGCGCGACGGAGGAGGCCGGTTTTTTCGTCGGCATTGGGGAGGACGCGGTGGTAGGCCTCCACCTGGCGGCCGAGTTCAGCGAACTGCTGGCGCTGGGTTTGCAGGCGGGTGAGTTCTTCGAGGAAGCCGTTGGCGTTGTCGGTGCCGGGGGCGGCCATCATGGTTTGCGCGTATGTTTTGGCGGCGAGATCGGCGAGGCCGGCCTGGAGGGCGGCCGCGGCCACGGTATCGGCACCGGCGGTTGCGCGCTGGGCTTCGAGCCAAGTTCCGAAGCGCTGTTTCTCTTCGGGGGTATAGAGATTGCCGGCGTTCATGGCGGCGTCCGTCAGCCAGAGGCGGCGGAAGGATCGCTGGCGGTCCGGGGTGAGGCGGGCGGTGACGGCGCTGAGCGTGGGCACGATGGTGTCGTACTGGCGGAGGCGCGTGGCGGCGCGGGCGTAGAGGGCGCCGGCGAGTTCGACATCGGTGGCGGTGGGGAGCGCCTTCTGCACTTCGGCGCGGGCCTGTTCGGTGAGGCCGAGTTCCATGAGGCGGGAGGCGACTAGGAGGGCGTTATTGGGCGAGTTGGTGCGGTTGTCGACGTAGGCTTCGCGGAGCCATTTGACGCACTCATCATTCTTACCCTGGCGGGCGAGGACGCGGGCGCCTTCTTCGAGCCAGGACGCATTCTTGAAGCTGATTTCGAAGAGTTTGCGGTAGCTGGCGATGGCCTTGTCGAACTGGGAGAGGCGCTCTTCGAGTTTGGCACGGCTGGTGAGGAGATCGACGCGTTCGGGGCGGAGGGCGACGGCGCGACCCCAGGCGGCGAGGGCGGCGTTGAAATCGCCGAACTCATTTTCCAGGCGGGCGCGGACGATGGGCCAGCGGGCGTCGCGAGGGGAGTCCGTTTCGGCCTTGGCGAAGTAGGCGGTGATGCGTTCGCGCTGGCCGCTACTTGCGGCGAAACGGGCGGCTTCGCGCTGGAGGACTTCGTCTTCGGAGAACTGTTTGAGGAGCTCAATGTACTGGTCGGCGGCGCCGGTGTTGTCATTCAGACGGATGAGGGCCGGGATCCAGGAGCGGCGGAGGGCGGCGGTGGGTCGGTTCACCTTTTGGAAGGCGGCGAGCGAGTCCTTGTAGAAGGTGCTGAGGGCTGCATCGTCTTTGGCGCGGGAGAAGGCGTCGGCTTTTAGCGCGATGACTTGTTCATCGAGCGGGTTGGCGGTTAAGAGCGGCGCGGCTTCGCGGTGAGCGCGGGCGTAGTCGCCCGAGTCGGAGAGTTTGCGGATGGCTTCGAGGCGGAAGCTGCGCTGCAGTTCGGGGTAGGCGCTATTGGCCGAAGTAAGGAGGATGTCGGCGGCGCGGGATTTCGTACCGGAGCGCCAGTGGTAGTTGACGGCGGTGCGGATGGCGCCGATGGAGCGCGGGTTTTCGCGGAGGAGAGTGTCGGCGAACTGGGCCGCGGCGGGTTGGGCGTTGGCGGTTTCTTCGAAGCGGATGCGCTCGGCGAGGAGGGCCATTTTGGTGGCCGGTTCGGTGGCGAGGGCATACTGGCGATCGAGAATGCGGCGTTCGACATTGGCGAGGCCGGAGCGCTGGGCGTGCTGGCGAATGTCGGAGAGAAGATCGGCGTCGGCATTGGCGACGGTTTGGATGAGCAGCGTTTCGAGGTCCTGTTTGCGGGACTGCGATTCGAGGAGGGCCACGCGGAGAGCGAGGGTTTTGGCGTTGCTGCCCGCCGACGTCAGGGCCGATTCCAGGGGCTGGCGCCAGGCGGGGCGGGTGGCGATTTTGATCAAACGCTGGCGGGAATTGGACTGGTCGCCTTCTTCGGCGGCGCCGGCGACATATTCGCGGGCGGCGGCGGCGAGATCGCCCTGATTTTCGCGGATGGCGGCCAGTTCAAACGCAAACAGGCGGGGGCTGTTCAATTTGCGGCGGCCTTCGTCGATGCGGGCGATGGCTTCGTTGTACTGGTAGTAATCCCAGTGGAGCGTGGCGGTTTCGAGGTAGTTGGCGGGGCGGCCGGGGGCGAGGGCGATGATCTTGTTCCAGTAGGCGCCGGCGCGGTCGTAGCGCTCCTGTTCGGCCTGCATTTCGCCGAGGCGGGTGAGGATGGCGGTGTTGGTGGGGTGGGCTTGGGAGAGGGTTTCTTCGAGCTGGATGGCGGTATCGAGCTGGTTCAGCGAGCGATGGACGGCGGCGGCGCGGGTGACGAGAGAGGCGTCGGCCGGGAAGTCGGCGGCTACCTTCTTGAGCAGTGGCGCGGCGGATTCGAAGTGGCTCTTCCAGAGTTCGCCTTCGGCGAAGAAAAGGGCGGCGGTTTGATTGGTATTCGTTTGGGGCTGGAGGGCTGCGAGTTCGGAGTCCAGCTTGTTGGTGCGGGAGAGGTATTCGAAGAAGCGTGTGCGGAGGGTTTCGTCGAAGACCCAGTTGGCGCGGAGGAGGCGCTCCCATTCGACGGGGTCGGCTGTGGCGCGGTTGGAGTAGGCGGAGAGGAGGTTTTTGACGAACGGAATGTGATGGGGGAAACGGCGGTAGGCGTAGAGGTTGACCTGGCGGTAGAGGACCGGGTCGAGCGCGCCTTGCTGGGAGGCGGCGGCGAGGTATTGTTCGAGTTCGGTGCCGGAGAAGGCGGCTGCAGCGTCGCGGGTGTAGGCGTCAAACTGGGCTGTCATCTTCTGGCGGAGGAAGAAGCGGGCGAGCTTGTGGGACCACGATTTATCAGGGAACTGCTGGATGGCGCGGCGGTAGGTGGCTTCCACTTCGCCGGTGATTTTGTTCTGTTCGAGGAAGGCGGCGAGGCGTTCGTAGAGGCCGGGATCATTGGGGTTGCGATCGATCTCGCGGCGGTAGAGAGCCATGGCGAGGGCGGGTTGGCGGACGGCGACGAGGCGGGCGATGTAGCGATCGAGCACGCGCGGGTATTCCGGGTTGCGCGGGGTGCCGGCGTTTTCGCCGATGGGGACGCGGCCGGCCTTGGCGCCGAGTTCGTTGAGGAGCGCGTCGTAGAGGGCGAATTCGGGCTGCGTTTGGTTGAGGCGGGCGTGGGCGTCGGCGGTGAGGAGGGCGATGCGGGGACGCTCGGCGGCGTTGGGGAAGGCGGCGAGGAAAGCGGTGCCGAGGCGGGCGACGCGGTCCGATTCGGCGTGGAGCGACGACGCCTCGATGACTTGCGCGTGGAGGGCAGAGCGGCGCGGGGATTGGGCGAAGCGGGCGTCGAACACGCGGAGCAGTTCGGCGGCGGCGGCGCGGTGGAAATAGGGGACGGCTTTGCGTTCCTGATCGCTCAATTGGTCCGAAGGGTTCTGGCCATTGAGAATGAGCGAGACGATGCCGTTCCAGAAGCCGGGATTGGTGTCGAGGGTGGCGATGTCGCGGTAGAAAGAGAGATCGCCGCCACCGAAGCGGAAGGGCTGGGCGGCTTGCTGGATGAGTAAATTGATGAGTTCGGCGAGGCCGCGTTCGCTGGCGGCGGCATCGGTGGAGATGTAGGCGGCGTGGTAGCGGCGGGCTGCTTCTTCGGGGCTTTGGACGGTGTTGTAGTAGCCGGCGATTAAGAGATTTTCGGCCGGGGTCCAGCGGCCGTTGCGGGCTTTGTTGAGATCGAAGAGAACGCGTTGGGCACTGGCGGTATCGCCACTTAATCGGTAGTGGTGGAAGAGGCGGGAGGCAGCGTCGATGGCCGAGGGGTCGGCCGTTTGGCGTTGGCGGGCCGCGGCGGTGAAGCGGCGGCGGGCGTCGGATTGATCGAGGAGTTGGAAGTAGTCGTTGAGGAGAGCGTCGGACCAGTCGGGACGGTAGGCGCGGTCGTAGAGAGCGATGGCGCCAGCGGCTCCGTTGCGGCCGCGCTCAATGGTGGCGCGGGTTTGGAGGGGCCAGGATTCGTCGTTGGGGAACTTAGCTTGGTAGCGGGCGAGGAGAGCTTCGAGGTCGTTCCAGCGTTTTTGCGTGGTGAGGAAGAGGGCGAAGCGTGTGTAGGTTGGGGGCTCGTTGGGGAAACGGGCTTCGCGGGCGCGAAGGACGTCGAGCGCGCGGTCGTCGGAGAGGAGGTGATCGGGGATCAATGAGGCAGCGCGTTCGAGGGCTGCCCAGGCTTGCTGTGCGGTGACGGGGCGATAGATTTCGGCGCCGGTGGCGGGGAGTTTGGCGGCTTCGAGGAGGGCGGCGAGTTCTTTTTCGGGTTCGGCGCGGCGGAGGTGGAAGTCGGCTTTGTCGATCCAGGCCTGGGCGCGGTTGGGGGCTATTTGGGTGAACTTGGTCCAATCGGCTTCGGCGGCGGCGAAATCGAGTTGGGCCTCGGCTTCGCGGGCGCGGAGGTAGTAGAGCTGCGCGTCGGCGGGGGCCTGCTGGATCTGCTGGGTGAGGGCGGGGCGGGTTTCCTTGGGGGGCTTGCGCCAGGCGAGGGTATTGGTGCCGAAGGTGACGGTGGAGTAGAAGATCTCCTCGAGTTTGGTGCGGACTTCGATGGTCGAGATCCAGCTGGGTAGGTCCGCGGTGAGCGTGGCGGCGAGGCCGACGGCGATGAAGAGCTTACGGGAGAACATTGATTTGCACCTCTTCTGCACCGATATTGTGGGCCATATCTTCAGCGGTAACGGTGAGGGTGTAGCGGCCGGGGGCGATGTCGCGCGGGAGTGTGAAGCGGGCGGTGTTGGCGAGCGATTTGGGATCCCAACGGAGGGTAACCGGGGAGACGCCGTACATACGAGCGGTGACGGTGCGCGTGGTGGCGGAGGCGGAGGCGCGGAGTTCGACGGCGTCGCCGGCGCGGTAGGAGCCTTTATCCATGCGGGTGCGGACGATGGGCGGTTTGCTCGCGATCACGAACGTCCGGGATTCCTTGTAGGTGTGGCCGTTGCGGTCGCGCAGGATGAGGTTGACGGCGTGGGTGCCATCGGGCATGTCGACCGGGGCGAGGAAGCGGGTTTGCCAGATATCTTCGCCAGGGAGGAATTTCAGGGGTTTGACGAGGCCGAAGGGGAAGACGGCGACGACGGAGGAGATGAGCTTGTCGGTGCGGACGCGGAGGACAGGGTCGCCCGGGCGGATGAGGCGAGGGCGGAGGAGGGCGCGGGGCGCGGCGAGGAAGGAGGTGTAGGGGGTGACAAATTTGTACTTGCGGGAGAGGCGGATGATTTCGTCGATCGTGGCGCGGTCCTCGCCGTCGCGTTCGATCTTTTCGAGCAGGGCGTCGACGCGGGCCTTGGCCCAGGTGCGGGGGAGTTGGGGATGAGCAGTTTCGCTGGCCGGGAGGGCGACGTTGAGCTGAGCGGCGCCGGAACGGAAATTGGTGCGCGCGGGCTGTTTGTAGCGGCCGACCCAGGCGGCTTCCGAGCCGGAATACGTCTGCTCCTGGAGCGGGTAGACGTCGACGAGATTGGCGTCAGCGGCGAGCGCGAGGCCGGCGGCGGGGCGGCGTTGGAGCTTGGAGAGGAAGGCGTTCAGCTTGAAGTCGGGCGTTTCGGTGGAGTTGATGGTTTCGAGTAAGCCATCGTTGCGGGCGAGGGCGCGGAGGAGGTTGACGTTGGCATCGTCCCCAACGGCGAAAACGAAGGTGCGAGGCTTCTTCGACGCGGCCCATTTGGCGGCGTAGGCAGCGGCGATTTTGCCGCTGCGGATTTCGCCATCGGAGGCGCCGCCATCAGTGAAGAGGACGAGCGCGGCGTTATCGGTATTGACTGCGGCGAGGGCGGCATCAAGCGCGGCGGAGAGATTCGTTGCGCCGCGGAGGGGTTGTTCCTTCAGCCAGGCGAGCGCCTTTTCGGCTTCCGCGGTGCCGCCGGGCGTGGGCGTGGGGCTGTAGCGAGAGACATTGGAATTGAAGAGAAAGAGATCGAATTGATCTTCGGGGCGGAGGGTGGTGAGGAGTTTGGCGAGGGCGGCGTAGGAACGCTCGAGCTTGTCCCATTGCATGGAGAGAGAGGCGTCGAAGAGCGCGGTGACGCGGCGGGGCGGGCCGGCCTGTACGGCAGGTTCGGCGGGGAGGACGAGGGACGCTTCGAAGTAACCGGGTTCGGTGGCGACATCGCGCTGGGCGGTGACCGTGAGGGCTTGCGCCTTCGGCGCCGAGCGGCGGAGGGTGACGGAGAAATCTTCGGTGAGCGTGAAGTTGCGGATTTCGAGGGAGGCGCGGACTTTGTTGGCGGTCTTTTCGATGACCTTGAGCGGGTAGGACTTGCCGGCGTGTTCGAAGGCTTCGATGGCGTGGGCGGATTGGGCTTCGACGGTGATCCAGAGGCGGCCGACGGTTTGCTGGCGGTAGGCTTCGGGCTTGAGGGGAATGGCGAGGTAGGAAACCAGGTTCTCGAGCGGCAGGCGCTGGTGATATTCGATTTCAACGCGCTTGGTGCCGTAGGGCGGGATGGGAACGACTTTGGCGGAGAAGGTGGTGGTGCGGCGGGCGCCGTCGGAATCGGTTTCGCCCATTTGGAGGAGGCCGGGATCGATGGCCTGGAGGCGGATGTTTTCGTAGAGTTGTTCGGCGCGTTTGCGTTCGAGGATGACGCCGGGGATGCGGGTGGGGCCGTCCCAGACGGCGAAATCGCTGACGAGCGCGCCGCCGGGGAGGGCGAAGACGTAGTTACCTTCGGAGATGGCCGGGACGTGGCTGGAGAAGATCTGGCGCATGAGGACGCGGGCGTTGCTGCCATCGATGTGGATGTCGATCGCCATTTCGTCCATGGAGAGGATGGCGGGATCCGGGGCCTGTTTGGTGTTGGGGATCAGGGTTCCCACGTCGGCGAACAGGCCGCTTGCGAAGACAAGTGAATAGAGAAATCTATGCCGCATCAAAGCCCCAAAGCGCTCTCCGGGACGACGACCAACCCATTGTCGGTGCCCAGGTAAAGCTTGTTTTCATGATAGAGGATGGCGGTCACATTGACCGAGGGAAGACCGGTGCGAATGGCACGCCATGCTTGGCGCTGGGCGTCCCAGGCAAGCAGGCCGTGTTCGAGCGTTCCGGCGTAAACGGCGCGCGGGGTGGCCACCATAGCGTTGGGATTGACAACGACATTGGGCGGCATGGAATCAAAGCTGTGCCAGGCGCCTGCCTGATCGAGGCGCTGCACACCGCCGCCGTAAGTGCCGGCGAACCAGTCCGTACCGGTGCGGGCGAGGGCGGTGATCCAGTTGGTTTTGAGAGTGGAGTTGGCAGTAGTTGTCGACGATTTGACGGTTTCGCCTTTGAGAATCGACAGGCCGCCGAGGGTGCCGGCAAGGAGCGTGTCGCCGTTAGCGGCGACGGTATATACGTGATTGTTGACCAGACCCTGGAAGGCGTAGACGGAGCGAGTGCCACCGTCGATGAACGTCAGGCCGGCCGGAGTAGCGGCGACCCAGCCCTTGCCGTGGGGGGCGAGATCGGTAACGTGCGAGGCGATGAGGCCATCGGCGCGGGTGAGGACTTGGCGCTGTTGGAGGCTGTTATCAAAGAAAACGAGGCCGTTGGCAGTGGCCACGGCGATTTGTTGCCCGTCGGGAGAACGCTGGATGCGATTCACGCAGAATATCCGCTCATCTTGCAAAGGCGTAATCCGCCGGCGGGAAGTATCAACAATATCCAAGCCGTGATCAAAGTAACCGACCCAGAGGCGGCCGGCGGAGTCCATTTCAAGGGCGCTGACGTTGCCGTGGGAGAGGAGGGCGGCCTGGCCTTCAACGGCTTTGGAGAGGTGGCCGGCGCGGAGGACGTCGAGCGAATCGGGCTTCAGGATGTAGATATCTTCGCCGCTGGGGAAGACGCGGCGGACTTCCCCGCCCTGCCCTGGCTCTTCGCGGGCGGCACGGGAGGGGCGGGCTTCGAGCGGGATGCGGAGCCAGCCATCGGCGAGGGTGCCGACTAGGAGTTCGGTTTTGTTGGCGGCGAGGGATTTGGCAAGGAGACCAGCGGCGAGGGTGCGTTCGAGTTTGCCGCCGCGAAACTGGGCGACGCCGGTGGAGGTGCCGACCCAGGCGCGATCGCCATCGACGGCGAGGGAGTGGATGGCCTTATCGGGCAGGCCTTCGGTTTCGGCAAACTTTTCGGCGTGGCCGGCGCGGAGGTGGATGACGCCGTTGTCGCGGGTGCCGGCCCAGAGGTCCTCTTCGATGCCGGCGAGGGCGGTGATGGGGAGTTGGGCGAGGGAGGGATGGAAGGGTCGGAGGTGAGTGCCGTCGTAGTGGAGGACACCCTGGGTGGCGGTGCCGAGGAGGACACCGCCGGTGGCTAAAGGAAGAATTGTGGTGATTTTGCGGGCGTTTTTGGGGGTTATTTTGCGGATACGGGCGCCGTCGTAGGAGAGCGCGCCCTCGCCTTCGGTGGCGATCCAGAGCTCCTCGGCAGCGGCGAGGGAGGTGAGCGGGGCGGGCGGGAGTTCCATGCCGGCGCGCCAGGTTTGGGTCAATGTTCCCGCGGCGTTGTAGCGAAAGAGGGCGTTGGCACCGGCGACGTAGAGGTCGCCGTTCCAGATGACGGCGTCGCGGAAATCGGCGGGGGTGGCGAGGGATTCGTAGCCGGTGGGAGAAGGGTCGGAGAGGGTTTGTTGGTCGAACGGAATTTCGTTTTCGCTGCGGACGGCGAGGCGTGCGTCGCCTTCGGCGCGGGTGGCGCGATAGAACGTCCAGCCAGCGAAGGCGGCAGCGAGCGCGGCGGCGAGAATGGCGTAGCGGCGCATCAGGATACGAGCAGGAGGCTTAGCTCTGGCCGGCAGTTGAACCGAATGCCACGAATATTGCCGACGCCGCGAGTGGTGTGGATCCAGCGGCTCTGATACCGATTGAGGCCGACGGCGTAGCGGGTATCGATGATGGGCACGATGGGCGGACCGTAGAAAGGCACGATGACCTGGCCGCCGTGGGTGTGGCCGCAGAGCATGAGGTCCCAGGGCTGGAGGCCGCAATCGTCTTTGCCATCCGGGTTGTGGTTCATCACAATGACAGGCGCGGATTGGTAGTCAACCTTCTCAAACGCGGGGCGGGCCTGCAGTTCTTCGCTCCACCAATCGCCGACGCCGACGAGGGTAAGAGGCATGCCGTCGATGTCGAGTTTCACCGAATCGTTGTGGAGCACCTGGACGCCGCCGCGGGTGACGAGGTTGCGGATGTATTTGTGATTCGAGAACCAGCCTTCGCGGGCGGCCCAGATGCCGCCGTCGTGATTGCCGAGACAGGCGAAGGTGGGGACCTTGGCCGACAGGAGTTGCAGGGCGGATTCGTAGCGGGCGGGGTCGAAATCGTTGTCGGCGGTGACGAAATCGCCGGTGAGGCAGATGAGGTCGGGCTTCATCGCCACGACCCGGCGGAAGGCCTGTGCGAGGAACGAAACCGGGATGATGCCGGAGGCGTGAAAGTCGGAAATATGGGCGAGACGCAGAGGACGGCGCAGGCCGCGGCCTGTGGAGACCGTCTTCTGCGTCTCTTCCAACCAACCCGGTTCAATTAACTTGGCGTACCCGTAGGCGGAGAGCGCCGCCGTGGGTAAGCCGAACAAAAATACGCGACGATTCAATCCTTTGATCGTAGCGAAGAATTAGGCCACAATCTTGCGGCAGTATTCGACGCACTTACGAATTTCGGCCACCGTGTCGGCGCCTTTGTATTCGTATTCGATGTTGGAGGGGATGGCGATCTTGTTCGTCTTGAGCCAGGTGAGCACGTCCTTGATGGGCGTGTCGCCTTCGCCGAAGGGGAGATTGGCGCCCTGGTTCTTCTTGCGGTCCTTGATGTGGAGCGTGACGATACGGTCGTGCCACTGTTCCATGAACTTCACCGGCTCAAAGTTGGCAGCGACGAAGTGGCCGATGTCCAGGTTAATGCAGATGAACTTGCTCATGCCCTTCATGGCCGAGAGGAAGTCTTCGGGCGTGGCGAATTCGTTGGCGACGATGCGGGAGTGGTTGTGCATGCCGACGCGGATTTTTGCCTTTTTGGCGAAGGGATCAACCTTTTTCGCGGTGGTAACGTTGGACGAAGCGGTGATGATCTTGGCGCCGAGAGCGTCAGCGAATTCGAAGCCACGGGCGATTTCGTCGTTCGTGTAGTCTTCGCGGAAGGAGTAGTTGTAGGCGTGGATGGTGACGCCGCCGTCGTTGTACTTCTTGCGAAGGTCCTTGAAATGGCTGATCGGCACGGTGAGGCGCCACTTGCGCACTTCCTCGCGGGCGGTGCCGCGGGGGAAGGCCGGTTCGGCGTGGCCGCTGAACATTTCAACGGTGTTGATCTTCAGTTCCTGGAGGGCGAGGAGTGCCTTGTCGGCATCGCGATCGCGCAGGCTGTAGGTCTGCGCGCCGATGATGACGCCCTTGAAATTCTTATGTGGCTTCACGGCAGCCGAGAGAGCCGCGCCTGCGGCGGTGGAGAGGAAAATACGACGGGTCTGCATAGACTAGTGCCTATGCTATCACTGGCGCCCCGGCAGCATGTAGCGGGCCTTGGCGTACTTCATGAAGACGTAGAGCGCACCCATCCAGGCGATGGCAAGGCCCTCGGCGCCATCGCGGAAGCCCTGCTTCAGGAAAAACGTCCGGTTAAACTCCCACCAGGGTTTGTAGAAGAGCTGCCAGACGGAGATCTTCACGCGCCGTTCGACGAGCTGTTCGGCGGCCAGCGTGGTGTAGCGATCCATGGTCCGCAGGTGTTCGGACAGCGACTGGCAGGTGAAGTGGAGCAGCGGGCCTTCAAAGGCTTCGATCTTGCCCTTGACGATCAGTCCTTCGTGGACGAACTTCCCTTCCCATTGCGCGCCGCGGCGGTCGTAAAGGCGAATCTTCCGGTCCGGGTGCCAGCCGGAGTGGAGGATCCAGCGGCCCAGATACTGAGCCAACCGGGGCATGGTGTAGGCGTCGGCGGCGGGCCCGTTTTTCTTCAGCTGCCAGATCTCGGCTTCGAGCATTTCGCTGACGGCTTCGTCGGCATCGAGCGAGAGAATCCAATCGAACTTCGCCTGTTCGGCGGCCCAGTTTTTCTGGTCGGCATAGCCGATCCAGTTCCGATCCAGCACGCGGGCGCCGAGCTTTTCGGCGATCTCCACCGTACGGTCCGACGAGCCGCTATCGACCACCAGAATCTCGTCGGCGCAGCGCAGGCTTTCAATAGCTCGGGCGATGTTGCGCTCTTCGTTGTAGGTGATGATGGTGGCCGAAATTTTCATAGGTACACCGACCCTCGTACAGGAACCGGGGTGAAGGAAAGCGCCAGAATGAGGAGAGCTACGGCGGCGACCCGCATGCGGCCAGCGCCAACGGGGCTTTCGTCAATGATAGGCGGGTGGCGGAGGCCGGTCCAGAGGAAGAAGCCGGCCCAAAGAATCCAGCCGAGCCAGCCAAAGATTACCCCGATCGCGGCGAGCACCACGGCGAAGATCTGAGAAAGCCGGCGATGCTGGCGGCCAAAGAAGGCGTAGAGAATGTGGCCACCATCGAGCTGGCCGATGGGAAGGAGGTTGAGAGCCGTTGCCAGCAGTCCGACCCACGCCGCGCGGGCGACCGGGTGGAGGTATAGATCAGCGGCGGCAACGCCGGGAAAGATGATTTTCGTGGCGGCCCAGAGCAGGAAGGGAGAGCCGAAGACGAGGTCGCCTTGTTCTGCGATGCCGGGCAGCACTTTGGAGTTGGCCAGGCCAATGCCGAGAGCGGGGACGAGAAATATGAAGCCGGCAATGGGGCCAGCGACACCGACATCAAAGAGTTCTCGACGGGAAAAAATCGGTGCGCGGATCTTTATAAACGCGCCAAAGGTCCCAATCAATGTGGGCGCAGGGAGGAAATAGGGGAGCGAGGCGTCGATCCGATGAAACTGACAGGCCCAGAAGTGGCCCAATTCGTGAGCCAGCAGGATGGACAAGAGTGTCAGAGAAAACGGCAACCCTGCAACCAGAACACGCGGCTGATCCCAAATGGAGAGGAAAAAGCTGAAGTCGTCATCGATCAGAAACGCAGGCCGATTGGCGGCGAAGTTCGCGTCGAGACGCGAGCCGACAATGGTCGTTGTTAACAGCGTCAACACAAGCAGCAGCGCGTGAAGCCACCATCGCTGCCGGGATCGCGGACGCTGCGAGCGGGCGTCCATGGCCGATTCCATTAGTGCAGTTGCTGCAACTCTTTGCCGGGCTTAAACCGAACGGCCTTGCCCGGAGGAATGGCCACTTCGGCGCCGGTGCGCGGATTGCGGCCGATACCGGTTTTACGCGGGCGGACATTGAAAATGCCGAACCCCCGGAGTTCAATCCGGTCGCCACTGGCCAAAGCCTGCTTCATGCTCTCGAAGACGGTTTCGACAGCCATCTCCGCTTTGGTCTTCGTGATGCCGGTGCGATTCACGACTTCATTGATGATGTCGAGCTTGATCATCCCCGCCTCCTGCGCGCTAACTGAAAACCAATGATAAGATTAGGTTTACGGTCCTGTCAAGCACGCCATGCCCGAGCCATACGACCCCGCCCAATTCCGACGTGCCTGTGCACGCTTCGCCACCGGTATCACTGTATCGACGGCGCTTGCCGCAGATGGCACTCCACACGGCTTTACCGCCAATTCCTTTACCAGCGTATCGATGGAACCGCCGCTGATTCTGATCTGCGTCGACCATCGCGCCAATGTCTTGCGTCATTTCGAGCAAGCGACACATTTTGGCGTCAACATTCTGGCGGAGGATCAGGAGGCGCTCTCGGTCCGGTTTGCCGAGCGGGGCCTGGATCGATTTAACGGCATTGACTGGCACCCGGGCGCCACCGGCGTGCCGCTGCTCGGCGGCGCTTTGGCGCGGTTTGAATGTGCCACCAGGCAGTCGATTCCGGCTGGCGATCACCTCATCATCCTCGGCGAAGTGCTGCATGCTGAGTGGGAAAACGGGGCGCCACTGCTGTACTATGCCAGCTCCTATCACACGGCGCAGCCACGCAAGCGCGATTGAGACCTGTGAGCGGGACGCACAGGCGTGACCTCAAATCCCGCAACTTACACATTTCAGGGAAGATAAGTTTACTTTTCCGGCGCTTGACGGGGCCCGATTGGGTGGTAGAATCAGATGTAGCGTGGGAAGCTCCAGCCACGCATCAGGAATTCCAAATATGAACTTGCGCCGTACTCTGTTACTCCCGGGCGTGATCTTCGGATCCGCGTTGCTCGGTATCCCGGTCGAAGCAGCCGATAAAAAGGGCAAGGAAGAAGGCCCTCGGGAAACCGTCGCGAAGCCCCTTTCGGAGAAAGAACGGAAGCGCCGCGAAGAAAAGCTCCGCAAGGAGTTGGAAGGTCCGTACCGGAAGTGGCTGAACGAAGACGTGCTCTACATCATTACCGATGAAGAACGCACCGCGTTTAAGCGCATGTCCACCGACGAAGAACGCGAACAGTTCATCGAACAGTTCTGGCTGCGCCGCGATCCGACGCCCGACTCGCAGGAAAACGAGTTCAAGGAAGAGCATTATCGCCGCATCGCCTACGCCAACGAACGCTATGCCTCCGGTATCCCCGGGTGGAAGACCGATCGTGGCCGTATCTACATCACTTTTGGCCCGCCGGACGAAAACGAATCGCACCCCTCGGGCGGCACCTACGAGCGGCCGTTTGAAGAAGGCGGCGGTACGACGTCCACCTATCCGTTTGAAAAGTGGCGGTACCGTTGGATTGAAGGCATTGGCTCGGACATCATCATCGAATTCGTAGATCCCACGATGACCGGCGAATACCGCATGACGATGGATCCCTCGGAAAAAGACGCGTTGATGATGGTTCCCAACGCCGGTTTGACGTTGATGGAACAGATGGGCATGTCTTCCAAGGCCGACCGTTTCAGCCGCACCGACGGTACGCGCCTCGGCACCGGCACCAATCCGCTGCCGATGAAGATGAACCAGTTTGAGCGCCTGCAGCAGTTCGCCCGGTTGCAGAAACCGCCGGCTGTGAAGTTTAAGGATCTGGAAGCCGCCGTCAATTCGACCGTGAAATTCAACCTGCTCCCGATTCGCGTCCGCGCCGACTTCATGCGCATGACGTCGAGCAACATCCAGACGAATGTCACCATTCAGATGGAAAAGAAGGATCTGCAGTTCCAGAACAAGGACGGCGTGGCAAAGGCCGCCGTGAACATCTACTCGCGCATCACGTCGATGTCGCGCCGCGTGGTGAACGTTTTCGAGGATGTGGTGACCACGGAAGTGCCTTCGGAAATGCTGGAAGCCGCCTCCAAGGGAGCCTCGATTTACCAGAAAGCCATTCCGCTGCCCCCGGGCACGTATCGTTTGAACGTTGTCGTGAAGGACGTCTTCGGCGGCAACATGAACAACTACGAAATGGCGCTAAACGTTCCGCGCATGGAAGACGATGTTTTCAGCTTCTCGAGCGTTGTTCTTGCCGATTTGATCGAAAAGGTGCCGACACGTTCGATCGGCGCCGGTCAATTTGTCATTGGCAGCACGAAGGTCCGTCCGCGCGTCACCGAGTCGTTCCGGCAGGACGAGAAGATGGGCATCTACGTGAAGTTGTACAATTTTGAAGCCGACGAGAAAACGAGAAAGCCTGTAGGCCAAGTGGTCTATGAGGTGAACAAAGTCGGATCCACCGAAAAAATCTTTGAGTTCACGGAAGAGATCAAAGAAGGCACCCCGAGCGAAGTGACCATCGAAAAGCTGTTGCCGTTGAAGTCCTTGGCGCCCGGGCAGTACGAACTGAAGATGAAAGTGACGGACAAGCTCCGGAACCAGACCGTAACCCCGACCGCGAAGTTCACTGTCACCTAGTCGCAAGGCTTGACTCGCGTCCCACCCGGAAGGTTGGATGTCTATGTTGTCTCGTTGGCGCCAATTCGCAGTTCTCTCCGCCGGCCTGATCCTACTCGGATCAGCGCCGGCGAATCGTGCTTTGGGAGCGGATTTACCAAAATCCGCCGGTACGATCATTGGAATCGTGGCCGATCCTGGCGGCGTCGCCCAAATGGGCGCGACTGTATTGCTGTTTAACAGGCTGGAAAAGCTGGTCCAGAAGGCTGTCACGAATGAGCGGGGGCAATTCGGGTTCGACAATCTGGTCCCGGACGCTTATATCCTCCGCGTTTCCCTGAACAGCTTTGTGCCTGCCGTTCGCGAAGGCATTCTGGTGCAACCAGGGATGCGCAGCTTCCTGAACATCAATCTGGCCAGTGTGTTGAGTTCCGTTGAGTTTGTCTATGCGACACCCCACGCACCCCGGCTTTTGTCGGACGACTGGCGCTGGGTGCTGCGTAGCTCAATGTCCACGCGCCCGGTGCTACGGTTCCTTCCTTCGACGTCGCGGCCGGAGAGCGTCTTCAGTAATACGCGCGGCATGGTTCGGGTATCGGCGGGCGATGGCGCGGGCGCTGTCTCCGGCAACCAGCCGGATCTGGGAACGGCATTCGCGGTGGCGACTTCGATGTACGGCGTCAACAACGTGCAGGTGTCTGGAAATTTGGGCTACGTTTCCCGTGCCGGAATGCCGGCGGCGAGCTTCCGTACCCGGTACAGCCGGGACTCCATTGCCAATGGCTTGGCGGTGGGCAATTCGCCCGAAGTGCAGTTGACGGTCCGCCAAACCTTCCTGCCAACGCGAACCGGAGCAGTGATGAACGGCGGCGGATCGGCGCCCTCGTTGGGAACGATGACGGGATTGGTTTTGGACCACGCCAAACTGGGTGATGGAGTGGAGTTGACCTACGGCGCGCAGTTGGAATCGGTCACGTTTTTCGACCGGTTGAACCTGATCAGCCCGTTTGCGCGTTTGGATGTGGAAATCAGCAAGAAGGACTCGCTGAAAGTCGCTTGGTCGAGCGGCGCGGCACCGGAAGAGATGTTCAATCACGTGCAGGCAAGCGGTGATCTGCAGCAAGACATCTCCACATTAAGCGCGTTCCCTCGGGTTTCCATGCGCGATGGACGGACGCACGTGCAGCGAATGAACCAGTTGGAGGCTTCCCTTTCGCGCGATATCGACACGAAGACAAAGGTTTCCCTGGCAGCCTACTACGAAGATGTTGCCAACGCCGCATTGAGCGCGATCGGAGATACCTCGGACTACGCGACCGGCGAAATGCTGCCCGACCTGTTTACACGATCGAGCATCTTCAATATTGGCAGTTACCAACGGCGTGGTCTGATGGCGTCGGTAGATCGGCGCCTGGGCGAACACTGGTCGGCGCAGGTGGCGTTTGGCAATAGCGGTACGTTGCAACCCCGCGGGGACTTGATTGACTCCGGGAATCCGGAGAGCTTGCGGGGAGCCCTCCGCCATACGCAGCGCAGTTGGACGAACTTCCGGGTTGCCGGTGTTGCCCCCGGTGCCGGCACGCGCTTTTCGGCCAGCTACATGATGACTGACTACCGGGCGGCCCTTCCGGCCCACCGATATATGACCCAACGGCAGTCTCCCGATCTGGGCTTGAACCTGCAAGTCCGGCAGCCGATCCCCAGCTTTGGCATCTGGTCGGGGCGCGTTGAGGCGGTGGCTGAGTTGCGAAACCTCCTGCAACAGGGCTATCTGCCGTTAACGGGAACGAATGGCCGCCGGGTAGTGCTGCTTCCCTCGCCCCGCACCGTACGCGGTGGATTGGCCTTCATCTTCTAGTTGAAATATTCCTGGGCGATCCTTCAAGAAGATGTCCTCTTTGACGAAGAGGTATATGTTGCCGCTACAGCGAACAAAAGGCGAACACTGGCAGTCAGTTCTGATACCGGAAAACGGTAAAGCTAACCATTCCCTCGTTGCCAACCTGATCTTTGGCGAAGATCTTGATGGTATGGGAGCCGAGCGGCAGGCTGATGTTGGAGATCGTCCAATTGCTGGCACCCTGCGCGCGCCCCTGGGAGCCGCAGGAGCATACCCAACGAACTTCCGCCACACCAGAGGCGTCGGTGGCGGTGCCACGGACGGCAATTGCATAGGCAGGAGTCATTAGGAAAGAAGTATTAGGCGACACGACGTTGATCACGGGAGGGCGGGTGTCGTCGTCCGGCCCAGTCTCCGGCGGCAGCGCATAGAGGACGCGGACGGACTTGCTGGCCGTCTTTCCGGCGGTATCGGTAGCGGTAACTGTGATGACATTGGCACCCAGTTGAACCGCCAGCGGGTTGATGTCCCAACGATACTTTCCGTCGGTAGTAGCCGAAACCACGGCAGTTCCTGTGAAGCCTCGGTCACTGGACCAGCGTACGACGGGCCGTCCAGTGCCGCCCAAGGTTGTACCGGAGGCCGTGATTGGGTTTTGAGTCACATTGAAAGAGGCGGCCGGCGACAGAATGTCCAATTCCAATGGAGCCACCGCCGGCGGATTCGGCGTGGGATTCGGTGTTGGATTGGGAGTGGGATTCGGCGTTGGCGGGGGTGTCGGCGGCAGGGCGAGGCGTTGGACCTGCACGGTTACCGATGTCGATCGATTCGCGTCATCGGTGGCACGAAGGGTTACAGAGTTTTCCCCGAGAGCGACCGGAATTGAAGAAGCGGCCCAGGAAAATCCGCCCGAGTTATCGGCCGTAAGAACAGCGTCACCGGCGCCGCCCTGATTCGTACTCCAACGCACCGCAGCCACGCCACGGGCTCCCTTCAGGGTGCCGGAAACGGCGATTGTGGCGGCACTGGTTGTGGACGACGCGGCGGGCGCAGTGACCGCCAGAACAAGAGGCGCCAGCGGCGGTGGCGCTGGAACCGTGTCCGCGGCGGCGGCGTACAGCAGACGGATGGCGCCGATGTCCTCAGCAGTGAGGTTCGTGGCGCGCCGGTAGTAGGGATACATGACCGCATTGGGCACATCCGAGTGACCCAGCCCCAGTGCGTGGCCAAGTTCATGCAAGGCGACACTATACAAGTCGATATCGGCGCCAACATTCCAGTTTTCGTCGTCATCGAAGTGCAGATCGCCGGCGATCGGCTCCGGATTCGGCGGAGCGGGATAGAACGTGTGGGCGAGGATGCGGCCGGCGCCGTCGAAGGCGTATGGGTCACCGTGGTCTTTACTTCCAAACAGGATATTGATGTTCTTCGAACCCGACGAGACGGTCCCTTTTAGAAAGTTGACCTTCACCACACTCGACCACTCCGCCATCGCCCGCTGAATCTCCTGTTGCACTTGGTCGGCCGGGATCTTTCTGGTCAACGCCTGGAGCGTATAAGTCAAATTAGCAATTCCCAGACCGGGACCGTCCCACCCTTCGCCCACCCGTTGCGTCAACTGGCCCACCTGGCCAGCCTCCGTCGCCCCACCCAGACAGCCAATCAGCGGCAGACCGGTAGAAAGCTCGCCGCTGGCGGGAAACACATACCCAACCTCGTCCCACTCCGCCAACGCCCGGACCTGCTCCATGGTGCCTAGCACCAGCATATGGTCCGCCGCCAGGTCGCGGTGATCGCGAATTTCGAGCCCAGCCTCAGTGACAAGAGCCCGCCGGTCCTCCCAGGCAACATCGGCATGAAACTCAACAACATAGAAGGACTGCTGATCCGCCGACCGGGCGCGCCCATCGGTGACACCGGTCAAATCCGAGCTGAGCTTGTCTTCCGGCTGCAGCGCGTCAAACCCGGCCAGATCGAGACCCGTCAAATCCGGCTCCCCATCGACGCCAACAATGACTCCCGTCAACGGCAGATACGCCACCACACGGAGGCCGCGAGCGCCCAATTGCTGGATTGTCTCGGCCTTTGGCGCCTCACGGAAATCCAAAATCAGATGGGAATGGGCTGGAATACGCCGTTTGGCGACGCTGCGCCGGTTCCCCAGCCGAGTCTGCCCTTCCCTGCTCCGCAGGTGAACCTCAGCACGAATCGACGGGACGGAGCAGATTACTGCTACTAAAAGTGCCAGCCCCCCTTCGATTCTCTTGCTTCCCATACAATCCATATCGTTTTGCCCTGAGAAAAACCCGAGCTCGATCCCACTTATAAAGAGAGGGAAACATTCGTATGCTCCGAACTGTGGTCGGAATACTCCTAGTGACCGGCGGGGGACTTTCCTATGGCCAGACTTCTTACCGCGTCTCCACCATTGCCGGGTCCAGCTTTGCCGGCGACGGAGGGCAAGCGGTACGTGCCATCCTTCAACAGGCCGAAGGCGTCGCGATCGCCCCGGATGGCACCACCTATATAGCCGACGCGGCCGACCATCGCATCCGCATCGTCTCCCCCAATGGGGACATCAACACGCTGGCTGGCGATGGTACCGCGGGCTTCGATGGCGACAACGGCCCTGCCGCCAAAGCGCGTCTGAATAACCCCTATGGCCTCGCCCTCGACCGCCAGGGCAATCTCTACATAGCGGATCTGGGCAACGCGCGGATTCGCATGGTGACCCCGGACAAGCAAATCCGAACGGTCGCCGGCGGGGGAGATATCGCGGCATCGGAGTCGAGCGAGGGTAGCCCGGCGACTTCGCTCAAACTGAAGACCCCGCGCAACGTCTTGGCCGACCCCAGTGGTGGATTCTATTTCTCTGATTTCGACGCCCACCGAGTCTATTTCGTCGATTTCCGCGGAATCTTGACCGTTTTCGCGGGTACCGGCAACCCGGGGTACGGTGCCGACAACATCGCCGCCATCCGTTCGGCGCTCCGCAATCCAGCCGGGCTGGCGATTGAGCCGCAGGGCGGCGTGGTGATTGTCGAAAGCGGTGCCCAGCGCCTGCGCCGCGTGGCCAGAGGAACAGTGACCACCTACCTCGCCGATGCGCTCCGCAACTACCCTCTCTACTCACCCACCGGCATCGCCTTCGACACGGCCGGCAACATGTATCTGGCCGATGCCCGCGCCACCGGGGCCCTGAAACGCACACCGCAAGGGACAGTCACAGCGCTAGCCGTTAGCGGTCGGGCCGTTGCGGCCGATCCCCGCGGCGGCGCCGCCTATGCCTGGAACAACGCCGTCTACCGGGTCGATGCGGCGAACAAAATCACACTCGCCGCCGGAACGGGAGCAGGCATTGGCGAGATTACCGGCGACGGCGCCAGCGCCGAAATGGCCCGTCTGCAAGCGCCCGCCGCCGTCGCCTATGACCGCCAGGGCAACCTCTATATCGCCGACGAACGCGCGCACCGCATTCGCCGCGTCAGCCCGGCCGGGCTCATCACCACCGTGGCCGGAAACGGCAAGGCCGCCTACAGCGGCGATGGCGGCCCGGCGGACAAAGCGTCCCTCAATACACCGCGCGGTTTGGCCTTCGACGCCAACGGATTCCTCTATGTAGCCGACTCAGGCAACCACGCCATCCGCCTCATCTCCCCCAGCGGCGCCATCACCTCCGCCGCCGGGAACGGATTCTCCGGCTTTCGCGGCGACGGAGGACCCGCCACCGCCGCCCAGCTCAACGCCCCTTCGGCCGTTGCCGTCGACCCCAATAGCGGCGAAGTATTCATCGCCGACACCGGCAATCACCGCATTCGCCGCATCAACCGGGCCGGGCTGATGGCCACCGCCGCCGGAACCGGCGTGGCGGGCATGGCCTTTGAGGGCTCAGCCGCCGTCTTCGCCCAGTTGAACGAACCGCGCGGCGTCGCCATCGACGCCACCGGCAATATCTACATCGCTGACAGCGGGAACAACCGTATCCGTCGCATCGACATCACCGGACTTCTCACAACCATCGGCGACGCCACTTTCACAATCCCGCGCGGCGTGGCCGTGGCTCTCGACGGCAGCATCTACGTCGCCGACACCGGAAAGAACCGCATCTGCCAGATCTACGACAATAAAGTCGTCCTCGTGGCCGGCGCCGAAACCGCTGGCTTTGGTGGCGATGGCGAGTATGCCAAATCGGCGCAGTTTCAAACCCCAGTCGCCCTGACCTTCGATTCCCAAGGCAACCTGGCGGTCGCCGACATGGGCAACGGCCGCATCCGGCAACTCCGCCCGGAGTTGCTGCAGATATCCGTCTTTGAAGAGGGCCCTCGCATCTTCAACGCCGCCACCAGCGCCGAGGGTCCCGTTGCCCCGGGCATGCTGGCAACGCTGCGAGGAGAAGGATTCGGCCCCGCCGAACCGGCATCGGCGACACCGGGCGCCAACGGCTGGCCGAAACTGCTCGGCGACGTTGACGTCTACATTGATGGCGAGGCCGCCCCGCTGCTCTACGTTTCCGCGAGACAGATCAACTTTCAGATACCGGCGTCGGCCGCCGGCAAGACGCAGGTGACCATAGAGGTCTACCACCAGAAGGTTCTACGCGCGCGCTCCAGCGCCCAGATCGCCGCGGCTTCGCCCGGCGTCTTCCCGCAAATCGTGATGGAAGATGGGTCCATTAACGGCTCCACCAACCCGGCCGCCAGAGGGTCCATCGTCCTGCTCTTCGCCACCGGAATGGGCACCGCGCCGCTCAACACACTCGATATCAGAATCGGGACAATGCCGGGACAAATCCTCTGGGCCGGCCAGGCGCCGGGACTCCCGGGCATCACCCAGATCAACCTGCGCCTACCCTCGGGCTTCTTCTCCGCCGGCGGCCAACCGCTCAATCTGAAGATCGGCTCGTTCTCCGCGCCCGGTGGACTATCCGTCTACCTACAGTGATTTCCGCGCCTCCTCCAGCGTCTGGAACAGCAGGTCAATATCTTCCGGACGCGTATGGATGTGCGAAGACACCCGAAACCGCTCCGACATCATGATCCAGATTTTCCGCTCCCGGCACAGGGCGCCAAACTTCTTGAACTGCGCCGGAGGCATGTCGAAGGCCACCAACGACCCGAACATCCGGTCGTCGTCCGGGGTCAGCATTCGCAGCCCGGGCATCTGCCGCGCCCGTTCGAACGCCATCCGCGCCAACTGGTGAATCCGCGCGTAAATCCGGTCCGGCCCGATCGATTTCGCAAACTCCAAGCCGGCCACCATGCCCTCAAACAGCGCCCGGTTATTCGTGCCAACCTGCATGAATCGCGCCGCCCCGGCCGCCGGATTCGACCACCCATCCACCGTAATCGACGGCCACAACCGCTCCTGCATCTCCTGCCGCACATACAGCAAGCCGCAACCGGCCGGCGCGAACAGCCACTTGTGCGGACTGCCTGCCATAAAATCACATTCCAGGTCCGAAACGCGAAACGGAATCTGCCCGTGCATGTGTGCCCCGTCGACGAAAGTGAGGACGCCCTTGGCGCGCGCCGCCTGGCAGATCTCCCGCACCGGCAGGATCATTCCGGTCGTCGTCGTAATGCCGCTGAAACTCAGCACACGCGTACGCGGCCCAATGGAGCCAATCAGCAGATCGGCGATCTGCCCCGGATCTTTCGGGGGCAACGGCAGCGCCACCTGCCGCACCTGGATGCCGTGCCGCTGCTGACGCACGCCCCACGGCCCGCGCATTGAGGGGTGTTCCTGATCGGTCATGACGACTTCGTCGCCGGCCTTCAGATCCAGCCCCGACGCCACAATGCCAATCGCCTCGGTCGCGTTATGCGTCAGTGCCAACTCGGCCACCGGGCAGCCAATGAAATCAGCCAGCGCCTTACGATGCGACTCCATCCGCTCATAGCCCCAACGCGGATACTCGTCCATTTCGAGCGCCGCGCTCCGCTCCAGATACTTACTGACGGCGGCCACCACCGGCTTCGGCGCCACACCCAGGCTGCCATTGTTCATGTACGCCCGCCAACCGGGCAAGTGGAACTGCTCGTCCCGGATCCGTTTCCAATACGCCTCCGGATTTTCGGCGGCCAGCGCCGCGGCTGGCAGTCCAGCCAAACCGGCAAAAAGGGAACGACGTCGCATGTCCCATTCTATGTCGACGCGCGGTTTGATAGCATAAGCCCAGGATGACTTTCAGCCGCCGTCAATTTCTCGAAACCTCCGCGATGGCCAGCCTCGCCGCCGCCACCGGACACGCCGCCGAACCGGGCAAGATCCCCACCCGCAAGTTGGGGAAGACCGGCGCCCGCGTCTCCGTGCTCGGCATGGGCGGAGGCAGCCGTTTCCTGGCCTACAAGGACGAGGATAAGGCGCTGGAAGCGCTAAATAAGGCCATCGACATCGGCATCCACTACGTCGATACGGCGCAAACCTACGGCAACGGCGTCAGCGAAACCCGCGTCGGCAAAGTGATGGCGACCCGCCGGAAGGAAGTTTTCCTGGTCACCAAAATCCAGGAGCGCGATCCGGATAAGGCCATGGCGCGCCTGGAACAGAGCTTCAAGAATCTGCAGACCGATCGCATCGATCTCGTCCACATTCATTCATTGACCACCGCCGAGGACCTCGCGGAAATCGAAAAGAAAGGCGGCGTGCTGGAACGCCTGCTTAAGATGCGCGACGGCAAGGCCATCCGCTTCGTCGGCGTCACCAGCCATACCGACCCGACGGTGCTGAAAGCGGCGCTCGAACGCCACGACTTCGACTGCACGCAGATGGCGCTCAACGCCGCCCTCGTCGGCATGAAGAACGGCAAGGGCGGGATGGAGATCAACCCGCAGATGATCCCCAGCTTCGAGACCATCGCATTGCCCGTCGCTCTCAAAAAGAACATGGGCGTGCTGGCGATGAAGGTGTTCGCCGCCGATGGCATCGTCGGCCAGGCGCCGCTCGAAAAGCTGCTCTATTACTCCATGTCGCTGCCGGTTTCGGCCTGCGTCGTCGGTATGCCAAAACTGGAATTCATCTCCCAGAACACCCAGATGGCCAAGCAGTTCAAGCCGCTGACGGAAGCCGAACGCCGCGAACTGTCACTCGCATTATCGAGCAAGAACAAGCAGGCGCTCGATCGCTACTTCCGCCGTCACGTGGACGCGTAAGCGTCCTTAAACCGGCAGCACCGAAGAAACCGGAGCATAAAACCGCTGAACGAATTCAACGGCGGTTTTCTCCGCGGCATCTTCCCCGCCCGGGCCGACGGAGATGGTCACGCGGACCAGCGCCGTATCCGTGCGGTTATAGCGAACGGCATCCGACATCACATAGAACTTCGCCTTAAACTCATCGGCAACGGTGCGCCCGTGGGACTGGTACCAGTACACAACGACGCTCTTATTCTCGCCCTTTTGGACGACGTAGTAGTTCGCCTCCACCGGGGTGGCCTGCCCAGGGACCGGAATCTGGACGATCGTATTCTTCTCCTTCACCCAACCCGCGCCCGGCAGGCAGTTCTTGGGAGAGTGCGGCGCCACTCCGGCGCGCTGAGAACGGAAGAACGCAATGAACAGGCCAACGCCTTGCGGTGCGCTCGGCCCAGCGTAATACCGGTTCAATGTGTCGTCCGCCTTCAAGACGTCCTGCACTTCCGGCTCCATTTGAAACTCTTTCACCAGTTGCCAGGAGTCCACTTGCGCCGGAAGGGTAGACAGCGCCCTCGACGTCGGCTGGTATTCCTTTCGCACCGAAAGGAAGTACCCGGCAGCCCCTTGCAGGACGACCAGTGCGCTGAAAATGATCAGATTCCGGGACACGAAAAAGGGAGGCATTATGCTTGCACCGCGATGGGGTTGGGTTCCTTCAAAGGGAACAGTTTCTTCACGATGACGTGAAACAGAATCATCAGACCGAAGGCGAACGCAAACGAAACACCGCCCTCGAGCGTATGAAAGAAGCCCTGCGCCAGGTCGGGATTGTATTCGCTCAGAACGCCCGTCGCCGAAACGCGGAAGGCGTTGGCCGCCACAGCGATGGGAATCGAAGCCAGGAAGATCGACCAGCGAACCCACAGCCGGCGCTCCGACAAATACCCGTAAAACAGCGACAAGAACGTCAGCGACATCAAAGACCGGATACCGCTGCAGGCTTCCACAACCGATAACTTCTGATTCGCCAACTCCAGAACGTTGCCGTCGCGCAATACCGGAATCCCCAGTAACGACAAGGCATGTTCGGCCACCGAGCTGGCAAACAACTGCAGCGGGAACGTGATCTGGTTATAAATCACCGCCGGGATCGGAACCATCAGCGGCAGCATCAACAAAGGCAAAGCCAGCGCGCGAATAAACGGCCAGCCGCCCAGAAACAGCACGGCGCCCCACACGGAACCAACAAAGGCGGACCGCTGTAGGAATAACTCGGCGCCTAAGATACCAAGGGTCATCTGGACGATCGACCAAAGCAGCAGCGCCAATCCCCAGTAACTGGGTTTCACCTCAGTGGCTAACAACTCATCCTTGCGGCTCCAGGCAATATAGGCGGCCACGGCCGGAACGAAGAAGCCATGGCTCATATCGTCGTCGTTGGACCATTGATTCGCCATCCTCGAAAGGATCGGAAGATAAGCCAATACCAGCAGACCAAGTATCCAACCTATGTTGGCCCAAGGCACAGCAATCGACTTGGCCCCGGGCGCAGACAGGGCAGTGCCTTCATTAGGGTTCATTCTTCCTCAGTTTTACACAGCGCGCGGGGTCCTAACAATTACCTCGTCTCCCCCACGCGGTGTAGCAGCATTAGATTGGTCGTACCGGATCGCCACATCGGCTGCCCGGCCACCAGAATAACGGTGTCGCGTGTCTTGCACAATCCCCGCTCCAGTAGAGTACGGTCCATTACTGCCACCATCTCATCGGTGGAGGGTTCCGACGGCGTGACGACAGCGTGTATGCCATACACTAATGCCAGCCGCCTCGCGACGGCTTCGTTAAGCGTGAACGCATAGATCGGCACCGGCGGCCGGTACTGCGCCACCAGCCGCGCCGTGGCGCCGGAGGTGGTGAAGACAACAATCGCCGCCACGTTGGCCGACCGCGCCGAGTGGTACGTCGCATCGGCCAGAATCTCAGCGATCGACGGGTTCGGCCGCGGCGCCGGGGGCTGATACCCGCGCGGCCGCATCGCGATTTCGGCCTCCGCCGCAATCCGCGCCATCATCTTCACGCTCTCCACCGGAAAGGCGCCCGCCGAAGTCTCCGCCGACAGCATCACCGCATCGGTGCCGTCATAGATCGCGTTGGCAACGTCGGAGACCTCCGCGCGCGTCGGCACGGCGCTCTCAATCATCGATTCCAACATCTGCGTCGCCGTAATCACGAACTTCCCGGCGTGCCGCGCCTTTTCGATCACCGATTTCTGGATGAACGGCACCTTCTCGCAAGGCAACTCAACACCCAGGTCGCCGCGGGCCACCATCACCCCGTCGGACTCCTGGATAATCTCGGCTAGGTTCTGCCACGCTTCCGGCTTCTCAATCTTCGCGATCACAGGAATCGCCACGTCGCGCTCTTCCATGAAAAGCCGCAACCGTATGATGTCGGACGCCTTCCGGACAAACGAAAGCGCCACGAAGTCGATCCCCTGGTCGATCCCAAACTGCAGATCCGCCATGTCTTTCTTCGTGAGCGACGGGGTCGACACATTCACGCCCGGCAGGTTGATCCCCTTCCGGTCGCCGATCATGCCGCCCGATACAACTTCGGTCTGCACCGCCACGCCGTCGGTGGAAACCACTCGCAACTCCACCGCCCCATCGGCCAGCAGAATGCGATCCCCCGGCGTCACATCGCGCGCCAGATTGGCGTACACCGTCGACGCCTTGCGCGTCGTTCCCAGCGTTTCTTCCGTCGTTATTTCGAAAGGATCGCCTGCGTGCAGTTCGGCCTTCCCTCCTTCAAACATCCCCAAACGGATCTTGGGGCCCTGCAAATCCAGGAGCAACCCGGCCAGCGAACCTGCCTCCTGGCAGACCTCCCTCACCAGGCGAATACGGGCACTATGATCTTCGTGGGTGCCGTGAGACATGTTCATGCGGAATACATTGACGCCGGCGGCCAACAGCTTCGCGATCACTTCGCGGGTATTGGACGCGGGCCCGAGTGTGGCTACTATTTTTGTTGTTCTCACGCTAATCTGAATAGACCCTCTAACCCATCATGCCATTAGTACAAGTGATCGTTCTTGCGATTATCCAAGGTGTAACCGAATTCCTACCCATCTCCAGTTCGGCTCATCTTGCGCTCACCCCTTGGCTCTTCGGTTGGGCCGACCAAGGCCTGGAGTTCGACATCGCTCTCCACTTCGGCACCCTGTTTTCGGTGCTGTTCTACTTTTTCCGTGATTGGCTCCGCATTCTCTTCAACGGCTTCGGCATCACGCCCCCGGGCTTACTCGGCTCCGACCCCTCGCTCGACCGCAACCCCAAGATGCTCTGGTACCTGGTCGCGGCCACCCTTCCGGCCGGCATCGCCGGCCTGCTGCTGAAGGACAAAATCGAATCCACGCTCCGCTCCCCCTACGTCATGGGCACGATGCTCATCGTGGTCGGTCTGGTCATGTGGGCCGCTGAGAAATTCGCCAAGCACGAACGCACCATGAACGAAATGAGCCTGAAGGACTGCCTGGTCATCGGCTGCGCCCAAGCACTGGCCCTGGTCCCCGGCACCTCCCGCAGCGGCATCACAATGACAGCCGGCCTGTTCCGGAATCTGGATCGCGCCACCGCGGCGCGCTTCTCGTTCCTGCTGTCGACGCCCATCGTCGCCGCCGCCGCCATGAAGGGCCTGTTCGACATTCGCAAGCACGGCAACCTCACCCCGGAACTGATTCCGTCGCTCGGCGTCGGCATTCTCGTCACCGCCATCACGGGCTGTTTCGTCATCGCGGTGCTGCTGAAATTCCTGCGGACGAACTCGGTTGTCCCCTTCGTCATCTACCGCATCGCCTTCGGCATCTTTATCATCTCGCTCGCCATCTACCGCGGGTAAATTTCGCAAGAATTGTTCGCATTGGGCAAGTGCGCGGACGATGAGCGTAGTACAGTCGGGTAAAGGGACTCGACTGCACTTCGGCTCCTACGCAAGCACTATCCAATGCGCTTTCTGATACCTCTGTTGTTTGCGAGCTATCTGGTCGCGGCTCCTCCGGACGATTTGCGACGCGCTGAGGTTCGATCCTGGGGATCGGCTCAGGGACTTCCCGAAGAGAACATCTATTCCATTTCGGAGACTCCGGATGGCAACTTGTGGCTCGCCTCCCACGATGGGCTCATCCGCTTTGACGGCCTGCACTTCCATGTCTTTAGCCCAGGCGAAGCCTCGGGCTTTCGGGACAAAAGCCTCAATGGAGCCATTTCCGTGCAGGGAAATCTTTGGTTCGGCGGCCGCGATTATGTTGGGTATGCCCGACCCGACGAGTTTCGGTCGTTTACCAATCCACATTTCCGTGCCATCGCCGTCCCCCGCAATTTGCAGGACCGCTACGGCGTCGCCAGCATGCAGGCGGTCCCGGACGGAACGATCTATATCCGGCGGGCCGATGGCATCTACAAATTGCGGACCCGCTCCGACGGCGCACCACCCGAACAACCCACCCTGTATCTCCCAGCCCCGGACGGCACCACGCTCACCGGCTTCTTCCATGGCGCATCGGGCAAGGATTGGGGTGCCGGTCCGGATGGACTTTTTCTTTGGAAGGATAGCCATTGGGCCTCCATCGGCGGCCCGCCAGTGCAATCGGCCACATTGTTGGAGGCCCGAGACGGGAAACTCTGGGCGTTTGGCGGCAACGGATTGTTCGCTTTCGACAACACGGGACAGCACATTGTCCTGCAGCCCCCCAAGATCACCCTCGACCCGCTACGCGCACTCTATGAAGACGCCGCGGGAGATATCTGGGTCGGCCTGATTGGCTCCATCGCCCGCATCCGCGATGGCCGCGTGGAGGTGCTTCCGCTCGATGACTTCATGCGCCCCGGCGACTTCGTGAAGGTCATCCACCAAACCCGCGACGGCGCTCTGTGGGTCACCACGAACTGGGGAAAACTCATCCGTGTCGATTCTCCTGTGTTCCAAACGATTACCGCCGTAGATGGCCTGGGGGAAGCATCCATCTCCGCCGTCACCCGCGATGCCGGTGGGCGGCTCTGGGTCGGCACGCGCGCCAAAGGCATCTACACCGCAACGGCCAGTGGATTTCGCTCCGTGCCCGACACGGCCCAGGGTATCCTCCACGCCATTGCCCCCATTGGGCCCGATCAACTCCTCTTCGCCAACGTCGAAGGACTCTGGCTGCGGACGGAGTCCGGCTCCACACTCCTCGCCACCGCGCCCAGCCAGACGATGAACCATTACCGTACCTTTTCCCCCAGCTACGGCACGCACATTTACTACAACGATTCCCAGGTCATCTATCGCATCCGCCTGCCGCTCACAACGCCGGTCCGCATGGAGCGTGTTGCCGACGTGCCGCTGGCTCGCAAACTGCATGAGACGGCCGACGGGCTCTGGGCCGTCAGTTGGGATCGCGGCCTCTGCCACGTGGCTCCCGGCACCGGAACCACAACCTGCTTCCCGTTGGACACACGTCGCGAGCTCCGCGCCTTCACCATGTTCGAGCTCTCCCCTGAGTATTTCCTGATTGGCTCTTCCGGTGGCGTCATGCTCTTTGACCGCCGCGGCGGCCAATTCATGAACCGGCCGCCGCTCTTCGAACAGGACCAGAGTTTCATCATCCTCTCTGATCGCAAATCGCACATCTGGTTTGCCGGCCGCCGCGCCCTGCTTGCCGCCAGCCAGGAATCCCTGCTCCAATACGCCCACGGCGAACTGGCCTCGGTATTGCCCCTGCGTATCACCGGGCAGCAGGGCCTCTCAAGCGCCAACTTCGGCCTCGGCACCTCCTCCGGCTCGCATTTCGATTCCGATGGCCGCATCTGGCTCGCCTCGGTAGGCGGCTTAACCAACTTCCGCCCGTCGGACGTCATCCGGCCCAGCGAACAGATCCCCACCGCCATCTCCCGTATCAGTGCCGATGGCGCCGACCTTCCAGTCTCCGGTTCCCTCCACATTCCTCCCGGCGTACGCCGTCTGGAAATTCATTACACGGTCCTCAACCGGAAAGCCGACCGCAACCCGATTTTCCGCTACCGGCTGGACGGCGATAGCCCGGCGTGGATGGAAACCAGCCTCGCGCAAGCAGATTTCACCAACCTCTCTCCGGGCACCTACCGGTTCGAGGTCCAGGCCCGCCTGGCCTCGCAACAGTGGTCCGAACCGGCGACGCTGCAGATGCACATCGCCCCCTATTGGTACCAGCGGCGAAGCCTGCAAGTTGCCGCCGGCGCTCTGTTGATCTGCCTGCTAGTCCTCACCGTACAGTGGCGCGGCCGCCAGATACGCGCCCGCAATGCGGAACTGGAAGCCTACGTGCAAGTCCGTACCGAGGAACTGGCGCAGGCCCGCGACGACGCCGAATCCGCCGCCCGCGCCAAATCCGATTTTTTGGCCGCCATGAGCCACGAAATCCGCACCCCGATGAATGGCGTCATCGGCATGGTGGAAGTGCTCAAGCAGACGCCTCTGAACGCCGAACAGCGGCATATGCTCTCTGTCGTCGCCCAGTCCGGGGAATCGCTCATCGGCATCCTCAACGATATTCTCGATTTCTCTAAAATCGAGGCCGGCGCGCTGACGCTCGAAGCCGTCCCGTTCAATCTGCATGAAGTCACCCGGCAATGCCACGACCTGTTTGCCACCCAGGCGGCCGCCCGAGGCCTCGCCTTCGAAGTCTCGCTCGCCCTGGGCGTCCCGGTCTGGGTCTTGGGCGACTCCAGCCGGCTGCGCCAGATCCTGCTCAACCTGCTCAGCAATGCTTTGAAGTTCACTCCCACCGGCCAGGTAAAGCTGGAAGTCCAACCTGCCGCTGGCGGCCAAATTGCCTTCCACGTCTCCGACTCCGGTATCGGCATTCCGCAGGATAAACTCAATACCGTTTTCGGCGCCTTCACCCAGGCCGAAACCTCCATCACTCGCCGCTTTGGCGGTACCGGCCTTGGGCTCGCCATCAGCCAGCGCCTCGCCACGGCCATGCAGGGCAAATTGGAGGTCCAGAGTGAACTCAACAACGGCTCCGTGTTTACGCTCTCGGTCATGCTCCCCGCCGCGCCCGCCCCGGCCACCGCCGCCGAAGAACCGGCCTCGAACCCGTTGGCCCACATCCTCCACCGCATCCTGGTCGTCGAGGATAACGCCGTCAACCGGCAAGTCGCCTACCGGCTACTCTCCAATCTCGGATGCAGCGTAACCGTCGCCAATGACGGCAGGGAAGGCGTTGCCGCCGCATCCCGCGAATCGTTCGACCTCATCCTCATGGACTGCCATATGCCGGACTTGGACGGCTACGAAGCCACCCGTCAAATTCGCGCCCTTCCAGGGCCGAATGGCGAAGTCCGCATCGTCGCCCTGACCGCCGGAGTCTTTGATGAGGATCGCCAGCGCTCCATCGACGCCGGCATGAACGACTTCCTCTCTAAACCCATCCGGACCGACGATCTTCGCCGTGTCCTCGCCGCCATCCCGCCCACTCCCAGGCCTTCCTCCCGCGCAATACAATAGGGCCATGCTGCTCGCGCTTCCGCTCCTTTTCGCCCTCGCCGGCGACGTTCCGCTTTTCAACGGCAAGAACCTCGATGGCTGGGAGATCGTCGGCGACGGCCAGTGGACCATCATGCGCGACGGCACACTCCTCGCCCAACGCACCGCCGACGTCCGCAAACTCCTCGAACCCGGCGCCAAATTCACCACCAAACAGGAGTACTCCGCCTGGGAAAACACCCAGTCCTGGCTCTACACCAAGCGTAACGATTTCGGCGAATTCGACCTCCACGTCGAGTTCTGGACCAAGTCCCAGGGCAACAGCGGCATCTCCATCCGCGACTCGTCCCGCGGCAAATACGGCGCCGCTTCCCCGCCCGACTTCAAACGCACCCCGTCCAAAATCGGCTACGAAATCCAAATCAACAATCGCTACCCCGACCCCCATCCCACCGGCAGCATCTACGGCTTCATGGACGCCAAGCCCGGCTCCATGCGCGAAGACGACTGGAACGCGCTCGACATCTCCTCCCGCAACGACAAGATCACCGTCCGTCTCAACGGCAACATCGTCGCCGAACACCCGGGTGACCCGGCCCGCCCAAAAACCGGCCCCATCGGCCTGCAACTGCACGATCAGTTTTCCGTCACCATGTTTCGAAACATCCGGCTTCGCGAATTGCCGCTAAAATAGAGGAAGTCAGACAGGAGGCGCCTATGTCCGCCGGTCACGACCACTCGCACGGGGTCGCCAGCGAACGCGGCCTCAAGATCGCCCTCGCCCTCACGGCCAGTATTCTAATCGCCGAAGTCGCCGGCGCGGTAGTCACCAACAGCCTCGCACTGCTCTCCGACGCCGCGCACATGCTCACTGATGTCACGGCGCTCGTCATCGCCCTCATCGCCATCCGTCTCTCGCGCCGCCCGGCCGACAGCCGCCGGACGTTCGGCTACTATCGTTTTGAGATCCTCGCCGCCGTCGCCAACGCCGTCGCCCTCTTCCTCGCCGCCATCTACATCCTCTACGAAGCCGTCCAGCGCTTCCACAGCCCACAACCCGTAGCCTCCACCGGCATGTTGATCGTCGCCCTCTTCGGCCTCGCCGCCAATCTCGTCAGCATGCGCGTCCTCCACGCCCACGCCGAACATTCCCTCAATTTAAAAGGCGCCTACCTCGAAGTCTGGAGCGACGCTCTCGGTTCGGTCGGCGTCATCATCGCCGCCGCGGTCATCCACTTCACCAGCTGGACCGCTGCCGACCCCATCGTCGCCATCGCCATCGGCCTCTGGGTTCTTCCCCGCTCCTGGAGCCTGCTCTCGGAAAGCGTCAACGTGCTTCTCGAAGGCGTCCCGCGCGGCCTCGAACTCGACGCCATCCACGCCAGCCTCCTCTCCATCCCCGGCGTCGGCGACGTCCACGATCTCCACGTCTGGTCCATCACCACCGGCAAGAACACCCTCACCGCGCACCTCACCCTGGACGCCCCGACCTTCGACACCCAGGCCATCCTGCAACAAGCTAACCGCGCCATCGAAGCCTTCGGCATCACCCACAGCACCGTGCAAATTGAAACCACTCCCTGCCACCCTGACCCAAATCACGGCCATTCCTCGCGCTCGGAATAGACCGCCATGCAGACCCTCGACCCGCCCGCCACCCAAGCCCTGCTCGAAAGGCTCAGCCACCTCGAACCGGAAACGATCCCCCATTGGGGCAAAATGAGCGCCAACCAGATGATCTGCCATCTGAACGACGCCTACTCGCTCGCCATGAACGGCAAATCCGCCAGCGAACAGATCACCTTCCTCAACCGGACACTCATCCGCTGGCTCGCCCTCCGCGCCCCGATGCCCTGGCCCAAAGGCGTCCCCACTCGCCCGGAGGTCGACCAGTTCGCCGGCGGCACCCCGCCCACCAGCTTCCCCCTCGACAAGGTAACCCTCGCCTCCACCATACGTAAGTTCGCCAGTCAGCCCCCAACATTCTCCTTCAACCGTCACCCCATCTTCGGACCTCTAACTCATTGGGAATGGATGCGTTGGGGCTATCTTCATGCGGATCACCATTTCCGCCAATTCGGCCTGTAACCCCAACCGGGGTCAATCTCTGGCATAATAAAGGGGCTCTGGCTATTGCGCGCTCCTGACCGCGCCACCATGCACATTCTCAGGCCATCTGCCGATCGGCGGCTCAATTTGCTGACGGGACTTCTGTTCCTGATCGGCTCGGCTGTCCTTGCGGCAAGCCTCATTTCGCACTCCCCGGAGGATCCGGCCTGGAATACGGCCGCCGAAGCCCTTCGGCCCCGCAACTGGATCGGGTATCCAGGTGCCCTCTTTTCCGACGTTGTGCTCAGCCTCGCCGGCTTTGCCAGCTGGTTGATCCCGCTGATGGTGGGCCTGTTCGGCCTCCGCCGCATGCGTTCCCAGTCGGTGGAAGCGCCCGGGCTGCGCATGTTCGGCGCCGGCCTGCTCGTGCTCAGCGTCTGCACACTCTTCTCGCTCGCCCCGGATTGGAAACCGCTGCATGAAACCATGCCGCCCGGTGGCGTCGTCGGCCTCGCCCTTTCGGCCTACCTGCTGGCGAACTTGAACTACGGCGGCACGCTCGCCCTCGTCGCCGTGGCCATTCTCATCTCTCTATACCTGACGACCACATTCACCGTCGAAACCGTCGAAGGCTGGATCTCCGGCCCCATGGCCTGGTGGGACGCTCGTGTCGAAGGCTACCAGGTGTGGCAGGACCGCCGCCGCGCCCGCGCCGAACAGAACCGCCTGATCAAGGAAGCCAAGCGCCAGTCCAGCGGCGTGCCGGAGCCGCCGCCAGAGAAGAAGCCCCGCAAGCCGAAACGCGAAGAGGAATCGGCCGCCCCGGCGGAAGACGATGAGGAAGCGACGCCCCCGTGGAACTCCAACTTCCGCGCGCCCATCGTCGAAGAACTCACCCCCACGGAGACGCCAGCGCCCTCCACCGGGTTCATCCCCATCGTCCCGCTCGAACATTTCGAGCCGCCCTCGGCCACACCAACACCATCGGCCACCGCCGCCGTCGATTCCCCGCCCTGGGACACACCCCGCCGCAAGGCCAAGAAGCAGGATTCGGTCTTCATCCTGCCACCCACCACCCTGCTCAGCGAGCCCCCCGCCCGCAACGCCTACGACGAACAAGAACTCCACGAAACCGCCGCCCGCATCAAGGTGAAGTTCGAAGAGTTCAACGTCTTCGGCTCGGTGGTGCAGATCAATCCCGGCCCGGTCGTCACGACCTTCGAATTCAAACCCGAAGCCGGCATTAAGATCGCTCGCATTACCCAGCTGTCTGAGGATCTCTGCCTCGGCCTGCAGGCCGAATCGGTGATGATTGAACGCATCCCGGGCAAATCGACGGTCGGTATCGAAGTCCCCAACCGCAAGCGCGAAGTCATCTCCCTGCGCCAGATGCTCGAATCGGACGAGTTCCGCGATTCGTCCTCGAAACTCACCATCTCGCTCGGCAAGGACATCAGCGGCCGCATCAAGGTCACCGCGCTCGAAACCATGCCCCACTTGCTCATCGCCGGCACCACCGGCTCCGGCAAGAGCGTCATGTTGAACACGCTCATCATCTCGGTGCTGTATAAATCCACGCCCGACGAAGTCCGCATGATCATGGTGGATCCCAAGCGCGTCGAACTCGGCGTCTACGAAGGCATCCCCCATCTGCTGACGCCCGTCATCACCGACCCGAAGAAGGCCACCTACGCCCTCCGCAACGCGGTGCTCGAAATGGAACGCCGGCTGAAACTGCTGGCCGCCCAGGGCGCGCGCAACATCGATCAATACAACAAAAAGATCCGCGAAATCATCGGAAAACCGCGCGATCTGTTCGCCGATCCGCACGAACTCGCCGAACTCGACGAGCTCCGTCCCCTGCCCTACATCCTCATCATCATCGATGAGTTGGCGGATTTGATGATGCTCGAACGCGCCGGCGTTGAAGAGAGCATCACCCGCCTGGCCCAAATGGCCCGCGCCGTCGGCATCCACCTGGTGCTCGCCACCCAGCGGCCCACCGTCGACGTCATCACCGGTCTCATCAAAGCGAACTTCCCCACCCGCATCAGCTTCCGCGTCGTCTCCCGTGTCGACTCGCGGACCATTCTCGACGAAATGGGCGCCCAGCACCTCCTTGGCCGCGGAGACATGTTCTTCCGTCCGCCCGGCACCTCCCGCCTCGTCCGCGTCCATGGCGCCTATGTTTCCGAAGACGAAACCGCCGCCATTGTCGAGAACTGGAAGACCCAGGCCCAGCCCGATTACGACCAGAGCTTCCTCATGGCCCCGCCGAACGAAGAGAGCGGCGATGACGATGGCGACAGCGATGCCGTCCCGTCCGGAGAAGAAGATCCCCGCTATCAGGACGCCGTTCGCGCCGTCTGCGAACTGGGCAAAGCGTCCACCAGCGTGCTGCAACGCCGGCTCCGTTTGGGCTACGGCCGCGCCGCCCGCATTCTCGACATGATGTACCGCGATGGCATCATCGGGCCTCCCGATGGCAGCCGCCCGCGCGAAGTTCTGAAGCGCCCCGATTGGCTGGATGAAGTCGGCGACGAGGAGTAAGCTAGTTCCATGCGACTCCTCCTCTGCGCCCTTTTCGTGCCCCTCGCCCTGACCGCCGCCGACCCCATCACGGCTTCGTTCAAGGCGAAATACAATACCCAGAAACTGAACTTCACCGAATCGGCCGAAGCGATGGCGGAAGCGGATATGCCCTTCCGCCTGACGCCCGATCAACGGTCGTTTGGGGACTGGTTGGAGCACACCGCCGACATGAACTACCGGATGTGTTCGCAGATCGTAGGGCAGCCCGCACCCAAAAATACCGGTGTAAATGGGGTGCAAAACAGGGGTAAAAAGGCGATTTCTGATGCAATAATCGCGTCTTTTGCGCACTGCGACAAGGTGTTTGACGGGCTGACGGACGCAAAAGCGCTGGAAGAAGTACAGGCGGGAAACAAGAAGGTGGTGGCGGTGGACGTGATGATCAGCTACATTGCGAACCTGAATGCGCACTACGGGAACATGGTGGGATACCTGCGGGTGAAGGGCGTGGTTCCGCCCTCCACCGCACGCACAAACAAGGCCAAAAAGTAGGCCTTACGGGTTTACCTGGGCCGGGTACCGGACCACGGTAAACTGCACCAGCCGCAAGTTATCGGTGCCGGCCGTCACGTTGCCTTCAAAGCCAACTGTGATGCCGGAGCCGAACGGCTGATTCGAATCAACGATCACGGGCGTGCCGGCGAAGCCGGCCGCCCCTTTGGCGTCGATATCGATCACAGCACCGGTTGCGTAGGCCGCCGCTTCACCCTTCTGATCGAGGAGCGTCACGGTGCCCGGAACGGTGGCTTCCCCGATCGTGGAAGTGCCCCACCGCCAGCGGACGGCGAAGGCCGCCGGACCATCGTGGAGCCAGGTGGCGCGAATGGCCAACCGATCCCCGGGATTGAGAACCCCGGCCGGGATCGAGCAGGTGCCGAGCGAGGCGACCGCGGTCGCCGTCGTCACCGTGCCGCCCGCGGCGCAGAGCACCTGCGGCGAGGTGTTCACGCGGCCGCCGGCGACGATTTTCCTGGTCTTATCGGTAGAGTTGTACCAGGAGTCGCCATCGGCGCGCGACGTCGGATCGGTAGTCGTTCCGGCTTCGCGCCAGGCGGCGCGGGTCAAGGTGGAAACCGCCTCAATGGACTTGGCGGCAATGACGCCATCGGCGCCAATGCTGGCCTGTTCCAGGCCAGCGGCGTTCTGCCAGGTTTGCAGCACGGTAGTGCCCTGGCCGTGGCCGGCGCGGACGGTAAGCGTCGTCGAGCCATTCGCCCCGCCGTCGTGGACAGAGAGGGTGGAGGCGTTCAGATTGCTACCGACCGACAGGCGGCGGTTGGAGTTGTCCCAAGTGAAATACATGGGCGATTCCTCCAAGGTGCCGTCGACACCGGTGAACGGAATGGACGCCGTCCGGAAGCCTGTGAAAAGGCAGGTGTTCCAGACCGCGTCGGCACCGTTGGAGACCAGGCACCGGTTGGCCGCGCCGAGTGGCAGCCGGGCCCATTTCGGACTCCCGGTGGCGTTGGATCCGATGACTAGATCGCCCCGTTGTACGGTGGCGGCAGTAGTATCGGTGTGCTCCGTGGATAGGAGCGAATGGCTCAGCGCCGGACGGGCATTGGTCATGCGGGCGTCCTGGCTGGTGACGTATTTGTTGGCGGCCGATGGCGCGCCGGCGCTGCCGCTCAGGGCCGCCTTTTCGTTCGCCGACGGGTCGTAGGCGTTGGAGTGGGTCGGGTAGTTGAGCGCGAGTTTGGACTCGGCGATTCCGGCGGCAGAGGCGATGTTGTAATCGCTGATGACGCCGGCGGCGATGTCGGCGGCCTGGATTGGGCCGGTGACGCCGCCCACGGTGGCCAACCGGTAGGAGGCCAGCAGAAGATCGCCGGTTTGCGGAATCGAGAGGCTACCGAAGGTAACGGTAACGCCCGAAAGAGTGAAATCGACGTTCAGCTTCATGAGCACGCCGTTGCGGTAGAGCTGCAAGCTGGCGGCCGGGCTGGGCGCCTGGCTGAGCGTGTAGACGGCGTTCGACCCGTTGATGGCGCCGGTGGGCACCTCCTGGTCGACGAAGCCGGGCCCGCTGGACCCGGAGCCGCCGGTACCGCACGGGCCGGAAGTACCGTCGACGCGGATGCAATCGGTGAGATTGCCCTGGACGGATTCGAGCGCGCCGGTGGAACCGGATTTGAGAATCCGGTCGGTGGCGTAGGCGAAGCCTTTGACGGGCCGGTTGGCCAGTTCTTCGGCCAGGCCGGTGATGTCGGGAACGGTGAGGGTCGGCGGCGGCGTTGTGGTGCCACCGGTCGACGTACCGGCGGCGACGCGGACAGCCGCAAGAGCGACTGGCATCGACGACGGGATCACGTTCCAGGTTTCGGTGAATTGTACTTTGCCGTCCGCATGATAGCGGACAAAGTAGTGAGCGCCGGCGCTGGCGTTGCTGGTAGGAACCAGACGAACGCGCAGGACGCCATCGGCGATAGGCACCACGACACTGGAAGTGGCTACAGCCGAGGCATCCGACGCCTGGAACGAGTTCCATTCGATGTAGGCAACGCCATTGAAGCGAGTGCCATCGGCTTTGTAGAGTGTGTCCTGGATCGTCGTCAACGCGGGCGCCGCGATGACCCGATCCGAGACAAGAAGTAATAGAGTGAAGTGGACAAGCAACGTCCACAGTTTCAACCAACGCATTAAACGGCCTCCGGAAAACAAAAAACCCGCCGGCCTTTGGTAAGGCGAGCGGGTGCAAACCAATTCGTTGCTGCTCTTACGCTAGCAGGGGTTCTGCAACGAAACGCATCTAAGGGTTTTTCAGAAACAGCGGCAACCGATTGATGGCGTTGGCTTTATAAAAAATGAAAAAAGTGATTTGCCTTGTGACTGAGTTTTCCACAGGGCTCGTTTTTGCTGTTTTTTGGAGGTCGGAAGGCCATTGGCTAGAATTCGTCCATGGCATTTCTTCGGCGGCGGGGATCGAAGATTGTGTCCGCGGGGAGTTGGAGGCGCGGGAGCTGCGGCCTAAGGGTATTTGGCAAGCACCAGATCCGGTGATGGGTCGCGTGCCTGCCGACACTGTGTGTGGCCCTTTTACTGTTTGCTCCATACACAGTTTATTTTAATGTGGATTGGAGTCGTTGGAATGGGTTCCGGAAGGCTGTGCTGCGTGGGCGCTAACTGGGACGGTGGGGAGACAGGCAGATTGGGTGACGGCCGGCTTCGGAATCGCGAGGGAGTTGGCGGGCGTAGCGGGATGGGAAGGGCTATTCTAGTTGAAATGGAAGAGAACGAGCCACTTACAAAGTTGCTGGTGGATTGGGCGTCGGGGCGGCCGGAGGCGGCCGATGAGATTATTCCGATTCTGTACCGCGAACTGCGGAAGGTGGCGGCGGCGCGGTTGCGGTCTGAGCGCGCGGGACACACGTTGCAGCCAACGGCGTTGGTGAATGAAGCGTATATGAAGTTAATCGGTTCGGCGGCGCAGAGTTGGGAGAATCGGACTCACTTTCTGACCTTCGCCAGCCATATCATGCGGCAGATTCTGACCGACCATTCGCGTAAGTTCCGGGCGGCGAAACGGGGCGGGGGGAACGCGGTGACGCAGTTGAACGATGGGGTGATGGGGATGCCGGCGCGGGAGTCGGGGTTGATTGAGTTGGACGAGGCGCTGACGGCCCTGGACAAGCTGTTTCCGCGGAAGGCGAAGATTGTGGAAATGAAGTATTTTGGCGGGATGACGGGGGAGGAGATCGCGGAAGCTTTGCAGATCGGCACGGCGACGGTGACGCGGGAGTTGCGGATGGCGGAGGCGTGGTTGCGGCGCTATATTGCGGGGTCGGAAACAGAAGAGTGAGTTAACCGGAGCGCCCGAATTTTCCGCATTGCTTGGCAGACCCCTTCTGCTATGCCTGTTCAACTTCAATTGATTACGCGCCGCGGTGGCTTGCCGCTTTGTGATGCTCCGGCTGGGAGTTTTGTGTTGCCTCCGCAGGGGGCGGTGCCGGTACCGTGGCATGGGATGCGGACGGTGTTGTGGGGCCGGGGCTTCGTTTCCAGCTGAGTTTTGCGGGGAGGGGCGCGGGAGTTCGACGCCGGCTTCGCTGACTTACCCGAGTTTGCAGCCGCGGCCGTTGCTGTATGCGATTGCCGGGTTTGCGGCGGAGCGGATGGCGGGACAGGTCACGCTATTTATTCCGAACGTGTTTGGGGTGGATTGTGAATCGTTGTATCTGATTCAGCCGTTGCTTGTATTGATGGGGGGAACGGCTTAGGGTGGTGATTGGGGTGGATGGGGAACATGCGGCCACGACGGTGGTGGGACGGTTGAACCGGGAACGGATTGAACGGACGCTGCGGCGGTTTGGGGCTTTAGCTGGAACGGAGAGCATCGCGGCGGACGGAGGGAATGAGGCTCCGGTGGCGGAGTCGGCATCGGAGTTGGCGGGGGTTTGGGTGGATGGGACGGGGGTTTGCCGGTGGGCGTTTGACGTGTTTGGCGGGGGGGTTGCGGCCACGCTGACGGAGCGGTTGCTGCTGGCCGGTGGACCGAGGGCGGGGGAGTTGCACGCGATGGCTGGGTTGGCGGGGTCGCAGATTGCGGGGTTGCCGAGCGGGCGGGCGCACGGGGAGCGGATGGGGGACAATTTCCGGGCGGCGGTGGCGAGTGAGGACGGGGATTTCTGGTTTCCGTATTTGCTGTGCCGGTTGGCGGCGATGGAGGCGAATGGGAAGAACTTCGCCGGGGCGGCGGAGTTAATTGAGCGGGCAGCGGTGCAGGCGGGGTCGGGCCGGTTGGGGGCGGCGTTTGCACGGTATTTGGATGCGTGAGTGCTGAATGGGCGGGCGTTGCAGCGCTACCGGGCGGGGCGGAAGGGGGACGCGGTGGCGCAGGTGGAGGGGGCGCTGGCGGCGTTGGCGGGGTGTCCAGAGTCCGATGAGACGCCGGCGTATCACCGGCACTATTCGCGGGTTGTGCTGTGTTCGAACATGACTCGGGTGTATGTGCGGACGGGGGATTTGGCGGCGGCGCGGATTTGGTACGCGCGACTGGCGGAGGCGGCGCGGGCGTTGCCGGCGTGGCAGTTGGCGGAGTTGAACGAGTTTGCAGTGTTGTTGTTGGAGGATGGGTTGGAGGAGGCGGCGGTTTCGTTTGCGGAACAGCGGGACCGGGCGCGGGCGTGGCTGGCGCCGGACCTGGAGGCGGACGCGGAGCAGTTGTTGGGTCAGACGTTGTTCCGCTTGGGACGGGCGCGCGAGGCGTATGGGTGTTTTCGGGCGGCGGAGCGGTTGCACGCGGCGTTGGGGCAGGACGTATTTGGCATGAAGGTGAACGCGGCGTTTGCGGCGTTGCGGGGCGGGATGGCGGCGGAGGCTTATTCGTTGTTTGTGGAGGTGGAGGCGGGGATGGAGGGTGTGGATGCGGGGGAGGTTTCGGCGGCGCAGGCGTTGGCGCGGGCGATGGGCGGGGAGCGGGATTTGGAGTTGGAAGTTCGGGCGGAGGCGGGATTGTTTGCGGAGGGAGCGGCGGTGGATGCGCGGGCACGTGAGGTGGCGATGTTGGCCGAAGCGGTCGGGAGGGAGGTGGCGCGGGGATTGGTGGAGCGGGCGGTGGATTCGGTGGGGGATGGGGAGTTGGCGGCGGAGGATGGGTTGGGGTTGTGGGTGCGGGAGGAGGCGCGGGCGATGGCGGAGCAGGCGCGGGGGGTGGATGATGCGAATGTGTGGTGGGAGATCCGGCGGTTGGAGGGGGTGGGCGAACCGGTGGGTTGATTCGCCCGTGGGGGTTAGCGGGTGGACTGGTTGTGGTTGGGTTCGTCGCCGTCGGTGCCGGCGCAGTTCTTGTAGGGGCAGGTGCGGATGCAGGCTTTGAGGTTGGTCTTCAGCTTCAGGCCGGTGGTGGATTGGTTGTGGTTGGGCTCTTCGCCATCGGTACCACCGCAATTCTTGAACGGGCAAACTTTGAGTCCGGCTTTGAGGTTGGTCTTCAGCTTCAGCCCGGTGGTGGACTGGTTGTGGTTGGGGTCTTCGCCATCGGTACCACCGCAGTTGCGGAGCGGGCAGACTTTGATGCCGGCTTTCAGGTTGGTCTTAAGTTTCATTTGGAATTCCTCTTTCTGATCGGCGCGATGGCCTGTCTCGGTTGCATCTGACTCAGCGAAGGTTTGGTGGGGATTTGATCACAAGGCTCATTTATTTTTTGGCTAGTAATTTTCAAACGGCCGAAGGGCGAGCCGACGGCGCCATTTTGTGGTGGCTTCGGTTCGCCCTTGGATTTCGTCGACTGCCCTTTCTGCCAGGAGAGTTCCCGGCGATGGCGGGCGAGTTCCGGTGTGGGGGACAGTCCGGTTTTTCGGACTGGGGTGGTGGTTGGCCTGGGGGTTGTGCCCGGACCGTCCCCGTGGGATGTTCGCTGCGTGGGGAGAACGGGCTGGGATGGCGATGTGGGTGCTGTTTAGCGGATGGATTGGTTGTGGTTGGGATCTTCGCCGTCGGTACCGCCGCAATTGCGGACAGGACAGGTCTTGATGCCGGCCTTCAGGTTGGTCTTGAGTTTCAGGCCGGTAGTGGATTGGTTATGTTTGGGGTCTTCCCCATCGGTACCGCCGCCACAACCGCGGAGCGGGCACATCTTGATGCCGGCTTTCAGGTTCGTCTTGAGTTTCATATTGAGTTCCTCTTTCTGAGCGGCACGATGGCCTATCTCGGTTGCATCTGACTCAGCAAAGGTATTGGGTGGATTTGATCACTGGTCGAGATAAATTTTGGGACTGGCCATGACAGCGAAACGGCAGACCGGCACGACTCGCCCCGGTGACTTCGGTCCGCCTCTTCGCGGTTGCCGGAGAGGATTAACGGCCGGTCTGGTTGTGGTTCGGGTCTTCGCCATCGGTGCCAGTGCAACGTTTCACCGGGCAGACGATTAAGCCGGCCTTGAGGCTGGTTTTGAGTTTCAGTCCGGCGGTGGATTGGATGTGGTTGGGTTCTTCCTCGGCGCCAGCGCACTTCTTGACGGGGCAGGTGCGGAGACCGGCTTTCAGGTTGGTCTTGAGTTTCATTTTGAGTTCCTCTTTGTGTGCGGCACGATGGCCGGTCTCGGTTACATCTGACTCAGCGAAGGTTTGAATCGGATTTGATCACTGGGTTCTCTTTTTATGACTTTGTTTTTGAAGAACGAAAGGGCGAACCTGTGGCACCTTTTTTAGGTGGTTTCGGTTCGCCCTTGGATTTCGTGCACTGCCCTTCCTGCCGGGTGAGTCCCCGGTGATGGGGGGCGAGTTCTGGTCTGGGGTACAGTCCTGTTGTTCGGACTGGGGTGACGGCCTTGGGGGTTCTGCCCGGACCGTCCCCGTGGGATGTTCGCTGTGTGGGGAGAAGTGGCTGGGCTGGCGTTGTGGAGGGGGGTTAGCGGGTGGACTGGTTGTGGTTGGGATCGTCGCCGTCAGCACCACCGCAGGCACGGAGGGGGCAACTCTTGCCACCGGCCTTGAGGCTCGTCTTCAGCTTCAGCCCTGTGGTGGACTGGTTGTGGTTGGGGTCTTCCTCGGCGCCACCGCAGTTCCGATACGGGCAGACCTTGCCGCCGGCCTTCAGGCTCGTCTTCAGCTTCAGCCCGGTCGTGGACTGGTTGTGGTTGGGATCTTCCCCGTCCGTGCCGCCGCAGGCGCGAAGCGGGCAGATTTTGCCGCCGGCCTTCAGGCTCGTCTTCAACTTCAGCCCGGTGGTGGACTGGTTATGGTTGGGATCTTCCTCGGCGCCGGCGCAGTTGCGGTTCGGGCAGATCTTGAGTCCAGCTTTCAGGTTCGTCTTGAGTTTCATTGTCGTAGCTCCTTGCCCCACTCAGCGAAGGAACGGCGACGGTTTGATCACAGCTCGTAATTATTTTTTGGGGCAGGCGGAGAGGCGGCCGGCGGCGGCGCTGCGGAGGGCCGTGATTTGGGCGGAGTCGCTCATTGTCCAACTCTGCCAGATCGTGTTCGCCTTCCGGATCGACTCGCACTCCCCGTGCAGCAGCAGCGCGTGGGAAGCCAGGAAGCGGGCGCCGAGATCGCTCGATTGTAGGAAGCGCTCGGCCCATTTTTCGGCTTCGGCACGGCGGCCCAGAACGATCAGCGCCCAGAGAACGCTGGTGGTGGCGCGGAGATTCTTGGGCTGCTTTCCGGCAATGGGCTGGAGGGTGGCGAGGGCGGTTTCGGCTTCGCGATTTGCGGTCTGTTGGTCATTGGCCGCTTGGAGCGCCATGGCGACGCGGAGACGGGCGCGGGCTTCGCGAGTCAATGTAACGAGGTCGCCGCGGCCGCTGCTGGCCATGGCGGCTTCCATACCGGCGAGTCCGCGGCGGGCCATATCGACGGCCGCGCGGGGGTCGCGTTTGCGGAGGGTCACCGAAAGCTCACTCTGGTTGACGGCCAGGGCCAGCTTCGGATTGCGGTTGTTGGGGTCTTCGCGAATGAGTTCTTCCCAGACGGCAAGCGAGTTGCGGCGGGCGGCGATGGAGGCGTCGGGATCCTCCAGGCTGAGGGAGATGTAGCTATCGAGCGATTCGGCGATGGCGGCCCAGGCGCGGCCGCGGGCGCGGCGGAGGGGAAGGCGATCCAGGGCCGGGGCGGCGGCGAGGCCCTCATCGATCATGGCGACGATGCGGCGGTAGGTGGCGACGCCGTCCTTCACCATTCCGAGTGATGTCTGACCGTCGCCTACGTCCATGGCGGCGTTGACCAGATCGGCCAGTTGGGCCTGGCCGCTTTCGCGGAGGAGGGATTCGGCGCGAGCTGAGTTTTTAATGGCCTCCGGGACGTTGTCCGTTTCGCCGATGGCGCGGCCGAGTTGGAGATAGACGCGGCTGAGGGCGATTTTGGAGTTGGGATTTGTCCGTTCAATGAGGGTGACGGCTTCCTGGCCGGCGGCGATGGCGCCGGGGATGTCGCCGATCTCGCGGCGCTCGTTGGCGAGGCTGGAGAGCCACTCGGCCAGGCGTGGGAGTTGAGCGGCGTCCCGGGCGGCTAGGAGGCGTTTGTCGGCGACCGCTTTTTCGAGATAGCGGACAGATTCCGTACGGCGGCCGAGATTGTTCGACGAAGAGCCGCCGATGGCGCGGGAGAGGCGGTAGTAGCCGGTGGCGGCGTCGTCGAGAATGGAGGGGTCGCTGGCCGCAGATTCGGCGAGTTTATCGATGTACTGGGTGGCTGTCGACAGGAGCATGGCCTGGGCGTTGGTGTTGCCGGGGACCTTGGCGAGTTCGTCGTTCAGATCGAAGAGAAACGACTTGGCGAGGACGCGGACGTCGTTGAAGCGGCGGGTGGCTTCACTGGCCTGGGCGAGGGCGTAGAGGGACGTGCCGATGAGGCCGATGACGGCGACGGCGGCAACGGCAACGGCGGCGCGGTTGCGGCGGATGAACTTGGCGGTCTTGTAGAGCGCGGTTTCCGGGCGGGCGGTGATGGGGAGATGTTCGAGGAAACGGCGAAGATCTTCGGCGAGTTCGGCGACGGAACCGTAGCGGCGGGCGGGTTCCTTGCGCATGGCTTTGAGGATGATGTTGTCGAGATCCCCAGCGAGGCGACGGTTGAGGGTGCTGGGAGCGGTGACGGGTTGTTCGCAGATGGCCTGGGCCCAGCCGAGGGGGGTGTTTTCCGTGAACTTGTGCGGGAGGGCGCCGGTGAGCATTTCATAGAGCACGGCGCCGAGGGCGTAGACGTCTGTGGCGGCGGTGATGGACTGGCTGAGCACCTGTTCCGGCGCGGCGTAATCCGGCGTCATGGGTTGGAAGCCGAGGGCGGTGAGGGTGAGATCGGCACCGGGGCCTTCGAGAATTTTGGCGATGCCGAAGTCGAGCAATTTGGGCGTGCCTTCGGGGGAGACGAGGATGTTGCCGGGCTTGAGATCGCGGTGGACGACCATGTTGCGGTGGGCGTATTCGACGGCTTCGCAGATCTTTTGGAAGAGGGCGATTCTGATGTTTAAGGGCGGGTTGTTTTGCTGGCACCAATCGTTGAGGGGGAGGCCTTCGACGAACTCCATGACGAGATAGGGCTGCTGGTTGGGGCCGGCGCCGCCATCGAGGAGGCGGGCGATATAGGGGTGTTCGAGGCCGGCGAGGATGGCGCGTTCCTGGCGGAAGCGGTGGAGGGTGCTGGCGCTATTGGCACCGGCGAGAATCATCTTCAGCGCGCCGCGCTGGCGGAAGCCGTCGTGATCGCGGATGGCCTCATAGACCGAGCCCATGCCGCCTTCACCGATGGAGCGGACGATGTTCCATTCGCCGACGGACTGACCGATGAGGGCTTGGGAGGGGTCGAGCATTTGGGCGGCGTATTGTATGGCGCCGGCGATGGGGTCGTGGAGGGTGGCGGGGTCTGCGTGGGCGAGGAGGCCGATGACTTCGGCGCGGACGGCGTCGTTGGGGCAGGCAGCGAGGATGGCGGCGCGTTGGTCGAGGGGGAGTTCGGCGACCTCGGCGAAGAGGGCGTCGACTTGCTCCCAGTGATCGGGCATTTATCGATTGTACTTAGGCGAGGAGTTTGGGGACTACTGCGCCGGCGGTGTCGGTGAGGCGGAAGTCGCGGCCTTGGGAACGGAATGTTAGTTTCTTATGGTCGAGGCCGAATAAGTGGAGCATCGTCGCGTGGAGGTCGTGGAGGTGGACGGGATCGACGACGGGTTTCATGCCGTACTCGTCCGTTTCTCCAATGGTTACTCCGGGTTTGATGCCGCCGCCGGCGAGCCACATGGTGTAGGCATCGATCTGATGATTGCGGCCGAGGCCGCCGCGCTTGCCGCCTTCGCTCATGGGCGTGCGGCCGAATTCCCCGCCCCAGATGACGAGCGTATCTTCGAGTAGGCCACGACGGGCGAGATCTGTTATTAGTGCGGCGGAGGGCTTGTCGACTTCGGGACAGATCTTTTTCAAGCTGTTATCGATGCCGGTGTGGTGGTCCCAATCGGTGTGATAGAGCTGGACGACTTTGACGCCGCGTTCGATTAAGCGGCGGGCGAGGAGACAGTTATTGGCGAAGCTTCCCTTGCCCGGGGTGGCGCCGTAGAGATCGAGCGTTTCCTGGGATTCCTTGGAGAGATCCATGAGTTCGGGGGCACTGGCTTGCATGCGGAACGCCATTTCGTACGACCCGATGCGGGTGGCGATTTCGGGATCGCCGGTGAGGGATTGGTGTTCGCGGTTGAGGTCTTTGAGCGCGTCGATGGCGCGGCGCTGGCGATCCGAAGTGACGCCGGGTTGGCTGGCGACGTCGAAGATGGGTTGGGGGCCGCTGGAGAACGGGACGCCCTGGTAGGAGCTGGGCAGGAAGCCGCTGCCCCAGATGTCGGGGCCGTTGCGAGGGCCGCGTGGGCCGCTCATCATGCTGATGAAAGAGGGGAGGTCCTTCGACTCATTCCCGAGGCCGTACATGAGCCAGGCGCCGAGACTGGGGCGGCCGGGGACCATGGAGCCGGTGTGGGCGAGGACCATGGCGGGGGAGTGGTTGACGTTGTTGGTCTGGATGGTACGGACGATGGCGATTTTGTCGGCAACGCCGGCGATGTGGGGCAGGTGGCTGGAGACGATGTTGCCGCTTTGGCCGTGTTGATTGAAGGTGGCGCGGGAGCCGTAGACGGTGGGGGCGGCCATGTTCTCCATGAAGGCGAATTTCTTGCCCGCGAGGAGTTGCATGGGGAAGGGTTCGCCGTCGGCGGCGCGGAGCTTGGGTTTGTCGTCGAAGAGATCGAGCTGGGAGGGGCCGCCCTCCATGAAGAGGTAGATCAAGCGCTTGGCTTTGGGGGCGAAGTGGGGGGTGCCGGCGAGGGCGAGTTGGGCGGCGCCGAGACCGCATTTTGTCAGGAAATGGCGGCGATTCCAGAGTTGGGCTTGATGGTTCCAGTTCATGGATTTTCTATTCGCGGGTGATGAATTCGTCGGTATTCAGGAGCACTCGGGCGAGGGCAACCCAGGGGGCGAGTTCCGGCAAAGGCGCGAGCTTGGCGGCTTCTTCCGGGTGGGTGGCGGCGGCGTCTTTTTCGGCGTTGAAGAACGACTGGAGGCGGACGTGTTCGGTGGCGGTGGGGCGGCGGGAGTGGGTGAGGCGGAAGGCGTATTCGATGCGGTTTTGTTCTGAGGCTTCGGTGGTGATTCGTTTGGCCAGGGCCTGGGCCATTTCGTGGAAGGCTTCACCGTTTAGGAGAGTGAGCGCCTGGAGCGGGGTGTTGCTGCGGGTGCGGCGGGTGCAGGCGTTCATGGCGTTGGGAGCGTCGAAGACGCTCATTTCGGGATGGGGCGTGATGCGCCAGTAGTGGGTATATAACCCGCGGCGGTAGCGGTCGGCGCCTTCGGAAGGCTTCCAGGTTTTCTTGACCTGGCTGGCCTCCATAGCGCCATCGGGTTGGGGCGGAAAGACGCTGCGGCCACCGATGGTTTTGTTGAGCAGACCGCTTGCGGCGAGGGCGGAATCGCGGATGATTTCGGCGTCAAGACGGAGGCGGTTCTGGCGGGAAAGGAGGAGGTTGTTGGGGTCCTGCTTATCAACTTCGGGCCGGGCATGGGAGGACTGGCGGTAGGTGTGGGAGAGGACGATGGCGCGGTGGATGGCTTTTTGACTCCAACCGCTGGCGATGAATTCGGTGGCGAGGAGGTCGAGCAGTTCCTGGTTGGTGGGTTTCGCGCCCATGCGGCCGAAATCGTTTTCCGTTTCGACGATGCCGCGGCCGAAGTAGCGCTGCCAGATGCGGTTGACGGTGACGCGTGCGAGGAGCGGGTTCTCGGGATCGGTGACCCAGTTGGCGAGATCGAGGCGGGTTTTATTGGGCTTTTGAGGGAATTTGTGGAAGGCGGCGGGGAGTTCGGGTTCGACGACGGGGCCGGGGCGGGCATAGTCGCCACTCAGCAGGAGGTGGGCCTGGCGGGGGGTGGGGCGTTCGCGCATGACCATTGTCAGGTCGACATTTGGGAGTTGTTTTTTGAGGGCAGCGATGGCGTCGTCGCGGAGTTTGAGATTGGGGTCGCCCTTCTTCACGTCCTGGCCGTTGATGTAGGCGGAACGCTCCTTGTGGAGGGCGAGGATCATGGCGCGGAGGGTGTTGTATCTTTCCACGTCTTCGGGTTTGCCGAGGGCGAGGAGGGGCTGGTGGGTGATTTCGAGATCGTTGGTGTCGGAGAAGGGCGGGAGGTCGGCGGAGTACTCGTCGATGTTGTTGAAGAAGGCGAAGAGCTGGTAATACTCGCGATGAGTGATGGGATCGAACTTGTGATCGTGGCAGCGGGCGCAGCCGGTGGCGAGGCCGAGGAAGACGGTGCCGAACATGTCGACGCGGTCGGCGACGGCTTCGGTGCGGTAGAGTTCGCGGTCGGTTCCGGCTTCGATTTGGAGCAGCGAATTGCGCTGCATGCCGGTGGCGATTTTCTGCTCGGCAGTGGCGTTGGGGAGGAGGTCGCCGGCGAGTTGTTCGGTGACGAATTGATTGAAGGGTTTGTCGGAATTGAAGGCGTTGATGACGTATTCGCGGTACTTCCAGATTTGGCGGGGTTCGTCGCGGGAGCCGCCGTCGGAATCGGCGTAGCGGACCTGGTCGAGCCAGTGGCGGCCCCAGCGTTCGCCGTAGTGGGGGGAGTTCAGGAGCGTGGCGACGCGGGTTTCGTAGGCGGTGGGGGAGGGGTCCTTTTCGAAAGCGGCAGTTTCTTCGGGGGTGGGCGGGAGTCCGGTGAGGTCGAGGTGGAGGCGGCGGAGGAGGGTGGTTTTGTCGGCTTCGGGGGAGGGCGGGAGTCCGGATTTTTGGATGAATTTATCGATGGTGCCAGGGGGGCGTTGGGGTTTGACGAAGGCCCAGTGGGAGGAACTGGACTTGGCCCAGCGTTCGATGATTTGGATTTCTTCGGGCGGGAGTTTGCCCTTGGGGGGCATTTTGAGGTCGCCGGTTTGTTGGACAGCCGCGAGGATGCGGGGGGCGCGGGGGCCGATGGATTGGAGCGATTGGATGGAGAGGCCGGCGGTGCGGACAGCGTCGGTATGGCAGGGGGCGCAACGTTTTTCCAGCAGCGGCCGCACTTCGGATTGGAAATCCTGGGCGGCCGCGCTGAGAGTGATGCAGAGGAGAAAGAATCGCACGCTGGGCGCGATTCTATCAGCCCAGGCGGTCGGCGGTCCACTTCATTGGCGGTCCCGGTAGTGCTAGTAACTGATTTGTCCGGTTGCGTTGACGCGAGATCTATCCAGTTTAGGAATCGGCGAGTCTAGGGAGTGAAAGCTTTCACAACCCATGAAAAGCTACAGCGCCTCGCCGGCAAACAACCCCCGGAACCCCCGAATCCATGCCTGCGCCCGCTCAGTCAGCCGGTAATTATCGTCCATCAGCCGGCCGCGCGCTGTCAGCCGCCCAAGCGATGATCCCCGGCGCGCAACATACCCCCGGTCAATCGTCCGCATGAAAAGCACCTCGTCGTCCCCGGCCGGGGCCCCTGGGTGAAACGCGGGCCGGACAAACTCCAACTGTCCGTCCGGCAGCATCCGCCACACCCCGCTCGGCGGCGCCACGGTCACCGTCTCCGCCTCCTCCCGCGTGTGCTCAATAATCAACTGGCTCCACGGCGCCACCGCGCTCGAATGGAGCCAATGCTGATTGAACTCGTCCACGTCGAACGAGAAATCAATTCCCATCCACTCCAGTAAGTGGAATAGCAGCAGCGGCGGCCGTTGTCCGTCGAGCGCGGCCTGATTCGTCATCGGCGACGCACCGGTAATCCGCGGATTCATCTCGCCCAGGTACAGCGTCCCGGTGTCCTGGTCCAACAACAAATCCAGCCCGAAGCATCCCCAGTACCCTTCGCGCCGCAACTCCGCGCCCATCGCGATCACCGCCTGCTGCGCCTGCCGCCGTATCTCCGGCGTAAGCAGCCCCGAAGCCCCAACGCCAAACACCTCATTCCCACACCATCCGCCGCCGAATGGCGACAACTCCGGGAACCCCACCATCTCCGTCATCAAAGGCCCGGCCAGCGTCCCGTGCCGCGTCACGCATCCCTCAATGGTCGTCTGCCGGCACCGGATCCGCTTCATCACCTTCACTTCCGGTGCGGCGGCAATCCGCTCCGCATGCGGGCGATAGTCGGCCTCCGAAGAAATGAAGAATGTAGTCGCGCCCGAATCGCCAAACGGCAACTGCACCACCAAATCGGGCCCCAACTCCCGTGCCACTGCCCGCAGCGCTTCATAGGTATCTACCGGCGCCAGCACATTCGGAACCGACGCCACGCCCGCCCGGTCGGCCAACCGCGTCGTCGTAATCTTGCTGTCCAGATACTGCCGCAATTTCGCCGCCGGATGCGCCACGCGCAAGCCCAGCTTCCCGGCAAGCGCCTCCGTCCGTTCATCGAACATCAGGAACACCACCCCGGCGCCGGAACCGGCCTGCCCCACATGCGCGGCCACGGCCGGATGCGCCAGCAGATAGTTGTTCGCCTCTTCAATGCCGCCTATCACTGTACCCGGCACGGGCGCCACCGTGAACACGCGGGGATGCTGGCCATCAAAGCTGTCCACCGTGTTGAGGAAGTTCAGATTTCCCACCCAGTCATCGGCCCCCAGGAGGTTGTATGTGGAGGTGCTTGCATAGAACAGCGGGGTCTGGTTCTGGCGGAAAAACTCCTGAATTTCTTCACCACCTTGCAGCGTGGTCTTTGGCGGAAAGTTAGGCATAGGATTGGGAAAGAAGTTGTCGAACGGCCGTCTCCAGATCGCGGACCAGCGCACCGGCCAGTGTGCTCGTAAAGTGAGCCCGCACCACAATGCGCATCACCTGCACCCTCTCGTTGTCCGGCGGCAGATGATAAACCGGCGCAAACCAGCCAGTCTCCTCCAGCCGCTTGGCCAGATCGTCCAGGGTGAACGGCGGCTGCGCCAGCCACTCATCTTTGAGTTTCACCGCCACAATCGGCAGGTACTCCGTCTTGCTGATGACCTCAACATATCCGGCCAGCACTGGCGAGGCATGAATCGCAGCGGTCAGGTCCCGTGCCCGTTCCAGGCACCCCAGGATCACCTGACGGTACCCCGATTTTCCCAGCCGCAGGAAGTTGAAATATTGCAGAATCACACTGCTCGATGCCCGCGAAAAATTCAAGCTGAAGTTGCGCGTCTCGCCGCTCAGATAGTCGATGTCCACCACCAGCTCCTCCGGCAGCACCGCCGGATTGCGGAAGACCAGCGTCCCCAATCCCGGATACACCAGCCCGTACTTGTGGTTCGACACGTTGATCGACTCCACCTTCGGCAGCCGGAAATCCCACTCGATCGTCGACGACGTAAACGGAAGAATGAACCCGCCGGAAGCCGCGTCCACATGGATCGGGATCTCCCAACCGCCTTCCACCAGCATCTGATTGATCCCCGCCACCTCGTCGATATCGCCCGTATAGGTCGTACCCACCACGCATCCCACCGCGATCACCAACTCCCCCACTCGCCGGTCCCCCGCCTCCTCCAGCGTGTACCCGCACGTCCGCATGACATCGGGATCATCGGCAATCCGCCGCTCCAGAATCTCCCGCACCTGTTCCGCCGTCACCCCATAAATCCCGGGGAGCAGATGGACCCACTTCACTTCGACGTCGAAGTATCTCCCGAACTTCGCGAAGCAGGCGTGCGTGTGTGTCCCGAAAATCAAATACGGCCGGTCCTTCGCCGACCGCTGCACGCCCGCGCGGTGCTTCCAGTTCCACTTGTGCACCAACAGCGCCAGCATCACGGCCTCTGACGAACCCACCGTCGTCGTGCCAATAATCGCCGCCGGATCATCCACCGGCACTTCGGCATGAAACAGATTCGCCGTCATCGCAATCACCTGCCGGTGGATCGACTCGGTGTGCGCGTACTCCGCCACGTTCACCAGATTCTTGCTGATGCTTTCGTAGGCCAGTTGCTCGGCCTCGGTCTCCATCCACGTCGTCACGAACGACGCCACATTCAAATGCGGCAGCCCTTCCATCTGCAGCTTCTCGTGAATGTGCCGCTAGGTGACCGCCGCCGAAAACCCTTCCTCCGGCATCTCCATCCAATCGTCGAAATGCTGCACCGGCGCCGCCGCGTTACGAGGCAGGCGGTCGGCCGTCGATTCCGCCGGCGTCTCTTCCGGCAGCTTCTGCGTCAGCCCGTTCACGTCCGGAAACACCTGCACCGCGCTCCGGATCCGCGACGCCAGAACATGCACGAGTGTGCTCGTATATCGCGGAAAATCCTCAAGAAATACCAGAAACTCCTGCCGCCCAATCCGCAGCAACTCGCTCGGCTTGCTCGCCGCCACCGTCGCCGTTCGCCCCCGCCCGTCCAGCACGGCGATCTCGCCGAAGATGTCCCCAGGCCCCAGCGTGTTCAGCAGAATCTCGCCCGACGTCGTCGCGACAAGCACGCGCAACTGCCCCGAAACAACGATGAACAAAGCGTCTCCCGGGTCGCCTTCGCGGAAAACGACTCCGCCTGACTCGTATCGCGCCCATGTCGCCATCGATCCGAGGCGATCCAGTTCCTCCTGCGTCAACGACGAAAACCAGGGAGATTTCGATAAGGCTGTGGTAACGGGTGAGGTGGCAAATTCTGGCATAAGGCGCAACAGAGCGGAAAAGGCTTTAAGGATACCGTTTCTCAGAATAACGAGCAACTCCGCTCGCCGTGCCTGTTTGATGGTCCGGTAGTTATGACTTAGCCTGTGGAAGCGAATGTAGCAGAGCGGCGAGTTCCTGCCGCACCGCCTCCACATGCGCGCGCTCCGCCTCCACTTCCTGCGGTGTATGGACGCCGGGCCAGGCGCTGCGCCATCGCAGCGCGCGTTCATGAAGAGATTGCGCGAAGGCGCGATCCGGATGGGGACTTTGCACAACGCGCTTGAGAACGGTGGTGAACACATCGCCGAGCGTCAATGCTCCATGGATATCGCTGTCGACAGCGCGCACCAATTTCTCGGCCTCATCGAACAGGGCTTGCGACACAAGCGGCTCGGCCTCGATTGCAGCGTCGGCGAGACGGTTGCGCTGGCCTTGCCGCCATTTGTCGTAGGCGTTCATCAATATCGGTTAGCCGCGGCGACCGCCGGTGGCAGCCCGCTTGGCGGTCCAGGTGGCTTTGCGGTATTCGCCCATGTCGAGCGCACCCGACATTTCGTCGGCGCTGGTGGCGGTGCCGGTGAAGCGGTATTGGAGCGAATCGCCGTGGCTTTCGTTGAGGGAGCTCGCGAAGTCGACCGCGGCGCCATCCACCTTGCCGTTGAGGGGGCGGGAGGCGAAATCGCCCTGATGGGTGCCGGAGAGGTCGGCCGATTTCTGGAGCAAGTCGAAGTGATGGGTGGTGGACCCGCTGAGGAAATTGATCTTGACCGACCAGCGGCCTGAGAGCTCGTGGGCAGGAGCGGCGGGGGTTTTGGCGGGCTTTTCCTTGAGGGTGGAGAGTTGTTTGAGCAGGCCTTCGGCGACGAGTTCGGCATCGCCGGGAGCCATCATGTAGGCCACGACGTTGACGCCGTTACGGGCGGTGGCAACGGTCATGCGGGGTTCGCCGTTCATGAGCATCTGGCCCATTTCGACGCCGGTGGTGCCGAATTTATTGACGTCCCAGCGGACTTGGAGAGAAGGCGTGTGGTTGGAAAGTTCGTTGGGCTCTTCGATTTTGAGGTCGAGATGCTTGATGGCCGACAGGCGGGTTTTGACGGTGTTGAGCCAGGTGAGCCAGGTCTGCCATTCGGCCTTGTGGTCGCGCTTGGTCCACATTTCGACGGCGGCCAGCATGCCCATGGTTTCTTCCTTGCCGATCTTGAGGGAACGGGCGAAACCGTGGTGGGGGGCGCTGTGGACCCAGGCGGCCTGGACGATGGATTTCTTGCCGAGAAGCATGCCGGCGGTTTGGGGGCCGCGGATGCACTTGCCGCCGGAGTAGGTGACGAGGGTTGCCCCGCGCTTGAGGTGGAAGTTGGGAGTGGTCAGGACTTCCGCGGCGGCGTCGACCATGATCGGCACGTTATGCGGGGCGGCGATTTTGACGAGTTTTTCAAAGGCGAGCGGGCCCTGCTCCGCGCTGGGGCCGGCGAGGATGTAGATCATGGCCGTGCGGGGGCCGATGGCGAGTTCGAGTTCTTCGGCAGTGGCCACTTCGATAATGCGGACGCCGACCGAGCGGATGGCGGCGTCGTAGACGTTGCGGGAGTGGGTGGGGATGATGACTTCGTCTTTGGCGAAGCCGCGGAGGTCCGGGATGCGGACGTGGAGATCGGGGTTGCCACCGGCGACGCAGGCGGCGGTGCCGTGGGTGATGGCGGCGGAGCAACCGTTAGTGACCATGCCCCATTCGGCGCCGGTTAATTGGGCCAGTTTCGCGCCGGCGGCGTCCATGAGTTCGTCCATGTGGACGTAGCGCTGGGAGGCGCCGGCCATGGCGGTACGGGCTTCGGCGAGCATGGTGGAGCCGCTGATGATGGTGAAGGTGCCGCGCGCGTTAATGATGGGGCGGACGCCGATGGCGCTGTAGACATCGGGGACGGCGGCGTTAGCGGCAGGTGCGGCGGCGGCTGTCGTAGCGACGGTGGCGGCGGCGGGCAGGGATTTCAAAAGATTGCGGCGCGAGGTCTTCATTCGACCAGTATAGGCCTAGGCGAAGCGCATGGCGCCATAGGTGACGACGGATTGTGGGTCGATTTGCCAATGTTCGTAGTCGAGAAGCTCGCCGCGGGCTGAGGGCATGGCGCGGAGGAAGGTGTAGAAGGGGGCGGAACCACACCATTTGAGGGGGTCCTGGTTCTCCTGGATCTGGTCCCAGAACATGCCGGTATCGCCTTCGTTGATGGAGGCGATGCGGCGGCGGTCTTTGGCTTCGATTTCGACCATGGCGCCGGCGTTAGCGGTGTAGGGACGGTCGTCATCGTAGCGCTTGCCGACGTGGGCCATGTCGACACCGAGGACCCATACGAGGTCCGAACCGTGGCGGGTTTCGAGGGATTTCAGGGCATCGATGTACTGGCGGACGTCGTCCGATTTTTCGGGCGCGCCGCCGCGGTAGATGCTGCGGGCGTAGGAGCCGCAGAGGAGGGGGAGAATTTTCACGTCGGGGCCGTAGAGGTACTGCAGGAAGACGACCTGAAATTCGACGGAGTGTTCGATTGAGAAGAAGTAGTCTTCCTCGCTGAGGCCGGGGCCGGCGGTTTGCTTCAGTTCCTGGAGGAGCGCCTGATTGACGCGGGCGCGGCCGACGGGGGTTTCGAAGTCCTTGCGGGTGGCGCCGAGGCGGTCCATGTCGCCGTAATGGGAGGTGCCGAGGATGACGAAGGTTTTGTCGGCGGCCTGTTCCCTGGAAATGGATTGGGCGAGGGCTTTGTAGGCGTTGGCGTAGGAGCGTTTGGCGGCGCCGGGGCTGGCGTGGGGGCTGGCGATGGCACGGATGGCGCGGGCGTTGGGAGTGGGGACGGCGTTGAACCAGGAGTCGAATTCGGTGTGGAGAGCGGAAGCGTCGTCGGGATAATTGAGAGGGCCGGAATGGGAGTGGGGGAGGACATCGGCGGCGCGCCATTCGCGGAGGCGTTCGTCTCGGATGGCTTCAAAGTTATCGTCTTCGAGGAAGCCGGCCTGGGTGAGGGCGGTTTGGAGTTGGTTGGCGACATCGTTGGTGTCGACTTCGCCGGTGAGGCGGGTGAGGGCGACGCGGAGATCGAGATCGGTGTTCTGGCCATCGAACATGTCGAGGACTTGAACGAGGAGAGGCGGGATGATGAGCTGGTGATCGGAGAAGCGATTGCGATCCTGGACGACCAGGCCGGGGTGCTCGCGGTCCGGCGAGGGGAAGAAATCGAGATCGCGGCGGAGCGGAGCAAGGCGTTGGGCCATGGCTCTATTTTAGGGCTGTTGGCGGTTGAGGAATTCGCGGGCGAGTTCCAAGTAGGGTTTGTTGAAAACGCGGCCGGCGGCGACGCTCTTTTCAAGGAGTTCGGACCCTCGGCGGAGATGGCGGATTCCCGTGGCGTCCTCCTGCATCTCGAAAAGAAGTTGGCCGTGAAGGATCAGGTCCGTGCCCAGCATGTCCTGGTAGTAACCATTGGTTGGAGCGTTGGCGGAGAGCTTTTCGGCGATGGCGACGGCGCGGGCATAGGCAGTCAGGGCTTCGGGCCAGCGCCAAGCGACGCGCAAATGCTCCCCGTAGCCGGATAGCAGATTGGCGAGCAGGAACTGGTTCCGGACATTGGCGGCATCAAGCGCCACCAGTTTTTCGGCGATGAGGAGCATTTCGTGATCGACAGCAAGAGCGCGGGGGATATCACTAAAAGGCGGATCAGCACGGTAGAGCACCTCCCCGAGTTGGAGGGCGGGAGGGATGAGACGGGCCTGTTCGCGTAGAGGAGGATTGGGGCCGATCAACTCGCGGATGGCGGTGAGCCCCAGTTCGGCGGAGCGAATCGAATCGCGCCAATCACCGAGATACATTTGGGAGCGGCTGAGGGTGGCGGCGTCGCTCGACAGTGCCCGGTGCAGGCTGGCGTTGGCTGGTTCGATCCGAATGGCACGTTGCAGATCGGCGATGGAAACGGCAAGAAGCTCACAGACTTTCTCATGGCGGCTAAGGACCTGCAGGTGTTCCCCCCAGGCGCGATGAAGGTTGGAGCGAAAGACGACCAGTGTCACCTGTTTGTCCCGAGGCAGGAGCGCGGGGAGAGGAGCGAAGACAGCCGATGCTTCGGCGAAGGTGGCTTCCGCTTCGGCGATACGGCCGGTCCATTTGAGCGTCTTGGCGATTTTGACGGTGGTATCGCCGGCGTGAAGACGGTTGAGCGGGTCCGGTCCGAGTTTTCGCCGCCAGCGGACGGACTTCCGATAGCTGTCAATGGCACCGTTGAAATCGCCCAGATTGGCCGCGCCGGTATACCCCTGGAGATCGCCGATGCGTTCGTAGGCAAGAGCAAGATCACGGATCAGCGCCGGATCATTGTCTACCTGCCGGTCCATCTGCTCGAAATGTTCAAGGGCGGTGGAGACCAGGACCTGGCGCGCCTTTGTGGCGCCCACTGTGTCTTTGAGAGCGTCTTCGATATCGAAGAGAAATTTGTGGGTGAGCTTGCGGGCGGAATGGAAACGTTCGAGGGCGGTAGCGCGCTGGGTGGCGGCTTCAGCGGCACTCTGTTGGGCGAGCGATTTCTGGCGGTCGGATTCGGCGAGGGCGCGTTCGGCGCGGTCGCGTTCCTGTTCGGCCTGAGCGCGCGCGTGGGCGGCGATCTGGGCCTGTTGGAGGGACCAGACAGTGCTGGCGGCGAGCCCGGCGACAAGCAGCGCGAGGGCGGAGAGCGGGAGCCAGTTGCGGCGGGCAAACTTGGAGGCGGTGTAAAGAACGGAGTGTCCGCGGGCCTCGACGGGCAGGCCATTGAGATGGCGGCGGAGATCGGCGGCCAGTTGATCGGCTGTGCCGTAGCGACGTTCGGGTTCCCGGGCGAGCGCCTTTTCGACGATGCGGTCGAGATCGGCGGGGATTTTTTCCTTTGAAACGCGGCTAGGGAGCGGGATGTCGCCTTCGATGACATCCTTGACGAGGTCGGCGAAGGAGCGATTTCCGGGGGTACGGATAGGGCGGCCGGTGAGGAGTTCGAAGAGGACAGCGCCGAGGGCGTAAACGTCGGTGGCGGTGGTGATGGACTGACCGGAGACCTGTTCGGGACTGGCGTAATCCGGGGTGAAGAGCGCGTGCATGGACGAGGTCATGCCGTGGTCGACACCGATCAGTTTGGCGATACCGAAGTCGAGAAGTTTGGGCGCGCCATGGGAATCGACAAGGATGTTGGCGGGTTTGAGATCGCGGTGAACGATCAAATTGCGGTGGGCGTAGGCGACGGCGTCGCAGACGGAGGCGAAGAGAGCGCAGCGGTCTTTGAGAGGGAGTGTGGCGGCGTAGTTGGTGAGGGGGACGCCATCGACGTATTCGAGAACGAGATACGGCCGGCCATCGGTGGTGGCGCCGCCATCGAGGAGGCGGGCGATGTTGGGGTGATCGAGTTCAGCGAGGATCTGGCGTTCCTGGCGGAAACGCTCGTGGATTCCGGGGGCGAACTGTTCGGCGCGAAGGATTTTAACGGCCGCAAGTTGGCGGTAGGAGTCGTCATCGCGCGCGGCCAGGTAAACGGTGCCCATGCCGCCGACGCCGATGGGTTTGACGATGCGCCACGGACCGACGCGTTCCGGTTGGCCGGGGGAGGGGCGGTCGAGCCAGTCGGTGACCGAGTCCCCGATCATGCGTTCGATGGTGGCACCATCGGAGCAATCGGCGGCGAGCATGCGGCGGAGTTCGCGTTCCAGTTCCTCATCACCGGTACATCGGCCGGTAATCCAGGTGTCGCGTTCTTCCGGGGCGAGGGTGGCGGCCTGGTGGAACAACTCCTCGACCTGGCGCCAGCGTTCGGCGGTCATTCGGGTTGCCTCGGAGCTGCCATGTGGACCCGCAACCAGGCTTTGGCGGCACGAAGATCGCGGACGACGGTGGCGGCGGCGACTCCGGTAAGATCGGCAATTTCATCGGCCGTCATGCCGCCAAAATATCGCATTTCGATCGTCTGGGCTTTGCGGGGGGCGAAATCGGCAAGTGCAAGGAGCGCATCGTTGAGCGCCAGGATGGAGAGGCCCCGTTGGGGCAGGGTGAATTCGAGGCTGTCGAGATCGAGATCGCGGCGGCCTTCGCCTCGTTTGATGGTGAGGCGTTCGCGGGAGAGATCGACCAGAATCTGCCGCATAAGCCGGGCGCAAATGTAGAAGAAGTGGGACCGATTGGCCCACTCGGGTTGTCGTTGCTGGGCAAGCCGAAGAAAGGCCTCGTGGACGAGTTCGGTGGGAGAGAGGCCGTCATCGCGCCGGACGGCGAGGCGGGCGCGGGCCAACTGGCACAACTCGGGATAAATCAGCGCGGTGAGTTCTTCGGCGGCAGCGGAATCGCCGGTGCGCCAACGGCGGAGAAGCACGGTAATCGGCCCGGGGTCCATCGTCTCTGCCCTCGACATCCCCTCGCCCGGATACACCATCTTTCCTCTATGCGGATTCGCCCGGCGGAAGTTGTCATCACAAAATGGAAATTTTTTCTTTCTGTGAAATCCGGTGAGCTCTGCGGCCAGCGGAATACGCGTACGATGGAGATAAATGGCCAAACTTACTGAAACTGCGTTGGCGGCGGCCGTCGATTCCCTGCCCGGTTGGGTGGTACGCGACGAGAAATTGCACCGGGAGTACCAGTTCCCGGATTTTGTTCATGCGTTTGGGTTCATGGCTACCGCTGCGATCGCGATCGAGGCGATGAACCATCATCCGGAATGGTCCAACGTATGGAACCGGGTCGTGGTGGATTTGACGACGCACGACGCCGGCGGGATCACGGCAAAGGACATTTTGCTGGCTGAAAAACTGGAAGAATTGGCGAAAAGGCTTCAATAAATGCGTGGATTAGCGTTGTTTTTGGTGGTAGCTGGCGTACTATTGCCGGCCCAGGAGCGGTTTGGCGGCTCGGACGCCATCGATCGGGTGATTGAGGAGGCACTGGCGGCGGACCAGATGCCGGGAGCGGTGGCCTGGATTGGGCAGAACGACAAGATCCTGCACCGGAAGGCCTACGGGAACCGGAGCCTGACACCGGCAAAAGAGCCGATGACGATGGACACGATCTTCGACGCGGCCTCGCTGACGAAGGTGGTGGCGACAACGGCGTCGATGATGCGGCTGGTGGAACAGGGCAAGGTGCGTTTGGGCGACAAGGTAACCGTGTACCTGCCGGAGTTTCAGCACGGCAAGAGCGACATTACGGTCCGCATGTTGCTGACCCATTTTTCGGGGATGCGTCCGGATGTAGACCTGGTTCCAGAGTGGAGCGGATATCAGACCGGTGTGCAGCGCGCCCTGATCGACAAGCCGGTGGCGGCACCCGGCGAGCGGTTTATTTACTCCGACATCAACTTCGTCCTGTTGGGCGAGATGGTGCGCCGGATCTCGGGAAAGCCGTTGAGCGAGTTTGCGCGCGAAGAGATTTTCCTGCCGATGGGTATGACCGAATCCCAGTTCAATCCGCCGGCCGAGTTGCGCACGCGGATTGCGCCGACCGAGTTGTACCCGAAGATAGCGGCGCCGCTGCGCGGGGTGGTTCATGACCCGACGGCTCGCTTCATGAATGGCGTGGCTGGCCATGCGGGGTTGTTCACGACGGCGGCCGACTTGGCCCGGTTTGCGAGGATGTTGTTGGGAAAAGGCGAGTTGGACGGCAAACGTTTCTTCAGCCCGTTGACGGTGGAAAAGTTCACCCAACCGCAGACGCCGGCCGACCAAACGGTCCTTCGCGGATTGGGTTTCGACGTCGATTCCCAGTTTTCGGCCAATCGCGGCGAGCTGTTTCCGATTGGTTCGTTTGGGCATACGGGCTTTACAGGGACCTCGCTGTGGGTGGACCCGGGCACGGGTGGTTATGTGGTGCTGTTGACTAACAGCGTTCATCCCCATAGGCGACCGCCGGTGACGGCGCTGCGAGCAAGGGTGGCGACGATCGCCGCCGGGGCGTTGGGCGTGGATGCGCCGGGCGCGATATTGAATGGCTATAACGAGTCGATGGGCGGCGTGCGGCGGGCCGTTGGACGGGTCGGCAGTGTGGAGACGGGATTGGATGTCCTGGTTGCCGAGAAGTTTGCGCGGCTGCAGGGCAAGCGGGTTGGGCTGGTGACGAATCACACGGGCCTGACACGGGACGGGAAGCGGAATATCGACGTCATGGTGGCAGCTGGTGTGAAATTGGGCGCCATTTATTCTCCGGAACATGGGATTTTCGGCAAAGAAGACCACGACGGGATTGGCGACACAGTGGACCCGGCGACGAAGGTGAAAATTTGGAGCCTGTACAAAGACGCCAACCGGCGGCCGAGTGCGGCGATGCTGGCTGGGATTGATGTAGTAGTTTTCGATATTCAGGACGTGGGCGCTCGTATTTATACGTACTTGAGCACGATGCGAAACACGATGGAGGAATTGGACAAACGGGGCGTTCCCTTCATGGTGCTGGACCGGCCGAATCCGGTGAATGGAGTGAAAGTAGAAGGTCCGGTGCTGACCAAAGGCAGCGAGACATTCGTTGGAATTCACACGATTGCGCTGCGGCATGGAATGACGGCCGGAGAGATGGCGCGGCTGTTCCAGGCGGAGTTGGGAATGAAGTCGCGTTTGGACGTGGTGGCGATGAAGGGATGGCAACGCGGGGATTGGTTTGACTCGACGGGTTTGGGATGGGTGGACCTTTCCCCGAACATGCGGTCGCTAAACGCCGCGCTGTTGTATCCCGGTGTCGGAATGCTGGAAGCAGCGAAGAACTACTCGGTGGGACGGGGAACGGATGCACCCTTTGAGCAGGTGGGCGCGGCTTGGATCGACGGGACGAAACTGGCGGCCTATCTCAACGGCCGGCGGATTCCCGGGGTGCGCGCTTATCCGACCCGATTTACGCCCAAGGAGTCCAACTTCAAAGGGCAGACGATTTCGGGCGTGCGGTTTGTGATCACCGACCGCGAGGCGTTCGGGAGTACCCGGTTGGGCTTAGAGTTGGCAGCAGCGATCCACAAGCTGTTTCCCGGTAAGATGGACATGCAGATTAACAAGGGACTGATTGGCAATCCCGAGACGATTCGCATGATCTTGGACGGGGAGGATCCGCGAGTGATTCAGGACCAGCAGGCGGATGAGCTGGCGGGGTTCGCGGCGCGGCGGGCGAAGTTCCTGATCTACAAGTAGCGCGAGGAAAACGCAAAACGCCCCTGGCCGGGGATTTGGAATTGGAATCCGGCCAGGGGCGTTTTGTTTTTGGCTGAAAACTACGCCAGCTAGGCGTTGGCGGTTTTGTTTCCGCGCGATCCTTTGGCGGCGACGGCTGCTTCTATGACATCGGCGGCGGACATTTCGTCACCGGACTTGGTGCGTTTGCGCGCCTCCACCATCCACGACGGGGGACGACCCCGACGCTTACCGCGACCGAGTGCGAGACGCTCGAGCGTCACAATCGCTGCCTCAATTTGATCCCGTTCTTCGCGCAATTGCTCGAGAATCTTCGTAACGTCCATTCGGGCTCCTGCTTTCCTTTCGCCGCGTTCTCGTTCCGATTTTCCTATTTTCAGAACAACACTGGCGCATCGCTCGTGTACTAACCATGTTTGTACCCAATTTTTCGCTCTAATTCAAGGGGTTTGTTCTATTTTTAGAACAGAATCCTTCAATAGGGGCGAAATGGCGTACTACTGCCAAGCAGACAAGGGAGTACTATCGGAACCAAAGTCCTATCAATTAAGGCAAATTTAGGAGAGTTATTTCTTCTTCCAGTGCAGATAAAAGGGGATTCCGGTAGCCATGATGCCGAGGCCGAGCAGGCTTTCGCGGGGGGACTTTTGAAGAGTGGAGAGGATTAGGGCGATAGCGACGAGTACAAAAACGATGGGAATGACCGGGTAGCCGACGGCCCGGTAGGGCCTGGGCAGGTCGGGCCGTTTGCGGCGAAGCACGATGACGGAGGCGGTGGCCATGCCGTAGAGAATCCAGGAGGCGAAGATGACGTAGGTAAAGAGTTGGTCATAACCGCCGCTGAGAATGAGGAGCATGGACCAGGCACTGAGGGCGATGATGGAGTTGGCCGGGGTGAAGTACTTGGGGTGGACTTCGCCGATGGACTTGAAGAACAGCCCGTCGCGGGCCATGGCGTAGGGAACGCGGGATCCGGTCAGGATGGAGCCATTGAGGGCGGCGAAGATGGAGATCATGGCGGCGACGCTGACGGCGTTGGCACCGCCGGCACCCCAGATGCGGCGCATCATTTCGGCGGCGACACGGTCACTGCCGGCGACGCCCGAGGCAGGGAGCACGTAGAAGTAGGCAAGATTGGCGAGGATATAGATCGCCATCACGGCGAGGGTGCCGAAGACGAGGGCGAGGGGCAGGTTCTTTTGGGGATTTTTGATTTCCGAGGAGACCATGCTGACGTTGTTCCAGCCGTCGTACGCCCAGAGCGCTGCAACGAGGGCGGCAAAGAATCCAGCGACGCCGCCGGCGGCGGGGATGCTGGTAGTGAAATTCGCGGTGGTGCCGCCGGAGAAGGTGAGCCCGACGATGATCAGCAGTGCGATTAGCCCGACCTTGACGATGGTCACACCGACCTGGACGTTGCCACCGACGCGGACGCCATAGTAGTTGAGCCAGCCGAGGAGCGCGACGACGACCATGGCAAAGATTTGGCCGGACTTGATGGTGAGCAGGCCGAGGATGGGGAGGTGTACTTCGGTGATCACGCCTTCGAGCGCGGGAAAGAAGTTGGCCATGTAGGTGAAGAACGCCGTGGCCAGCGTGGCGATCGACCCGCTTTTAGCGACCCACATCTGGGTCCACCCGTAAAGGAACGCGAAAAAGGGCCCGTACGCTTCCCGGAGGTAGACGTATTCACCACCGGCTTCCGGCATGGCGGCTGAAAGTTCGGCGTAGGTGAGCGCGCCGGCGAGGGAAAGAAGTCCACCAAAAATAAAGACGAAGATGACCATTTCGGCCGATCCGACGTTCATCACCATGCTTTTCGGCACGAGGAAGATGCCGCTGCCGATGACCGTTCCGACGACGATGGACGCCGCCCCCCAGACACCTAAATCACGTTTCAGTTCAGACATTTTGAGTATTCTCCCGAGGCAGGACGAAGGACGCAAGCCATGCCGTAGTAAACGTCGCTGCCGTGCCGATGAGCACGTACCAGGTCCAGGCGACGGTAGTACCGAACTTCAAATACAAGTTAATGGAGAGTCCGGCGGCCATGCCACACATGGCGGCGCGTTCGCCGACCCGCGTGGTGAGTACGCCCAACAGGAATGTGCCGAGGAGAGCTCCATAGACAATCGATGCGATGCCGAGGCCGTATTCCAGCACGGATTGGACTTGCCGGGCGAGGAACGCGATGACCAGCAGTACGCCTCCCCAAAAGACGGTCACCCAGCGGGCGATGCGCAGGTAGTCGGCTTCGGAACGCTCCTTACGGGCGAGGGGTTTCCAGAAATCCATGACGGTGGTGGAGGCGAGCGAGTTGAGCGCGGCGCTGAGATTCGACATGGCGGCGGCGAGAATGGCGGCCATGACCAGGCCCGCGACGCCTGGGGGAAGGAATTCCCAAATGAACTGGGGATAGATGCGGTCAGGAACAGTTGGGGCGGCGCGTCCGGTGTCCTGATAGAACACATAGAGGATGAGGCCGATCAGCAGGAACAGGGCGAATTGGAAAAAGATGACGAACCAGCTGCCGAATAGCGCCCAGCGGCTCTCGTCCTGGGATTTGGCGGAAAGCAACCGTTGGACCATGAGTTGTTCCGTTCCATGGCTGGCGGTGGTGAGAAAGCAGCCGCCGATGACACCGGCCCAGAAGCTATAGGGGCGGGCGAAAAACTCCGTCGACCATTCGAACCGGAAGTCGAAGACTCGCAGTTTGTTGGCGGCTCCGGCCACCTGCCAGATGTGATCCCAGCCCTGCGGGATCTGCTGCACGATGACGAACAGGCTGATGATGGCGCCCCCGACGTAGAGGAACATCTGAACGACGTCTGTCCAGATCACTGCCTCCATGCCGCCTTCAAAGGTATAGAAGAGGGTCAGGGCGACAATTAACAGAATGGAACTCATCTCGCCGGTGCCCAGGATGATGGAGATGACGATGGAGATGGCGAACACGCGGACGCCTTCGGCAAGGGAGCGCAGAAGGAGAAAGCTGCCGGCGGTGAGCTTTCGAATGTTGGGGCCGAAGCGCCGCTGCATCAACTCGTAGGCGGTGTACATTTCCCCGCGGAAATAGTGGGGCAAGAACAACGTCGAGATGACGAGGCGTGCGGCAAGATAGCCGAGGACGACCTGCAGAAAGCCAAGGTCGCCGCGGAAGGCAATTCCCGGAGTGCCGATGACGGTGAGCGTGCTGGTTTCCGCGGAAACGATGGAAAAGGCGATGGCCCACCAGGGCGCAGTGCGTCCACCTAAAAAGTAGTCCTTCAGCGTCTTCTGGCTGCTCCGAAACCGGGAGCCGAACCAGGTGATGCCGATGAGGTAGGCCAGAATGACGCCGAGATCGAGGAAACGCATGGGAAAAAGGGAGTCTAGCATAGCCAGTAATTTGGGGTTCGTGGAACAAATCCGGCAGCGGCTCCATCTAAGAGATGAATTGCAGGGTAGAATGCAAGGAAGCCATCCGAGCAGTGCTAGGAAATGACACGGAGTGGAGGTGTTGCTTCAACCTTCCAAACTTCGTTATACTCCGGCATTGATCGTGTTCGGGCCAAAACTTTGAGTCGGTCACGAGGCCCGCAGCGCGGTGCCGGAATTAAAGGACGGGAGGCATTCGGTGCTTTTCAAAAAATCAAGATTGCTAGTGGGGATCGCGTTGGCAACAGCCGCGCTTTTCGGTCAGGCTACAGACTGGGTCGATCGGGGCGAGTATGAGCTTGTCGCCGAGCAGATCGGAAAAGCAACCGATCCGGCAAAGAAGCTGGAACTTCTGAACCAGTGGAAGCAGAAGTATCCCAAGACGAATTTCGGCTGGCAACGGTTGGGGGCCTATCTGGTCACCTACCAGCAACTTGGAAAAGCCAAGGAGATGTTTGACACGGCCAAGGAGATGACCGCGGCCGACCCGAAGAACTTCACGGGTCCGTACTACATCACGTTGCTGGTGTTGTCGATGGGTTCGACCGACGCCGCCGTGATGGAAGAAGGCGAGAAGGCAGCCAATATGATGCTGTCCAATCTGGATGAGTTTTTTGCCGCCGGGAAAAAGCCACAGGGCGCCGCTGACGACGCGTGGGGCAAGCAGAAAGCCGACGCGCAGATGAAGGCACTGCAAGTTCTGGTCTACACCGCCACCGTTAAGAAAGACTGGCCGCAGGTGGAACAGCGCATCGGCAATATCCTGAAGGTTACGCCGAAGAATGCGATGCTCTCCTACCAGTTGGGCTCGGCAATCCTGAGCCAGCGCAAACAGGAAAAGCAGGCTTTCGCGATCTATCACTTTGCCCGGGCTTGCGGTCTGGAAGGCGAAGGCGCCGCTCCGGCCGATCAGAAGGCTAAAGTGTGCGACTACTTCGGGCGTGTTTACCCGCAGTATCGCGGCGACAAAAAGGGAATGGATGAACTGAAGGCCAAGGCGGCCGCTGAGGTGTTCCCGGTCGACGGTTTCGCGATCAAGACCAAGCAGCAGGAAGATATCGAGCAGTTGGAAGATCTGAAGAAGACCAACCCGCAGCTGGCCATCTGGGTTCAGATGAAGCAGGAACTGACGGGCGCCGGTGGTGCCGCGTACTCCGAACAGCTGAAGGGCGCCGCCCTGCCGAAGTTCAAGGGTAAGGTTGTTTCGATGGATCCGCCGACGAACCCGAAGAAGATCGTTGTTGGTATTTCGGACGCTTCGGCGCCGGAAATCACCATCGAGATCGACGAGAAGGGTTTCCTGCCCGGCAAGGTCGAACCCGGCACCGAGCTGGAATTCGAAGCCGTTGGCAAGGAATTCACGGCCGATCCGTTCAATCTGAC
>CANIVU010000032.1 GCA_947470805.1 Acidobacteriota bacterium | reverse complement strand
TTGCCGTGCGGCCGCGGGTGGCTGGACCTGCACCGGTATGCGGCGAAGGCGTGCACGGAGTTGGGCTGGTATCACGAGGGCACGCGGCGCGGGATCGTCTCCATGGTTCGCGGCATGTTGCAGGACTATCCGGACCTGCACAAGATGACTTTGATGGACGACACGCCGACGGCGAACGGCGATACGCTGGCGTGGATTGAATCCGATGTGCTGGTGGGCGGGGCGAGCGCGGCCCCGGCGGCCCCGGCGCCCGCCTATGAGTTACCGCCGGCGGTGAGCTATTCGCAGCCCGCGCCGGAGGAGATTGGCGCCACACCCGATGCTTGGGAGCTGGCGCAGCAGGCGTTGCGCGCGGGGCGCGTGCGGGACGCCGTGGAAATGATCGATCGCGAGTGCAAAATGGAACGCTCCGGACGCGGCCGGTTCCTGCGGAAGACGCAGTTGGCGCGGATCTTTATCGACAGCGGGAATGAGTCGATGGCGTTGCCGATTCTGGAACAGCTGGGCTCCGAGATTGAATCGCGCGGGTTGGAAGATTGGGAGCCATCGGAGACGATTGCGCACCCGCTGACGTTGCTGTATCGCTGCCTGTCGAAGGTGGACCGGGAGTCGGACGTGGTGAAGAAGTTGTACGCGAAGCTCTGCCGGCTGGATCCGGTCGCGGCCATGAGCATGTTGAGATAGAGGAGCCATGGCGCGCGCTGATCTCGACAATCTCGTAACAATCCCGCTGCTCGATCGTCTGATCGACCGCGACCCCCGCAACTCGCAGGAGCCACTGATGTCGCGCGCGCAATCTGTGCGGCAGTTGAAGGAATCGCTGCGACGCGATATTGAATGGCTGCTGAACACGCGGCGAATCAAGGAAGAATCCACCGATCCGAAGGCGGAACTGACGCACTCTTTGTACAACTACGGACTGCCCGACCTGACACACTTTTCTTTCTCCTCCAACCGTGACATGAACCGCGTGACGTGGCTGCTGGAGAACACCGTAGCCATCTTTGAGCCGCGGTTGCGGAACGCCAAAGTCTTCATTGAACCCGCGGAAAAGGGCACGCTGCAGATTCGCTTTCGCGTGGAAGGCATGCTGGTAATGGACCCGGCGCCGGAGCGGGTTTCGTTCGACACGACGCTCGACGTGACCAGCCAGAGCTATACCGTGGAGGGCAGCTAACGGTGCGGGACGACCTGCTGTTCTACTACGAACGGGAACTGACGTTCATCCGTCAGATGGGCGCGGAGTTCGCCGAAAAATACCCGAAAATCGCCAGCCGCCTGGTGCTGGAAGACACGCAGTGCGAAGACCCGCACGTGGAGCGATTACTGGAAGCGTTCGCGTTCCTGGCCGGGCGCGTTCACCTGAAAATTGACGACCAGTTCCCGGAGATCACCGAGGCGCTGCTCAGCATCATCTACCCGCACTTTATCCGGCCCATTCCGTCGATGACGATCGTGGAGATGTATACGGATCCGGAGAACGCTGGGCTGCTGAACGGCTCCACCGTGGCCCGCGGCACCAGTCTGCAATCGCGCCCCGTGGACGGGTTGCCGATGCGGTTCCAGACCTGCCAGGAAGTGACGTTCTGGCCGTTCCAGATTTCGAAGACGCAGTGGAAATCGCCGGACCGTTTGAGCCCCGCGCCGAAGGTGAGTTCCGCCGTTGCGGCGTTGCGCACCGAACTCCGGCTGACGGGCCAGGCGCAGTTCGACAAGATGCCGCTGACGGAGTTGAAGTTCTACGTCAACGGCGAAAGCTCGGTGGCGAATACGCTGTATGAACTGCTGAGCCACAGCTGCTCGCAGATCCTGCTGCGCGACCTCACGCCCGGCTCCCGACGGCCGGCCATTTCGCTTCCCGCCTCGCAGTGCCTGGAATCGTGCGGCTTCGATGAAGGCGAAGCCATGCTGCCCTATCCGAAGCGCTCCTTTGAGGGCTACCGGCTCATCCAGGAATATTTCCACTGCCCCGAAAAGTTTTTCTTTTTCCGGCTGAAAGGCCTGGAGGCGCTGGCGACTTCCGGCTTCAAGGGCGGCGTCGAAGTTGTATTTCTGATCGATCGTTTCGAGCGCTTCGAGCGCATGCAGCAGTTGGAAGTCTCGATCGACGACAAGACGCTGCGGCTGAACTGCACGCCGGTCATCAATCTCTTCAACCAGACGGCCGAGCCGATTCTGCTGACGCAGAACAAGACCGAATACACGATCGTCCCCGACGTGCGGCGCCAGGGCGCCATGGAAATCTTCAGCATCGAAGAGGTGCTGTCTGCCAACCCGACGACGGGCGAGATCACGTATTTCGAACCGTTCTATTCCTACCGCCACGGCACCATCCGCGAACGCCGCCAGACCTTCTGGCACGCCGTGCGCCGCGCGTCCCACCGGCGGAACGACGAGGGCACGGACGTCTCCATCTGCCTTGTCGACGTCGTTGGCCGACCCATGCGTCCGGACTTCGACGCGCTCACCGTGCGCACCGTCTGCACGAACCGCGATATCCCCTCCCGCATGCCCTTCGGCAACGAACAGGGCGACCTGGAATCGCAGGGCATGGCGACGATTCGCAAGGCCATCATTCTTCGCAAACTCACGCCGACCGTCCGACCGCCCACGGGCAAGGGCGCGCTGTGGCGGCTGATCTCGCACCTTTCGCTGAACCATCTCTCGCTCGTTGAAGATGGGCGGGAGGCGCTGCAGGAGATCCTGCGGCTCTACGAATACGCCAGTTTCTCGCATTTGCAAAAGCAGATCGCCGGCATCTCCGGGCTGACGCACAAGCGCGAATTCGCGCGGCTGATTTCGGAGAACGGCATCACGTTCGCGCGTGGCGTCGCCATCGATATCGAGGTGGACGAAGAGCAGTTCGTGGGCGCCGGCGCCTACCTTTTCACCGCCGTGATTGAACGCTTCCTGGCGCTGTATACGACGATGAACTCCTTCACTCGCTTGACGGCCCACAGCCGCCAGAGGAAGGAGGTGTTGGGCAAATGGGCTCCGAGAGCGGGACGCCAGATCCTGGTGTAGACGAACTCGACATCCCCCAGGAACCGGCCATGCGCGTGCCGATGCCGCCGCCGGGTCACGCCTACATGCGCGACCGCATGGAGGAGGAAGGGTTTAGCTTCGAGTTCTTCCAGGCCGTCCGCCTGCTGGAACGCCTGGCTCCTGACCGCGCCCCCGTTGGCCAGTACGCTCCGCCCAAAAGTGAAGTGGCCCGGTTCAAGGCCAATCAGCAACTCTCCTTTCCGGCCAGCGAAATTCAGCGCATCGAGTTCAAGGAATCCGGCCAGGCCGAAGTCACCGTGAACTTCATGGGCCTCACCGGGCCCCAGGGTGTCCTGCCGCTTTACTACACCGAGTTCATTCGCGAACGGTTCCGCCAGCGCGACACCTCCACCGCCGGTTTCTTCGACGTCTTCAACCACCGGATGATCTCGCTGTTCTTCCAGGCCTGGGAGAAGTACCGCTTTCCCATCGCCTACGAACGCGGCGATCGCGACCGTTTTTCGCACATCCTGCTCGACCTCGTCGGCATGGGCACGCCCGGCCTGCAACGCCGGCTGCCGATCCCTGACGACTCGCTGATCTTCTACAGCGGCCTGCTGAGTTCCCGCCACCGCCCCGCGTGCGGCCTCGCCAATCTCATTGCCGACTACTTTGAAGTACCCTGCGACATCCAGCAATTCATCGGCGCCTGGTACCCCTTAAATGACGATTCCCTGTGCGTGTTTGAGATGGCCGACGACCTCTCCGAACAGCTCGGCGTGGGGGCCATTGTGGGCGATGAAGTCTATGATCAGCAATCGGCGGTGCGCCTCATCATCGGCCCGCTGACGCTGAAGCAGTATCGCGATTTTCTTCCCGACGGTTCGGCGCACACGCCGCTTCGGGAGATGGCCCGTTTCTACGCCGGACCCTCCATGGACTTCGAAGTCCAGTTGATTCTGGCAAAGGAAGAAGTACCCGCCAGCCACACCGGCCTCGGCGATGCTCCGTATCCCGCACCCGGCCCCTACCTGGATGAAGTGCAGTTGGGTTGGACCACCTGGGTCAAGACCAAACCTCGTATCGCTGACGCTTACGAAGCCGTTCTCCGTTTCTAAATCTGAAAGGACCCCCTATGAGCGTGAATCTGAAATCGCTAATTGGTAAGCTCAACTCCAACACGCGCAGCGCTGTGGAAGATGCCGCCAAGCTGGCCATGTCGCGCACGAACTATTACATCGAGGTGGAGCATTTCCTCCGCCTGCTGATGGATGGTACCGACAACGACTTCGCCTATATCGCCAATCATTACGGCCTGAACGCCAACCGGCTGACGCAGGAAGTGGATGCTTCCATCGACAAGCTCAAACGGGGCAACGCCCGGACGCCTGGCATCGGCGATTCCGTGCTGAAGATGCTCACCGAAGCGTGGACGATTGGCTCCATTGAGTTCAACGCCGGCCAGATCCGCACCGGATTCTGCGTCGTCGCACTTCTGTCGAATGAAGAGCTGAGCCGCCAGATTAAAGAGTTTTCGAAGGAACTGCAGAAGATCAACGTGGAGGGCCTGAAGAAAGAGTTCATGCTGATCACGCAGAACTCTTCGGAAGAAACCGCGCCGCTTTCCGGTGGCGCTGGTGGCCCTGCCGCTGCTGCTGGCGGGCCGGGCGCCAAACCGGGCGCCGGCAAGACGCCGAACCTGGACGCTTATACCGAGAATTTGACCGAAAAAGCGCGCAAAGGGAAGGTGGATCCGGTCCTTGGCCGCGACGCCGAAATCCGGCAGATGATCGACATTCTGCTGCGCCGCCGCCAGAACAACCCGATTCTCACCGGTGAACCGGGCGTCGGCAAGACGGCCGTCGTGGAAGGCCTTGCCGTTCGCATCGCCGCCAATGACGTGCCGCCGCCGTTGAAGAATGTCGAACTGCACTCGCTCGATATGGCGTTGTTGCAAGCGGGCGCGGGCATCAAGGGCGAATTTGAAAATCGTTTGAAGGGCCTGATCGAAGAGGTGAAGTCCAGCCCCAAGCCGATCATCCTGTTCATTGACGAAGCGCACACCATGATTGGCGCCGGTGGCGCGGCAGGCGGGTCCGACGCGGCCAACCTGCTGAAGCCCGCGCTGGCTCGCGGGGAACTGCGCACCATCGCCGCCACGACGTGGAGCGAGTTCAAGAAGTACTTCGAAAAGGATCCGGCCCTTACCCGCCGCTTCCAGGTGGTGAAAGTCGAAGAGCCCACCGAAGCGGTTTGCATGGTGATGATGCGCGGCGTTGTCACGTTCCTGGAAAAGCACCACAAAGTGCGCATCCTGGATGAGGGCGTGGAAGCGGCCGTGCGCCTGTCGCACCGCTATGTGGCCGGCCGCCAGTTGCCGGACAAGGCCGTCAGCGTGCTCGATACCGCTTGCGCCAAACTGTCGTTGGGCCAGAACTCCACGCCCGCGCCGATTGAAGATCTGCAGCGCCGCCTGGACGATTTGGAAGTGCAGGAGCGTGTGCTGACGCGGGAGCAGGCCGTCGACACGGATCACTCGGTGCGGCTGGCCAAGATCGTCGCCGAACGCGCCGAATCCACCGAGACGCTGGCCGCGATGAGGGCCCGCTTCGCCAAGGAATCGGAACTCGTTGGCAAGATGCGTGAACTGCGCGGCAAGATTGAAGAGGCCGCCGCGGAAGCCAACGCCACCGAAAAGCTCGGCCCCATGCGCGCCGAACTGGCCACGATGCAGACTGAGCTCGACGCGGTGCAGGGCGAGGATCCGTTCATCGGCGTCACGCTGGATGCGCAGCAGGTGAGCGAGATCATCTCCTCCTGGACGGGCATCCCGGTGGGCAAGATGTTGAAGGACGAGATCGAATCGATGATCAACCTGGCGCCGCAGTTGTGCCAGCGCGTCATCGGTCAGGATCACGCTTTGGAAACCATCGCGCAGCGCGTGAAGGTGTCCAAGGCGAAGATGGAAGATCCGGATAAACCGATCGGCGTGTTCATGCTGGTGGGCCCGTCCGGTGTGGGTAAAACCGAAACCGCGCTGACGCTGGCCGACCTGCTCTACGGTGGTGAACGCAACATGATCACCATCGCCATGAGCGAGTTCCAGGAAGCGCATACCGTCTCCACCCTGAAGGGTTCGCCTCCCGGATATGTGGGCTATGGCGAGGGCGGCGTGCTGACCGAAGCGGTGCGGCGCCGACCGTACTCGGTGGTACTGCTCGACGAGTGCGAGAAGGCCCATCCGGACGTGTTGGAACTCTTCTTCCAGGTCTTCGATAAGGGCCGCATGGAAGACGGCGAAGGCCGCGAAATCGACTTCAAGAACACAATCATCATCCTGACCTCCAACGCGGCCACGGACACGATCATGAAGCTGACCGCGGACCCGGATACGATGCCGTCGGTCGATGGTCTGGTGAAGACGATCAAACCGGAAATGGACAAGATCTTCAAGCCGGCCTTCCTGGGCCGCATGGTGATCATCCCCTACTACCCCATCCGCGACGAAGCCTTGAAGCAGATCATCCGCCTCAAGCTCGGCAAGATCCAGCGCCGTCTGAAAGAGAATCACGCGATGTCTCTGCAGTACGACGAGGCCGTGCTCAACGCCATCGCCGCACGCTGTACCGAAGTGGAATCCGGCGCCCGCAATGTGGACAACATCCTCACCAACACGTTGCTGCCGGAGATCTCCAACCGTATTCTGACCATGATGGCCACCGGCGAAAAGCAGGATCACATCGCCGTGTCCCTCACGGAAGACGGCAGCTTCGCATACAACTAACCCGTCCGCGCACGAGCAGGGATGGCGCAAGCTGTCCCTGCTTTGCATTTTGGACGATGGAATTCCCGCTTCGATTCCGCTATCTCATATAGGCCGCCCGTCATGTCCACGACCACGCAAGATAAACGTCTGCTGGAACTCCAGACGCCATTAGGGAAAGACGCCCTGCTGATTCGCAGTATTCAGGGGCGCGAGGGAATATCCCACCTGTATTCGTTCGAAATCGATGCCATCGGCTCCAACGACGAACCGGCAGATTTCTCGGCGATTGTGGGCCAGCCGGTCTGGGTCGGCGCGATCCTCAAGGACCACAACAAACGCTACTTCCATGGGATCGTGAAGTCGTTCGCCAGGGGGGCTCGTGGCAACTTCAACACGGCCTACCGCATGGAGATTGTGCCCACGTTCTGGCTGCTCTCCCAGCGCACGCAAAGCCGCATCTTCCAGCAGATGTCCGTGCCGGACATTCTGAAGAAGGTGCTGGAAGGGCTTGATACCGATTTTGAAATTACCGGAACGTTTGAACCACGCGACTACTGTGTGCAGTACCGCGAAACGGACTTCGCCTTCGCCTCCCGGATTATGGAGGAGGAGGGGATTTACTACTTCTTCCGGCACACCGACGAGGGACATACGCTCGTTCTGGCCAACACACCGCAGAGCCACGAAGAACTGCCCTTCGAGCCGACGCTCTGCTACGACGCCGACCGCGGCGGCATGGAAGACGAGTGCATCATCTACTCCTGGGAAAAGCAGCAGGTACTGAAGCCCGGCAAGGTGACGCTGTGGGACCACTCTTTCGAACTGCCGCACAAGCCGCTCGACGCGCAGGAGATGGTGGACGAGGATATTCAGGTCGGTGAAGTCAGCCACAAACTGAAGCTCGCCGGCAACGAAAACCTGGAGCTCTACGACTTCCCCGGCGGCTACGCGCAGCGGTTCGACGGCATCGCCCCGGCCGGTTCGGAGCGCTCCGGCGACCTGCAGAAGATCTACGAGGACAACCACCGCACCACCAAGATCCGCATGCAGCAGGAGACGGTGAACGCGCTACAGATCACCGCGTTGACGGATTATCTCAACATTGTCCCCGGCTACAAGTTCACACTCGACCGGCACTATAGCGATAACGACGTCTACGTCATCACCTCCGCCAACGTCTCCATTTTCCAGGCCGGCAGCTATGGCGCCACCGACGCCGACATCAGTCCGGACCCGGAGATCAGCTTCAACTGCATTCCTTATAAACTGCCCTACTCTCCCAACCGGATCACACCCAAACCCACCATTTACGGCACGCAAACCGCCGTGGTTACGGGCCCGGCGGGCGAAGAGATTTTCACCGATAAGTACGGCCGTGTGAAGGTGCAGTTCTTCTGGGACCGCCAGGGGAAGTTCAACGGCACCAGTTCGTGCTGGATTCGCGTCGCCAGCCCTTGGGCGGGCAAACAGTGGGGCATGATCCACATCCCGCGCATCGGCCAGGAAGTGGTGGTGGCGTTTGAAGAGGGCGACCCGGACCAGCCGATCATCGTCGGCAGCGTCTACAACGCCGACCAGATGCCGCCGCACGAACTGCCGGCCAATAAGACCCAGTCCGGTATTAAGTCCCGGTCCACGCCGGGGGCGGGTTCGCACAATCTGAATGAGATTCGCTTCGAGGACAAGATCGGCAACGAGCACATCTTCATTCACGGGGAGAAGGATATTCACGTCCGCTGCAAGGCGTCGTACTTTGAGACGATCGGCGGCGACTTCAACCAGGACGTCGGCGGCGCCTCCCGCCGCCATGTCAAGGGCAAGGATAGCCATCACGTGGAAGGCGACCAGGGTATTACAGTCGATGGCATGCGCACCATCAAGGTGGGTTCGCATCTGGCCGCCAGCGCCGGAGACACGATTGCCCTGGGCACAAACCAGATCTCGGGAAAGGGCAAGGATCTTGTCGTTTTCATGAGTGACTCGGCAATCTGCCTCAACAGCGGCGGCAAAGTAATCGTCGAGGCGGCCACACAAATCAGCCTCAAAGTCGGCGACAATTTCATCGATATCAACGGCTCCGGGATCGCAATCAAAGGCACCATGGTCTACATCAACTCCGGCGGCGCGGCCGGCAGCGCCCCGCCGGCGGCGAACATGAAGACCACCTCCCCCGATGCACCCGCCGCCGCGCTCAGGCCCGGCGAAACCAAAGCCACGGCGAACCCCGCCGGATCCAGCGCCGACGCCAACACCCACGACGAAAACGCCGACGAAAACAAGGACAAGACGCACTGGATCGAAGTCGAACTGAAGGATGACTCCGGGGCGCCGGTCAAGGGCGAAACGTGCGAGATCACGCTCCCCAATGGGAAGAAGGCCACCAAGTCCACCGACAAGAACGGCCTCATTCGCGTGAACAAAATCGACCCCGGCAACTGCACCGTTCGCTGGATCAACCTCGACCAGGAAGCAATCACTCAATAGGGACCCGCCATGCCTGTGCAAATCAACGAAGTCGTTATCACCGTCAACCCCGGCGACAGCATTCCCTCCATCGCCGAAGACGCCGGCCACTTCTGGGAAACGATCTGGAACCACCCTCCCAACACCGAGCTCAAAAACAAGCGGAAAAACCCCAATATTCTCGCGCCCGGCGACGAAGTCACCGTTCCGCCCATCCGGGTCAAGGACTACTCCTGCGGCACAGACCAACGCCATTCCTTCAAACGCCGCGGCGTCCCGGCCAAACTCAAAATGCAGCTCTTCCTGATGGGCGAACCGCGTGCCAATGAGCCCTACACCCTCATCCTCGACGACGAGGTAATCCACGGCACCACCGATGGCGATGGCAACGTCGAACACTACATCAAGCCCAACGCCAAAGGCGGCGTGCTGAAACTCAACGGCGGCAAGGAAGAATACCCCGTCCGCATCGGCCACTTGAACCCGGTCGACACGACATCCGGCGTCAAGCAACGCCTGAACAATCTGGGCTACAACTGCGGCGACGAAAGCGACGGCGAATCCGACCAGTTCAAGGAAGCCGTAATCCAGTTCCAGGGCGATCAGAAGCTCAAACCCACCGGCGAAGTCGACGACGCCACGCGGGCTAAACTCGAGTCCCTTCACAAGTAAGGAGCCATCATGCTAGGTGCAGTTTCAGGCGCAATGGACGCCGCCAGCGGCCTGCTGGGCGGCAACGTTCCGGGCGGTCCCAACGCCCCCGCCCCGCTGACGTTTATCAAGGGCGAAAACCTCGGCCAGCCGCTGATGAACCTCGCCGGCGCGCAGGCGCCCGAGGACCGCCGCCCCATCGATGCCGGCGCCGTCATCGAGTTCATCCACCTCGGTCGCGTCCACCTGGACAGCTCGAAAAACTGGGGCCACGACGTAAAGAAGGACGACATCGTCGAGTCCTTCCCCAACGGCGCCAAACTGCGCGCGTTTCAATACCGCGCCGCGCTCCACCGCGAGGCGCTGCTGCTTTCCACCATGCTCACCGGCTGCCAGTCGGTGCTCGACGCCCTAGAGAAATCGAAGGGCGGCCTGGGCGATATGATCGGCGCCGTGGCCGACCTGCTCGGCGCGGGTTCGGCCGGCGCCGCCCCGCCTAAGGCGAGCGACCTGAACGCCATGGGCACCGCCGTCAAAACGGCCATCGCCAAGATCAACACCGCCAGTACCACATACAAAGATCTCCACCAGTGTGGCATCGACCTGCATCAGGTCCGCTGCAACTACCGCGCCCTGCAGCAGAAGTTGCTCGCGCCCCCCGCCAATGATCCTACCGGCGGCCTTCTCGGCAAGATGCCTCTGCTCGGCCCCGCCATTCCGCCCGCCGTGGCCGACATCGTCAACTTCGTCACCGGTCTCGCGTTCAAGCCCATGGACGTCTACCAGCACTTCTACGTCCGCGTCGCGCTCGACACCGAACCGACCATCGAAAAGACCGTCAACACCTACACGCTCGACGCGCTGAAGGGCCCGATTACCCCGGCCTTCTATCTCTGGTATCCCGCCCCGCCCGCGCCCGAACCGGCGGCCCCCGGCGGCTCCGGCGGCGGCACGGGCATCGGCTTCCTGAATGACGCCAAACGGCGCTTCGATGAGCTGAAATCCAAGGTGGAAGACTTCGGCAAGAAGATCCGCGATTTCGTCGAACCCGACCCCGACCAGCCGCCCGCCCCCGGCACGCCCTACCTCGATCAGGCCTTCCAGATCGTGCCGCCGCCGATGCCCGCCAACAACGCCGCCCCCCTGCCGCCCAAGGAGATGGCCACGCTTATCGCCAACGGCTTCAAGACCGGCATCGGCGCCAATTCCCTTCCCGGATTCGTGGAAACCGTCATCGTCGAGGTCTCAACGATTAACAACGAATTCCTCCGCGAAGTCTACAAAAAGCTGATGGACCGCCCCGCCGTCCAGCCCATCAATGAGCTGGAGGTCTACGAAGCCGCCCGCAAGCGGATTCTCGATCGCCTCGTCAATCTCGTCATGGAAAAGGTGCAGTTCCTGCAAACGGCCAAGGACTTCGGCATCAACGTGCAAGGGGCCAACATCAAGCCCGGCGAAGCGCTGCTGGATAAAGGCATGGAAGAACTGAACCAGGAGGTCCTGCGCCGTTTGAATGTCGCGCTGGAACTCACCATGGGCGAACTGGTGGACAAGCTGGAAGGCCTGCGCCAACAGGCCCAGGCCGCCGACGCGCTGGCCTTTGAAGCCTATCTGGGCGCCTTCCCCTGGCTGCTGGCGCTCAACTTCCGCAACACGTTCATGCCCGTCTGGCAGCTCATCATGGACAACACGTTCGGCAAGATCTCCGGCCCGCTGGGGGACGTAATGCGCAAGGCCCGTGACGCCATGAACAGCGCCAAATCGAAGGTGGACGATGCCCGCACCGTCGCCAACCGCCTCCAGCGCATCAAGGACCGCGCCACCCGCGAAGGGCTCCAGGCCGGCTCCGGCGGCCAGAACCTGACCGGTTATCAGCAGGATTGGGCCGCCACGCTCCCCCCGGATCAGGTGCAGCCCAAGCCCCCCACCGTCCCCTTCTTCCCGTTTGCCAAACGGACCAACTGCTCCACTGGCGAAAAGATCACCAAAACCGAGTACGATAGCGTTAAAGGCACACACAAATGGGATCTCGCCGGCGACCCGCCGGCGTAGCCGCAAAGGAGTGCGATAACGCGAAATGCCGGAGATTACGCAAGAAAACAGACTGCTGGAGCTCGTCACCCTCCTGGGTAAAGACAAGCTGCTCATCCGCTCCATCGAAGGTGTCGAAGGTCTCTCTCAGCTTTTCAGCTTTCAAGTCGACGCCTTCGCCCCCAACACCGAGACCATCGACTTCTCCAGGCTCGTCGGCCAACCCGCCTGCGTCTGCGTGCAGATGGTCCGTAACGGCACGCCCACGCGATTCTTCCACGGCATGATCCAGACCGTCGCCCGCGGCGCCCGCGGGGACTTCAACACCGCCTACACGCTCCAACTCGTCCCCGCCTTCTGGACCCTCACGCGCTCCACGCAGAGCCGCATCTTCCAGCAAAAGTCTGTTCCCGATATCCTCAAAACCGTCCTCGCCGGCATCACCACAGCCTGGGAGATTCAGGGCACATTCGAACCGCGCGACTACTGCGTGCAGTACCGCGAATCCGACTTCGATTTCGCCTCGCGCCTCATGGAAGAGGAGGGCATCTTCTACTACTTCCGCCACGAAGAGGACGGCCATACCATGGTCGTCGCCAACACTCCCTCCACGCACAAGGACGTCCCGCAGGCGCCCAAGCTCTACTACGATCCCTACACGGGCGGCGTCGACGACGCCGAGATCGTCTACGCCTGGGAGAAGCAGCAAACCCTCCGCTCCGGCAAGACCTCGCTCTGGGACCACTCCTTCGAACTCCCCTACAAAAACCTCGAAGCCCAGGACCTGATCCTCGAATCCGTCAACACCGGCCAGGTCACCCACCAGCTGAAGGTCGGCGGCAACGACAAGTTCGAACTCTACGACTACCCCGGCGGATACGCCGAACGCTTCGACGGTATAACCACCTCGGGCGGCGATCAGCCCGACGAACTCCAGAAGATCTTCGAAGATAACAAACGCACCGCCAAGATCCGCATGCAGCAGGAAGCGGTCAATTCGCTTTCCATCACCGCCTATACGGCCTATCTGGGCGTCACCGCCGGCTGCAAATTCGCCCTCGAACGTCACTACGAAGACAACGACGCCTACGTCATCACGCGCATTCATTTTTCCATCCCCCAGGGCGGCGGCTATACCGCCAGCGACACCTACGACGGCCCGCCCCCGGAAGCGGTGTTCAACTGCATCCCGCTTGCCCTGCCATACCGCCCGCAGCGTGTCTCCCCCAAACCGGTAGTCTACGGCACCCAGAGCGCTGTCGTCGTCGGCCCGCCCGGCGAGGAAATCTACACCGACAAATATGGCCGCGTGAAGGTCCAGTTCCCCTGGGACCGCACGCAGCCCTACAGTTCCAGCAGCTCCTGCTGGGTCCGCTGCGCCATGCCCTGGGCCGGCAAGAATTTCGGCTTCATCTCCATTCCCCGCATCGGCCACGAGGTCGTCGTCGCCTTTGAAGAGGGCGATCCCGACCAGCCCATCATCGTCGGCAGCGTCTACAACGCCGACACCATGCCCGGCTACACGCTCCCCGACAACAAGACCATGAGCACGTTCAAATCGCGCTCCAGTCCCGGCGGCGGTGGCTTCAACGAACTTCGCTTCGAAGACAAGAAGGACTCCGAACAGATCTTCCTCCACGCGCAAAAGGACATGCACGTCCGCGTGGTCAACGACCTGCGGGAGACCACCGAAAAAACCAAAAGCGTCATCGTCCAGAAGGACTACAAAGAGCGCGTCGACGGCAACTACTCCTCCACCGTCAAGGGCGACCAGAAGGCCAAAGTCAGCGGCTCCGTTTCGCTCAAGTCCGATTCCGACCAGCTCTTCAAATCCGGCGCCAACTACGCCGTCGACGCCTCTCAATCCATCCACATCAAAGGCGGCATGAATGTCGTCGTCGAAGCCGGCACGTCGCTCACCATGAAGGTGGGCGGCAACTTCATCAACCTCAACTCCGGCGGTGTCTTCATCAAAGGCACCATGGTCATGCTCAACTCTGGCGGCGCGGCCGGCTCCGGTTCCGGCTGCTCGCCGGAGGCCCCGGACCCGCCCGACGAAGCCGACAAAGGCGAGGTGGGCGCCAAGCAAACCGCCCCCTCCGGCAAGGCCGCCACGCCCAGAGCGCAGTGGAGCCTGGCCGCTCTCTCGCTCCACCGCGCATCGCAGTCCGGCGCCGCCTTCTGCGACACTTGACCGGACTGATTCCGTTCGCCCGTGTGGCGAACACTCAAAACCAGGGAGATAGCGCCCGTTGCGCCAGTTCATCGCCGACATTCTCTTCGCCCAACCCGAGCTGATCGCCTATGCCATCATCGACGGTGCCGCCATGGACGAACTCCTCGACCACCTCGACGGCCTCCGCCCCGAACACGTCTGCCTCTACCGCGGCGAACTGAAACCGGGCGTCGAAGAGGTCGCGCCCTACCTCGTCCGCCTCGAACCCCACTCGCGATTTTGTGACTGGGTCATCGAATCCGGTTGGGGCAAAAACTTCGGCGTCTTCGTCCTCACCGACCAGGAAATGGGCCCGCTCCGGCTCCACCTTCGCCGCCACCTGCGCGTCTTCATGGAGGACGGAACCGCCAAGACATTCCGCTACTACGACCCGCGCGTCCTGCGCGTTTTCCTCCCCACCATGCTGCCCGCCGAGCTCACCGAATTCTTCGGCCCCGTTCGCCGGTTCCTCTGCGAAAACAAGGGGGCCGACGCCGTCGACTCCTTCCGCCTCCAGGCCGCCGGCCTGCTCCATGAAAGGACCGTGGAAGGCAGCACTCCCGATTGGAAGCCTGTCTCAAAACCCAACTGATATGGTGATCCGCGACTCCCAGCGCCAAGCCCTCCAACAATCCAAACAGGACGATTTCGTCGAGCGACTTATGGCCCATTTCCGAAAGGTTTGGCCCGACAATGTCGCCGCCATCGGCCCCGGCTATCGCGAATGGATCGCCGCCGGTGTCGTCGCCGGCAATCGGTACGGCTTGCAGACCGAACAGGAAATCGCCCGCTTCGTCAACCTCTGGTTCGTCTGGGGCCGCGGCTTTGAGGACACGCCCGAACACCGCTGGGCGGCCATCATCCTGCACGACAAAGAACGCAAATCCCACGTCAAAATCCACCAACTGTCGTATGAAACCAAAATGCGCCTCGCCGCTCGAAAGGAGGAATAACGATGGCCGACAATGTCTGTAGCGCGGATGCCTACTCCGCCAGCGACGCTTCCACTTCTTCCTCCTTCACCCCCGCCTCCTCCGGCGAAAGCCAGACGTGCGAAGCCCCTCCGCCCGCCTCCCGCCCCTGCGATATCGACGACATCATCCTGAACTCCATCGCCAATACGCGCCAGCGCGCCTACCGCCTCGCCGGCGGCCGCTTCACACCCGAAGCGGTCACCCCCGGCACCCGCGCCATTTCCCTCTGTGGCGTCGACGCCGGCGCCCCCCGCCAACGCCAACTCGAAGTCGTCGGCGAACGCCGCGGCGCCACCGCCGTCACCCGCATCCGCGTCATGGTTCACCCTCTCGCCGCACACGACAGCTCCCACGTCCTGGTCACCGTCGATCGCCCCGGCCAGGCCGACCTCGTTCGCCGCTGCCCCTCCGACACCAAATTCGATTTCGAAGTCTACCGCGCCGGTTCCGACTCCGCCCTCGGCTCCCTCTTCGAACGCTTCTTCACCCTCCACCTCGACCCTGCCCGCTACCGCATCTCCGTCGATTCCTGCGGCATCCGCAACTCCGGCCGCCCCGTTGGCTCCGGCCACCTCGACGTCCTCGTCTACCCCCTACGACCAGTACACGCTCACCCTCACCGTACCGCCCATCGGCCGCCGTTCCTACGCCCGTTCCCGCTCCACCACCGCCACCGGAACCACCCGCACCGCCACCGAACGCACCGGCGCCGGCGGCACCGCCCGTTCGGAATCCACCACCACCGAACGCGATGGCACAGTCACCCGCGAACGCTCCTCCACCTCCGAGGGCTATACCATCTCCCGCCGCGACAGCTCCACCCCGCTCGGCGACGGCAGCACCCTCGACGTCAGCACCCTCGAAGCCGACACCGCCGACCCCGATAGCCCCAGCCTCGAACTGAAAAAGAACGGCGCCGCCGAAGACGTCTCGGCCAATATCACCGCCATCATCCGTACGCTCTCCAGTGTCGAACGCGCCGTCGCCGCCATCCGCGAACTCATGCGCAACTGGGTCCCGCAAGTCGGCTTCCGCTTTGAGGCCAGCATCTCCTTCATGCAGGGCTCGCTCTCCATGACCTGGGGCTGGAAGGAACACACCGATCACCAGGTCTACTTCGGCTGGGCCGCGTCCATCTCCATGTGGATTTTCAAGATCGGGCTCACCCTCAGCTTCGGCGTCTCCGCCGGCCCGGCCACCATCCGCGTGCTCGGAGAAATCAACGACGCCGGTCTCAACGTCACCACCACCTGGGACCTCCGCCGCCCGGGCCGCCCCGTGCTGCCCCCCACCGCCCGCGGCCTGCTGACCATCCCGCTCGAAGTTCGCGGCGAAGCCGTGCTCGACATGTACGTCACCCGTCTCTCCGCCGCCGCCGGCGTTCGCAGCGGCTTCAATGTTGAGGGCGGCTCCCGCCTCAGCTCCTCGCTCAACGTCGAAATGTACGCCACCGTCACCTGGACCGGCCTCGACGCCTTCGTCCGCACCGAAGCCCCCGGCGAAGGCACCAGCGAAGACGTCTATCACCTCATCGACCAAAGCGAGATCTACTCCGGAACGGTCCCCATCTAGCCATGCTGCAAGAAATTTTCTATCTCCGCCTCAACAGCTCCGGCTGCACCGCCGAAGCCTGGATCAACGGCGTCTCCGTCTCCCGCGTCCATCCCGTCAGCTGCCTTCTCGACGGCCGCCCCGTCCACGAATTCCTGCTCCCCGGCAAGAACCACCTCGCCCTGCTTGTCAGCCCCGGCTCCCACCCCAGCCACCCGATGAGCTCCGAAACGCCCTTCCCCGCCCCGCCCCGCGCCTACGCTTCGCTCCACCTTCTCCGTGGCCCCCGCGGCGTCCTCCCCGACGATCCCCAGGTCAAGGTGCTCGCCACCATCGAATGGCGCCCGGAAACCGGCTCGCTCATCCATCCGCCCGTCTACCTGGAAGCGGAGGCAGACCTCCCCGTCTGGCTCCCCCGCTGGAGCTGGCTCGACGCTAACCCGGTCGGCCTGTCCAACGAACTCAACAACATCGTCTTCCGCTTCATCGGCCAGATAGTCATCGGCATGCGCAAAGGCGATCCCTCGCTCTATCTCCAGTCCGCCGCCACTCGCTTCCAGGAAGTCGGCCAGGCCTACGGCCTCACCGCCGACGAAACCCGCAACAACTTCCTCGCCCAGTGGGCCAAAATCAACCAGATTCCCGGCTTCGCCATCCAACTGCCCAGCCGCGAAACCATGGCCCTGCGCGTCTGTGCCGACGGCCGCCTCATCGAATGTCTCGACCTCCAGTTCGAGCCCATGCTTCGCGCCGAAAAGCTCGAAGCCGATGGCCGCGTCCCCATCCGCTACACCACCCGCCTGGCCTTCTTCGGCCGCGACATCCGGATCGTTCGATAAAGGGCGACAGACCCGCGGCAAACCCGGTACGATATCGAAATGGCTTCTGCTAATGAAGCTGCGTTGAAGAATTCCTGATAACAATCTAGAGCGAATTCCGCGTTGACTGTAAGAGGTGCATTATGCCGAATATTACCCAGGAAAACCGGCTTCTCAAGCTGACTACGCCCCTGGGAGAAGACAAACTTCTCATCCGTTCCATCGATGGAATGGAGGGGATCTCACAGCTCTTCAGCTATCGCATCGATGCCTTCGCCCCAAATGAGGAAGCGATCGATTTTTCCCGTCTCATTGGCCAGCCCGCCTGCGTCCGCGTCAACATGGTCCACGGGGATGCCGGTGAGATCACTCGCGCCTTCCATGGCATTATCCAGACCGCCACTCGCGGCGCCCGCGGCGATTTCAATACCGGGTACAGTTTCCAACTCGTCCCCCAGCTCTGGGTCCTCACACGGGTCACCCAAAGCCGCATTTTTCAGCAGAAAACCGTCACCGATATCCTCAAAGCCGTCATCGGCAACATCCCCGCCGCCTGGGAAACCCAAGGCACCTACGAACCGCGCGACTACTGCGTCCAGTATCGCGAATCCGACTTCGATTTCCTCTCCCGCCTCATGGAAGAGGAAGGCATTTTCTACTACTTCCGCCACACCGAAGACGGCCACACCATCGTCTTTGCCGACTCCGCTCAAACTCACGTCGCCATTCCCCACGCCCCCACCCTTTACTACGACCCCTACACCGGTGGTGTAGACGAAGCCGAGATCATCTACGCCTGGGAGAAGACCCAGTCCCTCCGCTCCGGCAAGACCACTCTGTGGGACCACTCCTTCGAACTCCCGCACAAAAATCTCGAGGCCCAGGATCTCATCACCGAAACCCTCCAGGTCGGCGATATCGTCCACAAACTGAAAGTCGGCAGCAACGACACGTTCGAACTCTACGACTACCCCGGCGGCTACGCCGAACGCTTCGACGGCGTCAGCCCCAGCGGCGGCGAACAGGCCAGCGAACTGCAGAAGATCTTCGAGGACAACAAGCGAACTACCAAAATCCGCATGCAACAGGAGGCCGTCAACTCCATCTCCTCCACCGGCTACACGGCCTTTCTCGGCGTCACCGCCGGCTTCAAGTTCGCCCTCGAACGCCACTACGAAGACAACGATACCTACGTCATCACCCGCATCAGCTTCTCCATTCCCCAGGGCGGCAACTACAACTCCGGCGATACCTACGATGGCCCGCCCCCGGAAGCCGTCATCAATTGCATCCCGCTCGCCCTCCCCTTCCGTCCCCAGCGCGTCTCGCCCAAACCCGTCATCTACGGCACCCAGACCGCCGTCGTCGTCGGCCCCTCCGGCGAGGAAATCTTTACCGATAAATACGCCCGCATCAAGGTCCAGTTCCTCTGGGATCGGGCCGCCAAATACGATGGCACCAGCTCCTGCTGGGTGCGGTGCGCCATGCCCTGGGCCGGCAAGAACTTCGGGTTCACCTCCATCCCCCGCGTCGGCCAGGAAGTCGTCATCGCCTTCGAAGAAGGCAATCCCGATCAGCCCATCTGCGTCGGCAGCGTCTATAACGCCGACATGATGCCGTCCTACACGTTGCCCGACAACAAGACCATGAGCACGTTCAAGTCCCGCTCCTCACCCGGCGGCGGCGGCTTCAACGAACTCCGCTTTGAAGACAAGAAGGATGCCGAACAGGTGTTCTTCCAGGCGCAGAAGGATATGGATCTCCGCGTCCTCAACGATCGAAAAGAGTGGATCGGCCAGGATACCCACCTCTACGTCAAGCGCGATCAGGTCGAAGCCATCCTCCGCGACGTGCAGCGGAAGGTCACCCAGGACGTCGTCGAAGAGATCGGCCGCGATCGCGTCCTCGTCATCAAGGGCAAGGATACCGTCGAAGTCACCGGCTCCAGTACTGCCAAAATCGGCGGCAACTCGGTCTCGGAAATCACCGGCAACCAGTCCGTCAAAACCACCGGCACTACCTACATCAAGGGCTCCGGGGCCATTGTCATTGAAAGCGCCCAGCAGATCTCGCTCAAAGTCGGCGGCAACTTCATCGACATCGGCCCCGCCGGTGTGGCCATCAAGGGCGCCATGGTGCTCATCAACTCCGGTGGCGCCGCCGGCTCCGGCGCCCTCGGCTCACTCAACGCCTCCAAGGCCCCCGCGGCGGCGCTGGAAGCCTCCACCGCCGAAGCCGGCGGCGCGAAAACCTACTCAGGTGGTGCCTATACCGGCAACACCTACCAGCGCGGCGCCTCGCTCGCCCGCGGCTCCGGTGGCGGTGGCGGCGGCGGCAACCCGCCCCCCTCCGGTCCCACCCACAACCCCAGCAGCCCCGAAAATCAGCAGAAAACACACTGGGTCGGCATCGTCCTCAAGGATCGCCTCGGCAACCCCATACCGGGCCAGGCCTATCACGTCGTCCTGCCCAATGGCGAAATCGTCGAAGGCACCCTCGACGACCAGGGCAAAGCCAAAATCGAACACATCGACCCAGGCGAATGTAAGGTCACCTTCCCCGGCCTCGCCGACGCCGAAAAGGCATAACGAAACACTCCGGAGCCACTCATGCCAATGTATACAGTCGTGCAAGGGGACTGCCTCTCCTCCATCGCTCTCCAGTTCGGCTACGCCGACTGGCGGAATATCTATAACGACCCGGCTAACGCCTCCTTCCGCCAACTCCGCCCCAACCCCAACCTCATCTATCCGGGCGACGAGATCTTCATTCCGGATCCCGAAGCCGACCCCGAAGAGGCACCCACGGACACCTGGACCGAGTTCAAAATCGACTCCCAGAAAACCTTCGTCCGCGTCCGCATGATGGATGGCAACAACGCCGCGTTTGCCAATAAAAAGTACCAGCTCGACGTCAACGGCACCCTCCTCGAAGGCACCACCGGCGGCGACGGCATGATCGAAAAAGAGATCCCCGCCAATGCCACCGCCGCCACGCTCACCGTCTGGTTCGATAACGACACCACCCGCCCCGGCGTCGTCTGGAATCTCAGCATGGGCAGCCTCGATCCCTGGGACACCACCACCGGCGTTCAGGCCCGGCTGAAGAATCTCGGCTACGACCCCGGCCCCATCGACGGCATCATCGGCCCGCTCACCACCGCCGCCCTCCGTGGCTTCCAGTCCAGCCAGAATCTGACGGTCAACGGCACCGCGGACTCCGCCACCAAGAACAAACTCAAAGAACTCCACGACGGCGCATAGAGGCAAAATTATGTTTGAAGCTTTCGTCCAAAGAGTGCTCGAAGGGCTCACGCAATTCAATACAATTGCCATGCCCATCGTTCGCATCCGGTTCCAGATCGCCCCCGGCATCGGCACCGGTCTCGGTATCGCCAGCGTGCCCTTCCAGGTTCTCGTCAGCGGCGCGCCCGTCCACGCCGGCACCACCGATGCCAACGGAGAAGTCACCGTCCCCATTCCCTTTATCGCCGCCGGCAACTGCGTTCTCCGCATCTTCGATACCGACTTCCCGCTCGACTTCACTCCCGCCCTCGACCCCGTCACCAGCGAGAGCGGCCAGGCCCAGCGCCTCGATCAGATGGGCTACGTCACCGGCTACCAGCTCGACTCGACCATCGACCCTTCCTTCGAAGCCACTCGCGACACCCCGCGCAGCCGCCAAGCCACGCTGAATCTCCAGGCCGACGCCGGTATCGCCATCGACGACGACATCGGCCCGCAAACCCGTACCCAACTCACCACCAAAGCCGGACAGTAAGCCATGCCCTTCCCGTTGCACCTCTTCAATCCGCAAAGCTTTCCCCGGCTCACCCCGCGGCGCGTCACGCTGGTCCGGTTCGTCCGCGCCGTCGCCGGCTTTGCCGCCGAAGACGCCTCCGACCCCGATGACCGCGGCTTCAACCTGGACCCTACGTTCGCCAACGCCCACGGCCCCGCCTTCGGCATCGTCGGGCCCGATGGCGCCAACCCCGCCCAGGCCTGCCGCATCCGCGTCATGCGCGACCGGATCGAACCCGCCGTCCAGCTCTTCCCCGAAATCGCAGACACCGGCCTTGTCTCACTGGTGACGCCCGCCACCGGTGCGCCGCTCACCCCCGATGACACCATCACCGTCCGCGCCGCCCGCTCTCCAGTCTCGGGCACCAGCACGACGCTCAAACTCCATCACGGCTCCGCCACCGGCCCGGTCGTCGCCGAATGCGCCATCCGCGTCTGCCCGCTCATCACTATTCCCGCCAAAGCCCACATTGTTACCATCAACGGCGGCACCCCCACCTCGAACGAACAGACCTTCCGGGATCTCCTCACCAACGCCAACAAGATCCTCATCGCCGCCGGAATCAAAGTGGATCTCCAGCCAGGCGTCGTCCCCGATTCCCACGCCGATTTCACCACCGCCAACACCGTCACCCTTTTCAATGCCGGCCACTTTGACGACGAAATCGCCAAGCTCATGCGCCGTTCTTCCACGCCCGGCGTTCTCAATATCTACATGGTGGGCCACTTTAACAGCTTCAAAGACGACGGCACCCCCGAAACCGATAACGTCCGCGGCGTCGGCATCAGCTCACAATTCGCCGCCACCAACCGCGCTTCCGGCACCTACGTCGGAGCCCAGGTCGGCTTCCTCATGCGGGACCCCGATGACCTGGAGGGCTTCGGCGCCACCTTTGCCCACGAACTCGGCCACGTCCTCACCCTCGAACACTACAACAACTTGAACGGCAAGGCCGTCCAGCACAACAACTGGTCCACGCGGAATCTGATGTATAACTTCTCCAACCTCCGGAACAACCCGCCACAGAATGTCAACGGGTACGGAAACCATAGCGCTGCCGCCGGTGGGCGCCTCCGTCGCGGTATGTTCATCGGCGTCAAACAGATCTCACGCATCTTCCAGAGTCAGCAATCGGATATTATGCGCGCCGCCGCGCTCGACGGCACTTTCCTGCCCGTTTAAGGAGCTTCCATCATGGTTCAGCACTACATCAATTCCATCCAAATGGGCGACCGTACCGTCATCGATCGCGCCAAGGACGCCCCGGCCGATTTCATCCCCGAACTCGAACGCCAATGGCGCGGCTTCGATCCCCGCTCGCGCGACATCGCCATCCTCATGCTCGGCCGCATAGACACCCATCAGTCGGCGTCATTTCTGCTGAAAGCCACCGCCGACCCCAACGGCCAAACCGCCGCCGCCGCTGCCCGGACACTGGAAAAGCAGAAAGATCCCCCCGCCGGCGACTCGATCCTGAACATCATCCCCTCCCGTGAATCCCCCTTCGTCCGCGGCAAACTCTACCTCACTGCCGGCCGCGCCGCGTGTGGTCTCGACGCCCTCCGCCGCACCGCCGAAATGGAGGCCGACGAAAACGCCAAAATGCAGGCGATGGCCGCCATCGTCCTCCGCGGCGGCAAAAACGAGAAGCTCGAGTTCTTCGAGAAGGTTCGCAAGGCTCGCCCCGACGAAGTCCTGGCCTACTCCGCCCATCTCCTCTACATCAACGATCCCAACCTCGCCAAAGCCATGATCCCCTGGCTCGGCAGCACCGAAGGCGTCATGCGCATCGGCTTCGACAGCCCCCGCGGAACAGATAAACAGGCGCGAATGTGCGACTTCGCCATTTGGAACGGTAAGGAACTCGGCCTCGGCACCGGTGCCGGCCCGGCGATCACCAACTACGACCCCTCCCTCGTCTCCCGCGTCCGTAAACTTTACTCCGAACTCCCGGACCCTAAGGGCGAAGGCGAATAACCCCATGCTCCGCGCACTCCCAGCGATCGCCGCGGTCCTGTTCGGCGTTACCTGCGCCGCCCAGCCCACCGATCTCAACGGCTGGCTCACCGCCATCGAAGCCGTCGATCGCTCCGTCCTTTCCGCCAAGGCCACTGCCCCGGCGGGCCTCGTCGCCGCGATGCGCCCCCGCATCCCCAAGATGAAGGACCAGGCCCGCGTCGTCGCCGCCCAGGTCCTCGAAAAACTCGATTCCGCGGAAGGCGCCTCCTTCCTCCTCACGCTCACGGCGGACCCCAACCTCGCCGTCGCCGCGGCCGCCTCCCGTGCCCTTCGCGGCGCCAAAAATCTTCCCCCCGGCGAAGAGATCCTCCAGGTGATTCCGAAAACCGGGAACCCCGCCATTCGCGCCCACCTCTACCTCGCCGCTGGGCACGCCAAAACGCCGCTTGCCCCCCTGCAGCAAATCGCGGAAAAGGAAGCCGATCCCCAGGTCCGCTATACGGCCCTCGCCGCCGCCATCCGCCTTGGCGCGGTGCCGGAACGGGCTAAATTCGCCGCCGCCATCCACGCCGCCAAAATGGAGGATGTCGTGCGGCTTACCGACCTGATCGTCTACATCGGCGACAAGTCCATGGCCCCCGCCCTGCTCCCTCTGTTCGATTCCCAGGAACCCATCTTCAGCATCTCCCCCGGCCCCAATAGCCGCATGGCCCGCCGCTGCGATATCGCCGTCTGGACCGCGCACCAACTGGGCCTCGTACCCAGCCTCAAACTGACTTCGATCCGTAATTTTGACTCCGCCACAATTGCCGCCGCCAAAGGGGCCGCGGCAAAAGGAAAAGACAAATAGCATGCCTTTCCCCCTGCACCTGTTCAATCCCCAGAACTTCCCCAAACTCACCGCCCGCCGCGTCACGCTTGTGCGGTTCGTTCGCGCCGTCACCGGAGTCTTCTCTCAATCGGACGCCTCCGATCCCGACGACCGCGGCTTCAATCTCGACGGTGCCGTCGTCAACGCCCACGGCCCCGTCTTCGGCCTCTGCGGTCCTGACGGCACCACCCCGGCCCAGCAGACCCGCATCCGCGTCATGCGCGATCGCCTGGAACCAGCCGTTCAGCTCTTCCCGGAGATCGTCGACACCGGCCTCGTCTCGCTCGTCTCCCCGGCCACCGGTGCCCCCCTCACACCCGATGACACCATCACCGTCCGCGCGGCCCGCGCCCCCGGCGCCGACACCAGTACGGTGCTCAAGCTCCACGCCGGCTCCGCCACCGGCCCGGTCGTCGGCGAATGCGCTCTCCGCGTCCACCCGCTGCTCACTGTCCCCATCAAGGGTCATCTCATCACCATCAATGGCACCGCGCCCAGCAGCAACACACAGACCTTCCAGGACTGTATCCGGGAAGCCAACAAAATCATGGTGCCCGTTGGCGTGAAGTTCGAACTCCAACTCCCCATTCTCGAAGAAAGCATCGTCGGCTTCACCAAAGCCAACACCGTTACACTTACCGCTGCCACCCACTGGGATGCCGAACTCGCCAAAGTCATGCGTCAGTTCTCCCAGCCCGGCGTCCTCAATGCTTACATCGTCGGCCACATCGATGACGTCGATGGCAACGGCAACGTCACCGTCGACGGCGTCCTCGGCGTCGGCATCAGTTCAGACTTCGCCCGCGCCAACCGCCGCGACGGCACGTATGTCGGCGCCCAGGTCGGCTTCATCATGCACGACCCCAATGGCATGCTCGAAGAGTTCTCCTCGACGCTCGCCCACGAGGTCGGCCACGTCCTCCGCCTGGAACACTACAACAACCGCAATGGCACCGGCCCCGGTGGTGTCCAGCGCAACAACTGGGCCGGCCGCAATCTCATGTTCAACGCCGCCCGCCTCGGCGGCGGTCCGCCCCGCGACCAGGTCGGCTACGGCGTCTTCACCCCGCCCTCCGGTGCAGGCGTGCAGGCCGGCTTCTTCCTGGGCATCAAAACGCTCGCCCGCATCCAACAGTCCAACCAGGCCCAGGTACTCCGGACCGCCATCAATGACGGAACATTCCTACCCATTTGATTGATCTTGATTCTGTCCCGTTTTCGCTTATTCTATTGAGGAGTTTAGCGCTATGCCCCAAGGTCCCGCCGCCCGCGTCACAGACAACGTATCCCACCCTCTCCCTCCGATACTCGGTCCAGGCCCCGGCAGTCTCGATGTCATGATCGGCATGCTGCCTGCCTGGCGGGGTGTACCTACTGCAGCGGCCGCCGGCATGCAGGCCGCCAAGCAGGCCTCCGATATCGCTGTGCAAGCCGCCGAAGCTGCCACCAAAGCCGCCGTCGGCCCGGCCTTGCCTATCGCCAAAGCCGCCGAACAAACCTTGAAGGCCGCCAACCTCGCCGCGCTTACCAGCTCGTTCGCCTCTGCCGGTGCCGGTGCCGACAAACATGTTTGTACCGTCCCCTCCCCTATTCCGCCGCATGGTCCCGGCATGGTGATCGACGGATCGAAAACAGTCCTCATCAACAACCTTCCCGCCTGCCGAATGGGCGACACCGTCCTTGAACCGCTCGGACCGCCCAACAAGATTGCCAAAGGCGAAAGTACCGTCATAATTGGGGGGTAAACGCGTACTTTTGACGTGTTTTCGACGCAAAAAAGGTGCTTGACAGCGCCTTTTTTTAGCTCCATTCTTAAAACGGACGTTTGACTGAATGGCTACCGACACCAAAGATCGCATCCTCGACTCCGCAGAGCTTCTCTTCGCCCAGCAAGGCATCGCCTCCACCTCCCTCCGCGCCATCACCGACCATGCCGACGTCAACCTGGCATCGGTCAACTACCACTTCCAGTCCAAGGACGCACTGGTGCAGGCGGTACTGAACCGGCGGCTTAACCCTATCAATCAAAAGAGGATGGAGCTTTTGCAGGCGCTCCTCCAACGCCCCGGCGGCGCGCCGCCAACGGTGGAAGAGATCCTCGAAGCCTTCTACCGCCCGGTCACCCAGGAGGCCATCAAAACCCGTCGCGAAGGCCGGCCCATCGTCGCTCTGATCGGCCGTATGTATACAGAACCAGGGGAGTTACTGGCCAGCCAGATCCGCGCCATGATGTCCCAGGTCGCGGCCAGCTATTTGGACGCTCTGAGCATCGCTCTGCCGGGCATCCCCCCGCCTATCTTGTTCTGGCGATTGCAGTTCTCCGTCGGCGTCCTGGCCCACACCTTCGGCGCCATGCACCTGATCGAAGGCCTCGCGAGAGGCCGGGTGAACGTGAACGATAGCGAGGATGTGCTGCGCCAAATGATCGCCTTCGCCGCCGGGGGTCTCCGGAGCCCGGTCCAATGAAACCGCTAACCCTCTTCTTTCTAGTCACTTGCGCAGTGGCTTCGGCGCAGAGGGTGCCGCTGTCGTTGAAGCAGGCCGTCGAAATCGCCCTCGCCCCCGATGGCAACACGCGAGTCCGTCTGGCCACACTCGCCATCGATCAATCGAAGACCCGCCAAGCCCAGGCGCGGGGCGCGCTGCTGCCCAATATTGATGGCGCGGTGAGCGGCCAGAACTTCACCCGGAACCTCAAAGCGTTCGGTATCTCCTTTCCTTCCAACATTCCCTGGTTCTCGCAGCCTACTATCGTGGGCCCGATCACCAACTTCGACGCGCGGCTTTCGGCCAACATGACGGTGTTCGATTTTTCGGCCTGGAAGCGTTTGGACGCCGCCAAAACCGGCGTCGCCGCCGCCCAGGCGGAGGCTGAATCGGCCCGGAACACGGTGGGCGAAACGGTGGCCCGGGCGTACGTCGCCGCGCTCCGCGCTGGGGCCGCGCTGCAGGTGGCTAAGGCGAACCTAACCCTTGCAGAATCATTGAGAAAGCTCGCCCTGGACCAGAAGGAAGCGGGCACCGGAACCGGCATCGAAGTGCTGCGCGCCGAGGTCCAGATCGCCAATGAACGCCAACGCCAGACGCTGCTCGAAAACGAAAACCGCCGTGCTCACTTACAGTTAGCGCGATTGCTGAATCTTGGATTGGACAAGGAACTCGACCTGACCGATTCGCTGGTGCTGCCGGAAACGGCTGTACCGGCGCTCGAAGAGGCGCTGACGGCAGCCCGCGACAACCGGAAAGATCTTTCGGCTCAAGCACTTCGGATGGAAATCAGCCGGCGGTCCTATGAAGCTGTGAAGTGGGAGCGGCTCCCTTCCATCCAGGCGTTCGGGGACTATGGCGCCATCGGGTTGGACGTGGAGAGTGCGGTAGGAACCCGGACCTACGGGGCCTCGCTGCGGATCCCGATCTTTGACGGCGGCCGCCGCGACGCCAGGCGCGCCGAGGCGGGTATCCTGTTGAAACAGGACGAGTTGCGGACGGCCGACCTGCGCAAACAGGTGGAGTTGGACGTGCGCCTGGCGCTCGACGCGGTGACCGCTTCGGCCCAGCAGGTCCGGGTATCGGAAGAGGGATTGCAGCTGGCCGAACGGGAGCTAGCGCAAGCCCGGCGGCGGTACCAGGGCGGCGTGACCTCGAATATCGAAGTGGTGGATGCGCAGACGCGCACCGAACGGGCGCGGGACAACCGCATCATGGCCCTGTTCCAATACAACCAGGCACGGATCGATCTGGCCACGGCGATGGGCGCGATCCATAGGATTCTGCAATGAAACGATTGATTCCATTCCTCTTACTGGCTGTCGCGGCGGTGGCGGGCGTGTACTATTGGCGGCTGCCGAAGGAAGATCCGACTCGGATACGGCTGTCCGGAAACCTTGAGATCACGGAGATCAACGCCGCCTTCAAGACACCCGGCCGGGTGGTGGAACTCCTTGTCAAAGAAGGAGATACGGTGAAGAAGGGGCAACTGCTGGCGCGGATTGAATCGAACGCGCTGGAGCTTTCCAAGCAAGGGTATCAGGCTGGGGTGGCGGCGGCGGAATCGGCTTTGGCGCAGTTGCGCACCGATACTGAGAGGGCTAGGGATAGCCTGGACAGGGAGGCGGCGATGCGTCGGGCGGAGATCGCTCAGGCCGAGGCACAGGTGCGGGACGTGGAAGCCGGGTCGAGGACGCAGGAGATTGCTCAGGCCCAGGCCGGGTTGGACGATGCCCGGGCACAGCGGGACCAGGCGGCGGCGGACTGGGAGCGGGCTCAGAAGTTGTTCAAACAAGAGGACATATCGCGCGTGCAGTATGACCAGGCGCAGACCCGTTTGCGGTCGACGACGGCCGCTGTGCAGATCGCCGAACAGCGTCTGGCGTTGGTGAAAGAGGGTCCTCGGAAGGAAACGCTGGAGTTGGCGAAGGCGCAGTTGAACCGGGCTCGGGCAGCGTTGCAGCTGACCGAGGCGAATCGCAAAGAGTTGATTCGAAAGGGCCAAGAGGTTTCATTGCGAAAGGCCGATATCGATCGAGCGCGGGCGCAGGTGGGCGTGACCGAGGTGCAGATCGGCGATACCGAGATCAAGGCGCCCATGGACGGGGTGGTGCTGGCGAAGCCGACAGAGATGGGGGAAGTGGTGGGGGCGGGGACGACGATTGTGACCCTTGGCGACACGGCGCGGCCATGGCTGCGGGGGTACATTACCGAGAGCCAGCTGGGCCGGGTGAAGCTGGGGCAGAAGGTCAAGCTGCGGACCGACTCCTTCCAGGGCGTTGATTATGAAGGGGTTGTGACGTTCATTGCGTCGGAGGCGGAGTTCACGCCGAAGCAGATTCAGACGCCCGAGGAGCGGGTGAAGCTGGTGTACCGGATCAAGGTGGAGGTGGCGAACCCGAAGGGCGAGTTGAAGAACAATATGCCGATGGACGCGGAGATTGTGACCCAGTGATCCGGGCCGAGCAATTGACGCGGCGGTTTGGGCCGGTGGTCGCCGTGAACGGCGTCGACCTGGCGATTCCGAAGGGGGAGGTGTTCGGGCTGGTGGGGCCGGATGGGGCTGGGAAGACGACCGTGCTGCGGTTGCTGACAGGGTTGCTGGACGCCGATCGCGGGCGGGCGGTGGTGGCGGGGTTTGACGTGGCCAAGGATCCGGATGCGGTGCGGGACCGGATTGGCTATATGGCTCAGAAATTTGGACTTTACGGCGATTTGACGGTGGAGGAGAACATGGATTTCTACGCCGATTTGTTTGGCGTGGAGCCGGGGGAGTTGGAGCCGTTGAAAGTGAAGTTGCTGGCGATGACGCGGATGGCGCCGTTCCGGGAGCGGCCGGCGGCGAAGCTGTCGGGGGGGATGAAGCAGAAGCTGGCGCTGATGTGCACGTTGTTGCATAAGCCGGAGATTTTGTTGCTGGATGAGCCGACGAACGGGGTGGACCCGGTGTCGCGGCGGGATTTTTGGGTGATTTTGGAGGATTTGGTGCGGGGCGGGATGACGTTGTTGGTGACGACGGCGTATTTGGACGAGGCGGAGCGGTGCCACCGGGTAGCGTTGATGCATAACGGTCGGCTGATTCGGATGGGGACGCCGGCGGAGTTGAAGGCGGCGGTGCCGGGGGAGTGCTACGAGGTGACGGGGGAGGATTTGCGGGAAATTCGGGCGCGGTTGGCGGGGTTGAGCGGGGTGATGTCGGTGAAGCCAGCGGGGGCGGCGTTGCATGTGTTTTTGGAGAGCGGGATGGCGGCGCCGGCGGTGGGAGGGGTGTGGGAGCGGATTCAACCGACGCTGGAGGATGTGTTCGTTTCGGTGATTGGGGCGGAGGCGGAACATGCCGCGTGAAATTGTGTGTGACACGGTTTTCTGGGGAAACCGGTTACTGACAAAAAGGAACTTAGCGGCATTTAATTGGTGCCTAGCACCAATTTCCGGCGGCTGGGTAGTGGTGTGTGACACAGTTTTCCGTGGGGTGGGACCTGATGCGATTTTCGGCGGAACATCGCTGGAGCGAAAGGGGGTTGGCGGGCAGTTTTGGGGAAGGCGGGATGCGTGGGCTGAAATTGAGTCTGACACGGTTCTCCGGGGAAACCGGTTACTGACAATAAAGGACTTAGCGGCAAACAATTGGTGCCTGGCACCAATTAGTGGCGCTTGGGATATTGTGTGTGACGCGGTTTTCTGTGGGGTGGGACTTGTTGCGATTTTCGGCGGAACGTCGTTGCTTGGGGAGAGGCGGGGTCTGCGGGCTGAAATTGTGTGTGACACGGTTTTTGGCGGGGAGCCGTTGCTGAAAATGCGGGACTTAGTGGCAAATAATTGGTGCCTGGCACCAATTATTTGGGGGGAAGGTAATTGTGTGTGACACGGTTTTTGCGGTGTGTGACACGGTTTTTGCGGTGGAGGTTAGGGGGTTGGTCAAGCGGTTTGGGGATTTTGTGGCGGTGGACCACGTTAGCCTTAACGTTGCTAAGGGGGAGATCTTTGGGTTTCTGGGGCCGAATGGGGCTGGGAAGTCGACTACCATTCGGATCCTTTGTGGCTTGCTCGGGCCGACGGAGGGTTCGGCTTCTGTCAATGGGTTTGATGTCGGCTCCGAACCGGAACAGGTGAAGCGGTCGATTGGGTATATGTCGCAGAAGTTTTCGCTTTACGATGACCTGACGGTGGAAGAGAACCTGGACTTCTTTTGTGGGATTTATGGGGTTCCTCGGGATCTTAGGGACGAGCGGAAGGCGTTTGCGCTGAAAATGGCCGGGTTGGAGACGAAGCGGGATGTGATGACTCGGCTGTTGGGCGGGGGGTGGAAACAGCGCCTGGCGCTCGGGGCGGCGATTTTGCATGATCCGCCGGTATTGTTTTTGGATGAGCCGACTAGTGGGGTGGATCCCATCGCGCGGCGGGCGTTTTGGGATTTGATCGATCAGCTGTCGCAGGCAGGGCGGACTATTTTTGTCACGACGCACTACATGGACGAGGCGGAGTATTGTCATCGGATTGCTCTTTTGTACAAGGGCAAGGCGGTGGCGATGGATTCGCCTCGGGTGTTGAAGCAGCAGATGGGCGTGGGCTCGATGGAAGAGGTTTTTATTGCCGCTATTGAGCGGGAGGATGCGGCATGAAGTGGCGGCGGATTCGGGCGATGGCGCGGAAGGAGTTTCTGCATATTGTTCGGGACACGCGGAGCTTAGTAATGGCTCTGCTGGTTCCGTTCTTCATGCTGATGCTTTTTGGGTATGCGCTCTCGCTCGATGTGGACCACATCCCGACGCTGATTGTGGATCATGACCAGACGCCGGCTAGCAGGGATTTGCGGGCCCGGTTTGAGGGGACGCTTTATTTTGATGTGAAGGGTGTGGAGACTTCTCTGGCGAATGTGAATCGGGCGATTGACCGGGGTACGGTGATCCTGGCGGTGGTGATTCCGGCGGGGTTTCATCGCGATCTTTCGCGCGGGGCGAAGCCGGGGGTGCAGTTATTGCTGGATGGATCGGATTCGAACACGGCTTCGATTGCGATCAATTATGCCCAGGCTCTCATTACGGGCTGGGCCGTCGAGCGGATGGCACCACGACGGTTCGCTTTGCCGGTGGAGGCGCAGGTTCGGGTTTGGTATAACTCCGATCTGAAGTCGCGGAATTTCTTGATTCCGGGGCTGATTGCGGTCGTGTTGATGATTATTGCTTCGCTGCTGACGTCGCTGACGATTGCTCGGGAGTGGGAGAACGGGTCGATGGAGCAGTTGCTGTCGACGCCGTTGCGGCCGACGGAGATTGTGTTGGGCAAGCTGGCGGCGTACTTCGCGGTGGGCGCGGTGGATGTGTTGACTTCGGTGTTGATGAGCGTGTTTGTGTTTGACGTGCCGTTGCGGGGGAATCTGTTGTTTTTGGCGTTTTCGAGCGGGATCTTTTTGTTCGGGGCGCTGTCGTGGGGGATTCTGATTTCGGCGGTGGCGAAGACGCAGTTGTTGGCGTACCAGATGGGGATGTTGAGCAGTTTCTTGCCTGCGTTTTTGCTGAGCGGGTTTATGTACTCGATCGATAATATGCCGAGGCCGATTCAGATCACGTCGGCGATTGTGCCGGCGCGGTACTTCATTGCGATTTTGAAAGCTGTGTATTTGAAGGGCGAGGGGATGACGCTGTTGTGGCTGCAGGTGTTGTTCCTGATGGTGTATGCGGGCATTGTGTTTACGGTGGCGACGCGGAAGATCGGGCATAAGGTGGCTTGACGATGTGGGGACGTATTTTCACGATTTTGCGGAAGGAGTTGCTGCAGGTGCTGCGGGAGCCGCGGCTGCGGATGATGATCATTTTGCCGCCGATTATGCAGCTGATCATTTTCGGCTTCGCGGTGAATTTGGACATTGAGAACGCGGGGGTGGCGTGGTTCGACCAGGACCATTCGGCGGCGAGCCGGGAGTTGGGGGCGATGCTAGGGAACTCGCGGTACTTCCGGGTGGTGGCGCGGCCGGAGTCGGACGCGGAGGCGCAGTTGTTGTTGGACAAGGGGACGGTGTTGAGCGTGGTGCGGGTGGGGCCGGGTTTTGGCGCCGATATGGACCGGGGGCGGACGGGGCAGGTGCAGGTGTTGATGGACGGGACCAATTCGAACGAGGCGGGGATTGTGTCGGCGTATGTGAGCCGGGTGGTGACAAACCTGGGGCGGGCGCGGGGGACGGGGATGGCGGCGCCGGTGGGGATTGAGCAGCGGGCTTGGTTCAACGAGGAATTGAAGAGCCGGAACTACTTTGTGCCGGGTGTGGTGATGAACATTATCACGCTGATTACGCTGATGCTGACGGCGATGGCGATTGTGCGGGAGAAGGAGATTGGGACGATGGAGCAGTTGATGGTGACGCCGATTCGCCCGATTGAATTGATGCTGGGGAAGACGATTCCATTTGCGTTGATTGGGTTTTTGGACATGGCGCTGGCGACGACGACGGCGTTGATTGTGTTTCATGTGCCGTTCCGGGGGAGCGTGTGGATGCTGGTGGGGTCGTCGGGGTTGTTCCTGCTTTCGACGTTGGGGGCGGGGCTGTTTTTGTCGACGATTTCGCGGACGCAGCAGCAGGCGATGATGTCGGCGTTCTTCTTTTTCATGCCGACGTTTATGTTGAGCGGGTTCAGTTTTCCGGTTCGGAATATGCCGGAGGTGATTCAGTGGATTACGTATTTGAACCCGTTGCGGTACTTCATTGAGGTGCTGCGGGGGGTGTTTTTGAAGGGGGTGGGAGTGGAGGTTTTGTGGCCGCAGTTGGGGGCGATGGGGTTGATTGGGGTGGTGATTTTGCTGGTGAGTGCGGGGCGGTTCCGGAAGCGGTTGGATTAGGGGTGGGACTAGGGAAAAGTGAGTGGTTTTTCTTGGTAGGACGAGCGATAGAGCGAGGAATGGGGGAGATGGGTTCGGGGACAGCCGGGCGCCGGGGCCTCTATAATGGGAGTTACCAATGGGACGCACGTCGCTCGACAAAAGCAAGATGAAGATCTTGCTGCTGGAGGGCATACACCCCAGCGCCGCTGAAGCTTTCCGCGCAGACGGATATAGCTGGATTGAGACGCATAAGGGCGCGCTAGCAGGCGCGGAGCTGGAACATGCGCTGGCGGATACCTTTTTTCTTGGGTTGCGGTCGGCTACGCATTTGACTGAGCGCGCCATTCAACACGCGCGGCGGCTGACGGCGGTGGGGTGCTTCTGCATTGGCACCAATCAGGTAGAACTGGCGGCGGCGAAATCGCGGGGGATTCCGGTGTTTAATGCTCCGTTTTCGAACACGCGGAGTGTTGCCGAGCTGGTGGTGGCGCAGACGGTGATGCTGATGCGCGGGATTCCGCGGAAGAACGCGATGGCGCACCGGGGGGAATGGGATAAGTCGGCGGCGGGGTCGTATGAGGTGCGGGGGAAGCGGCTGGGAATTGTTGGGTATGGGCATATTGGCACGCAGGTGGGGCTGCTGGCGGAGTCGTTTGGGATGAAGGTTGCTTACTTCGATGTGGAGTCGAAGTTGGCGTTGGGGAATGCGCGGGCGGTGGGGACGCTGGATGAGTTGCTGCAGCATGCCGATGTGGTGACGCTGCATGTGCCGGAGACGCCGCAGACGCAGGGGATGATTGGCGCTTTGCAGTTGGGGCGGATGAAGACGGGCGCGCATTTGGTGAACGCTTCGCGGGGGACGGTGGTGGACATCGACGCGCTGGCGGCGGCGATTCGCGCGGGGCATATTGGCGGGGCGGCGATTGATGTTTTCCCGGCGGAACCGAAGTCGACGGGGGACATTTTCAACTCGCCGTTGCGGGGGCTGGACCGCGTGATTCTGACGCCGCATGTGGGCGGGAGCACGATGGAGGCGCAGCAGAATATTGGGCTGGAGGTGGCGGGGAAGTTGTTGCGGTATAGCAATAACGGGTCGACACTTTCGGCGGTGAATTTTCCGGAGGTGTCGTTGCCGGCGCATCCGGGGCAGCAGCGGTTGTTGCATATTCATCGGAATCAGCCGGGCGTGTTGTCGTCGATTAATGCGATTTTTTCGGAAGACAGTATTAACGTCGCGGGGCAGTATTTGCAGACCGATCCGAGCATTGGGTACGTCGTGATTGATATTGAGGCGGGGGAACGGGCGAAGTCGTTGCGGTTGAAGAAGCGACTGGAGTCTGTGCCGGGGACGCTGCGGGTTAGGATTTTGTTTTAGGCGATGTATACGCCGCCGCTGTTTCGTGAGGACCGGCCGGAGGAGATGGAGGCGTTGCTGCGGGAGTTTCCGCTGGCGACGCTGGTGGTGATGTTGGGGGACGGGATGGAGGCGACGCACGTGCCGCTGTTGTTGCGGGATGGCGTTTTGGTGGGCCATGTGGCGCGGGGGAATCCGTTGGCGGGCGCGGATGGGGTCGCGGCGGTTGCCATTTTTCAGGGGCCGCAGCATTATGTTTCGCCGGGGTTTTATGCGACCAAGGCTTCGGACCCTCGGGTGGTGCCGACTTGGAATTACGTTGCCGTGCATGCGCATGGGACGTTGCGGACATTTACGGAGCCTGCGCGGTTGCGGGCGGTGGTGGCGGATTTGACGGCGCATTTTGAGGGGGAGCGGGCGGAACCGTGGCACATTGACGATGCGCCGGGGGAGTATATCGACAAGCTGTTGGGGGCGATTACGGGGATTGAGATTGTATTGGAACGGGTGGAGGGGAAGTGGAAGGTGAGTCAGAACCGGCCGATGGCGGACCGGGAGAGCGTGGCGGAGGCGTTGGGGGATCATCCGATGGGCGCGGAGGTTAAGGCGCGGATTTGAGGTTTTTTTGCGGGGCGGGCTTGGGCTTTGGCGGGCGGGCTTGGGGGACACCCTTCGTTTCAGACAGGGGGGCATGTCGGACTGGGGATCAGGGTGTCCCCGGGCGGGGCGGGCGGTGGCGGGCGGGCTATCGAGCGGGCGGCGGCGGGCTTGGGCGGGCGACCGGTGGCGAACGGGCGGGCGGGGCCGAACGGGTGGGGCGCGGGGCGGGTGGCGGTTAAGGCAGCTCTTTGATGCGGATGTTGCGGAACTCGACGTGGGCCTGATGGCCGAGCAGGACGATGTGGCCGGACTTGCGGGCGAGGCCGGGGTGGGCTTTCAGGACTGCGGGTTCGCGGACGTCGTCGAGATCGGCGTTGAGGATGATGACGCCGTTGAGGGTGATCGTAATGCGGCGGCCATCGGCGCGGATCTCCTGTTCGTTCCATTCGCCTGGCTTCTTTAGGAACCCGGTGCGGGCGGGCCAGACACCGTAGATGGAGCCGGTGTACTGCTCCGGTTTCAGGTGCATGGGCGGGTACTTGGGGCCGGATTGATCGAGGATCTGGATCTCCATGCCGTAGACGGAAGTCTGGCCTTCGCGGGGGGCGCGGATGCCGATGCCGTTGTTGCCGTCCTGCTCGAGTTTGTATTCGATGCGGAGGACGAAGTTGGCGTATTCCTTTTCGGTCATGAGCTTCTGGCCACCTTCGTAGGGGCAGACGATGAGACCGTCGCGGACGAGGAAGCCGGGGCCCATTTTGTTGACGATGAACCAGCCGTCGAGCGACTTGCCATCGAACAGGGAGACGAAGCCGGGCTCGGCCGCGGCGAGGGGCAGCATTAAGAAGAACGCGAGGAGGAGGCGCATGGTTAGCCGATGTCGAAGCCGTGCTGTTTGCGGTGGTGCGGGCCGTCGTAGGTTTTCGCCGATTTGAAGAGTTCGTGGCGGCCGTCGCTGGCTTCGTCCTTCACTTTGGAGAGGAGGGACTGGCGGGCGGCGGCGTCGAGCGGTTTGAAGTTGCGGGCGAGGGCGATGTCCTCCTTGAGCTGAGCCATGGTGGTGATGCCGACGACCTGGGCGGTGACGGGGAGGGAGAGGCAGTAGTTGTAGCAATCGACCGCGGTCATGCCGAGCTTTTCGATTAAGCGGCCCTGGGTGTTGCCGCCGGCGAGGCCTTTCATGCCGATGACGCCAACGTTTTTCTTGAGGCAGACGGGGACGACTTCGCGCTGGAAGCTGCGGTAGAAATTATCGAGCAGATTGATGGGCATCTGGGCGGAGTCCCAGTCGTAGGGCTTGCCGAGCATCTTGAGATGGATGCGCGGATCCTTGTGGCCGGTGAAGCCGATGTAGCGGACTTTGCCCGCTTTTTTAGCTTCGAGGGCTGCCTTGAGACCGCCTTTTTCGAAGACCCAATCGGGGTCGTTGTCGTAGACCATTTCGTGGAACTGCCAGAGGTCGAGGTGGTCGGTCTGGAGGCGGCGGAGAGAGTCGTCGAGGTTCTTCATGGACCCGGCGTAATCGCGCTCGCAGTTCTTGGTCATGAGGAAGACCTTCTGGCGTTTGCCGCCGGTGAGGGCTTTGCCCATGACCTCTTCGGAGTGGCCGTCGTGGTAGTCCCAGGCGTTGTCGAAGAAGGTCATGCCTTCGTCGATGGCGGCGTGCATGATGCGGATGGCTTCGTTGTCATCCTTGACGGAGCCGATGTGCCAGCCGCCGAGGGCGAGGATGGAGACGCGCTGGCCGGTGCGGCCGAGGACGCGTGTGGGGAGGCCGGTGGCCGAGGCGGAGGATGTCTGGGCCATTACCTCCTTGGCCATTGCCGCGACTGATAAAGCGCGGGCTCCGCCCTGCAGGAACAACCGTCGGGATTCAGACATAGTGGGTTAGTTATACCGAATTCAGGGGCTAGTGTATAGGGACCGTGACTTGCATACGGTCTGTGCCGCCATCGCCGGTTGTGGCGGAGAGGACGTAGGTGGTGGTTTTCTCGGGCGTGACGGTGAAGCACTGGTTGGTGCCGGGGGCGAGTTTGGCGGGGACGGCGGGTTGGACGGAGACGGCGGTGGCGCCATCGGTGGTGTAGCAGAGCTGGACGCGGGCGCCGGCGTTGAAGGGGCCGGAGCCCAGGGAGAGGAAGCTTTGGATGAGGACGCGTTCTTTTGGCGAAGAGGGGCCGACGCGGACGGAGAAAAACGCCGTGGTTTCGCCGCCGGGGCCTTTGGCGGTCATGGTGTAGGTGGTGTCCTTGGTGGGACGGTGGGCGATGCAGCGATTGAGGGCGGGGCGGAGGTCTTTGTCGTCGGAAGGGGTGATGGTGACGGAGTCGACGTTTTCGGTGCCGTAGCAGAGGGTGAGGCTTTCGCCTTTGGGGACGGAGGCGGCGTTGCCGTAGAAGTGGGTGATCTTGGGCAGGCGGGGTGATTCTTTGGGCTTTTCGACGGGCTTTTCACCGCAGGCGATCAGGAGGGCCAGGAGGCCGAGTAGGCAAGGGCGCATACGCACGTTACGATTCTCCCACGGGAGCTTTTGTTTCCGGCTTGTCCTGTGCTATTCTTGAAGAACGGACGTTTTAAGGACGGGGACGTAGCTCAGTTGGTTAGAGCGCCGGCCTGTCACGTCGGAGGTCGCGGGTTCGAGCCCCGTCGTCCCCGCCATCCCATCCACTAAGTCCGTAAGCCATAATAAAGAGAGACAGGAGCGCTTATGCGCTCCTTTTTCGTTATGAATCCCAATACAGCACCCAAAATCCAATTGCTCAACGGCCCTGATTATCGCGAAGGCTACGCGAACAGCGTGCAAGTGCGCGCGAATCTCTGGGACTTTTTTCTTATGTTCGGACTCGTCTCGCAGAACTCGCCGGACGTGGTGAATATTCAGAATTTCCAGGGCGTGTATTTGAGCCCGCAGCAGGCCAAGGCGCTGGTGAATGTTCTGCAGCAGAACATCAGCCAGTATGAATCGGCCTTTGGGGAAATTCATATTGAACCGCAGGCGCCGCAGGGGACTGGACCGGTTCAGTAGTTTTATCGCTGGCGGACTTCCGGGAGGGGGACGCCTTCGGCACGGAAGCCTTCGAGCACGCGCCGGAGGATTTGCGTCTTGATGACGCCGGCCTGGATTTGGCGGGGGACGCGGAAGGACAGGCGGTATTGCAGGTGGGTGGCGGTCATGCCGGGGTCGACGGTGAAGGCGGGGGCGGGTTCGGCGAGGACACCTTCGGTGGCGCTGGCGGCGGCGAGGGCGATGCGCTCGGCCTTTTCGACATCGGCATCGAGGGCTAGTAGGATGGGCACCCAGGCACCGACTTCGACCGAGGGCATGGAGTAGTTCAGCAGGTTGCCCGAGGTGATGGTTTTGTTGGGAATGACGACGGTGCTATTGGCACCGGTGAGCAGGCGCGTGGTGCGCCAGCCGATATCGGAGACGGTGCCTTCTTCTTCGGCGCTGAGGCGGACGAAATCGCCGACGGCGATGGGGCGTTCGATGAGAATGTGCACGCCGGCGAAGATGTTGGCGAGGGTGTCCTGCAGGGCGAGGGCGACGGCGAGGCCACCGACGCCGAAGGCGGTGATGAGGGGCGTGGGCGAGATGCCGAGGTAGCTGAGGAAGATCACCAGGCCGAGGGAGAAGACGACGACCTGGGTGAGCGTGCGGGAGAGGCCGGCGACTGCGAAGGGGAGCGAATGGAGTTCGCCGTAGCGCTGGAGGGTGCGGGTCACGATGGTGCTGGCGACCATGGTGAGGCTGAGGATGAGAAAGCTGACGACGAGAACGTGGCCGACGCGTTCGGCTTTGGGGGAGAGATCGAGGGCGCCGAGGAGCGCGTCGACAGTGAGGACCAGGCACCAGAGGAGGCTGGGCGTGCCGAGGCCTTCGCGGAGGGTGCCGGCGAAGGACTTGGGATTTTCGCGGGCGACGCCTTCTAGGCGACGGAGGATCCAGCGGCGTACCCCTAGAGACACGAGCAATACGGCCAGCGCGACGCCACTATCTTTTACTTGCCCAACCAGATACGCCAAGGCCATAAATTTAATCTGCTCTGCTGATTATGAACCGGATGTTCTTCGCGTGTCATCATGAGGACTGTAGTGACATGATCTCGCTCAGTAGCGTTTCCAAGCGATTTGACGGAAAACGTCAGGTAATCGCACTCGACGCAGTTAATCTGCACATTGAAAAAGGCGAGATGGTTTCGCTTGTCGGTCCTTCGGGTTCGGGAAAGTCGACGCTGCTCAATTTGATCGGCGGGCTGGACCGGCCGAGTGAAGGGGATATCCGCATCGACGGCACGTTGTTGCGGGGGATCTCCGACGATGAGCTGACGCGGATTCGCCGGGACAAGATTGGATTTATCTTTCAGTTTTTCAACCTGCTGCCGACGTTGAGTTGTTTAGAGAACGTCAGCTTGCCGCTGCATTTGCGCGGGTGGCCGGCGGCGAAGATCAACGACCGGGCGCGGGAGCTGCTGTCGCTGGTGAAGCTGGAAAAACGGCTGGACCATTTACCGGAGGAGCTTTCGGGCGGGGAGCGGCAGAGGGTGGCGATTGCGCGGGCATTGTCCGTCTATCCGCCGATTTTGCTGGCCGATGAGCCGACGGGGAATTTGGATTCGAATACGGGCGTGGAGATTCTGGCGCTGATCCGGGAGCTGCATGAGCGACTGGGGGCGACGGTGTTGATCGTCACGCACGACCGGGGGGTGGCCGAGTCCTGTCCGCGGCAGATTGCGCTGAAAGACGGTCACATTGTGATGGACAAAAAGGGATGAGACTTCTTAAGCTCATCAGCTGGCAGTACGTCCGGAAACACTTGCTGCGGACCGTTTTGACGATGGCGGGGATTGTGTTGGGCGTGGCGGTTTTTGTGGGGATGCATACGGCGAACCAGTCGGTGCTGTCGGCTTTTAACAAGACGGTGGACCGGATTGCGGGCGCGACGCAGTTGCAGATTACGGCGGGCGAGTCTGGCTTTGACGAAGAGGTTTTGGAGCGGGTGCAGGCGGTGCCTGGCGTGCGGGTGGCGGTGCCGGTGATTGAGGCTGTGGTCAATTTGAACCTGAAGTCGCAGGGGAATATTTTGGTTCTGGCCGTGGACATGACGGGGGACCGGGGGCTACGGGATTACGATTTGGAAGAGGGCGATGACACCGTCATCGAAGACCCGTTGGTGTTTATTGCGCAGCCGGATTCGCTGATGGTGACGCGGGAGTTTGCGTCGGCGAATGGGCTGGCGATTAATTCGAAGATCACCCTGGCGGCGATGGACGGGCCGCGGACTTTCACGGTGCGCGGGATCATGAAGTCGAGCGGGTTGACGAGCGCGTTTGGCGGGAACCTGGCGATTATGGACATTTACGCCGCGCAGAAGGTGTTTGGGCGCGGGCGGAAGTTTGACCGGATTGATTTGGCTGGGACCGAGGGGACGGCCGTTCCGGATTTGCAGAAACAGCTCGGCGGGATGCTCGGGCCGGGGTTCGAGGTGGAGTCGCCATCGGCGCGCGGGAAGCAGTTTGAATCGCTGTCGAGCGTGTACGGGATGCTGGCGAATATCACGAGTTTGTTCGCGCTGTTTATTGGGATGTTCATCATCTACAACTCGTTTGCGATTGCGGTGACGCAGCGGCGGAGTGAGATTGGGATTGTGCGGGCGCTGGGGGCGACTAGGGGGCAGATTCAGGCGCTGTTTTTGACGGAGAGCGCGATTCTGGGGTTGATCGGCGCGGGGGTGGGGTTGTTGTTCGGGCTGTTGATCGCGCGGGCGATTTCGGCTTCGCTGGGGAATTTTCTGGGCGAGATTTATGGTGTGGCGCAGAAGGCCGATGAGGTTTCGTCGGATCCGCGGCTGTTGTTTGGCGCGCTGTTGATGGGCGTGATTACGAGCGTGATTGCGGCGTGGATTCCGGCGCGCGCGGCGGCCGGGGTGGACCCGGTGCAGGCGTTGCAGAAGGGGCGGTATCAGCAGCTGTCGGCCGGGGAGAACCGGGTGCGACGGCAGGTGGCCGCCGGGTTGTTTGTGGTTGTTTTCTTCTGCCTGTTTTTCGCGCAGAACCGGGTGATTTTTTACTCGGGCTATTTTCTGACGGTGATCGCGGGGCTGCTGCTGGTGCCGACGATGGCGCTGTGGTTGAGCCGGGGGATCCGGCCTGTGTTGAAGTTCCTGCGGCCGGTGGAGGGGACGCTGGCGGCGGATAGCTTGATTCAATCTCCTCGGCGGACGTCGGGCGCGGTGTCGGCGTTAGCGCTATCGATTGCACTGGTGATCTCGCTGGGCGGGATGGCGCGGGCGAGCTATAACTCGATTGACGAGTGGATGCGGATTGCGTTGAACCCGGACATGTTCCTGACGCCGACGCAGAACATCACGGACCGCTCGTTCCGGTTTCCGGCGAGTTTTGCTGAGGAGATCCGGCAGATTCCGGGCGTGAAGTACACGCAGGTGGTGCGGAACGCGCGCATTTTGTACAAGGGCAACCCGGTGATGTTTGTGTCGCTGGACGTGGCGAATCTGCGGCCGGAATCCTACCTGCCGGCGATTCAGGGCGATAGCAAAACGATGTACCGGCTGGCGGCGGAGGGGAAGGGGTTTATCGTCTCCGATAACTTCGCGGAGCTGTACAAGGTGAAGTACAACGAGCCGTTGGAGTTGAATACGCCGAACGGGCGGCTGGCGCTGCCGGTGGTGGGGATTGTGCGGGACTACAGCGATCAGAAGGGCTCGGTGCTGTTGGACCGGGCGGTGTTCGTGAAGTATTGGAACGATGACTCGATCAACGCGGTGCGGCTGTATTTGAACAGCGACACGCCGATTGCGACGATGAAGGCGCGGATTGAAGAGAAAGTGGCGGGGAAGACGCGGCTGTTTATCTTCACCAATCAGGATCTGAAGACGTACATCATCAACATCACCGATCAGTGGTTCGGTCTGACCTACATTCAGTTGGCGGTGGCGGTGCTGGTGGCGATTTTGGGGATCATCAACACGTTGACCGTGTCCATTACGGACCGGCGGCGGGAGCTGGGCGTGCTGCAGGCGGTGGGCGCGTTGCGGAGCCAGGTGCGGGGGACGATCTGGCTGGAGGCGATTGCGATTGGGGTGATTGGACTGGTGGTGGGGTTGTTCTTCGGATCGGTGGCGCTTTACTACAGCCTGGAGATGTCGGCGCGCGATATTGCGGGGTTGCGGCTGGATTATACGTACCCGTGGGGGATGGCGGCGGGGCTGTTCCCGGTGATTCTGGGCGCGGCGCTGTTTGCGGCGCTGGGGCCGGCGGAACAGGCCGTGCGCGGGGGATTGGTGGAGGCATTGGAATATGAATAAGTTGATTTTCGTGCTGGCCGCGGCGGCGTTCGCGCAGGACGCGCGGCAGATTGTGGAAGAGTCGCAGAAGCGGAATCGCTCCAACACGCAGCAGTATGAGGGCGTGCTGCAGGTGTTCAATCCGAATGGGAAGAACAGCGAAAAGCGGTGGCAGTTTTACCGGTCGGGGAACTACGGCGAGAGCAAGGCGCTGCTGCGGTTTGTGAGCCCGCCGGAGGTGAAGGGTGTGGCGCTGTTGATTGTGAATCATCCGGACCGGGCGTCGGACCAGTGGATGTGGCTGCCGGAGTTGCAGAGGGACCGACGGGTGGCGTTGCAGGACCGGTCGACGCGTTTTTTTGGCACGGATTTCAGCTATGAGGACTTGGAAGAGCGCGATGTGAATCAGAGCGATTTCAAGATGCTGGGCGAGGAAGTGGTGGACGGGCAGGCGTGCTGGAAGATTGAGTCGGCGCCGAAGAAGGGGAAGTCTTCGCAGTATAACCGGGTGGTGATGTGGTTCCGGAAGGACATCTATTTTCCGGTGCAGTACGAGATGTACGCGAAGGACCAACTGGTGCGGAAGCTGCACTACCGGCGGATTGAGAAAGTGAATGGCGTGTGGTCGGCGCTGGAGATGGAGATGTTCGACGTACGGCGGAAGGGGCGGACGGTGTTGAAGTCCGACAAGCTGCAGTACAACGTGGCGTTGAAGGATGAGTTGTTCACGCTGCAATCGTTGCGGCGCGGGGAATGAGAGTCGCGGTTTTATTGGCGTTTGGGCTGGCAGCGTTCGCGCAGGATTTTCAGCAACGCGGGTACGTGGATATTCGCACTTCGTTCTTCCCGCAGACGGGGGCGAATGACAGCGGGCGAGTGATTGCCGATGCGCTGTTGCGGTATGAGGCGTCGGCCAAGTTGACGCCGTGGTTGAAGCTGAACGGGGCGTTGGACGCGCGGAGCGACAGCCACCGGCAGACGGAGCGAAGCGCGCGATTCGATTGGCAGGACCGTGGGTTTCTGCGGCCGGCGTTTTCGTTCCGGCGATTTTCGGCGACGGCCTACAAGGGGCCGGTGACGTTTGAGATCGGCAAGCAGCTGATCCGTTGGGGGAAGGCCGATATTCTGAACCCGCTGGACCGGTTTGCGCCGCGGGATTTTTTGAACGTCATCGACAACGAATTTCTGGGCGTGATGGCGGCACGGCTGACGATTGAGAAGGGCGCGCACACGGTGGACGTTGTGCTGCAGCCGCGGTTCACGCCGAGCCGTACGCCTTTGTTGAATCAGCGGTGGGTGGTGCTGCCGCCGTCGTTGCAGATTCCGCTGCCGCTGGGCCAGGGGGCGCCGGCGTTGCCGGGTGGCGTGCAGACGGGAGTGCGGTGGAACTACCTGGGCAAAGGCTATGAGATGGCGCTGGCGTTTTACGAGGGCCACAATCATCTGCCGCAGGTGGACGGGCGATTTGTGCCGGGGCGGATTGAGTTGTTCAACCGGTTCGCGCCGATGCGGATGTATGGCGGGGCGGGGGCGGTGCCGCTGCGGTGGTTCACGATTAAGGGCGAGGGCGGGTACTTCACTTCGTCGAGTAAGAACGCCGATGATTACGTGCTGTACGTGGCGCAGTTGGAACGGACCGTTGGGGAGTGGACCATTGTGGGCGGGTACTCCGGCGAGCGGGTGACGCAGAAGAAGACGCAGCTGGACTTCGCGCCGGATCGCGGATTGGCGCGGGCATTTTTGACGCGGGTTTCGTACACGATCAGCGCGGAGAAGAGCGTGGCGGCGGAGGCGGCGGTGCGGCAGAACGGCGAGGGCGCGTGGGTGAAGGCGGAGTACACGCAGACGCTGTCGACCCACTGGCAGGCGAGGGCGAGCATGACTCTCATCCGCGGAAACACGAACGATTTTTTGGGTCAGTACCGGCGGAATTCGCACGCGATTCTGGCGCTGCGCTACAACTTCTGAGCGCTGCGGCTCTGGTACGATTCATTTGATGAAACCGTTCGACTATGTGGCGCCTACGACGCTCGACGAGGCAGTGCATGCGCTCGCCGGGAACCCCGCTGCCCGCGTGCTGGCAGGGGGGACGGATCTCCTTGCACAGCTGAAAGGCGGCCGGCGGGAGACTCCGCTGGTGGTGGATGTGAAGCGGATCCCCGATCTGCTTTCGATCCGGATGGAAGAAGGCGGGCTGCGGCTTGGCGCGGCGGTGCCGTGTATCCGGATTGCGACGAACCCGGATGTGCGGGCGCAGTATCCGGCGCTGGCCGAGGTGGCGTCTTTAATTGGCGGGACGGCGATTCAGGGGCGCGCTTCGATTGGCGGGAACCTGTGCAATGCGGCGCCGAGCGCGGACGCGGTGCCGTTGTTGATTGTGCTGTCGGCGGTGGCGCGGGTGGCGGGGCCTGCGGGCATTCGCGAGATTGCTGTCGAGGATTTTTGCGTGGCGCCGGGGAAGAACGCGCTGGGAGAGGGCGAGTTCCTGGTGGACCTCTTCCTGCCGAAGCCGGCGGCGGGGTTCAAGGCGCACTACTTGCGCTTCATACCGCGGAACGAAATGGACATTGCGGTGGTGGGAGTGGGCGTATCGGCGACGGTGACGGATGGGCAGATTACGACGGCGCGATTGGCATTGGCATCCGTAGCGCCGACGCCGCTGTTTGTGCGGGAAGTGACGGAGGCGCTGGTGGGGAAGGCGCCATCGGCGGAGGCCATTGCGGGCGCGGCGGCGCTGGCCGAGGCGGCGGCGAAACCGATCTCCGATATGCGCGCGCCGGCCGAATACCGGCGGCATTTGTGCGGGGTGCTTTCGCGCCGCGCGCTGACCGCGGTTCTGCAGTAAAGGCGAGGACAACACAGCCATGAAGAAGACTTACGTATCGATGGAATTGAATGGCGAGCCGGTGGAGTTCCTGGCCGAGCCGAGCCAGACGCTGCTGGAATGCCTGCGGGACACGCTGCATTTGACGGGCACCAAGGAGGGATGCGGCGACGGGAATTGCGGTAGCTGCTGCGTGATGCTGGACGGCACGCTGGTGACGTCGTGCCTGGTGTTGGGCGTGGAGGCGGAAGGCCGCACGGTGAAGACGGTTGAGGGGATGGCGACGGGGGCGAAGCTGCATCCGCTGCAGAAGGCGTTCATCGACCACGCGGCTTTGCAGTGCGGCATTTGCACGCCGGGATTCCTGGTGGCGGCCAAGGCGCTGCTGGACCAGGAGCCGGACCCGAGCGAAGAACGGATTCGTTTGTGGCTGGCCAATAACCTTTGCCGGTGCACCGGCTACGACAAGATTGTGCGCGCCGTGCAGGCGGCGGCTAAAGAGATTCGCGAGGAGAAGCAGGCGCAATGAGCACCCCATCCTACAACGTGATTGGCACGCGGCCGCCGCGGCATGATGGCGCCGATAAGGTGACCGGGCGGGCGATCTACGCCGCCGATTTCCAGATGAACGGATTGCTGCATGGAGCGATGGTGCGGAGCACGCACGCGCATGCGATTTTGAAGCGGGTGGACACGACGAAGGCCGCGGCGTTTCCCGGTGTTGTGGCCGTTGTCACCGCCGATGATTTTCCGCAGACGCCGGACCGGATTGTGGACCTGGGCGAGGGCGAGACGCCGGTGAGCCACCTGCGCGGCAACGTGCTGGCGAAGGGGAAGGTTTTGTATCAAGGCCACGCGATTGCCGCGGTGGCGGCGACGAGCCTGCAGGCGGCCGAGCAGGCGGCGAAGCTGATTGAAGTGGAGTACGAGCCGTTGCCGTGCGTGCTGACGGCGGTGGAGGCGATGGCCGACGGCGCGCCGTTGTTGCACGGTGGGGACACCAACGTGACCGCGCATGTGCACCATGCGATGGGCGACAGTGATGCGGCCTTTGCCGGGGCGGCGGTGCTGATCGAACGGGAGTTCACGACGGCGACGGTGCACCAGGGTTACATTGAGCCGCACGCCGCGACGGTGCTGTGGAACAACGATGGGCGGGTGAACGTGTGGTGTTCGACGCAGGGCAGCTTCGTGGTGCGCGACGTGGTGTCGTGCCTACTGGACCTGCCGGTGTCGCAGGTGCGCGTGACGCCGACGGAGATTGGCGGCGGATTTGGCGGCAAGATTCCGGTGTATCTGGAGCCGGTGGCGGCGTTGCTATCGAAGAAGTCGGGCCGGCCGGTGAAGCTGGTGATGTCGCGGCGGGATGTGTTTGAGGGCAGCGGGCCCACGCCGGGTTCGATGATGCGCGTGAAGATTGGCGCGGACGCCGATGGCAAGTTCATTGCCGCGCAAGCGTTTCTGGCCTATGAGGCCGGGGCGTATGCGGGCGGCATGGTGGGCGCGGGCGCGATGTGCGTGTTTGCGGCCTACGACATTGCGAACCAGACGATTGACGGGTATGACGTGTTGGTGAACAAGCCATCGACGGCGGCGTACCGGGCGCCGGGCGCGCCGAACGCGGCGTTTGCGACCGAGAGCGTTGTTGACGAGATTGCTCGGGAATTGAAGATGGACCCGTTGGAACTGCGGCTGCGGAATGCGTCGCGGGAGGGCACGCGGCGGGCCGATGGGCCGAAGTTCCGGCGCGTTGGATGCGTGGAAGTGATTGAGGCAATGCAGGCGCATCCGCACTATTCGGCGCCGCTGGGCGAGCCGTCGCATGCGGAGGCCAAGCGCGGGCGCGGTGTGGCGATTGGGTATTGGTTCAACATCGGGCTGCCGTCGAGCTGCGTGATTAGCGTGAATGCCGATGGGACGGCGAACCTGATTGAGGGGTCGACCGATATTGGTGGCACGCGGACGTCGATTGCGATGCAGGCGGCGGAGGTGATGGGGATCCCGGTGGACCAGATTCAGCCGACGGTTGTCGATACCGACACGATTGGTTATACGGGCGTGACAGGCGGTTCGCGGACGACGTATGCCACCGGTTGGGCGGCGCACGATGCGGCGCAGGACGTGATCCGGCAGATGAAGTTGCGCGCGGCGAAGTTGTGGCAGACGGAGGCGGTTGATTTTGCCGATGGCGTTTTCCGGGCCGGCGAGCGAGCGATGACGTTTGCGGAATTGGCTGGAAAGATGAGCGAGACGGGCGGACCGGTGGTGGGCCAGGCGAGCGTGAATCCGCGCGGCGCGGGCGGTTCGTTTGCGGGCGTGATTGTGGACGTCGAGGTCGACACGGGAACGGGCAAGACGACGGTGCTGCGCTTCACGGCGGTGCAGGATGCGGGGCGCGCGATTCACCCGAGCTACGTGGAAGGCCAGATGCAGGGCGGCAGCGTGCAGGGGATTGGCTGGGCGCTCAACGAGGAGTACTGGATGAATCCGGAGGGGCGCATGATGAATGCGAGCCTGCTGGATTACCGGATGCCGACGATTCTCGACGTGCCGATGATCGATACGCAGATTGTAGAGGTGCCGAATCCGGCGCATCCGTTCGGGGTGCGCGGTGTTGGCGAGGCGAACATCGTATCGCCGCCGGCCGGGATCGCGAATGCGATTCGCGATGCGATCGGCGTGCGGCTGTACCATTTGCCGATGAATCCGCCGGCGGTGGCGGCGGCGATTGGCGGGCAGAAGTAGACATGGCTCACGTCCACATCCCGGCTCTGCTGCGCGCGGCGACAGCGGGCCGGGAGTGGGTGGAGGCGCCGGGGGCGACGGTGGGGGAGGTGGTGGCGGCGTTGGAAGTGTTGTGTCCGGAGTTGCAGGGCCGGTTGGTTTGCGACGGGCGGTTGGTGCGGGGGATGGCGATTGCCGTGGATGGGGAGATCAGCGCGATGGGGCTGTTGGAACCGGTCGATGGGGAGACGGAAGTGCAGTTTATTACGGCCATTTCGGGAGGGTGATGTTGCCTGGAATCGACACGCCGATTGGGCGGTTTCAGCTGACGTGTTCGGCAGTTACGGGTGAGCCTCAGTATTTTGTGGTTGAGGGTGGCGCGCGGGTGTGGGCGTGGAGCGGGGATGGGGTGGATGCCGAGGTTTGGGTGGGGCGGGTGGAGCGGGCGTTGCCGGAGGGGATGGCGGTTAGGGATTGCTACGCGGCGATCTGGCGGGTGCGGGCGAAGCGGGATTTGGCGGAGTGTGCGTTCTATTGTCTGCATGCGGGAGGTACAGACATCGGCGCGGGAGACCACTGCAGCGGGGAGCGGCTGGAGGCGCAGGAATGGACCCGCAATGGCTTCACTGTGAGGCTGGGCACGCAAACGGTGGCCGAACCGGACGCTGGTGTTGTCGAGTACCTTCCAGATGGATTCGTCGTTCGGCCGCCGGGACTGCAGCCTGACGAGATGATCCAGGTTCAATTCGCGGCGGCCTGGGTGCCGGAGGACGGCGACAGCACGGCCAGTTGGTTCGCCGTGGATTTCACACCGGCGCGATGGCGCGGCTAATCGAGGCTTCGCAACTCGGCGTGTAGCTGGGGATTCGCAGGCCTTAGCGCGGCCCAACCGGTCCAGACTTTGCGGCGCCATTCGAGATGGCTGGTCGCGTGGGGCGCGTCGCCGAGCTTTCCGTAGGCGATCTGGAGCTGTTTGCGAACCCAACTCTGGCGCAGCGAATCCGGCAAGTCGCGCTCGGGCCCGGTCAACTTTTCTCCGACAGCGATCGCGTCTTTCCAGCGGCTGGTCGCCACCAGATGGGCCAGCTGTTCCTCTCCGCTGGCACCGGCGCGCAGCAAGACGGCCTCCGCCTCATTGGCGCGCCCGAGCGAACGCAGCGACTCTGCTTGCAGGGCAAGGGCACGGGAGCGCAGACCGGGCATGAGAGTCGAACGCACCGGCACGCCATCCAGCAATTGCCACGCCTCCTGTAGAAGGGCGAGCGGCCGGGCGCCGGGCGCCATCACGCGCGCCAGTTCGATGTTGGCAATGGCCAGTTCCACAGGCCCGCTGAGATTGTTGACATCGGCATCGCGTAACCGCGCAAACAACGCGCGGGATTCCACCAGCAACGCTTCCGCCTGCTCGCGCTTGCCGAAGCCGGATTCGAGGCCGCCGGCGTAGAGCATTCCGGCGGCGTGCAAGGCCTGCGCGAGGCGTCGCATGCGGATTGTGTCCTGCGATTGGTTCTTGTGGTTTTCGCGGCGGATGGCGAGCAAAGGAAGCTGTATTGCTTCGCTTTCGGCCAGCATCCCGTTCAGGCGGAGTTCCTCGGCTAAATCGGACTCGACCTGATATCGGGCGGCACGGACCTTTTCGCCGAACGGCGCCAAGGCGGCGAGTCCTTTGCGCAGAAGGCGTTCGCTCTCGTCGTGCCTGCCCAACAGCGCCAGCGTCCGCCCGAGATGGGTGATGCTGTAGGAGGCGACAACGGCGTCTTCCATGCCGGTCGCGCCGTCCAGCAGGCGCATACCTTCTTCAAGCACCGCGGCCGCGCCGGGCAGGTCGCCTTCCAACATCAGCACGCGGCCGTGATTGGACAGCTCGTCGGAGAAGCGGCGGCGGATAAGCGCGTCGGCCGGATTGCCTTGCCACAGCTGGCGGAACAGTGCCACCGATTTGCGCTGGGACGCGAGTGCTGCGTCCACTTGTCCGAGATTCTGGTAGCCGGGAATGCCCTGCACCTGGGCGGCCTTTTCGTAGGCTTCGGCAAGGTCGCTGAGAATCCCTGCATCGCCGCGGGCTTCCTGCGCCAGGCCGTCGAGAGAAGCAAGCGCTGTGCGCACCATGACTTCGCGGGCGCGCGTGGTTCCCGGGGTCTTGCGCATCTCTTTGTCGACGTCGACAAGGAAGGCATTCGCCAGGCCGCGCACCTGTTGAAACCGCCGCTCCGCCTGCTGCTTTTCGCGCACCGTCAGCACCATGCCGGAAGCCAACGTTGCGGCGGCCATGACGCCCGCAGCCACGCCCATACGGTTCCGCCGAACGAACTTCTGCAGACGATAGCTCCAACGATCGGGACGCGCCAGAACAGGGTATCCGTTCAGATACCGCTCGATATCTTCGGCCAATTCGGAGGCCGCGCCGTAACGGCGGAGGCGGTCCTTGTTCATCGCTTTGAGGACGATGTTGTCGAGGTCCCCGGCGAGCTCTTTGGGGAGTTTGGTATCGGCGGGATCGCGCCGAGCCGCGGCGGTGGAGGGCTTCGTGGCGGGCTGTTCGCAGATGACTTCGCGCACGGAGGCGGGGGAGAGGTCGGCAAAGACGTGGGCTTTGACGCCGCTGAGCAGCTCGTAGAGAATCGCGCCGAGCGCGTAGATATCCGTCGCCGTGCCGACGGCTTCGTTGCGAACCTGTTCGGGGCTGGCGTATTCAGGCGTCAGCATCTGCACGCCGGGGAAGGCCTGGGTGAGGCCTTCAGTGAGTTCGTCTTCGGCCAACAGCTTAGCGACGCCGAAGTCGAGCAGCTTCGGCACGCCGTCGGCGGTGACCAGGATGTTGCCGGGCTTCAGATCGCGATGAATGACGAGTTCGCGGTGTGCGTAGGCGACGGCCTCGCAGACTTTGATGAAGAGGCGAAGGCGGTCGGCGACGGGCATGGCGCACGAGACCACGTGGAGCGCTTTGCCATCCACGTACTCCATGGCGAGATAGGGCTGGCCGTCACTGGTCTCGCCGCCGTCGAGGAGCCGGGCGATGTTGGGGTGCTCCAAACGCGCCAGAATCTGGCGTTCCGCGCGGAAACGTTCCAACGTGTGGCGGCTATTCATGCCGTTGGTTAACACCTTCACGGCGACTCGCTGCGCGAACGTCTTGCCTTCGCGGTGGGCCAGATAGACGGTCCCCATGCCGCCACGACCGATCGTTTTCTCCACGCGATACTCGCCAATTCGCTGGCCTTCGCGCAGATCGCCCATGTCCTGCGATTCGTACAGCCGCGCCGCGGCCCGACCGATGGCCCCTTGCAGATCGAAACTCGATTCCTTTACGCCGAGCAGGGATAGCACTTCCGCACGCACCGCAGCATCGGTGCTTGCGCCGTTGACATAGGCCTCCTGCTCCGCCTGCGCCAGTTCCTGCGCATTGGCGAAGAGCTCCTCGACAACTTCCCACTGTTCTGCTGAAAGATCCGCCATGCCCGCAATCTATTGTATTTATAGATCGTGCCTTCCACACTTGCCCTCATTCATACCAGCCCTGTCTTGGTACCCATGTTCACCGCGCTCGCCGCGCGGACACTACCCGGCGTTCGCGTCTTCCACATGGTGGATGAGAGCCTGATCGGCAATACGATTCGCTCCGGCGGGTTGCAGAAAGATACCATCCGGCGTATCGTTGCGCAGATTGATTCGGCGCGGCAGGCGGGGGCGGACGCGGTGATGGTGACATGTTCCTCGATCGGCGCGGCCGTGCCCGTGGCGCGGCAATTGTTCGACACGCCGATCTTGCGTATCGACGAACGGCTGGCCGAGGAGGCAGTGAATCGAGGGCCGCGGATTGGCGTGTTGGCGACGTTGAAGACGACGTTGGAACCAACGGTGGCACTGGTGCAGGGCACGGCGGTGGCGCTGGGGAAGCCGGCCGAGATCACCGCGCATTTGTGCGAGGGCGCGTTTGAGGCGGTGATTGCTGGCGACGTGGCGACGCATGATAAGGCCGTCGCGGCGGGGTTGAAGAAGCTGGCCGAAACGAGCGATGTGATTGTGTTGGCGCAGGCATCGATGGCGCGTGTGATCGACGCCATGGGCGATGAGTTGCCGAAGTTGCCGATCCTCTCCAGCCCGCTACTGGCGATGCAGCAGGCTGCCGCCGTTTTAGGGGTGTTATAGAATCGGGGCGTCATGCCATCCACGCGCCGCCATTTTCTTGCGGCGGCCGCGGCACTTCCCGCCGCTGCCGCCAAACCGCTTCCCGTTCGTCTGGGCGGACCGATTTTTCTAAAGTCCGACGACCCGCGCGAGTTGGCGCGGGAGCACCGCCGGCTTGGCTACGCGGCTGCCTATTGTCCCGCGGCCGAGGCGAAAGACAGCGCGCGGTGCCAGGCGATTGAGGCGGCGTTTCAGGCCGAAGGCGTGCTGATTGCCGAGGTGGGCGCGTGGAAGAACATGCTGGATCCGGACGCGACGGCGCGCAAGGCGAATATTGACTACGTCACCAGCCGGCTGGCGCTGGCCGACGCGGTTGGAGCGCGCTGTTGCGTCGATATCGCCGGGAGCTTCAATCCGAAGGTCTGGTATGGCCCACACAAGGACAATTTCAGCAAACAGTTCTTCGACGCGACGGTGGAGAACTGCCGCAAGGTGATTGACGCCGTGAAACCGAAGCGCGCGAAGTTCGCCCTGGAGATCATGGGCTGGTGCATGCCGGAAACGGCCGACCGTTATTTGCAGCTGATCAAGGCGATTCAGCGGCCCGGCTTCGCGGTTCACATCGATGTTTGTAACGCCGTGAACAGCCCGGAGAAGTTCTACAACAACGCCGCGTTGACCGAGGAGTTGTTCGCCAAACTCGGGCGCTACATCGTGTCCTGTCACGCCAAGGATCTGGCCTGGACTCCGGAGATGAACGTCCATTTCATCGAGGTGATTCCCGGCCGCGGTGAGCTGGATTACAAGCCGTATTTGAAGGCGCTGACAGCCATCGAAGCGCCGCTGATGTTGGAGCATTTGAAGGGCGCCGATGAGTACCTGGAAGCGGCCACCTACATTCGAAAGGTAGCCGCGCAGATCGGAGTACAGTTTGTTTAGACGAACGCTCCTGGCCGCCCTGTTCCCGCAAAAGGATCCGCCGAAAGTGGTGTTTGTCACCGGCGACGACGAGTACCGCAGTGAGTACACGATGCCCGCGCTGGCGGGAATACTGGAGAAGCATCACGGCCTTCGGACGCAGGTTTTGTTCGCCCGACCCACGCCGCAATCGAACAAGAATATCGAGGGGCTGGAGGCGCTGCGAACGGCGGATCTGGCGGTGTTCTTTCTCCGCTGGCGCGAGTTACCGGAGGAGCAGTATCAGGCGATTCGCGCCTACGAAAAATCAGGCCGGCCGATTGCTGGATTCCGAACCAGCACCCACTCGCTGAAGTATCCGGTGGGTCATCCGCACGAGGCCGAGAATGACGCTTTCTCCCTGCGCGTCTTCGGCGCGCGGTGGACGCGGCATCACGGCCATCTCTCCACCACGCGCACCGAGAAAGCCGGGGACCACCCGATTCTGAACGGTGTGAATCCAGCCCTCACGATGCCGAGCTGGCTATACACCGTCAATCCGTTGCAAGGGGACTGCCGTCCGCTGCTGACCGGCCACGCGATCAATCCACAGAATGGGCGTGACGATGGACCGCAACCGGTGGCGTGGACTAAGACGGATCAGAACCGGCGAGTCTTCTTCACCACGCTCGGCCACCCCGAGGATTTCCGCAACGACGACTTCCGCCGGATGGTGGTCAACGGTCTGCTGTGGACGCTCAACCTACCCATTGCCAAGGAGGGCGCGAAGGCGTCATTCGTCGCGCCGTTTACGCCGCCGGCTTCCGGATTTCCGAAGTAGAAAAGAAAACGGCCTCCGGATGCCGAGGCATCAGGAGGCCGTTTCGTCGAACGTCTTTTACGCCTTTTTCGGAGTGATGGCGCGAAGCACGATCATGATGACCACCATCAGCGCGCTGGCTGCCGGGAGCACCATGAGAGCCGTGGGCAACTGCTTGGGATCATCACCGCCCAGCGCACCGATGACGCGCGAGCTGACGGCCAGGCCGACCCAGCCGAACGTGATCACGAAGCCCATCGCGGTCGCTGTGCCCTTCGGGAACGCGTCGCCCACCATGCCGAGCGTGGTCGGGAACACAGGCGCCATAGCGATGCCAGCGGCGAACACCGTGCCCCAAGCCATCGAGGGATCGGTGGTCTGAAGCAGGATGTAGGTGGTCACCAACATCAGCGCCGCGCTGGCCAACAGCACCAGCGAGGCCGGCACCTTGATCAGCACGCGGCTGACCACGACACGGCCAACCAGAATGCCGAACGCAAAGCCGGAGCCAACGATGTTCTGCGCCGCCTTGGCGTCCGTGCCGCGCGATTGCAGCAACTGCGCCAGCCAGTTCCAAACGCCGATTTCAGCCGCGACATACAGGAACAGGAAACCCGCGAAGAGCCACAGGGAGGGCTTCGAGATCAACTCCCCGATCGCCACACCGCCGCCGCCGGCGCCACCCTTGGGCCCAGGCATCGGCGTTGTGAAGTGGACAACCAGCGTCACCGTCGCCAACACCGCGGCCAGCAGGCAGAGCATCTGTGGATCGTTGTTCACAACGTTCGCCGCGATCAGCGGCGTCGCCATCCCGCCCAGGCCGAAGAACAGGTTCAGGAAGTTCAACGTCGCCGAGCGGCGCTCTTCGTTCACGTCACCGGCCAGCGCATTGGCCGCGGTAACGAGGATGCCGCCGCCCAAGCCAAGCACGAACACCCACAGCAACTGCTGGTCGTAGCCGCTCGAACTGCGCAGCAGGAATAGCGAACCGGCGATGAGCGCCAGTGAGGTAACCAGCGCCAACTTCTTTCCCTTCGCATCAATGATCGGACCGGCCGACAGCGAGGCGATGATCATACCGATCGCCTGCGCCAAAGCGATATTCCCATTCTGCTCCGGCGTCAAGTTGAACGATGCCAACAAAACACCCAACATAGCGGCAATCACGCCGTAGACAAAAATCGCCAGAATGGCGGCAAACACAATTCGACTGGAGTTGTTCTCGTTCTGTGCCATAGCGTCTTTCTTTTTCCTTTACCGGACTAAACGAAGCGGTACTTCTGCGTCTTGCTATCCCACAGGACTTTCTTGTTGTTGCGCAATGAGAGGGTCGCCAGGTGGCCGGAGACAGCCGCCTGTTGGCCCACTTCCACGGGCGCAATCACTTTTTCTTTGCCTAACACGGCGTTGATAAAGTTCGCCGTGTGCGCCTGCACGGCCGGGAGGTCGTTACCCGGTTTGTCTTCGGTGAACTCCTGGCGGGCCTTCACCTTGTCCGGCGCCTTGCCGCGGAACTTCTCCGTGTAGAAACGCAGCGTCTGGCGGTTCAACACTTCGATGGTTCCTTCGTTCCCCATGAACTGTTCGCCATAGCCATACTGCTCATTGCCGAAGTAGCAGGAGTAGTTGATGTGGAACTTGTCGGGGTACTCGTAGATGGCGCTCAGCGTGTCGGGCACTTCGCGGTCGTCGCTCGCACCGGCCCAGCGGTAGATGCCGCCGGAGGCCATGCACGACAGCGGTTCAGCCTTGCCGCAAACGAAGTTGGTGATGTCGGTCTGGTGGACAAGGAGGTCGGTGGAGATGCCGCCGGAGTAGTCCCAGTACAAGCGCCATTGATAGTAGCGTTGCTTGTCGAACGGACGATTCTTCGCCGAACCCAGGAACTTCTTCCAGTCGGTGTTCTTTTCGGTGGCGTCCGGCGGAATGGCGTAGCGCCAGGCCGGATTGTCTTCGAGCGAGTTGCGATACCAGAACGCGCGCACATAGTGCACTTCGCCGATCATGCCCTGGGCCACCATTTCCTTGGCCTTTTTGTACAGCGAGTTCGAGCGGTTCTGCGTGCCGACCTGCACAACCTTGCCAGCCTTCTTCGCTTCCCGAACGATCTCCTGGCCCTCTTCAATGGTGTGGGCCAGAGGCTTTTCCACATAGATGTTCTTCCCCGCGCGCAAGGCCGCGATCGTCATCTCGTGGTGCAAATGCTCCGGAGTGGCAATAAACACGGCGTCAATCGACTTGTCGGCCAGCATTTCCTTGTAGTCGACGTAGGTCTTTGGCGTGTTCTTGCCCATCGTCTGAATCTGGTCTTTGCCCTTGGCCAGATTTCCTTCAAAGGTGTCACAAACACCCGATACCACCACACTCTCCGGCACGGCCTGGTACATCATTTTCATGACGTGCATGCCGCGAGTGCCGGCCCCAATCCAGCCGACATTCACCTTGCCGCTGACGTTCTGCGCGGAAAGAATACCGGGTGCGCCCGCGATCGTAGCGGCCGAGACACCCAAGAGATGGCGACGCGTGATTTCGTTGCTCATAGTCCTTCGAGAATATCACTTCCCCCCGGCCAACTTCCCCCCGCAGTCGGCGCAAAAGCGCGCGGTTCGCTCCGCGGCGGTCCCGCACTGCGCGCAAAACTGCTTTGCCGCGGCGGCTGCTGCCGGTGTGCCGCATTGGGGACAGAATTTGCCGGAGCCAAGGTCGGCGTTGCACTTTGCGCAGACAGGCGTCGATGGCATCCGCGCGCCAACATCCGGCGCGGCCATCTGACCGCCGGTTGTCATGTCGACGCCGCTCACGTAGTCCGTCTTCTGCGCCTGCTCGAACATCTGCTGGCGGGCGGCCTCCGCCATCACCTGCGCCTGGTTGGCTGCCAGTTCCTCCGCAAAGTCCGGCGCACAGCCCTCGCAGAGGTTTGCCTTGCCGTTCCAACACGCCTCCGGGCAAACCCACTTGCCGCAGCGCGTGCACTGCTTAAAGTACTGCTTGCCCTCCTCCACGGCGTCCTGCAGCGCCGAATCGTGCTCTGGCCCGGCGGCCATGCGCTGCACATCGTAGCTGTTGTACCCAGCCGTCCCAGCCCACCCGCCGAAGATCGACCCAGCCGTCCGCAACAGCGTCCCGGCAATGCCGACCTTCGACGTGATGAACCGCGACATGTACCCATTGCCACACTTGTCGCAATGGAAGCGGAACTGGTATCCCCGCTCACTGGATAAGTCGTCGTAGTTACCGACGAACTGAATCATGCCCATTCCGGCATTATCCCAACACCGGTCAGTTGATCTCCAACTTGGCGGTCAGCACCGTATTCGTGGCCTTGTCACGCAGCCCTTTCCACTGTGCCTTCATTCCTACCTTCACGAAGCTCGTGATGGAGTTGAGCGGGCCATTCGCGGTGTTCACCTTGATCGAAGTCGATCCATTCCAGATCAGCTTCTTCGCGCCGATCATAACGTAGTCCGCCCCAATCGCCGTGATCTTCCCCAGCCCTTCGTCGGGCGCCGTGTAGTTGCCCGCCGGAGCCGGGTCAATTGTCAGCGCGACCGCCATCGTAGCCGTCGCGCCAACGCCGTCAATCGCCGTGATCGTCACCGCGAAAGTGCCCGCCACCTGGGGCGTTCCCGTCACATCCTGGCCGTTGAAGGTCAGCCCACCCGGCAGGCCGGAGACTGTTACCGAGTAAGGCGCCGCGCCCCACGCAACGCTCACCGGAGCCAGATACGCCACGCCCACCTTGCCGTTAGCCAGATACGTTGTGCTGATTGTTACCTTCGGCTTCACCGTCAGGCTCGTAAGGATGCAGCCGGCAGGATCGGACGTACCTGTGTAGTCGACGATGAGACCGGTCTGGAACCAGTTCACCAGGCCGCCCTGGAACGTCGTGTTGCCGGAATTCAGAAGAGTTGTCCAGAGATGGTCCAACAGATTCAACCCGCCGTTCACCACGATGAATCCGGGGTTCCGGGCCACGTAGGCGGAGATCACCGCGTTCGTTCCTGCGCACGTTGTCTGCGTTGGATTGCTGATGCGGAGGTTGACGATCGCCGACGCGGTGGCGCCCGCCGAATCGGTCGCCGTTAGGATGAGAGGGTAGGTGCCTGGAACAGTCGGCAAGCCGGAGAGGGTGGTCCCGGTGAGAGTGAGTCCGGCCGGCAACCCAGACACGCCGTAAGTGAATACCCCATTGCCGCCGGTGGCTGCCTGAAAGCTTGCTACATAAGACGTGTTGACAACGCCGTCCGGCAGAGCCGGGGCAAAACTGATCGGCGCGGCATTGATCGTGAGCGGAAGCGATCGGCTCGTGGAGAGATTGGTAACTGTATCGACGACCGATACAGTTACTTGCGAAGTTCCGACTGCCAATGGAGTCCCGATGATCGCCGCTCCGTCGAAGGATAGGCCACTGGGAAGACCTGCAACCGAAACAGTCTTCGCGTTGCCGTTCGGTGTTGCCGTATTGATGGCCGCGGAATAGGCGACACCCACGACGCCGCTCGGCAAGGCCGATGTCAGAATTGTGGGCGGCGTGGTTCCGCCGGTGCTGTTGCTCAGAGAGGAAAGAAACTGGATCGTCGTCGTGTTGCCCGCGCCATACGGAACGCCACCTGTTCCGTAGTTAAAGCCAACAAAAGAGCTGGTCTGAAAGTTCGCCAGGCTGAGGTTTGCCGGCAATCTCCCGCCGTTGATCGCGGTGCCTGTTGCATCCAGGAGGGCGAGATAAATGTAGTTGAATTGAGATCCATTCAACAGACCATTCGGCGCCACGGAACCAGAAATGTTGACGTAGAGCGAGTCGCCGCTGGGATAGCTTACCTGCGAAACCAGATTGTCGAAAACATCGATTTGGCCGGGGCCAAAACTCACCGTCGTCCCGTTGACGGTCATCGTCATCTGCGTGAAGTTGTAGACGGTGTGCGTACCTCCCGAATAGGAGACGGGCGTTACGGCTTGCGCGTCGTCGTAGGTCAAAGTGCCCGTGTAGGGCGTTCCGGCGGGGATGTTTCCGGTGTTCGTCCCGTTGTTCACGGTCAACGCGGAGGACGTTGTCCCCGCGAATTGATAGGTGGCCGGCGCCGCGTTCATCGCAGCCGCCAGGCCCAATAATCCGCAAATAATTGCGATTTTCTTCATGATGTGATCCTTCACCTTTCGGTCTACAAACAAAGGGGACACCGTTGTCCGGAAAATATAGGAGCTCTCGAAAAAGATGCATCATGCACATATGCTCTGTTTTCTGTTGGCCATGCTTGGCCCCGGTTCCGCGATGCTCATTCTGCGCGATGGAATGCCGGTACAGACAAAAGTAGAGGGCACGGCCGATGTCGAATCCGGACGCAAGATTACGACGAGAACCAACTTCCGCCTGGCGTCGATCACCAAGCAATTCACCGCCACCGCCATCCTGCTCCTCGCGAAGGACGGCAAGCTCTCGATGGACGATCCAGTCAGCAAGCACGTTCCCGGTTTCTGGCCCGCCTACGCCAACGGCATCACGATCCGTCACCTGCTAACCCATACCAGCGGCCTGCGCGATTACGACGACAATGTTCCCGACGCAACGCCCCAACTCACCGACGCCGACGTCCAGGCCTTCGTCGTCAAGCAAACTTCCCTCCTCTTTGCCCCCGGTGAAAAGTACCGATACTCCAACACCGGGTACGCCATCCTCGCCCGAATCGTTGAACACACCTCGAAGCAGTCCTTCCCCGCGTTCCTGAAGGCGCGCATCTTCAAGCCGCTCGGCATGAAGAACACGGTGGCCCACGTGGCAGGCGCCGACACCGTTCCGCAACGCGCCTACGGCCACGCCCGCACCGAAAGCGGATGGAAGCGAAATGATCAATCGGCCACCAGCGCGGTGCTTGGCGACGGCGGTATCTACTCCAACCTGATCGACCTCGCCAAATGGATCCGCGCCCTGGACCGCTGTACGCTGCTCGACTGCGAAACGCTCAAACAATCCTGGACCACCGCAAAACTCAACGACGGCACACCCACCAACTACGGCCTCGGCTGGCGGCTGGAGACGCGCAATGGCGAGCGCGTCATCAGCCATACCGGCGAGACACGCGGCTTCCGCAATGCCCTTCTCCGTTACCCGGATAAGAAAATCGTGGTGATCCTCCTGACCAACCGTAACGAAGGCACGCCGGCGACCGAAGCGGCGCGAGTTGTAAAGGAAATCGGCGGCTTGTAGGGAACTTGCAAAGGTTTTGTAAATGCCCCAAAAGTGGCCAAGGGGTATTTCGAATCTCCGCGCGTTGGCTTATGAACACGCAAACAGACAGCGTGAAATCAGCCAAAACACAGGAGAAAACATCATGTTCCCGATTTGCCACATCGTCAAGAAGATCGCCCGCGAAGCCGCCGTTGCCGGCGCCCTCGCCTTCCTTTGCGCCCCGGTCGAAGCCCACATCGGCTCGCCGGTCAAGGTCAGCCTGGCCAGCGCCGACGCACCGCGCCGCGGCGAAGCCGCTACCATCTACGTCGTCCTGCAATCGGCCGCCGACGTGAACCAGGCCGAGTATGCCCTTGTCCCGCCCGCCGGCTGGCAGGTCATCGATGGACCCACGCAGTGGACCGGTTCGTTGAAAGCCGGCCAGCGCATGGAATTCCAGATGAAAGCCATCCCGCTGTCGGACGATCCCGGCGCGCTGCAGGCCTCCGTCCGGGTCCCCAACCAACCGGAGTCCAAGACCACGCTCCGCACCGACCGCATGGGCGGGCAGTTCCCGGAGAAGGCCGGACTGGAAGAAACTCCGGCCGCCAAGAACGGAAGCCGCTACGCGGAAGAAGTTATTGAGGCGACCTTTGAACCCGGCGCCGCTCTGCCCGAACCCGCCAACGCCACCGAGCCCATCCTGCCCGGCCAACCGGAAAAGCAGACCACCGTCCTCGAAGCGCAGGACGCCAAATCCGCCAAGGGCCAGCGCTCCGCCGCGGTCTCCATCAACGCCTCCGGCCGTTTCACCTACCTCGACGACAATGGCGTCCGCCGCCCCGTCCGCTTCGCCACCGTCGAACTGTGGAACGAGAATCCGTTCCCCTCCCTCGGCGACGAACGCTGCGCCAAAGGCATTACCGATACGAACGGCAACTTCACGCTCGGCGCCAGTTGCGGGGATCTCTTCGATGGGCCAGACCTGTTCGTTCGTCTGGTGCTGAGTAACAGCGTCGTGGAAGTGAAGCCCGACAACGTCTTCGCCGGAACCTACACCTTCCGCTCCTCCACGAAACAGGACAGCCCCGGCGGCAACGTCAGCTTCGGCACATTGACCCTTACCTCCAACAAGGAAGCCGCGCAAGCCCACAACATCATCATGCGCGCTCACGACTTCATGGCCACCGTCAACGAAGGCATGTCAAAAGTGACGGTGCTCTGGCCCGGCGAAGGGACCTTCTACACGCCGGTGCTGAACACCATCACCATCGAACCGGAACGCCCGTTTGACGGCGAAGGCGACATTTATCACGAATACGGCCACCACATCCTGATCACGAAAGCCGAAAGCCCCATCCCGGACTACGACAACGGCGTCTGCGACCAACCTGATAACCCCGGTCACTGCATCTTCCAGCCCGAGAAGGGCGTTATCTCCTGGACCGAAGGCTGGCCTGATTTCTTCGGCGCCTTAATGCAGGCCCGCCACAACGCCGAAGATGGCTACGGCGCCACCCGCTACCAGTTCGAGACGCTCCCCACCGTCGACGTAACCGCTGCGGAACGGGACAACGTGGAGGGCATCATCGCCGGCATTCTGTGGGACCTGACCGATAGCGCCAACGATGACCAGGGCGAACAAGGCCCCGGCCGCCGCGACAACTTCAGCATGACCTTCGCCCAGATGTGGAACGTGATCAAGAACTTCGATCCGTCCGACAGCCTGCTCCACAATCACCCGACCTCCATCCACGAACTCTTCGCCGGATTCCAGGAACTGCAGAGCGGCAACATCAACAAAATCGCCGAAATCTACCGCGAACACGGGATCAACAAAGCGCAGCCGGACTTGACCGTGACCGCCCTCGAAAACCCGCCGACGCAGTTGCCCCGTGGCACCACGTTCAACCTGTCCAGCACCGTCCGCAACGAAGGCAACGAACGCGTCAACGCCGGCTACACCGTCCGCTTCCAGCTGATCAACTCAGCCAACCTCGGCTTCACGATCGGCACTCGCACCGTGGCCGCCAACATGGCAGCCGGCACCTCGAACACCGCCGCCGTCAACGTCACCGTACCGGGGACACTGACACCCGGCACCTATACCCTCCGGGCCTGCGTGGATGCCTTCGGCGCGGTGCCTGAAGAGGACGAAACCAACAACTGTCGCGATTCGGCCAAGACCACAGTGCAGTAACGGTCCAGAACCAACAGAACCGCAAAAACAACGGCCCCGGCTGGCAACAGCCCGGGGCCGTTGTTCATTTCCGTCCCATGCAGCTACAACCCGGCGAGATTCGGCCACACCTTGTGAAACCCCTGTTCCTGCGCCCAAACGTCGAGCGGCAACAAAGCCAGTTCATCCACTTCCGGAATCATCTCCAATTCGCGTTCCGGGCTGAGCAGATGGATGTAGGCGTTGCAGGACTGGCAGGTCTGGGTTTGCGCGAATGGCAGAGTTTCGGCGGAATAGTAGCTGAGCCGCTCCGGGTCGGTTTCGGCGCACTCCGGACAGGTGGTACGGCGAAAGGGCCATTCGTGCCGGCATAGGGAGCAGGCAAGAAACAGCGCATCGCCATTCCCCGATTGGCGCAGCACCCCGAGTTGTGGGGCGTGACCGCAGCGGGGACATTCGTTCGGCGCGGCGTTCGGGAACTGAAGCGGCGCGTGGCGGGCCCAGGCTTCCAGCGCCAGTCGCGCAAAGAAACTGGCCGGATCGAACGGGTTGGGGCTGTTGTAGTAGGTTTCGACGCTGGGCACCGCGTCGCGGACGGGTTCCGGCGCACGGCCACCGAGGGCGGCGTGGAGCCGATCGGCCAGCGGTTGGGCCTCTGAAAACTTGTGCTGCAAATCGCCGATCAACTCATACGCAGCGGCAACCAGTTCGAGCACTTCTGCTGACTGGGGATACCGCGCGGCGAGGTGGCGCGCGCGGGCAGCCCTCACCGGCCGGAGACCTCGCGGAACCATTTGCCGTGATGGGATTTGGCCCAACCGGCCGTGACTTTGCCGCCAATCATCGCGCCCATCGATCCCGGAACGGCCAGCGTGCTCATGTAGAAATGCACCATGATGCCGCCCATCGAAACTGCCGCACAGATCGGGTGAAGCAGGATGGCGATGAGCCGTGCCGAACGCGGCGCGACTTCCGGAAACCAGATCACAAGCCCCGACAGCAGCAGGAAAAACGCGCTGGCCGATTGCAGCCAGAACATCATCTTCTGCCCGCCATTGAACCTGCCCGTCTCCGGCATGCCCGCTTCAATGTGCTGCGCGTACAGATGGCTCTTGGCCAGCCAGATTTCGTCGTCCTCGTCCAACTGCATCTGTCCAACCCAGCGACGGAACATCACACCGAGCGCCAAGGCGAAAAACAAACCGCCCCACGGGTGCCATGCACGGACCGTTTCGCCGCCGCCAAACACGCCGGAGAGCCAGAACAACCGCGGCGACCACAGCGCGAGGCCGGTGAATGCCGCGTAGAGAAAACAGAGCGCCGACGTCCAGTGGGACACGCGTTCGGCGAACGAGAAACGCTCAAGCGACTTCGTCGTCATCATGCGTCTCCTTAGGTCCGAATTTCAAGTAGTGAAGCATCGCGCCAACCGCCGTTCCCAGGAACGCCGCGTTGGCCACCCACTTCAACGGGCCCTTCCACAATGACACCGTCCACGGAATGCGCGGGTCCTTCGGCAACCCATATTTCTCGGGCTCCGAAGCATGCTTCAACACATACATCACGTTGGTGCCGCCGACGCCCGGACCGTCGTAGACCCCGGCATCTTTAAAGCCGTCTTCCTTCAACTCCGCCGTGCGAATCTGCGCGAGTTGGACCAGATCCGTCCGCGAGCCGAACGTCAAGCAATTCGTCGGGCACGTGCGAATGCAGGCGGGTGTCATGCCCGCGCCGACGCGGTCCGAACAGAGCGAGCACTTGTAGACTTTTTTCGAGGTCGGGCTCAGCCGCGGCACATCGAAAGGGCAACCGGTAATGCAGTAGCCACATCCGATACAGTTGTCCTGTTTGAAGTCGACAATGCCGTTCGGCAATTGCACGATGGCGCCCGGCGCCGGGCAGGCTTTCAGGCACCCCGGATCAGCACAGTGCATGCACTGATACTTCGCCATCAGCCAGCTGTTGACGCCGTCATCCACGTGCTCGTTGAACTTGATGAGGTTCCAGAAGCTGGGCGTCAGGTCCGGCTGTGTCTGGTAGGTGTTATTGAAAACGCCGAGAGTAAACTCCTGATCGTTCCATTCCTGGCACGCCACCTCGCAGGCCTTGCAGCCGATGCACAGCGAGGTATCGACCAGTTTCGCGACTGTCGTTGCCGGCATGGTTAGAGCTTCTCCACGTTCACCAGGAAGCCCTTGTATTCAGGGGTTCCGGAATTTGGATCGAACGCCGATGGCGTGAGGTTATTGACCAGCGGCCCACGCACACGGCCCACGTAGCCCCAGTGAATGGGAATGCCGACGTGGTAGATCGTCTTGCCGCCAACGGTGAGCGGCCGCATGCGTTGCGTCACCATCGCCGGGCCTTCGACCGTACCTCGCGCGGACGAGACGCGGACGACGTCGCCGCCTTTGATGCCCTTCTCCTTGGCAAGCGCCTCCGGCAATTCCACGAAGAAATTGCTTTGCAACTCCGCCCCGCTGGCCACATGCTTCGTCCAGTAGTGGAAGTGCTCGGTAAGCCGGTAGGTGATGGCGACGTAGGGATACTTGTCCGGCGTGCCCATGGCGTCCGCACTGCTGGTCATCACCGGCGCGCACGGGTTGGAAGAGGCATTGGGATGAAGCGCGTTCTTGACGGGCGATTCCATCGGTTCGTAATGCTCCGGGAACGGCCCTTCGGCGAGCTCGGTGGTGTAAAACTTCGCCACGCCCTCCGGCAGCATGATGAAGGCGCCGTAGTCGTGCGGACCCGCGTCCGCTTTGTAGTCCGGAACATCGCCGGTCCACTTCGTCCCATTCCAGCGAATGCTGGCGTGGTTCTCTGACCACGGCTTCCCATCGGCGTCGTTCGACGCGCGATTGTACAGAATGCGTCGATTGGCCGGCCAGCTCCATGCGTAGTTCGGGAACAGCCCAAGGCCGGTGGGATCCTCCTGGCCGCGGCGCGCCATATTGTTGCCCGCTTCGGTCCAAGATCCGCTGTAAACCCAGTTCCCGCACGACGTGGAGCCATCGTCCTTCAGCGCGGCGAAACCGGGAACCTGCGCGCCCGTCGTCAGATCGCGCCCATTCACTTCGCGCGCCACTTCCTCCAGCGAAGGCGTCAGCGGCTGCGCATAGTTCCACTGCATCGCCATCAGCGATTCCATGCCTTTACCGCCCTCTTTCGCATAGAGCGCGCGCACGGCCATGAAGATGCGGGCAATGATTTCGTGATCCGGCTTGGCAATCCCCGGCGGCGGCACAGCCGCTTTCTTCCACTGCAGCCAGCGGGAACTGTTGACGAACGAACCGTCCTTTTCCGCGAAGCAAGCGGCCGGAAGCAGAATCACTTCCGTCTGAATCTTCGCCGGGTCGACGTACTTCGAATAGAACTTCTCGCCCAGCTTCTTGGCATTCCAGAATGACGCTGTTTCGGTCTCAAAATTCTCGACAACGACAAGCCAATCCAGGTTCGCCAGCGCCTCCAGCATCTTCTCCGTGTTCGGCCCGTTCGCCACCGGGTTCATGCCGAAGCTGATGAAGCCATGCATCTCCTTGCGATGCATACGATCGAAAAAGTAACCCCAGCTTTGGTTCTCGGTCTCGCCCAGCTTGGGCAGCCACTGATACCCGAAGTCGTTTTCCTTCTTGGCGCGGTCGCCATAGTAGGACTTCAACAAACTCGTCGCGAACTTCGGCGTGTTCCCCCAGTAGTTCATCGAGTTCGGCCGCAGCGGCTTCGGTGTCGTGGCCTTCAGATACGCATCGAGCGAAACGTGATTGGCACGCGGCAGCCGCAGATAGCCGGGCAGCATGTTCCAGGCGCCCATGTCAGTCGAACCCTGAATATTGGCGTGACCGCGCTGGGCATTGATGCCGCCGCCGGGCAAGCCGATGTTGCCCAACAGCAACTGCAGCATCGCCGCCGTGTGAATGAGTTGGACCGAGTGCGAATGATGCGTCCAGCCGAGCGCGTAAAGAATCGTCCCGACTTTCCCAGCCCGCCCCGTACTGCAAATCACCGCCGCGGCCTTCTTGAAATCCTCCGCGTTGCAACCGCAGATCTCCGCCACTTTTTCCGGCGTGTAGCGCGAATAGTGGCGCTTCATCTGCTGAAAAATGGACCGCGGATTTTCGAGCGTGGGATCCACCTTGGCGTACCCGGAACCATCCAGTTCGTACTGCCAGGAGGCCTTGTCGTAACTCTTCTTCTCCGCGTCCCAGCCGGAGAAGTGCCCCTCGCTGAACGAGAAATCATCCCGCAACAGGAACGGCGCATTGGTATGCGCGCGCACATAATCCATGTGGCAAAGGTCGTTCGAGATCGCGTAGTGGATCAACCCGCCCAGAAAGGCGATATCGGTCCCCGCTCGCATGGGAACGTAGAGATCGCTCACCGCGGCCGTACGGTTGAAACGCGGGTCAATACAAATCAACTTCGCCTTACGCTTCCGCTTGGCTTCCATCACAAACCGGAACCCAACCGGATGGTTCTCCGCCGGATTCCCGCCCATCACCAGCGCGACGTCGGTATTGGCGATGTCGCACCAGCCATTCGTCATTGCCCCTCGACCAAATGTGGCGGCCAAACTGACCACCGTGGGACCGTGTCAAAGCCTGGCCTGATTTTCGTAAGGCAATATCCCGAGACCGAATCTGAACTTCCCCAGCAAATAGTTGATCTCGTTGGTATCGGTACAACCACCGATCAGGCCCAACGTATCCAAACGGTTCACCGTGCGCCCCTGGGCGTCCTGCTCCTGAAATCCCTTGTCGCGGGTATCTTTAATCCGCCGCGCGATCTTCTGAATCGCTTCGTCCCATGAGATGTCGGTCCACTCGCCGGAGCCCGGCGCCCGATACATCGGCTTGGTCAACCGGCGATCATTGACGACAAATTCCTTCAACGAAATGCCCTTTGAGCAGAGCGTGCCTCGATTGACAGGGCTGTCCGGATCGCCTTCGATATGGACCACCGTGGGCCGGGCGTTCTTCACGCGTTCGCCGGAAGTGTGGATCACCACACCACAACCCACAGCGCAATACGGGCACACGCTTTGCACCTGATTCGTTCGGGCAATCTTCAATTCCCGGGCGACGGCGCTGGCCCCCTCCAGACGGAAACCGAACGCGGTTGCGGTTACGGCGGCGCCGGCCTGCAGAAACTGTCGGCGGTTCACTTGCGGCATCATCAGGGGACTATCATATCGAGTCCCGGGGCGGTGCGGCTAAGCCCCCGCCCGTCCAATCAATACCCCATCTGCCGCATCCGGTTTTCAATGATCGGCCCGTACATGTTCATCGACGCCGGCCGACGACGCCGCGGCGCCGGAATGCACGCCGCCAGCCGCGCCGCCTGCTCCCGGGACATCACCGCCGCCGGCGCGTGGTAATGGTATCGCGACGCCGCCTCCGCTCCGTACACCCCCGGCCCCCATTCAATCAGGTTCAGATACAACTCCAATATCCGTTCCTTCCCCAACACGAAATCCGCCACCGGCGCCAACGTCCACTCCACCACCTTCCGCACCGGATTCGCGTGTGTCGTAAAGAACAGGTTCTTCACCAGCTGTTGGGTCAATGTAGACGCCCCGCGCAAACGCCGCTTTTTCTCCGTGGCCTGCTGCGCCGCATCCGCCATCGCCCCGAAGTCCAGCCCCCAATGCTCGTAAAACCGCGTGTCCTCTCCCGCCACCACCGCATGCCGTAAATGCGGCGAAATCTTCGCCATCGGCACCGGTGTGAACCGCTTCTCGTACGGCCCCTTCTTGAACCACGACTCCACCCGCCGCTGGATTTGGACACCTGTGGTCGGCGGCGTCACCCAGCGGAACAGAACGAGCGAACCGATCCAAAAGGCGTAGAACCCCAGGACCAGCTTCAAGATAAACGGCACCACTCGGCGCCACAGCCGCTTCACTATTTCTTTTTACCAGCTTCCGCCAGGCTCAACTGAATTCTGGCTTTTTCTTCGGAATCGGCCGCGTTCGAACGCCCTTCCTTCTCCAACGCCTCAAACAGCTGCAACGCCTTTTCATAATGCGCAACGGCATCGCCATAGGCTTTTGCATGGAGTGCCACATCCCCCAACGCCCCATGCGCCTCGGCGATCTCCCCGCGCGCGCCGGAGTTGGCCGGATTCCGCTCCGCCAACAAACGCCTGTCTTCCAGTACCCCGTTCAACATTCGCATGGCGCGAGCCGTGTCGCCCAAATCATTCCAAGCCCGCGCCTGCCGAAGCCGCGCCGTCGCGAGCAGCGTCCGGATCCGAACCTCATTGGCATCCGCATTCACCATCGGCTCAAAAAACCGCACCGCGTCGTCCAGCGCCACCAGCGCCGCCTTCGCATCCCCGGAAACACGCAACGCATTTCCAAGGTTCGAATGCGCCAAACCCAACGCCATCACATGCTGCGTCTGGCCTTTATGGGCTTCATACAAACGAACCTGAATCCGCAGCGCCTCGCGATAGTGCTGCACGGCGCCCTTCCTATCGTTTTCATGTAGCAAAATGCTGGCCATACGCGTCTCGGCTACGGCCAATCCCTGCTGATCATCTTCGTTGCTCGCGTTTCGCTTCGCCAGGTTTTCGTACAGTGTCAATCCCTCACGCCGCAATTCCAGTACACCCTGGAACGCACCTAACAACGACAGACTCGCGCTGGTAGCCGTCAGGCTCGACGCCACATTCCGTTGCCGCGTCACATCGTCCGGCTTGCGATCCAGCAACCGCCGCCGCATCTCCAGCGCCGTCCGGTCGGCATCCAATGCCTGCTTGGCCTCACCAGTCGCCCGCAGAATCGAGCTGATCCGCATCAGCGTATTCGCCAGAGCCTCTTCCCGCCGGTCCCTGTCGGCGTCCGTTTTCGACGCATCCAACACCGCCCGCCGAATCCCCTCCGCCTTCCGATAGCTTTGCAACGATGCCGCCGTCCCGCCCAGGTTCAACGCCCCCGGCCGCCCCTGCACGTCGCCCACTTTCTCATACGCCATCGCCAACTCTTCCTGCAACGTAGGATCGTAGCTGGCCTCCTGCGCCAGCCCGTCCAGATACTGCAGCGAATTACGCACAATGGTCCCGCGCACCGCCGTCGAACCAGGCAGCCGCGCAATCGAATCGTCGATATCGAAGATAAAAGTGTTCGCCAGCCGCCGGACATCCTGGAACCGCCGCTCGGCCCGCTCATAGTTTTGCCGGGCGATTCGCGCCTGCCAAAGCGTCATCGCCAACCCGCCGATTAGCGCCAGGGTCACAGCGACGGTCGCCACCACCGCCAGCTTGTTGCGCCGGATAAACTTGTTCGTCCGATACGTCCAGGTGTGCGCCCGCGCGGAAATCGGCCGCGACGCCAGATGCGCGCGCACGTCCTCCGCCAACGCCTCCACCGACTGGTACCGCTCCATCGGTTCAAACTCCACCGCCTTCATCGCGATGTTGTCCAAATCTCCGTCCAGGTTCCGGTCACCGGCCCGATGGCTCGGCCGCAGCGGCACCTCTTTCTGCAGCTTCTCGTAATACTGCAACGGCGTCAGCCGCTCCATCGGCACGGCCTGCTCCCAGGTCAACAGATAGTAGAGAATCCGGCCCAACGAGTAGATGTCGGAGGCAATGCCGGCCGGCTCCCCACGCAACTGTTCCGGGCTCGTCCACGCCGGCGTCATGGCCGGCTGGGTCGTACCGCCCATAATCTGCTCCGTCGTGTCGTCACCGGCCAGCAGAAGCCGCGAAATGCCGAAATCCAGCAGCTTAATCCCGCCCTCACCACGCATCAAAATATTGCCCGGCTTCAAATCGCCATGGACAACCAGTTGCCGGTGCGCATAGCTCACCGCATCACAAATCGCCAGAAACGCCCCGAGCCGCTGGCGCAGGTCCATGGCGCGCATCGCGTCGCTCTTGTCCAACGCCGTGCCATCAATGTACTCGGTCACCAGATACGGCAACCCATCGTCGGTGATCCCGCCGTCCAGAAGTTGCGTAATGCCCGGGTGATGCAACCGCGCCAGAATCTGCCGTTCCATCCGGAACCGGCGCAGCGCGTTCGGAGTCACCGCCGAATGCCGGATCAGTTTCAACGCCACCGGCATCTGGTAACCGTCCACCTCCCGCGTGGACAGATACACCTCACCCATCCCGCCCTGCCCCAGCAGCGACTCCAAATGGTACGGCCCAATCTGCCGCCCCGCCGAAGTCCGCGGACTGGCCAGATTCACCACCGCGTCTTCCAAAAACGCCCCGGCTTCACCCAACGCCGCAATCAGCGACAGTACCTCCGACCGCAACCCCGCATCCGTGCCGCACACCTCATCCAGGTAACGTGTCAGTTCCCCACGCGGCAGATCCAGCGCGTGGTCAAAGACCTCCTTCACCCGCTTCCAGCGGGCCGAAGTCACCGGTTGAGACGGCTCCGGTGTCATGACCCGGCCGGTTTCGCCTGGCCTTTGGACAATTCCCGGAACAACCAGGCTTTCGCCGATACCCAATCCCGCTTCACCGTCGATTCAGAGACGGCCAGTACCTCGGCCGTCTCCTCAATCGACAGTCCCGTAAAGAATCGCAGTTCCACGATCCGCGCCTGCTGCGGGTCCACCTTGTTCAGCGTCTCCAGGGCGTCGTCAAGCGCCTCAATCTCCATATCCCGCTTCTCAGAAACGCCCAAGGCATCATCCAACGACAGCGCCACCGCGCCGCTGCCCCGCTTGGCCGCGCGCACACCCCGCGCATGGTCCACCAGAATCCGCCGGATCATCTGCGCCGCGATGCCGAAAAAATGGGCCCTGTTCTGCCAGCGCACCGACCGCTGATCCACCAGCCGCATATACGCCTCATGCACCACCGCCGTAGCCTGTAGCGTATGATCAGAACGCTCTCGATGCAGATAAATCGCCGCTAACCGGCGGAGTTCGTCGTACACTACGGGCGTCAGGGAATCCAGTGCGGCTTTATTGCCGTCCGACCACTTCTGCAAAAGTTGCGTTACTTCCGGTGTCGTCATGCTCTGCCCGTTAGGCAGTATAGCGTTTTGTCGCCCCGGCGCGGCATCATTACGGTAGGCCCCATGCATACTCTAAATACAGACGAAGCTTTCCCGGTTTCGTTCCGTGGAACTGGTGCCGCATGATCAGCCGAACCAACCTCCAGCAGCTCTTCCTTCTGGCGCTGGCGGGTATCTCCCTGGCGCTTTGCTACGTCATCGTCGAACCCTACGTCGGACCCATCGTCTCGGCCACCGCCATGGCGATTCTTTTCTACCCAGTCCACGCCGCCATGCTCCGCCGCATGCCCGGCCGCGAATCCGCAGCCGCCGCGGTCTCCCTCCTCCTTGTCATCGCCCTGATCGTCGCCCCGTCCATCTGGATCACCTGGACCATGTCCACAGAGCTCTCCGCCGCCTACGCCGCCCTCAAATCCCGCAGCGCCGCCGATGGCGGCTGGATCGAATGGGCCATCCACACCGGCAGCCGCCCGCTCATCTACTTCGGAATCGACCCGGTGACCGCCGACGAACAAGTCCGTGATTTCCTCTCCGAACGTATCGCCGTCATCAGCGGCACCGTTCTCAAGCTGGTCCAAGACGTCGTCAGCAACATCGCGCTCTTTCTGTTCAACGCCATCATCGCCCTGTTCGTGCTCTTCTTCCTCCTTCGCGATGGCGACCATATCCTGGAGAAAGCCCGCGAATTTCTTCCGCTCCAACACGCCGTGTTCGACCGCTTGATCGCCGAAGTCGGCCAAAGCGTCCTTGCCAACGTCTACGGCGTCGCCGCCGTCGCACTCGTCCAGGGCACCCTCACCGGCTTGCTATTCTATTTTGTCGGGGTCCACGCCCCCGTCCTATGGGGCGTTGTCGCCGGCTTCTGCTCCATGATTCCCATCGTCGGCCCGCCGGCCGTCTGGGTCCCCGTCGCCCTCTCCTTCGCCGCCTCCGGTAACTACGGCAAAGCAGGCATCATCGCCGGGTTTGGCGCCGGTGTCATCGGCACCATCGACAACATCCTCCGCCCCTATATCGTGAGCGGCCGCGTCGAGCTCCATCCCCTACTGGTTTTTATTTCTCTTCTTGGCGGGGCGCAAGCGTTCGGTTTTCTTGGCCTGTTTATCGGCCCCGCTGTCCTGTCGGTCACCGTTGTTCTTTTTGAGGTCCTTCGCCACGGCCTCCCCGCCAGCCGGCCGGCCAGCCAAGAGCCCATGCCGCCCGAGGATCAGCTCACCCCCTGACGACTGCAAAAACGCCAGAAACGCCGCCGCCTCTTTTCCCCGCGCGGCACCCTTCAACACCACCCCCGCCTGCCGCATCTCGTCCGGCAACAACACTCCACCCTTGTCATGCGCCATCGTCCACGACGTCAGCGCCGCATCCACGTTCCCCGTTCCGGCAAACTGCATCGTCTGCCGCACCGTCTCCGCCAGTACCAACTTCGGCTCCACCACCCCCCACAGCCCCGCCCGAACCAGCGCCTCCTTCGCCAATCGCCCATACGGCGCATGTACCGGATTGGCCATCGCCACCCGCTTCACCTCCGGCCGCGCCAGGTCCTCCAGCTTCTGTATCTTTCCCGATTTGGACCACAACGCCAGCCGCCCAACCGCGTAAACCCGCACAGTCGCCGCATCACCCCGCCCCGCCCGAACAACCTGCTGGACAAAATTTTCGTCGGCCGAAAGAAAAAGATCAAATGGCGCCCCCTGCTCAATCTGGCGCGCCAGCTGGCCCGACGAACCGATCGAAACACGAAGAGTAAGCGATTGATTCTGCTTGACTTGAGCTGTAAGTTCGGATACAGCTGGAGCCAAGTCACTGGCAGCGGCGACCAGCAGGTCCTGGGCCAATACTTGAGTCCCATTCACTAAACCCATGGTTGACAAAAAGAGACTCAGGTTCCATAATGTAATTGTGCGCAGTTCGGCGCGGAAGCGGCTCACGTCAGCCCCCGCCCGATCCACGAGAGTTTCAGGGAGGCATCAGCAACTGTTATGAGCAAAATCATCGGCATCGACCTCGGCACCACCAATTCCGTGGTCGCCGTTATGGAAAGTGGCAACCCCGTCGTCATCGCCAACCAGGAAGGCGGTCGTACGACCCCTTCGGTTGCCGCTTTCGCCAAAAACGGGGACCGGCTGGTTGGGCAGGTAGCCAAACGCCAGTCCGTCACCAACCCAGAGAATACCATCTACTCCATCAAGCGCTTCATGGGCCGCCGTTTCAACGAAATCGGCCAGGAAATGAAGCTGGTTCCGTACAAGGTTCTCCCGGGAGAGAACGGCGACGCTCGCGTCGAAATCCAGGGCAAGCGCTACGCTCCGCCCGAAATCTCCTCCATGGTTCTCGGCAAGCTGAAGGAAGCCGCTGAAGCCTACCTCGGGGAGAAGGTCAGCAAGGCCGTCATCACCGTCCCGGCCTACTTCAACGACGCCCAGCGCCAGGCCACCAAAGACGCCGGGCAGATCGCCGGCCTCGAAGTGATGCGGATCATCAACGAGCCGACGGCCGCCGCGCTCGCCTACGGCCTCGACAAGAAGAAGGACGAAACCATCGCCGTGTTCGATTTCGGCGGCGGCACGTTCGACATCTCGATCCTGGAAGTCGGCGACGGCGTGGTCGAAGTGAAGGCCACCGATGGCGACACCCATCTCGGCGGCGACAACGTCGACGACCGGCTGATGGAATGGATCATCGGCGACTTCAAGAAGGAGAGCGGCATCGATCTCTCCAACGACAACATGGCCAAGCAGCGGCTCAAGGAAGCCGCCGAAAAGGCCAAGATCGAGTTGTCCACCCTGCTCGAAACCGAAATCAATCTGCCGTTCATCACGGCCGATGCCACCGGACCGAAGCACCTGGTGCTGAAGCTCACCCGGATGCGCTTCGAGCAGATGTGCGAAGACATCTTCGCCCGCGCGCTCGAGCCCTGCAAACGCGCCATGTCCAACGCCAAGGTCACCCCGTCGCAGATCGACGAAGTGGTCCTCGTCGGCGGCTCCACGCGTATCCCGAAGGTCCAGCAGTTGGTCCGCGATCTGTTCGGCAAGGAACCGAACCGCACCGTGAACCCGGACGAAGTAGTCGCCGTCGGCGCCGCGGTCCAGGGCGGCGTTCTGGGCGGCGAAGTGAAGGACGTACTCCTTCTCGACGTCACCCCGCTCTCGCTCGGTATTGAAACGTTGGGCGGCGTCTTCACCAAGATGATCGAAGCCAACACCACCATCCCGACGCGCCGCAGCGAAATCTTCTCCACCGCCAGCGACAGCCAGCCGTCGGTCGAGATCAAGGTGTTCCAGGGCGAACGCGCCATGGCCGCCGACAACCGCTCGCTCGGTGTCTTCCAGTTGGCCAACATCCCGCCCGCTCCGCGCGGCGTGCCGCAGATCGAAGTCACTTTTGACATCGACGCAAACGGCATTCTGAACGTCACGGCCAAGGACAAGGCCACCAACAACGAACAGAAGATCACCATCACCTCCTCCTCCGGTCTCAGCAAGGACGAAGTGGACAAGAT